>NZ_JBHYOB010000029.1:0-66675 GCF_042744565.1 Streptomyces sp. NPDC058812
CGCAAGCTGGCCGCCGACTATCCCGTCATCCTCGGCGGCGCGGCCCTCACCCGCGCCTACGTCGAACAGGACCTCCACGAGATCTACGACGGCGAAGTCCGCTACGCCCGCGACGCGTTCGAGGGCCTGCGGCTGATGGACGCCCTGATCGGCATCAAGCGCGGTGTGCCCGGCGCGAAACTGCCCGAGCTGCGCCAGCGCCGGGTCCGCGCCGCCACGGTGGAGGTCGAGGAGCGTCCCGAGGAGGGCCACGTCCGCTCCGACGTCGCCACCGACAACCCGGTCCCCGAGCCGCCCTTCCGGGGCACGCGCGTCGTCAAGGGCATCCAGCTCAAGGAGTACGCCTCCTGGCTCGACGAGGGCGCCCTGTTCAAGGGCCAGTGGGGTCTGAAGCAGGCCCGCACCGGCGAGGGACCCTCGTACGAGGAACTGGTCGAGTCCGAGGGCCGGCCGCGACTGCGCGGGCTGCTGGACCGGCTCCAGACGGAGAACCTGCTGGAGGCGGCCGTGGTCTACGGCTACTTCCCGTGCGTCTCCAAGGACGACGACCTGATCGTCCTCGATGACGCCGGCAACGAGCGCACCCGCTTCACGTTCCCGCGCCAGCGGCGCGGCCGGCGTCTGTGCCTGGCCGACTTCTTCCGCCCGGAGGAGTCCGGCGAGATCGACGTGGTCGGCTTCCAGGTCGTCACCGTCGGCTCCCGGATCGGCGAGGAGACGGCCCGGATGTTCCAGGCCAACGCCTACCGCGACTACCTCGAACTGCACGGCCTGTCCGTACAGCTCGCCGAGGCCCTCGCCGAGTACTGGCACGCCCGCGTCCGCTCCGAACTCGGTTTCGCCGGGGAGGACCCCGCCGAGATGGAGGACATGTTCGCCCTGAAGTACCGGGGCGCCCGCTTCTCCCTCGGCTACGGCGCCTGCCCGGACCTGGAGGACCGCGCGAAGATCGCCGACCTGCTCCAGCCGGAGCGCATCGGCGTGCACCTGTCGGAGGAGTTCCAGCTCCACCCCGAGCAGTCCACCGACGCCATCGTGATCCACCACCCCGAGGCGAAGTACTTCAACGCCCGCTGAGGCCGCCGTGGGACGCCTCCGTACCGCTTCGGCGGCCACACCAGGCGTTCCTGTCCCGCACGACGTACACTGGTCGGTCCACCGCAGGCCGGTTCCCTTCGTGGGAACCGGCCTGATCGTCCCTTCAAGGAGGTACGTGGATGACCAGTACGGTCCCCGCGCTCGGAACCCGTACGGCCGAAGGCTCCGCCCTGCAGGCCGTGCTCCTGGACATGGACGGCACCCTGGTGGACACCGAGGGCTTCTGGTGGGACGTCGAGGTCGAGGTCTTCGCCTCCCTCGGCCACACCCTCGACGACTCCTGGCGCCACGTGGTCGTCGGCGGCCCCATGAGCCGCAGCGCGGGATTCCTGATCGAGGCCACCGGGGCCGACATCACGCTCGCCGAACTCAGCGTGCTGCTCAACGACGGCTTCGAGAAGCGCATCGGCCGTACCCTGCCGCTCATGCCGGGAGCCGCCCGGCTGCTCGCGGAGCTCTCCGCACACGAGATCCCCACGGCCCTGGTCTCCGCCTCGCACCGGCGCATCATCGACCGCGTGCTGACCTCGCTGGGTCCCCAGCACTTCGGCCTCACCGTCGCGGGCGACGAGGTGCCGCGCACCAAGCCCCACCCGGACCCGTACCTGGCCGCCGCGGCCGGCCTAGGCGTGGACCCGGCCCGGTGCGCCGTCGTCGAGGACACCGCGACCGGCGTCGCCGCCGCGGAGGCCGCCGGCTGCCACGTCGTGGCCGTGCCCTCGGTCGCTCCCATCACCCCGGCCGTCCGCCGCACGGTGGTCGACTCGCTGGAAGAGGTCGACCTGACATTTCTGCGCGGCCTGATGACACAAATGCGCTAGGCGTTCACCCAGCGTGCGCCGGCGTTAACGCGGCAATTCCGGGAACGTCCGCGCGAGACAACGCGGGGCGCGCGGCGGGGAATTCCGCCGCTCCGGATGGCCGAATTCAGGCACCCGACGACAGCAGCTCCCGTGTGACGTTCGTCACCTTGTCAGGGGTCGACAGGGTGACGTCGGTGTGCTGGCTCGCGCCTGGCGAACGTTGTCGAGGCGCCCTTGTGTCCTGATTGGTGAAACCCTGCACTAATCCTTCCACTGTCGGGTTTTCGGTGTGTCCACGACCGGTTTCGCTCCGTGATGAGTCCTCAACTCCGGTGGCTGCGAGCCCCCGAGCGGGCGCGGACTAATCTCGTCGCGAGAACATCGGCCACTACCCCCGTGATCCGCCGCGACACCCCTGCATGCCGGATACACGGACCGACAGCTCTGGAGAAACTCGAGCATGAACCGCAAGACTTTGGTGCTGCCGGCCGTAGTCGGCCTGCTCGCGCCGGTGCTCGCCGCCTGCGGCGGGTCCGACAGCGGCAGTGGCGGGGACGCGATCGTCGTCGGCACCACGGACCGGTTCACCGCCTCGGAGGAGGCACCCGCGCCCTTCGACCCGGCGTACGCCTACGATGTCGGCTCCTGGAACATCCTGCGTCAGACCACGCAGACCCTGATGATCCAGCCCCGCGGCGACGGTGAACCCGTACCCGAGGCCGCCGAGAAGTGCGGATTCACCGATACCGGCAACGAACGCTATGCCTGCACCCTGCGCGACGGCCTGAAGTTCGCCAACGGAGACGCCGTCACCGCGGAGGACGTGAAGTTCTCCATCGAGCGTGCCCTGTCCATCAAGGCCGACAGCCAGGTCTACGGCCTGCTGTCGACCGTCGACACCATCGAGACGCAGGGCGACCGCGAGGTCATCTTCCACCTCAACACCGCCGACGCCACCTTCCCGTTCAAGCTGTCGACCCCGGTCGCGGGCATCGTCAACCCGGACGACTACGAGAAGGGCAAGCTGCGCGAGGGCTTCGAGCTGGACGGCTCCGGCCCGTACACCATGAAGGCCGAGGTCAAGAACGACGAGATGACCAAGGCCGTGTTCACCAAGAACCCCGATTACAAGGGGAGCCTGAAGGTGAACAACGACAAGGTCGAGATCGTGTCGTTCAACGACGCCGAGGCCATGGGCGCCGCGCTCGACAAGGGTGACATCGACGTGATGACGCGTGCGATGACGCCCGACCAGATCCGGAAGCTCTCCAACGCCACGGACGGCGACGTCGACCTGGTCGAGGTGGCGGGTCTCGAGATCCGCTACCTGGGCTTCAACACGGACGCGCCGACGGTGAAGGACAAGGCCGTCCGCCAGGCGATGGCCCAGCTCATCAACCGCAGCGAACTCGTCTCCGAGGTCTACGGCTCCCAGGCCGAGCCGCTGTACTCGATGGTCCCGGCCAGCATCACCGGTCACTCCAACTCGTTCTTCAACAAGTACGGCGACCCGAGCGTGGACAAGGCCAAGGGGATGCTGGAGGACGCGGGCATCAAGACGCCGGTGAAGCTGACCATGCACTACACGACGGACCACTACGGTGCCGCGACCAAGCAGGAGTTCGAGCAGCTGCAGAAGCAGCTGAACGACAGCGGTCTCTTCGACATCGACATCAAGGGCACGCCCTGGGACAAGTTCCGCCCGGCGGAGCTGAAGGGCGAGTACGACGTCTTCGGCATGGGCTGGTTCCCCGACTTCCCGGACGCGGACAGCTTCATCGCGCCGTTCCTCGACAAGGACAACACCCTCAACTCGCCGTACACGAACACGGAGATCAGGAACACGCTGATCCCCGAGTCCCGTCGCGAGGCCGACCGGCTCTCCGCCGTGGACAGCCTCACCGAGATCCAGGACATCACCGCCACCGACGTCCCGGTGATCCCGCTGTGGCAGGGCAAGCAGTACGTCGCCTCCGGGGACGACGTCACGGGCACGGCCTACGTCCTCAACTCCTCCTCGACGCTCCAGCTGTGGGAGCTGGGCCGGGGTGTGAGCGGCTGACGCCCCGCCGGACAGAACCGAAGGGCGCCCTCTTCTCGCGAGAAGAGGGCGCCCTTCGGGTTTCGTACGCGCCGGTGTCGCGCGGTCGGACGCGTGTGGAGCGGTCTACTGCGCGCCGGGGCGGACCAGGCCGCTCTCGTACGCGTACACCGCGGCCTGCACCCGGTCACGCAGACCCAGCTTGGTCAGCACATGACCCACGTGTGTCTTCACGGTGGTCTCGCTGACGAAGAGGTCGGCGGCGATCTCCGCGTTGGACAGGCCGCGGGCGACCAGCTTCAGCACCTCCACCTCACGCTCGGTCAGCGTGTGCAGCGCGTCCGGCACCGGCTCGTCGCCGGAGGGCAGGTGCGTGGCGTACTTGTCGAGCAGCCGCCTGGTGATGCTCGGCGCGAGCATCGCCTCGCCGCTCGCCACCACGCGGATCGCCTGCACCAGTTCGTTGGCCGGGGCGTCCTTGAGCAGGAAGCCGCTGGCGCCCGCCTTCAACGCCTCCACGACGTACTCGTCGAGGTCGAAGGTGGTCAGCACCAGCACCTTCGCCGGGCCGTCCCGCTCGGGCCCGGTGATCTGCCGGGTCGCTTCCACACCGTCCATCCGCGGCATGCGGATGTCCATCAGCACCACATCGGGCTGCAGGGCCCGCACCTGGTCGAGTGCTTGGAGGCCGTCTCCGGCCTCGCCGACGACCGCGATGTCCTGCTCGGCCTCAAGAATCATCCGGAAGCCGGTGCGCAGCAGCGGCTGGTCGTCGACCAGTAGGACGCGGATGGCCACGTAAGTCTCCTTCGCTAGTCCGGCCCCATTCTGCCCTGCTCGGTGCCGCCGGAGTCGGCCGCCCTCACCGGGAGCGGATAGGGCGGGGGAGTGCCACCGAACTCCGGGCAGTGCGCCTGGTGATCGCACCAGCCGCACAGCTTGGTGGGACGCGGTCGCCAGTCACCCGTCTCGGTCGCCAGCCGGATGGCCTCCCACAGCGCCAGCAGCTTGCGCTCGACCCGCTCCAGATCGGCGAGGACCGGGTCGTACGTGAGCACGTCGCCGCTGCCGAGATAGACGAGTTGCAGGCGCCGCGGGACGACCTTCCTCAGCCGCCACACCACCAGCGCGTAGAACTTCATCTGGAACAGCGCGCCCTCCGCGTACTGCGGCCGGGGTGCCTTGCCCGTCTTGTAGTCGACGATCCGCACCTCGCCGGTGGGCGCCACGTCGACCCGGTCGATGATGCCGCGCAGGCGCAGCCCGGACTCCAGCTCGGCCTCGACGAACAGCTCGCGCTCGGCGGGCTCCAGCCGGCTGGGGTCCTCCAGGGTGAACCAGCGCTCGACGAGCTGTTCCGCCTCGCCGAGCCACCGAGCCAGCCGCTCGCCCTCCGGGTCGTCCGCGAACAGCTCGTCCACCTCCGGCCTGCTCTCCCGAAGCCGGTCCCACTGGCCCGGGACCAGCGCCTTCGCCCGCGGTGCCGTGCGCTCGGCCGCCGGGGCGTCGAAGAGCCGCTCGAGCACCGCGTGCACCAGGGTGCCCCTCGTCGCCGCCTCGCTCGGCTTCTCCGGCAGGCGGTCGATGACCCGGAACCGGTACAGCAACGGACACTGCATGAAGTCGCCGGCCCGGGAGGGCGAGAGCGAGGCCGGCGCTGTGGCCACGGGCACGGGCGAGGGGGCGGCGGCCGCCGGGCCCACCGTCGTGTCTCCGTGGTCCGCCACCGTCGCCGCCGGTCGGGCGGGTCCGCCGGCGTCCTCCGCGACATCCTCGATGCTCGTCTCCATGCCCACAGACCTTACGGCCCGCCACCGACAGTGACCCAGCCCGCGGCCGGGACCCGTGCGACGGAAGGGAAGGACAGGGGTGCCGGGACGGAACGGGCCGCGACGGACGCATACCATCGACACGAGACCCTCTCGCCCGGCAGGCGCGGGAGACGCTTCGAACGAGGGGACACCGTGGACGTGAGCGGCGGGAGCGGGCAGCCGCGGTCCGGCAACGACGAGTCGGCCGAGCCCCAGGCAGGACCCACGGCCCCGGCCGCCGAGTCCGCGCAGCCGGACCCCGCGGACTCCAGCCCGCCCGAGCATCGACCCGCGGACCGGCCCCGGACGACGGGACAGGGCCGGGGGGACCAGCCCCGAACGGCGACCGACCCCGCAGAGGAGCACCCGCCGACGCCGGGTCCCAAGACGCCGGGCCGTCCGTCGCCGGCTCCCGAGACGCCGGGCCGTCCATCGCCGGGTCCCGAGACGCCGGGCCCCGAGACGCTACGGAAGAACACCGCGGGAGCCACCGCTCGGAACGAGAGCGCACGGAACGCCACCGCACGGAACACCCCGCAGGACGCCGCCCCGGATCCGGACCCGGACCCGAACCCGCAGACCCCATTCCGCGAGGCCGACCCCGTCGGCCCCGCGCGGGGCCCCCTGCCCGAGCGCGCCGGCGCGGGCGACCCGCGGGGCGGGCAGGCCCCGGGCGGGGACGGCGCCGTCCGACCGTCCACCGAGCCGTCCGTGAGCGGCGCGGGCGCCGAGGGCCGCCGACCCGACCCGTCCTCCGGCGGTGACCGCCCCGCCCACGCGCCCACGGAGCCCCATCGCGACGGTCGCGAGGCCCAGACCGAGGTCGGTCCCGGTCCCGGCCGGCCCCCGCAGCGAAAGCCGGAGCCCGGGGGCGGCCTGCTGATGGGCAGGCCCTTCGGCGTGCCCGTGTACGTCGCGCCGAGCTGGTTCCTGGTCGCCGCCCTGATCACCTGGGTGTTCGGCGGTCAGCTCGACCGCGTGCTGCCCGAGCTGGGCGCCGCCCGCTACCTGGTCTCCCTCTTCTTCGCGGTCGCCTTCTACGCCTCCGTCCTCGTCCACGAGCTGGCCCACACCGTCGCCGCCCTCCGCTTCAAGCTCCCGGTCCGCCGCATCCAGCTCCAGTTCTTCGGCGGCGTCTCCGAGATCGAGAAGGAGGCCGAGACCCCCGGCCGCGAGTTCGTGCTGGCCTTCGTCGGTCCCCTGCTCTCCCTCGTCCTCGCCGGCGTCTTCTACGCCGCCCTGCTGCCCGTCGAGCCCGACAGCGTCCCCGGCGTCCTGCTGGCCGGCCTGATGGTCTCCAACCTCCTCGTGGCCGCCTTCAACCTGCTGCCCGGCCTTCCCCTCGACGGCGGCCGGATGCTCCGCGCCGTCGTCTGGAAGATCACCGGCAAGCCGATGCACGGCACGATCGCCGCCGCCTGGGTCGGCCGGGCCCTCGCCATCGCCGTGCTGGTCGGGCTGCCGCTGCTCACTCAGTCCCTCGGTTCCGGCGCCGCGGACGACGTCGGCATGGACACCGTCCTGGACGCCCTGCTCGCCGCGATCCTCGCCGCGATCATCTGGACCGGCGCCGGAAACAGCCTGCGCATGGCCCGCCTGCGCGAGCACCTCCCGGAGCTGCGGGCCCGCGCCCTCACCCGGCGCGCCGTCCCCGTCCCGGCCGACACGCCGCTGTCCGAGGCGCTGCGCCGCGCCAACGCCTCCGGGGCCCGCGCCCTGGTCGTCGTCGACGGCGACGGCACCCCCGTCTCGCTGGTCCGCGAGGCCGGCATCGTCGGCGTACCCGAGCACCGTCGCCCCTGGGTGGCGGTCAGCACCCTCGCCCAGGACCTCACCGACGGCATGCGCCTGTCGGCCGAGCTGTCGGGCGAGGAACTCCTGGACGCCCTGCGCGCCAACCCGGCCACGGAGTACCTGGTGGTCGAGGAGACCGGCGAGATCTACGGCGTGCTGTCCGCGGCCGACGTCGAGCGGGCCTTCGTCAAGGCCATGGCCCGCCCCTCCTGACCACCGGCCCGACCACCGGCCCGACCACCGGCCCGACCACCGGCGTGGTCGGCGGCCCCGCCGGGGACCGGTAGGCTGGTCACATGTCCGAACCGACCGGTGCCGCCCGCAGGCGCGGGCCCTTCAAGGTCGGGGACCAGGTTCAGCTGACCGACCCCAAGGGCCGCCACTACACGTTCACGCTCGAGGCCGGGAAGAACTTCCACACCCACAAGGGTTCCTTCCCCCACGACGAACTGATCGGTGCTCCCGAGGGCAGCGTTGTCCGCACCACCGGGAACGTCGCCTACCTCGCGCTGCGCCCCCTGCTCCCCGACTACGTCCTGTCCATGCCCCGCGGGGCAGCCGTCGTCTACCCGAAGGACGCGGGGCAGATCCTCGCCTTCGCCGACATCTTCCCCGGCGCACGCGTCGTGGAGGCCGGTGTGGGCTCCGGCTCCCTCAGCAGCTTCCTGCTGCGCGCCATCGGCGACCAGGGCATGCTGCACTCCTACGAGCGCCGCGAGGACTTCGCCGAGATCGCCCAGCAGAACGTGGAGCGCTACTTCGGCGGCCCGCACCCCGCCTGGCAGCTCACCGTAGGCGACCTCCAGGACAACCTGTCCGACACCGACGTCGACCGCGTCATCCTCGACATGCTCGCCCCCTGGGAGTGCCTGGAGGCCGTCTCCAAGGCGCTCGTGCCCGGCGGCATCCTGTGCTGCTACGTCGCGACGACGACCCAGCTCGCCCGGACCGTCGAGTCCATCCGCGAGATCGGCTGCTTCAACGAGCCGACCTCCTGGGAGACCATGATCCGCAACTGGCACGTCGAGGGCCTGGCCGTCCGCCCGGACCACCGGATGATCGGCCACACCGGCTTCCTGCTGACCGCCCGCCGCCTCGCGGACGGCGTCGAGCCGCCCATGCGCCGCCGCCGCCCCGCCAAGGGCGCCTACGGCGAGGACTACGACGGCCCCAACGCCGGCGGAGGCTCCGGCCGCTGAGGCGGCCCGTGCCGCGATCAACGTACAGGCGCCGTGGTGGAGTTCCCGAGACCGCTCGGGAACTCCACCACGGCGCTTTCGTGTTGACCCGGCGGCCCGGCGGCCCGGCGGCCCGGCGGCCCGGCGGCGCGGCAGGCGGCGGCGCAGTCCGGCCGAGTACCCACCCCGGCGTTCCCCCGCACTGTGACGTGTGGCACGATGCTGGCCACCCCCCGCCGGCACAGCCCTCACAGGAGACACTCCTCGTGCAGCACCCCGCCGTTCCGGATCTGTCACACACCCACACCCGCCCGATTCACTGGGTCGCCACCGCCACGGCCCTCGCCGCCGTGGTGGCCCTCTCCTCGGTCCTTCAGCCCGACGCCGCGACGGCGGCGCAGACCGCCGCACCCGAGACGAAGAACGCCCCGGCGCACGGCACCCCGCCCGATCCGGCGGCCGTCGCCTTTCCCCTGGAGTGCGGTCCGGTCGAGGCGGTCGTGCAGAAGAAGGCCTCCGGCGACCTCGACGGCGACGGCCAACCCGAGACGGTGGCCGTCGTGCACTGCGACGCGCCCATGGGGACCCCGCCCGACGGGGTGTACGTCATCACGCGGGACGCCGGCGGCGGCAAGCCCCGCGTCGTGGCCACCCTCGTGAACCCCAGGGACCGCCGGACGGTCACCGACTTCGCGGTGCGCGGCGGCGCCGTCCACGCCACGCTTCTCGGCTACTCGTCGGCCGACGTGCCCAGTTGCTGCCCCGACGTCACGGACGACGTGAAGTGGCAGTGGGAGAACGGTGCGTTCGTCCGCGACACGCCGTCCCAGGCGCGGACCGTATGACCCACGGCCCTGCGACAGATGGTGTGAGACATCAGACAGCGGTCACGGAGAGTGTGGATTGAGTCACGGTTTGGTTACTCTGCGTCCGGGCCGTAGACCTCGGCCCTGTCCGAAACGCGACGTACGTGGATGCACTCGCCCGGACACTCCTTCGCGGAGTCGACCACGTCCGTGAGAAGCGGCAAGGGTACGGGCGTTGTCGCTCCCGCGGTCTGGAGAAGCTCGTCGTCCGCGCCCTTGACGTAGGCCAGACCGTCGATGTCCAGCTCGAACACCTCGGGCGCGTACTGGGCGCAGATACCGTCGCCGGTACACAGGTCCTGATCGATCCAGACCTCCAGTGCCTCGCCGTCGACTCCGGCCTCCTGCTGCACGGTCATCTCTCCTGCCGTTTCCTGCGCCGAGCCGTTCGGGAATCCGGCCAGCTCTGACGGGTGTTGAACGCTTCGACCCTACCTCCGGCTGGGTTCCACTCACGTTCCGTGGGTATTCCCCTGGCGTGAGGGAGAGCGCAAGGGTGAAGATCGGACACACCCCGACAGTCTTTGTGATCTAGGGGTTTCAATCGACACCCACCCAGGTAGGGTCTGGAAGCGTCCAGCTCCCCTTGGAGGAGGTGAGGACCGTGGCAGCCCACGACGACGACATGAACCGCGGCATCCGCCCGGGACGCGGGTCCGAGGACCCGGCCGGGCAGGTGGCCTACCTTGAGCAGGAGATCGCCGTCCTGCGACGCAAGCTCGCCGAATCTCCGCGGCACACGAGAATTCTCGAAGAGCGGATTGTCGAGCTGCAGACCAACCTGGCCGGCGTGTCCGCCCAGAACGAACGACTCGCCGGAACACTCCGCGAGGCCCGCGACCAGATCGTGGCCCTCAAGGAAGAGGTCGACCGGCTGGCCCAGCCACCGGCGGGCTTCGGTGTCTTCCTACAGGCGAACGAGGACGGCACCGCCGACATCTTCACCGGCGGCCGCAAGCTCCGGGTGAACGTCAGCCCGAGCGTCGAGCTCGACGAGCTCAGGCGCGGCCAGGAAGTGATGCTCAACGAAGCACTCAACGTGGTCGAGGCCATGGAGTACGAGAGCGTCGGCGACATCGTCACCCTCAAGGAGATCCTCGAGGACGGCGAGCGAGCCCTGGTGCTCGGCCACACCGACGAGGAGCGGGTGGTGCGCCTCGCGGAGCCGTTGCGCGGGATCAACATCCGCCCCGGCGACGCACTCCTGCTCGAACCCCGCTCCGGCTATGTCTACGAGGTCGTTCCCAAGAGCGAGGTCGAGGAACTCGTCCTCGAAGAGGTCCCCGACATCGGCTACGAGCAGATCGGTGGCCTCGGCGGACAGATCGAGGCCATCCGCGACGCGGTCGAGCTCCCCTATCTCTACCCCGACCTGTTCCGGGAGCACGAGCTGCGTCCGCCCAAGGGCGTCCTGCTCTACGGGCCTCCCGGATGCGGCAAGACGCTCATCGCCAAGGCGGTCGCCAATTCGCTGGCCAAGAAGGTCGCCGAGGTGACCGGCCAGGCCGCCGGCAAGAGCTTCTTCCTCAACATCAAGGGTCCCGAGCTGCTCAACAAGTACGTGGGTGAGACCGAGCGGCAGATCCGCCTGGTCTTCCAGCGGGCCCGGGAGAAGGCCAGCGAGGGTACTCCGGTCATCGTCTTCTTCGACGAGATGGAGTCCCTCTTCCGCACCCGTGGCTCCGGTGTCAGCTCGGACGTGGAGAACACCATCGTCCCGCAGCTGCTCGCCGAGATCGACGGCGTGGAGGGCCTGCAGAACGTGGTCGTGATCGGTGCCTCCAACCGTGAGGACATGATCGACCCCGCCATCCTGCGGCCCGGCCGGCTCGACGTGAAGATCAAGATCGAGCGTCCGGACGCCGAGGCGGCCAAGGACATCTTCGGCAAGTACCTCACCGAGCGCCTCCCGCTCCACGTGGACGACCTCACGGAGCACGAGAAGGACCGTGCGGCCACCGTCCAGAGCATGATCCAGACCGCGGTGGAACAGATGTACGCCGAATCCGAGGAGAACCGCTTCCTGGAGGTCACCTACGCCAATGGCGACAAGGAAGTCCTCTACTTCAAGGACTTCAATTCCGGTGCCATGATCGAGAACATCGTGGGCCGCGCCAAGAAAATGGCGATCAAGGACTTCCTGGAAGCGAACCAGAAGGGCCTTCGCGTCTCCCACCTCCTCCAGGCATGCGTGGACGAGTTCAAGGAGAACGAGGACCTGCCCAACACCACCAACCCGGACGACTGGGCCCGGATCTCCGGAAAGAAGGGCGAGCGGATCGTTTACATCCGTACGCTCGTCACCGGAAAGCAGGGCGCGGACACCGGACGCTCCATCGACACGGTGGCGAACACCGGTCAGTACCTGTAAAAGGCGGGGCGGCTGCGGGTGCCCTCAGCGGGTACCCGCAGCCGACTGTTTTCCGGAGCCCCGACTGGAGCAAGGCAATGCCGCAAATGATCTCCCCACCAGCGCAAAGGCGTTCTAGGCTCTTCCGTACCGCCGAGTCGCGCAGTGCGGGGACGGGCACCGCACACGCATCGGAGCGCCAGCGGTACTTGAGCGGCGCCCAGGACGGGCGCCGCCGGGCAAGGAGGGCCGCATGACCGTACGGCGAGTAATGGGCATCGAGACGGAGTACGGGATCTCCGTCCCCGGCCACCCGAACGCCAATGCCATGCTCACCTCGTCCCAGATCGTCAACGCCTACGCGGCGGCGATGCACCGGGCCCGCCGGGCCCGCTGGGACTTCGAGGAGGAGAATCCGCTGCGGGACGCGCGGGGCTTCGACCTCGCCCGCGAGGCCGCCGACTCCAGCCAGCTCACCGACGAGGACATCGGCCTGGCCAACGTGATCCTCACCAACGGGGCCCGGCTCTACGTCGACCACGCCCACCCCGAGTACAGCGCTCCGGAGGTCACGAATCCGAGGGACGCCGTGCTGTGGGACAAGGCCGGCGAGCGGATCATGGCCGAGGCCGCCGAGCGGGCCGCCCAGCTGCCCGGTGCCCAGCCGATCCACCTCTACAAGAACAACACCGACAACAAGGGCGCCTCCTACGGCACGCACGAGAACTACCTGATGAAGCGGGAGACCGCCTTCTCGGACATCGTGCGCCACCTGACGCCCTTCTTCGTCTCCCGCCAGGTCTTCACCGGAGCCGGCCGCGTCGGCATCGGTCAGGACGGGCACGAGCACGGTTTCCAGCTCAGTCAGCGCGCGGACTACTTCGAGGTCGAGGTGGGCCTGGAGACGACGCTGAAGCGGCCCATCATCAACACCCGCGACGAACCGCACGCGGACGCCGAGAAGTACCGGCGACTGCACGTGATCATCGGTGACGCGAACCTCTCGGAGATCTCGACGTACCTGAAGCTGGGTACGACGGCCCTGGTCCTGTCCATGATCGAGGACGGGTTCATCGCCGTCGACCTGGCCGTGGACCAGCCCGTGCGCACCCTCCACCAGGTCTCGCACGACCCGTCGCTGAAGCGCCTGGTCACGCTGCGCAGCGGCCGGACACTGACCGCGGTGCAGCTCCAGATGGAGTACTACGAACTGGCCCGCAAGTACGTCGAGGAACGGTACGGCGCGGACGTCGACGACCAGACCAAGGACGTCCTGGGCCGCTGGGAGGACACCCTCAACCGGCTCGAGAACGATCCGATGAGCCTGGCCGGCGAGCTGGACTGGGTGGCCAAGCGGGAGCTCATGGAGGGCTACCGCCGCCGCGACGACCTGGACTGGGACGCGGCCCGGCTGCACCTGGTGGACCTCCAGTACGCCGATGTACGGCCCGACAAGGGCCTGTACAACCGCCTGGTGGACCGCGGCCGCATCAAGCGGCTGCTGGACGAGACGGAGGTCGAGCGGGCCCGTACGAAGCCGCCGGAGGACACGCGCGCGTACTTCCGCGGGCGCTGCCTGGAGCAGTACGCGGACGACGTCGCGGCGGCCTCCTGGGACTCGGTGATCTTCGATCTGCCGGGCCGGGACTCGCTCCAGCGGGTGCCAACCCTGGAACCGCTTCGCGGAACGCGTAATCACGTCAAGGAGCTCCTGGACCGCTGCCGCACCGCGGAAGACCTGGTCAAGGTGTTGTCGGGCGGGTGACCTGGCCGAGCGGGTACACGGGAGGAATCGGCCGGACAGGGTGGAAACACCCGGGTCCGGGAACCATCGAGGTGGCACCCGTACGTTGGAGAAACTGCGGGGCCGATGTCGGACCCGGCTTGTAGGGTCTGATCTTGACCGAGCAACTGTGTCGGGCGAACCGAGCGGGGTGAGGGTTATGGCGACCAAGGACACCGGCGGCGGGCAGCAGAAGGCCACGCGTTCCACGGAGGAGGTCGAGGAGCAGGCGCAGGACGCACAGGCTTCCGAGGACCTCAAGGAGCGCCAGGAGAAGCTGAACGACGACGTGGACTCCGTCCTGGACGAGATCGACGACGTCCTCGAGGAGAACGCGGAGGACTTCGTGCGGTCCTTCGTGCAGAAGGGTGGCCAGTAGGCCTGCTGAAGGCCTGCTTCTCCTTCGCTTCACAGGCCCGAGGGCCGCATGAGGGGCGGACGAGCAGAACGTGAGGGGTCGCGCGCGGTGCGGTGGAAACCGTGCCGCGCGCGGCCCGAGACGGGGGCCGGGGTGTTCGTTCCATGGTTCCCGCCGAGTATGTGGATCACTGCCCGCAGCCGGGTAGGGTCCGTGGCATAGCTGTCGCATACGTGGAAGGAATCGCGTGGAAGCCAACACTCGTAGCACCGGGCGTCTACCAGCTGCCTTCCTGACGCCTGGGTCCTCTTCGTTCATGGATTTCCTCGGTGAGCACCAGCCGGAGATGCTCCCGGGCAACCGGCAACTGCCGCCGGTGCAGGGTGTGATCGAGGCGCCGCACGGCACCACGATCGTGGCGGTGACGTTCCCCGGCGGTGTCGTCCTCGCCGGTGACCGGCGGGCCACCATGGGCAACATGATCGCTCAGCGGGACATCGAGAAGGTCTTCCCGGCCGACGAGTACTCGGCGGTGGGCATCGCCGGCACGGCGGGACTGGCCGTGGAGATGGTGAAGCTGTTCCAGCTGGAGCTGGAGCACTTCGAGAAGGTCGAGGGCGCCCAGCTGTCCCTGGAGGGCAAGGCCAACCGCCTGTCCACGATGATCCGGTCCAACCTGGGCATGGCGATGCAGGGGCTGGCCGTGGTGCCGCTGTTCGCCGGGTACGACGTGGACCGGGGCAGGGGCCGCATCTTCTCGTACGACGTGACGGGCGGGCGCTCCGAGGAGCAGAACTACGCGACCACCGGGTCGGGGTCGATCTTCGCCCGGGGCGCGATGAAGAAGCTCTTCCGCGAGGACCTGACCGAGGAGCAGGCCACGACGCTCGTGGTCCAGGCACTGTACGACGCGGCAGACGACGACTCGGCGACCGGTGGTCCCGATGTCGCCCGCCGGATCTACCCGATCATCACTGTGATCACCGAGGACGGCTACCGCCGGCTGAGCGAGGACGAGGGCTCGGCGCTCGCCCGCGCGGTGCTGGAGCGGCGGCTCGAACACCCCGACGGCCCGCGGGCCGCGCTGCTGTAGCGGGTGCGTCCGTGTTGTCAGGTGGTCCAGTGACTTCTCCAGAAAGGGATGGATAACCGGTGTCGACGCCGTTCTATGTCTCACCCCAGCAGGCCATGGCCGACCGGGCGGAGTACGCCCGCAAGGGCATCGCCCGTGGCCGCAGCCTGGTCGTGCTGCAGTACGCCGACGGCATCGTGTTCGTCGGCGAGAACCCGTCCCGTGCGCTGCACAAGTTCAGCGAGATCTACGACCGGATCGGCTTCGCGGCCGCCGGCAAGTACAACGAGTACGAGAACCTGCGGATCGGTGGCGTGCGCTATGCCGACCTGCGCGGTTACACGTACGACCGTGACGACGTGACGGCTCGCGGCCTGGCCAACGTGTACGCCCAGACACTGGGCACCATCTTCTCCAGCCAGGCCGAGAAGCCGTACGAGGTGGAGTTGGTCGTCGCCGAGGTCGGCGACAGCGCCGACGGTGACCAGATCTACCGGCTGCCGCACGACGGCTCGATCGTGGACGAGCACGGCTCGGTCGCGGTCGGCGGCAACGCCGAGCAGATCAGCGGGTACCTGGACCAGCGGCACCGGGACGGTATGACGCTGGCCGAGGCGCTGAAGCTGGCGGTGCAGTCGCTGTCCCGCGACACGAACGGCAGCGAGCGGGAGATCCCGGCGGAGCGTCTGGAAGTCGCGGTGCTGGACCGCACGCGTCCCCAGAAGCGGAAGTTCAAGCGGATCGTGGGGGCGCAGCTGTCGCGGCTGCTGGATGAGGGAGCGGCAGCGGGAGCCGCCGGCACTGAGGACCTGCCCCTGCCGGACGAGGACGAGGGCGGGGACAAGGGCGAGGAGTAGCGGACAGCCGCTGCGCAGGAGCCTTCGCGCGGCGCCGGGTGCCATGTGCCCCGGCGCCGCTCACTCTTGCCGTGGCGGTGCCGTGGAGCCCCGTACGACCAGGTGCACCGGGATGTCGCCCTCCTCGGGTGCCTGTCCCTCCATGACCGCCAGCAGGGCGCGCATCCCGCGCTCACCGAAGAGTTCCGCGTCCAGGCGTACGGTCGTCAGCTCGGGGTCGATGGCCGTGGCGAGGCCGAGGTCGTCGAGGCCGGTGACCGACAGGTCGTCCGGAACGCGGAGCCCGGCCCGCCGGGCCGCCTTGTACGCGCCGACCGCTAGTTTGTCGTCGTCGCAGACCAGCGCCGTGGGCCGGGGCTCCGGAGCGGCGAGCGCGGCCTCCGTGGCCCTCTGGGCGCCCTCGATAGAGATGGGGGCGCGGACGGTGCGGAGGCCGGCGCCGGGGGCGGCGGCAAGCCGTGTGGCCAGTTCCCGGGCGCGTACCTCGAAGGTCCAGGACGGGACGTCCGCCGCGAGGTGCAGGAAGCGGCGGTGGCCGAGGGACAGAAGGTGCTCCGCGACCTGGCGGATGCCGTCGGCGATGTCCAGGTTGACCGTCGCGGCGCCCAGGCTGCCCTGCGGGTCGCTGTCCAGCATGACCAGGGGAAGCTGGTCGCCCCGGATCGCGCTGAGCGCGTCGGCCGCCATGGAGGACGCGATGACGCCGTCCAGGGCGGCCTGGGCGGAGGCGAAGGGGTCCCGGGCCGGGCCGACGCCCTCGGGGGAGGGGTAGAGGACCACCCCGAAGCCGTGCTCGGCGGCCACCCGCGCGGCGCCCGTGTACACCTCCGCGAAGAACTCCG
Organism: Streptomyces sp. NPDC058812; assembly: GCF_042744565.1. NCBI lineage: Bacteria > Bacillati > Actinomycetota > Actinomycetes > Kitasatosporales > Streptomycetaceae > Streptomyces > Streptomyces sp. NPDC058812. Next base: position 16,854 of record NZ_JBHYOB010000029.1, read on the forward strand.
TGGTCAGTGCGGGGACGACCAGCAGCACCGTGCGCGTGCGGCCGAGGCGCAGGTTGCGGGCGGCCAGGTTCGGGCGGTAGCCCATTTCGTGCGCGGCCTCCCGGACCCGCTGGGCCGTGGGCTCCGAGACGCGGCCGCGCCACTTGTCACCGAGCACCAGGGACACCGCTGCCTGGGAGACGCCGGCGGCCTGGGCGACGTCCCGGCTCGTGGGGCGGGTGCTGCCTCGTGCCACCGTTCGCCTGCGCTTTCGTCTGGACTCGTGAACAGGCGACATGGTACGTATGGCGACGGACGTTATACGTAAAACCTCATCGGTTGGTTCGGAGAAGGGGGTGGGTCGTGGTCGCCGGGTACCTGGACATTCTTCGGGCGCGGCATGCCGTCAGGCTGCTCGTCGGCACGCTCGTGGGGCGGCTGCCCAACGCCACCGCGGCGATCGCGATCGTGCTGTTCGTGCGGGCCGAGGGCGGCTCGTACAGCCTCGCGGGAGCCCTGGCCGCCGTGTACGGGGTCGCCAACGCCGTGGGACAGCCCGTGCTCGGGCGGTTCGTGGACCTGCACGGGCAGCCGCGGGTGCAGTTGCCGGCCGCCGTGCTGTCGGGCCTGGCCATGGCCGTGTTCGCCTTCGCGGGCACCGGGACGGTGGCGCTCGCGTACGTGGCCGTGGGAGCCGCGGGGCTGTTCACGCCCCCGCTGGAGGGCGGGCTGCGGGCGCTGTGGCCCAGCGTGCTCCGCAAGGAGGACCAGGTGCACACGGCGTACGCCATGGACGCCATCGCGCAGGAGGTCATGTTCACCGTCGGGCCGCTGCTCGTGACGGTGTGCGTGTCGCTGTGGTCGCCGCTGGTCGCCCTGCTCGTGCTGAACGCGGTGGGTGTGCTGGGGGCCCTGTCCGTGGTGGTGTCACCCCCCTCGCGCGCGTGGCGGTCGGCGCCGCGCGAGGCGCACTGGCTGGGCGCGCTGCGCTCGTCCGGGCTGCTCGCGCTGCTGGGCGCCTTCCTGTTCATCGGTATGGCGCTCGGGTCCATCACCGTCGCCTCCGTGCCGTACGCGGACGAACACGGCGGCGACGCCGTCTACGGCTGGCTGATGGCCGCCCTGGGGCTCGGAGCGCTCGTCGGCGGGGCCGTCTACGGGGCCCGGCAGTGGACCGGCGATCCCGCGCGCCGACTGCGGGTGCTGGTGGCCCTGCTGGCGGTGTGTTACCTGCCGCTGATGCTGATGCCGGGCGCCGTCGCCATGGTGCTGCTCACGGTGGTCGCGGGTGTCTTCCTGGCGCCGTGCATCGCCTGTGCGTTCGTCCTCGTCGACCGGCACGCGCCGCGCGGCACGGTGACGGAGGCGTTCTCGTGGCTGGTGACGACGTTCACCGTGGGTGCCTCGGTGGGTACGGGCCTCGCGGGGCCCGTCGTGGAGCACGGCGGGGCGCTGTGGGGGTTCGCGGTGCCCGGGGCGGCCGGGGCCGTGTCCCTGCTCGTGCTGGCGTGCACGGGGCGGGTCCTCGCAGCTCCCGCCAGGGGAGCGGTGGTTGCGGCTTCATCGGAAAATGATCCAAACCGTGCCGTCGAACCCCGTTTCAGTTCGGGTCATCAGGCGTAATGTTCAGTCATGGACCGCCGCATTTTCGGGCTGGAGAACGAGTACGGTGTCACGTGCACGTTCAGGGGACAGCGCCGCCTGTCGCCTGACGAGGTGGCGCGGTACCTCTTCCGCCGTGTCGTGTCATGGGGCCGCAGCAGCAATGTCTTTCTGCGCAACGGGGCCCGCCTCTATCTCGACGTGGGATCACATCCGGAGTACGCCACACCCGAATGTGACAACGTGACCGAACTCGTCACCCACGACAAAGCGGGCGAGCGCATTCTCGAAGGACTCCTGGTGGACGCCGAACGACGCCTGCACGAGGAGGGAATCGCGGGCGACGTCTACCTCTTCAAGAACAACACCGACTCCGCCGGCAACTCCTACGGCTGCCACGAGAATTACCTCGTGGCCCGGCACGGGGAGTTCTCGCGGCTCGCGGACATCCTCATTCCGTTCCTGGTGACCAGGCAGCTGCTGTGCGGCGCCGGCAAGGTGCTGCAGACACCGCGCGGTGCCGTGTACTGCGTCAGCCAGCGGGCCGAGCACATCTGGGAGGGCGTCTCCTCGGCGACCACCCGCTCCCGGCCCATCATCAACACGCGCGACGAGCCGCACGCCGACGCCGAGCGCTACCGGCGCCTGCACGTCATCGTGGGCGACTCGAACATGTCCGAGACGACCATGCTGCTCAAGGTCGGCGCCACCGACCTGGTGCTGCGCATGATCGAGGCGGGCACGGTGATGCGCGACCTCACCCTGGAGAACCCGATCCGGGCGATCCGCGAGGTGAGCCACGACATCACCGGGCGCCGGAAGGTGCGCCTGGCCAGTGGCCGCGAGGCGTCCGCGCTGGAGGTGCAGCGGGAGTACTACGAGAAGGCCGTGGACTTCTGCGAGCGCCGCGGCATCCGCACCGGCACCGTCGAGCGCGTGCTGGAGCTGTGGGGCCGCACACTGGACGCGATCGAGGCCGAGGACCTCGACCGCATCGACACCGAGATCGACTGGGTCATGAAGTACAAGCTCCTGGAGCGGTACCGGGCCAAGCACAACATGACCATGTCGCACCCGCGGGTCGCGCAGATAGACCTCGCCTACCACGACATCCACCGCCGCCGTGGCCTGTACTACCTGCTCGAGAAGAAGGGCCAGGCCGCCCGGGTCGCCAACGACCTGAAGATCTTCGAGGGCAAGTCCGTCCCGCCGCAGACCACTCGGGCCCGGCTGCGCGGCGACTTCATCCGACGGGCCCAGGAGCAGCGCCGGGACTTCACCGTCGACTGGGTCCATCTCAAGCTCAACGACCAGGCGCAGCGCACCGTTTTGTGCAAGGACCCGTTCCGTTCGGTGGACGACCGGGTGGAGAAGCTGATCGCCGGAATGTGAGCCGGACGAGGTGAGACAGGCGTTTCCGCACGAAAGGGCGGAACGCCACACGGGCACCGTACGTTAGCCGTACGGTGCCCTTCTCACGCCGTAGAGTTGCGCGCACTTCAACAGGACCGACCGACACCGATACGAGGCCCCCACCGTGCGCCGACGCTCACTCCTCATCGCCGTCCCCGCCGGACTGGTCACGCTCGCCGCATGCGGTGACGAAGACTCCGGCTCGAGCAGCACCGGCGACAGCGCGACGCCCGAGGCGTCGGGTACGTCGGCACCGCCGCCGCCGAAGATCGTCGACGGTCCGCTGCCGGCGATCACCGCGGGGACGAAGTTCGACGAGAAGCCGACCGTCGCCAAGGGCAGCGGCGAGCCGTCCAAGGACCTCGCGGTCAAGACGGTCATCGCGGGTGGCGGCAAGGCCATCGCGGAGAACGACTTCGTGTCGGCGAACTACCTGGGCCAGATCTGGGAGAGCGCGAAGGTCTTCGACAACTCCTACGACCGCAAGACCCCGCTGGTCATCCAGCTCGCCCAGGGCAGCATCATCGACGGCTGGCGGTACGCGCTCGCCGGCAAGAAGACCGGCAGCCGCGTCCAGTTCTCCGTGCCGCCCACCTGGGGGTACGGCGAGCAGGGCAACGAGCAGGCGGGCATCAAGGGTTCCGACACGCTGGTGTTCGTGGTCGACGTGCAGGACACCTTCAACGCCAAGAGCTCCGCCAAGGGCAAGGAAGTCCCCCAGGAGGACGCCGCCCTGCCCAAGGTCGGCACCAACACCGACGGCAAGGCGCCCTCCATCGAGCTGCCGAAGGCCGACGCTCCGAAGAAGCTGGTGGCGGAGTACGTCCTCGAGGGCGACGGTGCCGAGGTCGGCGCCCAGGACAGCGTGCTCGTGCAGTACAAGGGCGTGGTCTGGGACGGCGGCAAGGAGTTCGACTCGACGTACGGCAGGAAGCAGCTGACGTCGTTCTCGCTCCAGCAGGTCGTCAAGGGCTGGTCGCAGGGCCTGACCGGCAAGAAGGTCGGCAGTCGCGTCCTCATCGTCATCCCGCCGGACCTGGGGTACGGCGACAGCCCGCCGGAGGGCAGCGGCATCGAGAAGGACTCCACGCTGGTCTTCTCCGTCGACATCCTGGCGAAGATGTGACGCCTTCGAGATGTAAGACTTGGGCCGTTGCCTTTCCGAGAGACAAGCAGGAGCTGAACACGTGAGCATCGACAAGCCCGAGGTCGACTTCCCGGGCGGCGAGCCCCCGGCGGACCTCGAGATCAAGGACATCTGGGAGGGCGACGGCCCGGTTGCGCAGGCCGGTCAGACCGTGACCGTCCACTACGTGGGCGTGACCTTCAGCACGGGCGAGGAGTTCGACGCCAGCTGGAACCGCGGTACGCCGTTCCGCTTCCCGCTCGGTGGCGGCCGCGTCATCGCCGGCTGGGACCAGGGCGTGCAGGGCATGAAGGTCGGCGGGCGCCGCCAGCTGACCATCCCGGCGCACCTCGCCTACGGCGACCAGAGCCCGACCCCGGCGATCCCGCCCGGCTCGACGCTGATCTTCGTGGTCGATCTGCTCGGAGTCTGATCGAAGTCCGAGCGGACAGCGATCAGAGCCGGTCATCCGGGGTCCATGCCTGTCCGGGCATGGGCCCTCGGCTTTTGCCGCGCCACCGCGGGGCGGTACGGTCATCCGTCGTAAGCACCATAGGGAGAAGGGCGTCGATGGCCATTGCCAAGGCCGAGCGGCTGATGAACCTGGCGCTGTGTCTGCTCGGGACGCGGCGGCCACTCAGCAAGCGCGAGCTGCGCGACTCCATCGAGGCTTACGTCGAGGCCTCCAGGCCCGGCCAGGGCGCGGCGGGCTCCGACGACTCCTTCAACCGCATGTTCGAGCGGGACAAGGACGACCTCCGGGAACTCGGGCTGGTCATCGAGACCGTCGAGAGCCTCGACGGCGAGGTCGGCTACCTGGCCCGCCGCGACAGCAACCGCCTGCCCCCGATCACCCTGGACGCCGAGGAAGCCGCCGCTCTCGGGCTCGCCGCCAAGGTGTGGCAGCAGGCCCGGCTGGCCGGTGCCGCGAGCGGCGCGCTGCAGAAACTGCGCGCGGCGGGGCTGCCCGAGGACGTCGACCCGTACGAGGCGCACAGTGCGCTGGAGCCGCGCATTCCCGTCCACGAGGCAGCGTTCGAGCCGCTGATGCTGGCCTGCCGCGACCGCCGGCCGGTCGTCTTCGACTACCGCAAGGCCAACGCCGCCCAGCCCGAGCCCAGGCACGTGGAGCCCTGGGCGCTGGAGTGCTGGCGCGGCCACTGGTACCTGGCCGGCTTCGACCGCGACCGCGGTGCCGAGCGGGTCTTCCGGCTGTCCCGGATCACGGGCAGGGTGCGCTCGCGCGGCGCGCGGTTCACCGCCCCCGTGCCCGACGTCGTCACGGTCCGTGAGACGGTCGCGAGCTGGGCGGGGGAGACCGCCGACCGCTCCGCGCTGATCCGGCTGCGCACGGGCGCGGGATACCCCCTTCGTGCGAAGGCCACGGGGGTGCGGGAACTCGGTGGCGGCTGGGACGAGTTGGAGATTCCGTACGGGCACGGCCTGGACGCCTGGCTGGTCGAGTTCGGGCCGGACGTGGTGGTGCTGGAGCCCGCGGAGTTGCGTGCGGACGTGGTGGACCGGCTGCGTGCCGTCGCCAAGGGCTGAGGGGGAGCGGACAACACAGTGGCAGGCAAACCGGTCAGGCCAGTGAACGCCATCGACCAGACCCGACGGATGCTGTCCCTGGTGACGTATCTGCGGGAGCGCCCCGGCGCCCGGGTCGAGGACGTCGCGCGCGCCTTCGGCATCACCGAGGACGAGCTGGTCTCCGACCTCGACGTGCTGCCCATGTGCGGCACCAGCTTCCGCGGCGGCGACCTTCTCGACATCGACACCGACGGCGAGCGCATCTGGTGGCACAACCCGGCCGCCCTCGGCGCGGACGCCGCCGAGCCGCTGCGGCTCGCCGCCGACGAGGCCACCGCGCTGCTCGTCGCCGCCCGGGCCGTGGCGACCCTGCCCGGCCTGCGCGAGAGCGACCGGCAGGCGCTGCTGCGGGCCACCGCCAAGGTGGAGACCTCGGCCGGCGAGGCCGCGGGCGCCAGCTCACGCCTGTCCGTCACCTTCGAGTCCGAGGGCGGCGTCTTCGCCGACGTCGACCGGGCGATCTCGGAGCGCCGCCGGCTGTGGATCCGCTACTACTCACCGGCCCGCGACGAGGTCACCGAGCGCGAGATCGACCCCATCCGCCTGGTCAGCGTCGGGCACACGTACGTGGAGGCCTGGTGCCGCCGCTCCGAGGCCCGGCGCACCTTCCGGCTCGACCGGGTCGCCGAGATCCGCATCCTGGACGAGCCGTCCGCGCCGCCCGAGGTGGAGCTGCGGGACCTGTCGGAGGGGCTGGTGCAGCCCGCCGCCGAGGATCCGGAGGTCGTCGTGGAGGTCGGCCCGGGCGGGCGCTGGGTCGCCGAGTACTACCCGCACGACAGCGCGGACGAGCTCGCCGACGGCGGGCTGCGCATCACGCTGCGCACCCCCGACCCCGCGTCCCTGCGGCGGCTGGCGCTGCGGCTCGGGCGGGACGGCCGCATCGTCTCCCCGCCCGAGCTCGCCGACAGCGCCCGGCGGGCGGCCCGCGAGGCGCTGTCGGCGTACGACGGCAGCGAGGCGGTCGGGGCGCACGGCGGGCCGGACGAGGGACGGTACGAGCACGACAGGCAGGAGCGAGGGCTGTGAGCGAGTCCGTGGGGCCAGGTGCGCCGGGCATGACGGCGGCGTCCGCGTTCGCCGGCATGCGACGCGTGTCCCCGGTCGTGTTCAAGGCGGGCTGTCCCGACTGCCGGGGCCGCTTCGAGCTGGCCGCGAGTGCCCTGCGCCTCGCCATCGGCGCCACGAGCCGCACCACGTTCTACTCGTTCACCTGCCCCGAGTGCGGGTCCGCCGTGCGCAAGCCGGCGGGGGAGCGGGTCGTGGAGCTGCTCACCGGCGGCGGGGTCAGGACCCTGCGGCTGCACTCCACCGTCTAGGCTCGGCGTCATGTTCTGGCCGATGTTCGCGGTTGCCGTGGGTTTTCTGGGTCTCGCCGTTCTCGCGGTGTTCGCCGTGAAGGTGTTCGTGGAGGCACAGCGCCTGGGCCGGCAGGTGACGGACTCCGCCGACCGGATCAGCCGGGCGGCGGAGGACCTGGAGCGGGCGACCGCGAGCGCGGCCCGCGCGGTGGACGCCTTGTGACTGCTCGGATGCCTGGTCGGGACCCGATGGACCCATGCGAGTTGCGTATTGGGACGCTTTGCCCTGTCACCCCACAGGTCCCTGAAGGTACGCTGCTGGTCGCGGCCCGGAAAACGAGGCCCGGCCGCGGACGGGAGTACGCACGGGGATTGCCTCACGTTTACCCCTGAGCGTTACGATCGCTGCACAAGACGATCGATCGGACACATGTCCGACCGGTCGGACAGCACCCCCACCCAGCCGCCTCGGTGAGAAGGTAAAGACTTATGTTCGGAAGGCTCGGCGCCCCCGAGATCATTCTCATCCTCGTCGTCATCATCCTGCTGTTCGGCGCGAAGAAGCTTCCGGACATGGCGCGCTCGCTCGGCAAGTCGGCGCGCATCCTCAAGAGCGAGGCCAAGGCGATGAAGAGCGAGAGCAAGTCCGACGACTCCGCTCCCGCCGATCCTCCCAACCCCGAGCAGGCCGCGGCGAAGCGCACCATCCAGGCCGCCCCCGGCGATGTGACCAGCTCCCGTCCGGTCACCGAGCCGACGGACACGACCAAGCGCTGACGCAGGGCCGGTGACCTCCGGCCCGCCGCACGAGATGGGAATGTGGGTTGCTGAAGCCTGCCCGCAACAAGGAGAGGGATCCCGAGGGGCGGATGCCCCTCGCGGAGCACCTTCGTGAGCTCCGCAACCGGCTCGCGAAGGCGTTGTTGGCCATCGTCGCCGTCACTGTGGTCGCCGCTTTCTTCTACCAGGAGATCATCAACGTCCTCACCGAGCCGATCCTCGATTCGATCGGCTGTGAGAAATCGTTCGCGGAGCTGGCCCAGGCGGAGACCGGTGCGGAGCCGTGCGCGCAGATCACCATCAACGGTCTGCTCGGCCCCTTCACCCTGGCTCTGAAGGTGTCCCTGACGGCCGGCATCGTGCTGGCCTCCCCGGTCTGGCTCTACCAACTGTGGGCGTTCGTCGCCCCGGGCCTGCACAAGAGCGAGAAGAAGTACGCCTACGCGTTCGTCGCCACCGGTGCGCCGCTCTTCCTCGTCGGCGCCTACTTCGCCTACGCGGTGCTGCCCACCTCGGCGAAGGTGCTGATCGAGTTCACGCCGAGCGACGTCGACAACCTGCTGCCGCTGGACGAGCTGCTCGACCTCGTCACACGCATGGTGATCGTCTTCGGTCTCTCCTTCGAGCTGCCCCTGCTGCTGGTCATGCTCAACCTCACCGGAGTGCTGGCCGGCAAGCGGATGCTCGGCTGGTGGCGCGCCATGATCATGGGCATCACGCTGTTCGCGGCCATCGCCACGCCGAGCACCGACCCCCTGACGATGATCATGCTGGCCGGACCGATCTGGGTGCTGTACTTCGCCGCGGTCACCATCTCCCTGCTGAACGACCGTCGCAGAGCCCGCCGCGAGGCCCTGGAACCCGACGACGACGAGGCGTCCGAGCTGGACCTCACCCCCGAGGACATCGGCGGGATCGAGCCCGTGACCACCGCCCGCGCCCTGCCCGAGCAGGCCACGAAGGACCGGGTCAACGGCTACGACGACGTGACCTGAGGGCCGACGGGGCGGCGGAAGCTCCCCACGATCCCTCACGGGACCGATCCCGATAATGATCGTCCTGTTGTCAGTGCGGCCCGGTACGCTCGAAAGCACGATGACAGACGATCTCTCTCCGGCCGAGCGGTACGCGGCAGCCCGCCAGCGCGCTGCCGAGCAGGCCACCGCGCTCGCCTCCTTCCGCGAGATGTACGACTTCGGCCTCGACCCCTTCCAGATCGAGGCCTGCCAGGCACTCGAGGCGGGCAAGGGCGTGCTGGTGGCCGCGCCCACCGGCTCCGGCAAGACGATCGTCGGCGAGTTCGCCGTCCACCTCGCCCTCCAGCAGGGCAAGAAGTGCTTCTACACGACGCCCATCAAGGCGCTGTCGAACCAGAAGTACGCCGACCTGTGCCGCCGCTACGGCGCGGACAGAGTGGGCCTGCTCACCGGCGACAACAGCGTGAACTCCGACGCCCCGGTGGTCGTGATGACCACCGAGGTCCTGCGGAACATGCTCTACGCCGGCTCCCAGACCCTCCTCGGCCTCGGCCACGTGGTCATGGACGAGGTGCACTACCTCTCCGACCGCTTCCGCGGTGCCGTGTGGGAGGAAGTGATCATCCACCTCCCCGAATCCGTGACCCTGGTGTCACTGTCGGCGACCGTGTCGAACGCGGAGGAGTTCGGCGACTGGCTCGACACCGTGCGCGGCCACACCGAGGTGATCGTCTCCGAGCACCGGCCGGTGCCGCTGTTCCAGCACGTGCTGGCCGGGCGCCGGATGTACGACCTGTTCGAGGAGGGCGAGGGCCACAAGAAGGCCGTCAACCCCGACCTCACGCGCATGGCGCGCCTGGAGGCGAGCCGCCCGTCCTACCAGGACCGCAGGCGCGGCCGTGCCATGAAGGAGGCCGACCGGGAGCGCGAGCGCCGGCAGCGCTCCCGCGTCTGGACGCCGGGCCGGCCCGAGGTCATCGAGCGCCTGGACGCCGAGGGCCTGCTGCCCGCGATCACCTTCATCTTCAGCCGCGCCGCCTGCGAGGCCGCCGTCCAGCAGTGCATGTACGCCGGGCTGCGGCTCAACGACGAGGACGCGCGGGAGCGGGTGCGCGCCCTGGTCGAGGAGCGCACGTCCTCCATCCCGACCGAGGACCTGCACGTCCTGGGCTACTACGAGTGGCTGGAGGGCCTGGAGCGCGGCATCGCCGCCCACCACGCGGGCATGCTGCCGACGTTCAAGGAGGTCGTCGAGGAGCTGTTCGTGCGCGGACTGGTCAAGGCCGTCTTCGCGACCGAGACCCTCGCCCTCGGCATCAACATGCCCGCCCGCTCGGTCGTGCTGGAGAAGCTCGTCAAGTGGAACGGCGAGCAGCACGCCGACATCACCCCCGGCGAGTACACCCAGCTCACCGGCCGGGCCGGGCGGCGCGGCATCGACGTCGAGGGCCATGCCGTCGTGCTGTGGCAGCGCGGCATGAACCCCGAGCACCTCGCGGGACTGGCCGGTACACGCACGTACCCGCTGCGCTCCAGCTTCAAGCCGTCGTACAACATGGCGGTCAACCTGGTCGAGCAGTTCGGCCGGCACCGTTCGCGGGAGCTGCTGGAGACCTCCTTCGCGCAGTTCCAGGCGGACAAGTCGGTCGTCGGCATCTCCCGTCAGGTCCAGCGCAACGAGGAAGGGCTGGAGGGCTACAAGGCCTCCATGACCTGCCACCTCGGCGACTTCGAGGAGTACGCGCGGCTGCGCCGCGAGCTGAAGGACCGCGAGACCGAGCTGGCTCGGCAGGGCGCCAACCAGCGGCGCGCCGAGGCCGCCGTGGCGCTGGAGAAGCTGAAGCCGGGCGACGTCATCCACGTGCCGACGGGCAAGTACGCGGGCCTCGCCCTGGTGCTGGACCCGGGCCTGCCCGCCGGCCGGTCCAACGGTCACCGCGGCTTCGAGCACCACGACGGGCCCCGCCCGCTGGTGCTGACCGCCGAGCGGCAGGTCAAGCGGCTGGCGTCGATGGACTTCCCGGTGCCGGTCGAGGCGCTGGAGCGGATGCGCATCCCGAAGTCCTTCAACCCGCGCTCACCCCAGTCCCGCCGCGACCTCGCCTCCGCACTGCGCACCAAGGCCGGGCACATCCCGCCGGAGCGCGCCCGCAAGAAGCGTTCCCAGGCCGCCGACGACCGGGAGATCGCCCGGCTGCGCAAGGACATCCGCGCCCACCCGTGCCACGGCTGCGACGACCGCGAGGACCACGCCCGCTGGGCCGAGCGCTACCACCGGCTGCTGCGCGACACCTCCCAGCTGGAGCGCCGGATCGAGGGCCGGACGAACACCATCGCCCGCACCTTCGACCGGATCGTCGCGCTGCTGACGGAGATGGACTACCTGCGCGGCGACGAGGTCACCCAGCACGGCAAGCGCCTCGCCCGGCTCTACGGCGAACTGGACCTGCTCGCCAGTGAGTGTCTGCGCGAGGGCGTCTGGGAGGGCCTCTCCCCGGCCGAGCTGGCCGCCTGCGTCTCCGCGCTGGTCTTCGAGTCCCGGGCCGCCGACGACGCGATGGCGCCGAAGCTGCCCTCGGGCAAGGCCAAGGCCGCGCTCGGTGAGACCGTCCGCATCTGGGGTCGCCTCGACGCCCTGGAGGAGGACTTCCGGATCAGCCAGACCGAGGGCGTCGGCCAGCGCGAGCCCGACCTCGGCTTCGCCTGGGCCGCGTACATGTGGGCGTCCGGCAAGGGCCTCGACGAGGTGCTGCGCGAGGTGGAGATGCCCGCCGGCGACTTCGTGCGCTGGTGCAAGCAGGTCATCGACGTCCTCGGCCAGATCTCGGCCGCCGCGCCCGCCGAGGGCTCGACGGTCCCGAAGAACGCGCGCAAGGCGGTCGACGAACTGCTGCGCGGGGTGGTCGCCTACTCGTCGGTGGGCTAGCCCTGCGTATCGGAGGCCCGGCGGTGTTCCGCCGGGCCTCCGGCGTTTCTGGATGCCTTCGGCGTCTCTTTCCCTCATTACGGTGAGTGATTTTCGTACGCCCGCTCACCACTACACCGTGTGTTCGAGTGACTCCCGGGCGTGCAAATGGGCCCGAGACTACTCCAGTCCCAGTGCCCGTTTCAGGTGCTTGCTGAATATGACACGGCGATGATCCCCTCGGACTAAGCTCGCCCGCAGCGCACCGAGTTGAGGTGAAATCGCGCGCTTGTTCCCAATGCGCCGAAGATCCCGACAACTCCCAGAGATACCCCGCCGCAAGCTCCCCCATCCCAGCCGATTCGTTTTCAGAGGGCCTACATGGTGAGTGTTGATTCCCCTCCAGGTCGCCGTGAACTTCCCTACGCGCGAACGCTGTTGCTGCCGGCCATACTGATGGCCGCGGCCACCGGGGCCGCCGTCGCCCTGGTGACGGAACCGGCCCGGCTCGCCGTCGGCCTGTGCGGTGCCGTCGCCACCCTGCTGGTGATCGCCGCGGCGGCCGAAGCGGTACGCCGCGGCCGTGCGCTACGGGTCCTGCGTGCCGAGCACGCCCGTCACAGCGCGTATCTGGAACGCCGGGCCGCGAGCCATCACGAGGAGATGGTCCGCCTCGGCGGCGAAGTCCTGCCCAACGTCCTGGACTTCATGCGCTCGGGAAGCACACCCGAAGAGGTGATGCGCCGTCTCGGCGAGGTCGACCCCTCCTACACCGAACTCGGCGAGCCCCAGCGCAAGCTCATCCGCATGGTGTGCGACATCGTCGATCACCAGGACTCCATGCGCGAATCCGCCGAGCGTTCCTTCGTCGACATCGCCCGCCGCGTCCAGGCGATCGTCCACCAGCAGAACAAGGAACTCCGCGAGATGGAGGAGGACCACGGGCGCAACCCCGAGGTCTTCGACGACCTCCTGCGCATCGACCACGGCACCGCCCTGATCGGCCGCCTCGCCGACTCGATCTCCGTCATCGGCGGCGGCCGGCCCGGACGCCAGTGGCCCAAGCCGGTGGCGCTCTACAGCGTGCTGCGCGGCGCCATGTCCCGGATCCTGGAGTACCGCCGGATCAACCTGGCCTCCATCGCCAAGGTCAACATCAAGGGCACCGCGGTCGAGCAGGTCATCCACGCCGCGGCGGAACTCCTCGACAACGCCACCCGCTACTCGCCGCCGGGGTCCAAGGTGCACGTCACCGCGACCGAGGTGCAGAGCGGTGTGTGCATCGAGATCGAGGACGCCGGCGTCAGCCTCAGCGAGGAGTCCCGCGCCCGTATCGAGGGACTGCTGGAGCACGCCAAACGCGGCACCGACGTGCAGGACCTCGCCCACCACCCGCGGCTGGGCCTGTCGGTCGTCGGCCGCCTGTGCACGCAGTACGGCATGGACGTGTCCCTGCGGGCCTCCGCGTACGGCGGCGTCCGGGCCATCCTCATCGTGCCCAGCAAGATGATGACCACCGAGCCCGGAGTCGGCCTCGCCCACGGCATCGGCGCGGCGTCGATCCCGCAGCCGGGCCCGGACGCCCTGCCCGGACCCAATCGCCCGCCCAAGAAGCGCCGCCCCACCAGCCCCCGTATCCCCGACACGGTCTCCCTGGAGGACGACGTTCCCGAGGTGACCGAGTGGACGGCGGGCGGCCTCCCGCAGCGCCGCAGCCGGGTCAAGATGCCGCTCAGCCAGCGCCTCGCCGAACAGGCTGTCTGGGAGCGGGAGGACGCCGAGCGCGAGGCCCGCCTGGCCGCCGAGCGCGCCCGAAACGGCTTCCCGCCGGAGCCGGAGCCCGAGCCGGTGAAGGACGAGGGGCTCCCGCCGGGGCACTTCATCGGGGCCTTCTGGGAGGGCCTCAAGCAGCACACGGGCAGCACCCAGGCCCACCAGCAGTCCAGCAGCAACGAGCCGGCCCACGCCCCGGCAGACGACGAGGGGAACCTCAAGTGATCGAGCAGCAAGGCAAGTTCGACTGGATGCTCCGGGATCTCTACGACGGCGTCCCGGGCATCGAGATGATCGTGGTGCTCTCCGCCGACGGCCTGCGCATCGCCCGCTACTCCGGGGACCCGGACGCCGCCGACCGGGTCGCCGCGGCCTGCGCGGGCCTGCAGAGCCTGGCGAGTGCCGTCAGCCAGGAGATCCCGACCAGCGACGGCGACATGAAGATGGTCCTCATCGAGATGAACGGCGGCTACTTCTACCTGATGGCCGCCGGACCCAACGCCTACCTCGCCGTGCTCTCCGACGTCTGTTGCGAGCCCGGCCGGATGGGCCTCAGCATGGCCGACCTGGTCGCCCGCATCGGGCCCCATCTCACCAGTCCCGCCAGGCGCAACGGGCAGACCGTATGACTCCTCCCCAACGCCAGAGGCGATCTCCCGGGCAGGAGCCGTCCGCCGCGTCCTCCGCTGCCGGACCTCCCGGCAAGGACGACGGGACGCCCAACCCCGAGCGGCTGTTCGTCATCGGCGGGGAGGGCGGCGGCGAGCGCGCCGACATCGACCTGGTCACCCTGATCGTGGCCCGAGCCGACCCTCCGGTGTCCGCCACTCCCGAACAGGCGGCCCTGCTGCGGCTGTGCGCCGCGCCCCTGTCCGCAGCCGAGCTGTCGGCCTACCTGGGCCTGCCGTTCAGTGTGGTGACCGTGCTGCTCACCGACTTGCTGGCAGCGGAACTGGTGCAGGCCCGCGCCCCGATCGTCCGCCAGAAGGTCGCCGACCGAAACCTCCTCGAAGCGGTGATGCATGGACTTCAAAAACTCTGACACGATCCCGGGCCCACGGACCGAGGACCGGCTTCCGCACACGGCCGAGGCCGCCGTGAAGATCGTCATCGTGGGCGGCTTCGGGGTCGGCAAGACCACCATGGTCGGTTCGGTCAGCGAGATCAGACCGCTGACCACCGAGGAGACGATGACCCAGGCCGGCATCGGGGTCGACGACAACTACGGTTCCGCCTCCAAGACGGCCACCACGGTGGCCATGGACTTCGGCCGCATCAGCATCACCGACCAACTGGTGCTGTACCTCTTCGGCACGCCCGGCCAGGAGCGCTTCTGGTTCCTGTGGAACGGCCTGTTCGAGGGCGCCCTCGGCGCGGTGGTACTCGTCGACACCCGCCGCCTGGACGTCAGCTTCGACGTCATGGGGCGCCTGGAGGAGCGCGGTGTGCCCTTCGTGGTCGCCGTCAACACCTTCCCCGACGCCCCCCGTTACCCCGTCGAGGAGCTGCGGGCCGCGCTCGACCTGACCGAGGAGATCCCCATCCTCGACTGCGACGTGCGGCGCCGGGCCTCCAGCCGGGACGTCCTGCTGACACTGACGCGCTTCCTGCACTCCATCGCGATGAAGGGCGCGCTCGGCTGACCCGGCGCGGCCGACCGGCCTCCTCGAACCACACCCCTGACCCACACTTCTGTTGCGGAGCGACACTGTGACGCCTGAACGCCACTCCCTGACCGGAACGGGCGACCCCCTGCTCGAACCGCCGCCCGGCTGCCCCGCGCACGGCCTCGGACCGGGCGGACTGCACCGGCTGCACGAGACGGAGGACCTGGAAGAGCTGTACGAGAAGCTGCGCGAGCAACATGGTCCGGTGGCGCCGGCGCTGCTCCACGACGACGTACCGATGTGGGTGGTCCTCGGGCACGCCGAGAACCTGCACATGGTGAGCACGCCCGCCCAGTTCTGCCGCGACAGCCGGATCTGGACGCCGCTCAACGAGGGCATGGTCAAGCCGGACCACCCCCTCATGCCGCACATCGCCTGGCAGCCCATCTGCTCCCACGCGGAGGGCGACGAGCACAAGCGGCTGCGCGGCGCGGTCACCAGCGCCATGTCCGACATCGACTACCGGGAACTGCGCCGCCACATCAAGCGGTACACCCAGCGCCACGTCAACCGGTTCTGCGAGGAGGGCCGCGCCGACCTGGTCAGCCAGTTCGCCGAGCACCTGCCGATGGGAGTGATGTGCCATCTCCTCGGCATGCCGGAGGAGTACAACGACCGGATGGTCGAGGCCGCCCGCGACGCGCTCAAGGGCACCGAGACGGCGATCGCCAGCCACGCCTACGTCATGGACGCCCTGGACCGCCTCACCACCGCCCGCCGGGCCAACCCCGAGGACGACATCGCCGGGCGCCTTGTCACCCACCCCGCCGGGCTCACCGACGACGAGGTCAGGGAGCACCTGCGGTTGGTCCTCCTGGCCGCCTACGAAGCGACCGTGAACCTCATCAGCAACGTGCTGCGCGTGGTGCTCACCGACCCGGGCTTCCGCGCCCAGCTCAGCGGCGGCCAGATGACGGTGCCCGAGGCGGTCGAGCAGTCCCTGTGGGACGAGCCGCCGTTCAGTACCGTCTTCGCCTACTTCGCCAAGCAGGAGACCGAACTGGGCGGTCAGCGCATCCGCGCGGGCGACGGGCTGCTGCTCGGCATCGCCCCGGGCAACGTCGACCCGCGCATCCGCCCCGACCTGGACGCGAGCATGCAGGGCAACCGCGCCCACCTCGCCTTCGGCGGCGGTCCGCACGAGTGCCCCGGCCAGGACATCGGGCGTGCCATCGCGGACGCCGGGATCGACGCGCTGCTGATGCGGCTGCCGGACGTCCAGCTCGCCATCGACGAGGGCGAACTGCGGTGGCGCTCGTCGATCGCCTCTCGGCACCTGGTGGAACTGCCGGTGTACTTCGAGCCCAAGGCGCAGCAGGACATCAGGCAGCAGCCGAGCCACGCCCCGGTCCCGGAGCGGCGCACCGCCTGGCACGTCGGCATCCCGCGGCCGGAGAGCCGGCCCGAACCGCAGGCCCCGTCGTACCCGCCGGAGCCCGCGCCGTTGACGGCCGCGCAGCCCCAGCCGGTGCCGGAGCAGCCACGTCCCCGCGGTGCCTGGCAGCGCTTCCTGCTCTGGTGGCGCGGCTACTGACGGCCGGCGGCCCAGTCCTCATACGCCGTCCAGGCGCCGAGGGACCGTCCGCTGCGGAAGCGGTGCTCCCGCCCCGTGACCGGATCGGTGAACCCCAGCTCCCGCGCCAGCAGTTGCAGCGGGCGCCGGAAGTCGCCGGCCGGCACGGGGTCGGTCACCTCGGGGTAGAGCGGGTCGCCGAGGATCGGCACGCCGAGCGCGGTCATGTGGACGCGCAGCTGGTGGGTCTGGCCGGTGCCGGGCACCAGCCGGTACCGGCCCAGGCCGGTGCCCGGGTCCGGGCGGCGCTCGATCAGCTCGACGCGGCTCACGGCGTTCGGCTCGCCCTCGATCTCCTGGGCGGCCAGCACCCCGCGTTCCTTGAGGATTCGGCTGCGCACGGTCCGGGGGAGGACCAGCTCCGGATCGTACGGGGCGACGGCCTCGTACTCCTTGCGCACCAGCCGGTCGCGGAACAGGCCCTGGTACGCGCCGCGCTCCTCGGGGCGCACCGTGAACAGGACCAGTCCGGCGGTGAGCCGGTCCAGGCGGTGAGCGGCGCCGAGCGCCGGGACACCCAGTTCCCGGCGCAGCCGTGCGAGCGCGGTCTCGGTGACGTGGCCGCCGCGCGGGGTGGTGGCCAGGAAGTGCGGCTTGTCGGCGACGACGATGTGCTCGTCGCGGTACACGATCTCCAGGGGGAAGGGCACGGGTACCTCGGCGGGCAGCTCGCGGTGGTACCACACGAACATCCCGGGCTCGTACGGCGCGTCCTCCGGTACGGCCCGCCCGTCCGCGCCGACGAACAGCCCGGCGTCGAACATGCCGTCGACCACGCCGGCGCCGGCGCGTGCCAACCGCTCCGTCAGGTGTTCCCGCACCGTGGACCACGGCCCGTCGGCGGGCAGCCGCACCCGCACCGCGTCGATCCCGTCGCGCTGCGGGAGGGGCGAGGGCGGGGGAGGGGTGCGGCGTCTCATCGCCTGCCAGCGTACGAGGCGGCGGCCGGTGCCGGAAAACCGCTGGGCCGCCGAACGGGGCGTTGGCAGGATGCGGCCCATGCCCTACCTGACGCGCCCGGTCCTTCCCGCAGGCTCTCTCGCCCGTACCCCGCAGCCCACGGTCCCCACCGGCGACGGGCTGGTACTGCGCCCGTGGCGCGCCGAGGACGCGCCCGCAGTGCACGCGGCCTTCCAGGACCCGGTGATGCACCAGTGGCACATCCGCACCGCCGACTCCGAGGAGGAGGTGCGCGGCTGGATCGCCGAGTGGCAGCGGGGCTGGGCCCACGAGCGCAACGTCCAGTGGGCCGTCGCCGACGAGGCCGACGACCGGCTCCTCGGCAGGGTCGCCCTCCGCGAGGTCCTGCTCGACGACGGGGTGGCCGAGGTCGCCTACTGGACCACGGCGGCGGCTCGCGGCCGGGGCGTCGCGGCCCGCGCCACGAACGGGCTCGCCCGCTGGGCCCTGGACGAGATCGGCTTCCAGCGACTGGAACTCACCCACTCCGTCGCCAACGAGGCCTCCTGCCGGGTCGCCCGCAAGGCACGCTTCGCCCTGGAGGGCACCAAGCGCAGCGCCCTGCTCCATCCAGACGGCTGGCACGACATGCACCTGCACGCACGCGTACGCGGCGACTGAGGCCCGGACGCCTCGACGGCCGATGCGGGCGGCACGTAGTGGGCTTGACGTGGCCGACGCGGCGCCGCGCGCTGTACGCGGGGAGTGCGGCGGCCCGGGCGCGGCGGCCACGACCGCGCTCGACGGTGCGCGCGGGCCCGCGCGTGTGCGGGACACCGGGGCGGGGCGGGCCGGTGTGCGGAGTCCCGCGGCGTGACCGGCGTGACCGGCGTGACCGGCGTGGCGAGGCGTCGTGGGCCCGCTGTGCGCGATGCTGCGCGGGCGTGTGCGTGGCGGGGTGGGCCGAGGTGCGGGCTCGGCCGCGCGGCCGGTGGGTGGTGTGGTGCGACGGGTGGGTGGCCGTGCGGCGCTGTGCCTTGTGTGGCGGTGCGCCGGCCGACGGGTGTTCTGTCGGGCAGACCGTGTGCGCCGGCCGAGGCGTGCTCTATCGGGCAGGCCGTGTGCGCCGGTGGATACGTGATACGCGGCACACCCGGCGCGGCTCGCTATACGGCCGGGTGGTGGCCAGGGGCTCGGCCAGGCGGTCGGGTGGTGGTGGCGGGCTCGGTTATGCGGCTGGGGGTGGCCGCGGGCCCGGTTATGCGGCTGGGGGTGGCCGCGGGCCCGGTTATGCGGCTGGGTGGTGGCGGCGGGCTCGGTTACGCGGCCCGGTGGTGGCGGGCCCCGTTATGCGGCCCGGTGGTGGCCGCGGGCTCGGGCCGCCGTCGGGCGGTTGCCACCGGCTCGGTCACGCCGCCGGGGCGGTGCCCTCCTGCTCCGCCTCGATGCGTGCGTTCCACTCCCGCTTCGAGGCCTGCCAGCCGTCCTCGTTGTGGCCGAGGCGCCAGTACCCGGAGATGGAGAGGTCCTCGCGGGGGATCTCGCGTTCCACCCGGAGGAGCCCCCGCAGTTCCTTCACGCAGGCCGCCTCGCCGTGCACGAAGGCGTGCACCCGGCCCTCGGGGAAGTCCAGGCCGCGCAGGGCCTCGACCAGGGCCTGGCCCACCGGACGGTCGCCGCGGTGCAGCCAGACGACCTCCACGTCGGAGTCGATCTTCTGCTCCTCCTCGGGCCCGTCGACCTCGATGAAGGCGAAGGCGCGGGCACCGTCGGGCAGTGCCTCCAGGGACCGGGCGATCGCGGGCAGCGCGCTCTCGTCACCGGCGAGCAGGTGCCAGTCGGCGGCGGGGTCGGGGGCGTAGGCGCCGCCGGGGCCCATGAAGCGGACGGTCTCGCCAGGCTGGACGCGCTTCGCCCAGGGGCCGGCCAGACCCTCGTCGCCGTGGATCACGAAGTCCAGGGTCAGCTCACAAAGCTCTGCGTCCCAGTGGCGCACCGTGTACGTCCGGGTCACCGGCCACTGGTCGCGGGGGAACTCCTCGCGGATCCGTTCCATGTCGAAGGGCTCCGGGTAGGTCGCGCCCCCGGAGGGGAACAGCAGCTTCACGTAATGGTCGGTGCAGGTGTCCGCCGGCAGCCCGGCGAGTCCCTCGCCGCCGAGCACCACACGCTGCATGTGCGGGGTCAGCCGCTCGGTGCGGACGACCTGTGCGGTGTGCGGCTTGCGCGGCTTGCGTGCCGGACGGTCTGCCATGTCGGCCTCCCTGCTCCCTGCGTGAGGGTTCCCTGACTTAGGTTTACCTAAGTTAGCATCCTCGCGTGCGCCAAGTACGGCTTCCCCTCGTCGGAGCTCCGATGCGCCGGGCAGGCATTGCCTGCCCGGGCCGCACGGCTTCAGGCGCCGAGTGTCGTCAGCAGCCGCTGCAGTGATCCGCCCAGACCCCAGCGGGCCGCCAGTCCGTCCAGCGCCGCGGCGTCGCGCGGGGCGTGCGGCAGCGCGGTGTCGACGTCCGGCAGCGGGACGTCGTCGGCTACCCGGACGACCTTCGGGGCGACCGCGAGATACGGCGCGGCCTCGGTCAGCCGCTTGCGCTGCGAGGGCGTGAGCTTCGCCCTCGGGTCGTCGACGGCGGCCTGGATCCCGGCCAGGTCCCCGAACTCGGCGAGCAGCTTGGCCGCCGTCTTCTCGCCGATGCCCGCCACGCCCGGCAGGCCGTCGCTCGGGTCGCCCCGCAGCAGCGCCAGATCGGCGTACCCGCGGCCGTCGACGCCGTACTTCTCGCGCAGCGCGGCCTCGTCGGTGAGGGCGAGCGTGCCGACGCCCTTGATCGGATACAGCACGCGCACGCCACGGGCGTCGTCGACGAGCTGGTAGAGGTCCCGGTCGCCGGTGACGATGTCGACCGGGCCCGTCGCCCGCGCCGTGTAGGTGCCGATGACGTCGTCCGCCTCGTACCCGGCCACGCCGACGCGGGCGATGCCGAGCGCGTCGAGGACGGCCTCGATGACCGGCACCTGCGGCGAGAGCGTGTCGGGCACCTCCTCGGTGTCCGGGCCCGCCGGGCGCTCCTCGGCGACGCGGTGCGCCTTGTAGGAGGGGATCAGCTCCACGCGCCACTGCGGGCGCCAGTCGGCGTCCATGCAGGCGACGAGGTGGTCGGGCCGGTGGTCCTTCACCAGGCGGTCGATGAAGTCGAGGAGTCCGCGCACGGCGTTCACCGGCGTGCCGTCGGGGGCCCTCACGGAGTCCGGTACGCCGAAGTAGGCGCGGAAGTAGAGGGAGGCGGTGTCGAGAAGCATCAGTCGTCCGGTCACGCCTCGCATCATGCCGCAGGCCATGTGGCGAGGAGGTGGAGGACGTGTGAACTGGGTCACTCAAATGTTTGGGCCGGGACGATCAGGGCAGGCGCGCACCCGGGTCAAAGCTGGTTGATGCTTTCAACTGTTAGCGAGTCTTCGTATCTACGACTGCTCGCATCAGCGGGTCTGCGCATCGGCGAGTCTTCACGGCCCGGTCCCTGCCCCCGATGCAAGAGGTAAGCGTGTCAGCCAGACTAGAGGCCGAAAACCTGTACAAGGTCTTCGGCAGGAAACCGGACCAGGCAGCCGAACGGCTGCGCCAGGGAGCCGACCGGGAGGAACTGCGCGCCGACGGCACCACGGCCGCCGTCATCGACGCGTCCTTCACCGTGGAGCCCGGCGAGATCTTCGTGGTCATGGGGCTGTCCGGGTCCGGCAAGTCCACGCTGCTGCGCATGCTCAACGGTCTGCTGGAGCCGACCGCCGGGCACGTCCGGTTCGGTGGTCAGGACCTGACGGAACTCGGCGACCGCCGACTGCGCGAGGTCCGCTCCAAGCAGATCAGCATGGTCTTCCAGCACTTCGCGCTCTTCCCGCACCGCAGCGTCCGTGACAACGCTGCCTACGGTCTTGAAGTGCAGGGCGTGCCCCGCGCCGAGCGCGAGCGCCGCGCCGACGAGGCGCTCGCCCTGTGCGGCCTGGCCGGCTGGGAGAAGTCCTGGCCGGACGAGCTGTCCGGCGGTATGCAGCAGCGCGTGGGCCTGGCCCGCGCCCTCGCCACGGACGCCGACCTGCTGCTCATGGACGAGTCCTTCAGCGCCCTCGACCCGCTGATCCGCCGCGACATGCAGGACCAGCTGCTCGAACTGCAGAAGACCCTGAAGAAGACCATCGTCTTCATCACCCACGACCTCAACGAGGCCATGCGCCTGGGCGACCGCATCGCCGTCATGCGGGACGGCCGGATCGTGCAGATAGGCACCGCGCAGGACATCCTGATACGTCCCGCCAACGACTACGTCGCCTCCTTCACCCAGGACGTCGACCGCTCCCGCGTACTCACCGCCCGAGCCGTCATGGAGACCGAACTGCGCGGCGACGAGGCCGACTGCGCGTGCGACACGGCCACGCCCGAGACGCCGTTCACCGAGCTGTGCGCCATCAGTGCGCGCGTGCCGCACCCCGTCGCGGTCGTCGACGACGGCGACCTCGTGGGCGTGGTCCCCTCCCGCCGCCTCGTGGGCTTCCTGGGCGACGAGCAGGCCGAGGTCGGCACCTGCGACTCCCCGCGCGACAAGGGTCCCGAGAAGGTGATGGCCCGTGCCTAGGATTCCGCTCGGCGACTGGGTCAACAGCGCCGTCGACTGGCTGCTCGGACACGTCGCGTGGCTCTTCGACTTCCTCAAGACCGTCTTCACCGGCACCTACGACGGCATCAACGCCGTCCTCCAGGCGCCCGAACCGCTGCTCCTCGTCGGCATCTTCGCGATCATCGCCTTCTGGCTGCGCGGCACGGTCGCCGGTGTTCTCACCTTCCTCGGATTCGCGTTCATCGTCTCCATGGAACTGTGGGAAAACGCGATGATCACCCTGGCGCTGGTGCTCGTCGCCACCCTGATCGCGCTGGTCGTCGCGGTGCCCGTGGGTATCTGGGCGGCCCGTTCGGACCGGGTCAGCGGCGTCGTCCGGCCGGTGCTGGACTTCATGCAGACGCTGCCCGCGATGATCTACCTGATCCCGGCGATCCTGTTCTTCGGCACCGGCGCCTCCGCGGGCATCGTCGCCACCCTGATCTTCGCGCTCGCCCCGGGCGTTCGCATGACCGAGCTGGGCATCCGCCAGGTCGACAAGGAACTGGTCGAGGCCGCCGAGGCCTTCGGCACCACTCCCCGCAACACCCTGCTGCGCGTCCAGCTCCCGCTGGCGCTGCCCACGGTGATGGCGGGCGTCAACCAGGTCATCATGCTCGGCCTGTCCATGGCCGCGATCGCGGGCATGGTCGGCACCGGCGGCCTCGGCGGCGACGTCAACGAGGCGATCGGCCAGCTCAACGTCGGCCTCGGCTCCGAGTCCGGCATCGCCATCGTGATCCTCGCGATCTACCTGGACCGCATGACCAGCGCCCTGGGCACCCACGTCTCGCCGCTGGGCCGGCGCGCCGCGGCCCGGGCCCGGGCCGCGAGCGGCATGAAGATCTGGTCCTACCGTCCCCGTCCGCAGGTCGCCGTGATCGGCGTCGTGATCCTGGCCCTGGTGGCCGGCGGCATGGGCATGTTCGGCGGCTCCGGCGACTCGAAGAGCGTCGCCGACGGCAAGAACGTCGGCCAGGGCAAGAAGGTCTCTCTCGGCTACGTCCCGTGGGACGAGGGTGTCGCCTCCACCTTCCTGTGGAAGGAGATCCTCGAACAGCGCGGCTACGAGGTGGAGGCCAGGCAGTTCGACGCCGGGCCGCTCTACACCTCCCTGGCCCAGGGCGACATCGACATCGTCACCAACTCCTGGCTGCCGACCACGCACGAGCAGTACTGGAAGAAGTACGGCGACCGGCTCGACGACCTCGGCTCCTGGTACGACGAGACGTCGCTGGAGCTGACCGTCCCCGCGTACATGAAGGACGTCAACTCACTGGCGGACCTCAAGGGCAAGGCCGACCTGTTCGACGGCAAGATCACCGGCATCGAGTCCAGCGCCGGTGAGATGGCCCTGCTGAAGAGCAAGGTCCTCAAGGAGTACGGCCTGGAGAAGGAGTACAAGGTCGTCGACAGCTCCACCCCGGCGATGCTGGCCGAGCTGAAGCGGGCGATGAGCAAGAAGGAGCCGGTGGTCGTCACGCTCTGGTCCCCGCACTGGGCGTACAACGACCTCGACCTGAAGAAGCTGAAGGACCCCAAGGGCGCCTGGGGCGCGGGTGACGGCGTGCACACGCTGTCCCGCAAGGGCTTCGCCGGCGACGACCCCACCACGGCCAAGTGGCTCAAGGACTTCTCGCTGACCGAGAAGCAGCTCACCAGCCTCGAGGCCGAGATCAACAAGGCCGGCAAGGGCAACCAGCAGGACGCCGTCCGCACCTGGCTGGACGCCAACCCGGGCCTCGTCGACAAGCTCGCCCCGGTCGAGGGCGGCGCCGGCGCCACCCCGGCCGAGGCGAAGCGCCCGCTGGACATCGCCTGGTTCCCCTGGGACGAGGACATCGCCGTCACCTACCTGTGGAAGAACGTCCTGGAGCGGCGCGGCTACAAGCTGAACCTGAAGCAGATGGACGTCGGCCCGGTCTACACCGGCCTGGCCTCCGGCGACCTCGACCTCAACTTCGACGCCTGGCTGCCCTACGCCCAGAAGAACTACTGGGACAAGCACAAGAACAACCTCACCGACCTGGGCACCTGGTACGAGCCGACGTCCCTGGAGATCGCCGTCCCCTCGTACGTGAAGGACGTCAAGTCCCTCGCGGACCTCAAGGGCAAGGCCGACCTCTTCGACGGGAAGATCATCGGCATCGAGCCCGGCACCGGTGAGATGCAGCTCCTCAAGGACGAGGTCGTGCCGGGCTACGGCCTGGAGGACGAGTACGAGGTCGTCGACGGCTCCACGCCGGCGATGCTGGCCGAGCTCAAGCGCGCCCTGGCCAAGAAGGAGCCGGTCGCGGTCACTCTCTGGTCGCCGCACTGGGCGTACAGCGAGTACGAGCTGACCAAGCTGAAGGACCCCAAGAAGGCCTTCGGCGAGGGCAACACGATCCGCACCATCTCCAGCAAGAAGTTCCCCGAGCAGTACCCGCAGCTCACCGAGTGGATCAAGGACTTCCACATGAGCGAGGACGAGCTCGGCAGCCTGGAGGCGGAGATCAAGAACCGCGGTCAGGGCCACGAGGAGGAAGCCGTGGCGGCCTGGCTGGAGGAGCACCCGGACATGGTCGGGCGGATGACCCCGCAGTAGCGGTACCGGCCCACCCCTCGGGTCGTAGGGAGCCAGGACACGGTAAGGATTTGGACAACCACGGAGCGCCAACCCCCCGCCTGAGCATCCCTCCACCGGGACGGGAGGGGCTGGCGGGAACATGCGGGGCCCGCCACGCCTTGAACCGGTAAGGCGTCCGGCGCGGCGCGCGAGCGGCCCTTTCGGTGGCGAGAAATGTGAGGTCGCGGCCACCGCACCGTGACGTCGATGTGACGGCCGCATGAAACGGTTTGCCGAACATGCGTAGGGTGCAGAGAACTCATCAGGAGTACGGCGCCCGGACCGGGCGGCCGCGGCGGTACCGCGACGGGTGAAGGAGGGAGCCGGAGCGATGGGCGACCACAAAGATCAGCACCTTCGGGTGGGCGCGGCCGTACGGCGGCGGCGCCGGGCCCTCGAACTCACCCTCGCCGTCGTGTCCGAGCGCAGCGGCCTGTCCGTGCCCTTCCTGAGCCAGATCGAGAACGACCGGGCGCGGCCCAGCCAGACCTCCCTGGAGAAGGTGGCCGACGCCCTGCGCACCACCGCCGTGGAACTGCTCGCCGCCGCCGACCCCGCGTGCAGCGTCGACGTCGTCCGGGCCGAGGACCCCGATCCCGAGCTGGCACCCAAGGTGCGCTCGCTGGTGCGCGGACACCACCAGATGCACGCCTCCGAATACACCGGCGACCACGACGCGGGCCGGGAACTGCAGTGCCGCAACGACCAGTTGATGTTCGTCACCGAGGGCGCCGTGGAGATCGAGGCCGAGGGCCGCGCCTACCGGCTGGGGCGCGGCGACACGCTCTACCTCACCGGCGGGGTGCGGCACCGGTGGCGGGCCACGGTGCCCGACACCCGGCTGATCGTGGTCGCCGTCGCCGAGCACATCGAGGCGGTCCGGGAAGGGCCCCGCCGGTGAGGACGCGCCGGTGAGGGTGGTCTCCCTGGTGCCGTCGCTGACCGAGGCGGTGGCCCGCACGGTTCCCGGCACCCTCGTGGGGGCCACCGACTGGTGCACCCACCCGGCCGGCCTCGACGTCGCACGCGTCGGCGGCACGAAGAACCCGGACACCGAGCGGATCGTCGCCCTCGCCCCCGACCTGGTGGTCGCCAACGAGGAGGAGAACCGCGCCCCGGACCTGGACGCCCTGCGCGCGGCGGGCGTCGAGGTGCTGGTGACCGACGTGCGCACGGTGCCGCAGGCATTCACCGAGCTAGACCGGGTACTGACCGCCTGCGGCGCGCCGTCCCGGCCCCGGTGGCTGGCCGCCGCGGAGTCGGCCTGGTCGGCCCTGCCGTCCCCGTCCCCCGAGCGGCGCCGTACGGCCGTGGTACCGATCTGGCGCAGGCCATGGATGGTGCTGGGGCGCGACACCTTCGCGGGCGACGTACTCGCCCGCCTCGGCGTCGACCACCTGTACGCCGGGCACGCCGAGCGCTACCCGAAGGTTCCGGTCGACGAACTGCGGGCGGCCCGCCCGGAGATCGTGGTCCTGCCGGACGAGCCGTACCGCTTCACCGCCGCCGACGGCCCGGAGGCCTTCCCGGGCCTGCCCTGTGCCCTCGTCGACGGGCGGTACCTCACGTGGTACGGGCCGTCGCTGGCCGAGGCGCCCCGGGCGCTGGGCGCGGCCCTGCGAGCAGCGCGCCGCTGACCACGCCGCGCGCGGTGTGCACGGCGGCGACGGCCCAGGCGGCGACGAGGACGGCGTACAGGACGACGGTGAGCCCCTCGTAGACGACGAGCCCCGTGTGCCGGGCCAGCGCCTCCGCCCCGGTGACACAGGTGCCCACCGGGAAGGTGAACGACCACCACGTCATCGAGAAGCCCATGCCCTCCCGGCGGGCCCGCACGACGTGCGCGGCGGCGAGACACAGCCACATCAGCGCGAAGCCCATCACCGGCACGCCGTACAGGACGGCGAGCACCCCGAAGCCCTCGGCGTACGGCCCCGGAACGACTCCCGGGGCCACGTCCGCGAACTTGCCCACGGCGGTGGTCGACTGCCCGAGTGGTCCCAGCACCAGGAACAGCGACGGGGTGAGCGCGAGCGGCAGCGGGCCGCCGGTGAGCAGCCGGCCGAAGATCACCGGCAGTGTCACCAGCGTCGCGAGCAGACTCACCCCGAACATCGCGACACAGGCGAGCAGCAGCGTCTGGCGGGGCTGTCCCGGCGGGAGGTGCGGGACCAGCAGCGGTCCGACGGCCGCGGACACCATCGGCGCGACGAGCGGCAGCAGCCACACCGGGCTGGCCTGCCCAGGCTCTATCCGGTGACGTACGGCCATCAGGTACGGCACGGCCACCGCCGCCGCGAGCCCGATGACCGTACCGGCGGTGAACAGCACGGTGTCCAGGGCGACCGCGGCGGAGGTGCCGATCCAGTCCCGCCCGACGGTCAGGGCGCCGCCGCCCACGGCCAGCAGAGCCATCGCCAGACAGCCGTAGAAGGGAGCCGCCGCCGGGTCGAGCAGATGGGCGCGGGCCTGGTCGCGGTGGTGGATCCAGTGCAGGGACCGGGCCACCAGCAGGACCGCCAGCAGGACGAGGGACAGTGCCCAGACCGTGGTGCAGACGGCGCGCAGTCCTGGCGCGTGCCAGGGGAGCGCGGCTCCCGCGGTACCGACGATGGCGGTGCCCATGACGCAGGCGTACCAGTTGGGCCCGAGGTGCCGAACGGCCGGGACACGCCGGTTCGGGGTGGCGGAAGGGGACAGGGGCTGGGCTGCGGTGACCATGCGTCCACGGTCTCGGTGGCCAAAGTCCCTGACCAGGGACCATGTCTCTATGAGGGCATAAGCTGGGGTTATGAGCAGCGGTACGGGCGGTACGGAGGGCGGGCAGGAGACACCGAGGCGGCACGCGGCGGGCTCGCTGGCGCACCGGGTGCCGGATCTCGGGGCGATGGAGCTGCTGCTGGCGGTGGCGCGTCTGGGCAGCCTCGGCGGGGCGGCGCGCGAGCTGGGCATCACACAGCCGGCCGCCAGCAGCCGCATCCGCTCGATGGAACGTCAGCTGGGTGTCGCCCTGGTGGACCGTTCGCCGCGAGGTTCCCGGCTCACCGACGCCGGCGCGCTGGTCACGGACTGGGCGCGCCGCATCGTGGAGGCGGCCGAGGCGTTCGACGCGGGTGCGCAGGCGCTGCGGGACCGGCGGGACTCACGGCTGCGGGTGGCGGCCAGCATGACGATCGCCGAGTACCTGCTGCCGGGCTGGCTGGTCGCGCTGCGCACCCAGTTGCCGGACACGGCGGTGTCGCTGCTCGCCGGGAACTCGACGGCGGTCGCGGAGCGCCTGCTGGCCGGTGAGGCCGACCTGGGTTTCGTGGAGGGGGTGAGCGTCCCGGCGGGCCTCGACTCGGCCGTCATCGCCCATGACCGGCTGATCGTCGTGACCGCACCGGGCCACCCCTGGGCCCGACGCCGGCGCCCGCTCGAGGGGGCGGAACTGGCGGCGACCCCGCTGATCCTGCGGGAGAAGGGCTCGGGTACCCGGCAGGTCCTGGACGCGGCCCTGGGCGGCCTGGCCCGCCCCCTGATCGAGCTGTCGTCGACCACCGCGGTGAAGGCGGCGGCCGTGAGCGGCGCCGGCCCGTCCGTCCTCAGCGAACTCGCCGTCGGCGAGGAACTCACCACCCGGCGCCTGGTGAGCGTGCCCGTGGCGGACGTCGCCCTGGCCCGCGACCTACGAGCGGTATGGCCCACGGGCCACCGCCCGACGGGCCCGGCCCGGCAACTGCTGTCGCTGACACGGGCGTAGGCCTGGCGGCGGGGTGCGGGGTGCGGGGCGGCGGGCCCGTCCTAGGGGTGGGCCTCCGCCGGGCCCGGCACGCTCGGTGCGGGACGGCGCAGGCGGGCACGCCCTGGGCCGACCCGGCACGCCCACGTACGCGACCACTCGGCGGGCATGCCCTGCGCCCCACCGAGCCCGTCCAAGTCGAGCCCGTCCAAAGCCACTCCCCAGTCCCAGTCCCAGTCCCAGTCCCAGCCCCAGCTCCTGGCCCCTGCCCCCGGCGTCGTCCACGCCCCGTCGTCCCCGGAGCGGCGGGTCAGACCGGCCCCGACGCCTCCACCAGCGCCCGCATCACCCGTACGTCCTCGCCCATCTCCGGGTGCCACTGCACGCCGAGGACCCAGCCAGGTCCGGACGGCAGCTCCAGGGCCTCCACGGTGCCGTCCGCCGCGTGGGCCGACGCGGTGAGGCCCGCGCCGATCCGGTCCACCGCCTGGTGGTGGTACGTCGGCACGAACGTCTCCTCGGGTACGACGGAGGCGTACAGCGTCCCCGGCACCGGCTTGACCGGGTGCCCGCCGAACACGCCCACCACCTCGGCGTGGCCCTCGATGTGCTGGACGAGGGTTCCGCCGAGGGCGACGTTGAGCAGCTGCATGCCCCGGCAGACGCCCAGCAGCGGGACGCGCGCGGCCAGGGCCGCCTCGATGAGCGCCAGCTCCCAGGTGTCCCGGGCCCGGGCGGGTGGGCCGGTGCGCGGGCCGGGTTCGGCGCCGTAGCGGACCGGCTCCACGTCCGGGCCCCCCGCGATGACCAGCCCGTCGAGGCGGGCGACGGTGGCCGCGGCGTGCTCCGGCGCGTCCGGCGGAAGCATCGCGGCCAGTCCGCCCGCCCGCTGCACGAGCCGCGGATACCCGGCAGGCAACAGCGCCGCCTCCAGCTCCCACACACCCCAGCGCGCCCCGGACTCCAGGTACGTGCTGACGCCGATCAGCGGCCTGCCCGCCATCCGACCTCCAGACAATGGATCGTCCTCATACCTTTGCCGGGGAACGCCCCCACGGCAAGACGCCCCCACGGCGAGACGCCCCACGGGAGACGCTCACGCCAGGAACCCGCGCAGCAGCGCCGCCGTCCCCGCACAGTGCTGCCGCGTGATCTCCCGCGCCCCGTCCGCGTCCCCGTCGAGCACGGCCTCCACGAGGGCGGTGTGCTGGCGCTGGGAGTGTTCCAGGTTGCGCACCAGCAGCGGGATGCAGTCCAGCAGGTCGTTCAGGGTGGACCGGACGGCCGCGTACTGCGCGGCCAGGGCCGGGGAGCCGCACAGTTCGGCGAGGGTGAGGTGCAGCATCGTGTCCAGCCGCCGGTACTCCGCCAGCGGCGCGTCCCGCGTGCCGGCCAGCGCCTCGCGCAGCCGCGCCGCCCGCGCGTCCGTCAGCCCGTGCGCCGCACACAGCCCGGCCGCGCCCACCTCCAGCACCTCCCGGAAGCGCAGCACGTCCTCGATGTCGATCCCGGCGACCCGGCGCCGCAGCTCGTCCTCGCCGCCCGCGTCCGCCCGCGGCAGCACGAACGTTCCGCCGTACCGGCCGCGCCGGGCCTCCACCAGCCCCTGGTCCTGGAGCACTCTCAGCACCTCGCGCAGCGTCACCCGGCTGATCCCCAGCCGCTCCGCCAGCTCCCGCTCGGCCGGCAGTCGCTCGCCCCCCGACACCAGACCCAGCCTGACGATCTGGAGGATCTGCTCCAGCGCCTCCTCGAAGCCGTTGCCGGCCCGCACCGCCCGCAGCACCGGTGCGAGCCGGTCCGTCACGCTCCCGCCGGACCCCTCCGTCACGCTCCCGCCGGTTTCCTCCGGCATGCGGCCGCGCCCCCTTCCCAAGCAAAGGTTCCCGGCAATACCTTATGGCTCCCGGCCAGAAGGAGGCTCTCCCCGTGGCAGACCGCACACCCCCGCTCGGGGTCGAGGAACTGCACGCCCTCGTCGCCGCCGGTGACATCGACACCGTCGTCCTGGCCTTCCCCGACATGCAGGGCCGCCTCCAGGGCAAGCGGTTCGCCGCCCGCTTCTTCCTCGACGAGGTGCTCCGGCACGGCACCGAGGGCTGCAACTACCTCCTCGCCGTCGACGCCGACATGAACACCGTCGACGGCTACGCGATGTCCTCCTGGGACCGCGGCTACGGCGACTTCGCCATGCACGCCGACATGGCCACCCTGCGCCGCCTGCCGTGGAACGAGGGCACCGCGATGGTCGTCGCCGACCTCGCCTGGGAGGACGGCTCCCCGGTGCCCGCCGCGCCCCGCCAGATCCTGCGCCGCCAACTGGAGCGCCTCGCCGGGCACGGCTGGACCGCGCAGGCCGGCACCGAGCTGGAGTTCATCGTCTTCCGGGACACC
The DNA here is from genome assembly GCF_042744565.1 of Streptomyces sp. NPDC058812. Classification (NCBI taxonomy): domain Bacteria; kingdom Bacillati; phylum Actinomycetota; class Actinomycetes; order Kitasatosporales; family Streptomycetaceae; genus Streptomyces; species Streptomyces sp. NPDC058812. The sequence continues at coordinate 47,812 of NZ_JBHYOB010000029.1, forward strand.
TACGAACAGGCCTGGGACGCGGACTACCGCGGCCTGACCCCGGCCAACCAGTACAACATCGACTACTCCGTGCTCGGCACCGGCCGCATCGAGCCCCTGCTGCGCCGCATCCGCAACGAGATGGCCGGCGCCGGCCTCACCGTCGAGTCCGCCAAGGGCGAGTGCAACCCCGGCCAGCACGAGATCGTCTTCCGCTACGACGAGGCCCTGGTCACCTGTGACCAGCACGCGGTCTACAAGACCGGCGCCAAGGAGATCGCGGCCCAGGAGGGCATGTCCCTCACCTTCATGGCCAAGTACAACGAGCGCGAGGGCAACTCCTGCCACATCCACCTCTCCCTCACCGACGCCGACGGCAACAGCGCCATGGCCGGCGAGGGGGAGGGCGGCATGTCCGAGGTCATGCGGCACTTCCTCGCCGGACAGCTGGTGGCGCTGCGCGAGTTCTCCCTCCTCTACGCCCCCCACATCAACTCCTACAAGCGGTTCCAGCCGGGCTCCTTCGCCCCGACCGCCGTCGCCTGGGGCCACGACAACCGCACCTGCGCCCTGCGCGTCGTCGGCCACGGCCGCTCGCTCCGCTTCGAGAACCGGCTCCCCGGCGGCGACGTCAACCCGTACCTCGCGGTGGCGGGCATGGTGGCGGCCGGCCTGTACGGCGTCGAGCAGCGACTTGAGCTGCCCCAGCCGTGCCCGGGCAACGCCTACTCCGCCGGCTTCGAACGAGTCCCGACCACCCTGCGCGAGGCCGCCGAGCTGTGGGAGAACAGCACCCTCGCCAAGGCCGCCTTCGGGGACGAGGTCGTCGCCCACTACCGCAACATGGCGCGCGTCGAACTGGACGCCTACGACGCCGCCGTCACGGACTGGGAGCTGCGCCGCTCCTTCGAACGTATGTGAGGCACCCGTTGTCCGACCTGCCCGACCTGCTACGTGTGCTGAACCCCGCCACCGAAGAGGTCCTCGCCACCGTCCCCGCCGCCTCCGCGGCCGACGTCGACGCCGCCGTCGTACGGGCCGCGCGGGCGCAGACGGCCTGGGCCGCCCTCGCCCCCGGCGACCGCGCCCGACTGCTGCGCCGCTTCGCCACCGCGGTCGACGAGCACCTGGAGGAGCTGGCCCGGCTGGAGGTCCGGGAGGCCGGGCACACCATCGGCAACGCCCGCTGGGAGGCCGGCAACGTCCGCGACCTGCTCGACTACGCCGCCGGGGGAGTGGAGCGGCTCACCGGACGGCAGATCCCGGTCACCGGCGGCCTGGACGTGACGATCCTCGAACCGCTCGGCGTCGTCGGCGTCATCGCGCCCTGGAACTTCCCGATGCCGATCGCCGCCTGGGGCACCGCGCCGGCGTTGGCGGCGGGCAACGCCGTCCTCCTCAAGCCCGCCGAGACGACCCCGCTGACCGCGCTGCGCCTGGCCGAACTCGCCCTGGCGGCCGGGCTCCCCGAGGGCCTGTTCCAGGTGCTGCCCGGTCGCGGGCCGGTCGCGGGCGACGCGCTCGTCGAGCATCCGGGCGTGGCGAAGGTCGTCTTCACCGGGTCGACGGCCGTGGGCCGGCAGGTGGCGGCCAAGGGCGCGCGGCTCCTCAAGCCCGTCACCCTCGAACTGGGCGGCAAGAGCCCCAACATCGTCTTCGCCGACGCGGACGTCGAGGCAGCCGCGGCCGCCACGCCCATGTCCTTCCTCGACAACTCCGGCCAGGACTGCTGCGCCCGCACCCGCATCCTCGTCCAGCGCACGGTGTACGACCGCTTCCTCGCCCTCCTCGCCCCCGCGATCGAGTCCGTCCTCGTCGGCGACCCGGCCGACGAGCGCACCGACATGGGCCCGCTGATCTCCCGGGCCCAGCTGGACCGCGTCCGCTCCTACGTCCCCGCCGACGCCGACGGCATCCGCGGCACGGCCCCCGAGGGCGGCCCCGGCTTCTGGTTCCCGCCCACCGTCCTCACCGGTGTCGGCGCGCACGCGCGCGTGACCGTCGAGGAGGTCTTCGGTCCCGTCGCCGTCGTCCTGCCCTTCGAGGACGAGGCCGACGCGATCCGCCTGGCCAACGCCACCGACTACGGACTGTCCGGGTCGGTGTGGACCCGGGACGTCGGCCGCGCCCTGCGCGTGTCGAGCGCGGTCCGCGCCGGGAACCTGTCCGTCAACTCCCACTCCAGCGTCCGTTACTGGACGCCGTTCGGCGGGTTCAAGCAGTCCGGCCTCGGCCGTGAACTCGGCCCGGACGCGCTGACCGCCTTCACCGAGACCAAGAACGTCTTCATCAGCAACGTCTCGCCGAGCACGGAGGCCTAGCCACTCATGACCGAGGACATCATCTGCCGCCGTCTGGTCGGCCGTACCGCCGTCGTCACCGGGGCGGGCAGCGGCATCGGCCTCGCCGCGTCCCGTCGGCTCGCCTCCGAGGGCGCGCACGTCGTCTGCGGCGACGTGGACGAGACCCGGGGCAAGGCGGCGGCCGAGGAGATCGGCGGCACCTTCGTCAAGGTCGACGTCACCGACCCCGAACAGGTCGAGGCGTTGTTCAGGACGGCGTACGACACCCACGGCAGCGTGGACGTCGCGTTCAACAACGCCGGTATCTCGCCACCCGACGACGACTCCATCCTCGAGACGGGGCTGGAGGCGTGGAAGCGCGTACAGGAGGTCAACCTCACCTCCGTCTACCTGTGCTGCAAGGCCGCCATCCCCTACATGCGGCGCCAGGGCAGGGGGTCCATCATCAACACCGCGTCCTTCGTGGCCCGGATGGGCGCGGCGACCTCGCAGATCTCGTACACGGCCTCCAAGGGCGGCGTCCTCGCGATGTCCCGTGAACTCGGCGTGCAGTTCGCCCGGGAGGGCATCCGGGTCAACGCCCTCTGCCCCGGCCCGGTCAACACCCCGCTCCTCCAGGAGCTGTTCGCCACGGACCCGGAGCGGGCCGCGCGCCGCCTCGTTCACATCCCGCTGGGGCGGTTCGCCGAGGCCGAGGAGATCGCCGCGGCCGTCGCATTCCTGGCCAGCGACGACTCCTCCTTCGTGAACGCCACCGACTTCCTGGTGGACGGCGGGATTTCCGGGGCGTACGTCACACCGCTGTAGATCGCCCCGGGCAGCGTCCTACAGTGCCGGAATGAGCATGACGCCGCCACCCGGCTGGTATCGCGATCCGTCGGCCCCCCACCAGGAACGCTGGTGGGACGGCACGGCCTGGACGGAGCACCGTCGCGCACCCGAGACCACCGGGTTCGGCGCGCCCCCGCCCTCGCAGCAGCAGCCGATGCAATACCCGCCCATGCAACACCAGCCCATGCAACACCCGCCGATGCAACACCCGCAGCCGGTGCACCAGCGGCAGCCCAGGCCCGGGCGCGGAAAGGCCGTCGCCCTCACCACCGCGGCGGCCGTGCTGGTCGCGGCGATCGTCACCGGCGTGTTCGTCCTCGGCGAGGACGGCGGCGGCCCCGCGGCGCAGACCCCGCCGGCCACCGAGACGTCCACCGTCCCGGAACCCACGAGTGCGGCCCCGACCCCCTCGCCGACGTCCTCCGAACCCTCCGCCGACGACCCGGCCGTGGTCGAGGACCAGCTCAACGGCATCACCTTCCCGCTCCCGACCGGCTGGGTGCTGCCCAAGTACGTCACCGAGGACGACGTCATGATGACCACGGACGGCACCTACGACTGCCCCGGCGACGGCGGCGTGTGCCGGCACGGCCTCGTCATCTCCCGCACCGTCACCGCGAACGCCGAGTCCTCCCCGAAGGCCCTCGCCCAGCAGGACATCGAGGACGCGGCCGACGACGCCTACGACCGCGACCTGATCGGCAACAAGCCCTTCGGCGGCATCGAGTCCCACGAGGAGGTGGCCTCCGGGCAGGTCGCGGTCGCCGGACGCGCCGGGTACTACGTGCGCTGGCGGGTGAAGACGGCCAAGGGTCCCGGCGGCTACGTGCAGTCGCTGGTCTTCCCCTCCACCGTCGGCACCGAGTCCCCGATCCTCGTCCGCTACGTCTTCGACGTCGGCGAGGACGGGCCACCGCTCGACGACATGGACCGGATCACCAAGGGCATCCGCCCCGTCGGCGACGCGGACACGGGCGGCGGCGTGGGCAGCGGCATCGGCCCGTCGAGCTGACCGTAAGGGGCTACGGGCTCTGGGGCTGAGAGGCTGAGGGGCAATACGTGCTACGGGGCTACGGGGCTACGGGGCTACAGGAACGTGTGTCCCTCGCCCCGGTACGTCGGCACCGTCGCCGTCACCGCGTCCCTCTCCACCAGGTGCAGCGCGTCGAACCGCTCGCACAGCTCCCCGGCCTTGGCGTGCCGGAACCACACCTTGTCGCCGATGAGGAGGTCGTCGGCGGGCGAGCCGAGCAGCGGCGTCTGCACCTCGCCGGCGCCCTCCTGGGGGTCGAAGCGCAGGCCCTCGGGCAGGTACGGCACCGGCAGCCGGTCGGCGCCGGGCGCACCGGAGGCCGGATAGCCGCCGCCGAGGACGGCCACGGCCCCGACCCCCGGCCGCCGTACGACGGGCTGGGCGAACAGCGCCGCCGGACGGCCCCGGAACGACGTGTAGTTGTCGAACAGCCGCGGCACGTACAGCCCGGACCCGGCGGCGATCTCCGTGACCGCGTCCTCCGCGGCGGTGTGCTGCACGCTGCCCGTGCCGCCGCCGTTGACGAACTCCAGGCCGGGCACCACGGCCCGCACCGCCCGCACGACCGCGGCGCGCCGCTCGGCGAGTTCCCGGCGGGCGGCGGCCTGCATCAGCCGTACCGCACGCGACCGCAGCGGCCGGCCGGCCACCGCGTCCCCGACCCCGGCGACATGACCCTCGTACGCCATGAGCCCCACGACCTCGAACCCCGGCCGGCGGGCCACCGCGCGGGCCAGGTCGGCGACCTGGGCGGGGGAGTGCAGCGGGGAGCGCCGGGCCCCGACCCGCACCCGTCCGCCGAGCAGCTTCAGCGAGGTGTCCAACTCCAGGCAGACCCGCACGACTTCACGGCCGCCTTCGCGCGCGGCGTCGATGAGGTTCAGCTGCGCCGGGTCGTCGATCATCACGGTCACGGCGGAGGCCAGCTTGGGGTCGGCGGTCAGCTCGGCGTACCGGGCGCGGTCCGCCGACGGATAGCCGAGGAGGACGTCCTCGAAACCGGAGCGCGCCAGCCACAGTGACTCGGCCAGCGTGAACGACATGACGCCCGCGAAACCGTCCCTCGCCAGGGCGCGTTCGAGCAGCGCACGGCAGCGTACGGACTTGCTGGCGACCCGGACCGGCTTGCCGCCCGCCCGGCGGACCAGGTCGTCCGCGTTGGCGTCGAAAGCCTCCAGGTCCACGATCGCCACGGGGGCGTCCAGATGGGCGGTGGCCCGGTCGAAACGGGCCCGGTCGGCGGCGCGCGCAGTCATGTACGCAGCCTGCCAGACAGGATTACCGCAGGGTAGGGGGACGTTCCGGGCCAATGCCACGGGCGCGCGGACTGGTTCCCCGCCGGGCGGGGTCACGCCGTAGAGTGACGCCCACGCACGGCGGAACGGCCCGGGCGGCAGGGCCCGAGGCCCGCGCGCCGGGATGGCGGTCCACCCGTGCGGGTATGCGTGCCCGGGGACGGATCGGTCCGCGCCGGGCCGGGGCGGGAGACCACATCACCGGCCCGCGTCGAGCAACGGCCCGGGCCCGAGGAAGAGGAAGCGGGGGGCGCATGAGCACGGAAGCACGCCGCGCCTCCGTTCCCCCGCGCCCCGAAACCCAGCCCCACCCGGGCACGCCGCCTCACCGGGACACTCCGCCCCGCCCCGGCACGCCGCCTCCCCCGGAGGCCCCGCCTCGTCCCGGCACCCCGCCCCGCCCGGCACAGGCGCCGGCCGCGCGCGGCAGCGACGTGAACCGCCCGCACACCGCCTCCCACCGGGGCACCGACGCGACCACGGCACCGGAGGGCGGCAGCGCCCCGGGGCGGCGTACGGCGGCGGGGGGAGGCCGGGGGGACGGAACCGCCTCCTCGGGCGACGGCCGGGACTTCGGCCCGTCCACGCCGGGCAGGGACGGCGGCCGCGAGGTCTCCGGCCCCGATGGTGGCGCCCGGCCCCGCTACCCGCGCTTCCGGCTCGCCGATTCCCGAGGCACCGACCCCGGGGCCCCGCCACCTCGCGCCTCCGCCCGCTTCCCCGACGTCCCGCCGAACGTCGGCCGCGAGACCCCGGGCGGGAGCGGGGCACCGGAGACGCCGTCCCGCCGGCCCGCCGCTCCCGCGGAGACCCCGACGGAGACGACCACACGCCTGCGGCCGATCCCGGCAGAACCGGCACCGGAGTCGGCACCGGCACCCGCTCCGGCACCGGCACCCGCTCCGGCATCGGCACCCGCTCCGGCATCGGCACCCGCTCCGGCACCGGCACCCGCTCCGGCACCGGAAGTCCGAGCGGAACCCGAAGTCCGAATGGAACCGGAAGCCCGAGCGGTATCCGAGGCCCGAGCGGAACCGCATCCGCGACCACGACCGGTACCCACCCCGCTGCCCGACCCGACGGCCCTGTCCCCGAGTGTCGCCGGCCCCGACCCGGCCTCCTCCTGGAGCACGCCGGCGGCGTCCGGCGGCGGGCGGCCGCGGGTGTCGTTCGGGGAGCCCGAGGGCTACGACGAACTTGCCCGGCCACGTCCGCTCGGCGGGCGGCTGCGGCCCCAGGCCGTCGCCGCAGCCGTCTGTCTCGTGCTCGGGATGGGACTGGTCACCGGTGCCGTCACCGGCAGTTGGCTGGCCGGGGACTCCGGGGACGGTGGCGCCCGCGGCGCGTTCGCCGAGGCCGGGGAGCTGTGGCACAGCGTGCCGGTCGACCAGCTGTTCCCGGCCACCGTGCGGGGGCAGGGCGCGGGCCCCGGCGGCGCCGACCGCACCTGGACGCGGGTCGCCGTCGCCCCGGACAGCGACTGCGAGGGCGCCTTCGACCCGCTGCTGACCAAGGTCCTCGACCCGATCGGCTGCCGGCGCCTGCTGCGTGCCACCTACACCGACGCGACCCAGAGCTACGTCACCACCGTCGGCCTGCTCTTCGCCAAGGCCGACGCCGCCGCCATGACCTCGCTTGCGGGCCGGTTCGAGAAGGAGGGGCTGGGCCGCCGGGAGGACCTCATGCCGCTGCCGTACGCCGCGAAGGACACCGTCGCCGCGGGCTTCGGCGCGCGGCAGCGGGCCTCGTGGACCGTCTCCGTCCTCACCGACGCCCCCGTCGTCGTCTACGCCGTGTCCGGCTGGGCCGACGCCCGCACCGTCGACGAGCCGGAGCCCGCCGAGGAGGCCATGGAGTCCGATGCCACGTCGGCCCCCGCCCAGGCCGGCCTCAGCCACGAGGCGCAGGGCCTCGCCGACCGCGTCGAACGCGCCCTGCGCAAGAACGTCGGCCCGACCACGGAGCACCCGTCGTGAACCCCGCCGGCACCGTCCCGAACCCCGCCGGGACCCGGGCCCGCAGGACAGGCGCCCTGAGCCTCCTCCTCGCCGCCGCCCTCGTCCTCGTCCCGGCGCCGGCCGCGCACGCCGACGGCATCCGCGCCCAGCAGTGGGCCCTGGACGCCATGCACACCCAGGAGGCGTGGCGGACCGCCAAGGGCGCCGGTGTCACCGTCGCCGTCCTGGACACCGGCGTCGAGGCCGACCACCCCGACCTGGCCGGCAACGTCCTCACCGGCAAGGACCTGGTCGGCTTCGGCGCGAGCGAGGGCGACCGCGCCTGGGCCCGGCACGGCACCGCCATGGCCGGGATCATCGCCGGGCACGGCCACGGAGCCGGCAACGCCGACGGCGTCATGGGCATCGCCCCGGAGGCGAAGATCCTGCCCCTGCGCGTGATCCTGGAGGACGGCGACCCGTCCCGCGCCAAGGCCCGCAAGACCCGCGGCAACGCCCTCGCCGAGGGCATCCGCTGGGCCGCCGACCACGGCGCCGACATCATCAACCTCTCCCTCGGCGACGACTCGGCCTCCGCCCACCCCGAACCCGCCGAGGACGAGGCCATCCAGTACGCCCTGAAGAAGGGCGTGGTCGTCGTCGCCTCGGCCGGCAACGGCGGCGAGAAGGGCGACCACATCTCCTACCCGGCCGCCTACCCGGGCGTCATCGCCGCGACCGCCGTCGACCGCTACGGCACCCGCGCCTCCTTCTCCACCCGCCGCTGGTACGCCACGGTCAGCGCCCCCGGCGTCGACGTGATCATCGCCGACCCCGACCACCGGTACTACGAGGGCTGGGGCACCAGCGCCGCCTCCGCCTTCGTCTCCGGCGCCGCCGCCCTCGTGAAGTCGGCCCACCCGGACCTCACCCCGGCCCAGGTCAAGTCCCTGCTGGAGGACACGGCCCGCAACGCCCCCGCCGAGGGCCGGGACGACTCCCGCGGCTACGGCTTCGTCGACCCCGCCGCCGCCATCGAGGCGGCCGGACGGCTGAAGCCGGAAGGGCTGAAGTCGGCGGCGTACGGCGAGAAGTACTTCGGCTCCGGCCCCGACGCCCCGGCCTCCGACGACGACACCTCGGCCTGGGCCGCCCCCCTGGCCGGCAGCGCGGGCGGCGTCATGATCGTCGCGGCCGTCGTCCTGTGGCGGGGCCGCCGCGAACGCTACGACGACTTCTGACCACCGGCGGCGCCCACGGCCCCCGCGAACACGGACACCGCCGCTTTCGCCGCCGCCTCGGTCAGCGCGATCCCCTCCGCCTGCGTCGCGCTGCCCCGCGACACCACCGCCACCAGGCGGTCGTGACCACCCGACGTGACCCGCCCGATGCTGTTGACCACCCAGAGCCCGGTGGTGCTGCGCCGCAGCCAGCCGTTCTTCAGCGCCCACCCCGAGCCGTCGCCGCCCGAGCCGTCGCCACCCGCGCCACCGTCGGCCGCCGCCGACACGCCCCACCGCTGCCCGTCGGCGATCCGGCCCATCAGCTCCCGTACATACGCCCGTGACGCCTCGCTCAGCTCCGAGCCGTCCGCCACGAACACCTGCCGCAGCAGCGCGACCTGGTCGGCGGCCGTGGTCCGGGTCAGCCCCCACAGCGGGCCGTCGCCGCCGTCGGTCCCCGTCAGACCGAGGCGCTCGTTCGCGGCGTCGAGCCCGTCCGCCGTCCCGATCGCCCGCCACAGCGCCGACGCCGAGTCGTTGTCACTGTGCTCGATCATGGCGACGGCGTACGACTGCTCGGCCGCGGTCAGCGCTCGCCCCGCGTCCTGTGCCTGGAGCAGCAGCGCCGCGAGTATGTCGACCTTGACGATGCTCGCCGTCTCGAAGACACCCGTGCCGTACGAGGCGCTCTCACCGGAGTCCGCGTCGAGCACCGCCACCGACACCTCGGCGCCCTCCGCGACGGCCACCGGCGCCATGGCCGCGGCCAGCAGCGCGTCCCGGTCCACGACCGGCTCGACCGTCTCCACCGATGCCTCCCCGCCCGCGGGTGCCGAGGCCGATGACGATACGGTGCCGCCCGCACCGGGGCGCGCGTGGCCGTGCCCCTGCCAGTACAGCGCCCCGGTGGCCGCTGCGCCCACGACGGCGAACGCGATCAGGGCGGCACCCACCGACGGCGCGCGCCGTCGCCGGGTTCTTCGTGCCCGCCGGGCTCTGTTGGACTCCATGCCCGTGATGCTTCAGGCGGTGGCTGTGCGGTCCGTGGGGCGGACGTTAAATCCCGGTCAGAGATTCCTGAGAGGCCGGTGAGGAGTACCGTCCACCCCCCGATAGGGTCGGGAACCGTGGCGAACAAGAACATCCCCGACTCCGGCTACTCCGACGACGACGGCTCCGCCGACCCCCGGCTGAGCGCCGCGCTCGCCGCCTGGGCGGAGGACCGCACCGCCCTGGCACCCGTGCTGGAGGCGCTCAAGGGCGCCCGGCTGCTGGTGCCCGTCGTGGCCGTACTCGGTGAAGTGGAGGAGGACGGGAACGGGCTGCGCCGCGAGAAGACCAGCGACATGGCAGTACCGACGCTCAAGGCCGGCGGTCGCACCGCCCTGCCCGCGTTCACGTCCACGGACTCGCTGGCCCGCTGGGACCCCGGGGCCCGCCCCGTCGCCGTACCGGTGCACCAGGCGCTGCAGGCCGCCGCGCACGAGAAGGCGGACACGGTCGTACTGGACCTCGCCGGGCCGGTGCCGTTCGAGCTGACCGGAGCGGCGCTGCTGGCGCTGGCCGAGGGTCGTACGACGACCGACCCGCTCGCCGATCCCGCCGTGGCCGAGGCCGTCCGCGCCGCCGTGGCCGCCGAGCCCGCCGTGCTCCGGGCGCACCTCGGGCCGGGCCGGGCCGACGGCACCCTGGCGCTGCTCCTGGACCCCGACGCCGACCCGGCGAAGGCCGCCCGCGCCGTCGCCGAGCGCCTCGCCGCCGACGAAACACTGAGGGCCCGCCTGGTGCGGGGCCTCGACCTGGCACTGCTGCCGGCCGGGGCCACGCCACCGGGCGAGCCCTTGTACGTGAGGGAACAGGGTCAGCTGTAGATCGGCCCCGTGTACTTCTCGCCCGGTCCCTGGCCGGGCTCGTCCGGGACGAGCGAGGCCTCGCGGAAGGCCAGCTGGAGCGACTTCAGGCCGTCGCGCAGCGGGGCCGCGTGGAACGAGCTGATCTCGGTCGCGGTCGCGTCGAGCAGACCGGCCAGCGCGTGCACCAGTTTGCGTGCCTCGTCCAGGTCCTTGTGGGCCTCGCCCTCCTCGGTCAGTCCCAGCTTCACGGCGGCGGCGCTCATCAGGTTGACGGCGACCGTCACGATCACCTCGACCGCGGGAACCTCGGCGATGTCGCGGGTCATGGCGTCGAAGTCGGGCGTCTCAGGAGGGGTGTCACTCATGCCGCACACGATAGGCGCAGGGCGGTGGGCGGCCCCACTCGGTCTCGGTTAGCCCTTCCCCCGCCGAGCTGCTAACCTTGTGTAACGACCGGTCGGACACGCACGCCCCACGGCGGCGGGCCCGGCCCACAAGTGGAGGCTTCGAACTCCCACCTGGCCGTCCCACGGACGGCGGGTCACCGGTCAGGCGGTCCCGTCCCAGCGGCGGAGACCGGCCCGAAATCGCGCCCCGCGACCATTGCGACGGTGCTCCGGTAGTAGTTCGAGGAGCCCCGCTGTGATCGTCCGGGGCATTTTTGTTGCGCCGGCGCGGTTAGGTCTATCGAACACAGACGTTACGCGGCTGTCCGCCAGACCGTCGCGTGGTGCTACCGAGGAGGATCCATCAGCGCCGAGCCCCGCATCAACGACCGGATTCGCGTTCCCGAGGTGCGACTTGTCGGTCCCAGCGGCGAGCAGGTCGGGATTGTCCCGCTTGCCAAGGCCCTGGAGCTTGCGCAGGAGTACGACCTCGATCTCGTCGAGGTCGCGGCGAACGCCCGTCCGCCCGTGTGCAAGCTCATGGACTACGGGAAGTTCAAGTACGAGTCGGCCATGAAGGCACGTGAGGCGCGCAAGAACCAGGCGCACACGGTCATCAAGGAGATGAAGCTCCGGCCGAAGATCGACCCGCACGACTATGACACCAAGAAGGGTCACGTCGTTCGGTTCCTCAAGCAGGGCGACAAGGTCAAGATCACGATCATGTTCCGTGGTCGCGAGCAGTCCCGGCCGGAGCTCGGCTACCGACTGCTGCAGCGTCTCGCGGAGGACGTGGCCGACCTCGGGTTCGTGGAGTCGAACCCGAAGCAGGACGGCCGAAACATGATCATGGTTCTCGGTCCGCACAAGAAGAAGACCGAGGCGATGGCCGAGGCTCGCCAGGCGCAGGAAGCCCGCAAGGCGGACGCGAAGGCCAACCCCGGCAAGTCGCAGAACGCCGCGGAGGCCGACGACGTGGACGCCGAGGCTCAGGCCGAGGCACCCGCCGAGGCGTGACCCCGGGGGACGCCAGTCCCCAGGACGTAACCGATACAAGCGACGCTCTACCGTGCCCGGTTTCACGACCGGGCATCGGAGCGCCACCGACGAGGAGAGAACGGCGCTATGCCGAAGAACAAGTCGCACAGCGGTGCCAGCAAGCGCTTCAAGATCACCGGCTCCGGCAAGGTGCTCCGTGAGCGCGCCGGCAAGCGCCACCTGCTCGAGCACAAGTCGTCCCGTGTGACGCGTCGCCTCACCGGCAACGCCGAGATGGCCCCGGGCGACGCCGCGAAGATCAAGAAGCTTCTCGGCAAGTGACGTACGGGCGCCACTGAGCGTCGTACGGCAGGACCGGGACCCAATCGATACCGGGCCGCGTGAGGACCACCGCGGCCCCGCTACAAGGAGTTAACAAGTGGCACGCGTCAAGCGGGCAGTCAACGCCCACAAGAAGCGCCGGGCGATCCTCGAGCAGGCTTCCGGCTACCGCGGTCAGCGTTCGCGCCTGTACCGCAAGGCCAAGGAGCAGGTCACCCACTCGCTGGTCTACAACTACAACGACCGCAAGAAGCGCAAGGGTGACTTCCGCCAGCTGTGGATCCAGCGCATCAACGCCGCTGCCCGCGCCAACGGCATCACGTACAACCGCTTCATCCAGGGCCTGAAGGCCGCCAACGTCGAGGTCGACCGCAAGATCCTCGCCGAGCTGGCCGTCAACGACCCGAACGCGTTCGCCGCGCTCGTCGAGGTCGCCCAGAAGGCGCTGCCGAGCGACGTCAACGCGCCGAAGGCCGCGTGACGCTGCGCTGGCTTTGAGCCGACGTGACCGGACCCGCAGGTGTGAAGCCTGCGGGTCCTGTTGTTGCCGTCTGCCACTCTCCTTTTCGGGTGCGGGTTCGTGGTGGCTGGTCGCGCAGTTCCCCGCGCCCCAGACGGGGCGCTGCACAGCCCGCGTTGATATTTGTGAAGGTGAAGAAGAGCATGCGCCCCGCCACTCCCGAGCTGATCTCCCCCCGTTCCCCCCGTGTCGCCGCCGCGCGGCGGCTGGCGAAGCGGAACTTCCGGGGCAAGGAGCGGCTGTTCCTGGCCGAGGGGCCGCAGGCCGTGCGGGAGGCCGCGGGGTACGGGGACACGCTCGTCGAGGTGTTCGCCACCGTCGAGGCCGCCGAGCGCTACGCCGACATCATCGGCGCGGCCCGTGACGCCGGTGCCCGGGTCCACCTCGCCGCCGAGCAGGTGATCGAGGACATCTCCACCACCGTCACCCCGCAGGGCCTGGTCGGGGTGTGCCGGTTCCTGGACACCCCGTTCGACGAGATCCTCGCCGCCCGCCCGGGGCTCGTCGCCGTCCTCGCCCACGTCCGGGACCCCGGCAACGCCGGGACCGTGCTGCGCTGCGCCGACGCCGCCGGCGCCGAGGCCGTCGTGCTCACCGACGCCTCCGTCGACCTGTACAACCCCAAGGCCGTACGCGCGTCCGTCGGCTCCCTCTTCCACCTCCCCGTCGCCGTCGGCGTCCCCGTCGAACGGGCCGTCGCGGGTCTCAGGGACACCGGGGTCCGCGTCCTCGCCGCCGACGGCGCGGGCGAGCACGACCTCGACGCCGAACTGGACGCCGGCACCATGGGCGGCCCCACCGCCTGGGTGTTCGGCAACGAGGCCTGGGGGCTCCCGGAGGAGACCCGCGCCCTCGCCGACGCCGTCCTGCGCGTCCCGATCCACGGGAAGGCCGAGAGTCTGAACCTCGCGACCGCCGCCGCCGTATGTCTCTACGCGTCGGCGCGTGCACAGCGCGCCGCCGGAGGGTGCCGCTCCGTCACCGAGAGCTAGTAGGGTGACCAGCTCAAGGCCCCTGCGCGGTTGAGAGGTGGGGTACGGGGATGAGCGTCGGCACGAGCAGCGCACCGGGTGCACGGGAGGCGCCGCGTCCGCCCGCGCCCCGCACACCCGGCGATCTCGCCGACCTCGGCATCGATCCGGACCAGCTGCCCGACGGCCTCGTCGTCGCGGACGAGCGGGGCCGGGTCATCTGTTTCAACGCGGCCGCCGCCCGCATCAGCGCCGTCCCCGCCGCCGAGGCCCTCGGCGAGCAGCTGGAGAAGGCGCTTCCCCTGGAGGACCTCGAGGGCAGGCGCTGGTGGCAGCTGACCGACCCCTACGGCGGGCTCGCCATCCGCGTCCGCCAGCCCGAGCGGAACCTCCTGCTCCCCGGCGGACGGGAAGTCCTCGTCTCCGCCCGCTACGTCCGCACCCGGCCCACCGGGCCCCTCCACCGCGTCGTCGTCACCCTGCGCGACACCGAGGCCCGCCGCCGCACCGAGCGCAGCCACGCCGAGCTGATCGCCACCGTCGCCCACGAACTGCGCTCCCCGCTCACCTCCGTCAAGGGCTTCACGGCCACGCTGCTGGCCAAGTGGGAGCGGTTCACCGACGACCAGAAGCGGCTGATGCTGGAGACCGTCGACGCCGACGCCGACCGGGTCACCCGGCTCATCGCCGAGCTGCTGGACATCTCCCGCATCGACTCCGGCCGACTGGAGGTCCGCCGCCAGCCCGTCGACATCGGGGCCGCCGTCGGCCGCCACATCCAGGCGTACGTCGCCGCCGGCCAGGAGGCCGACCGCTTCCTGCTCCGCCTCGCCCAGCCGCTGCCCGACCTGTGGGCCGACCCCGACAAGATCGACCAGGTGCTCAGCAACCTCATCGAAAATGCCGTGCGGCACGGCGAGGGAACCGTCACCATTGACATCACGCCCACGGCGTCCCCTCGCGAAGGGGAGGACACCGGCACGTCGGTCACGGTGAGCGACGAAGGGGCCGGCATCCCGGAGGAGTCCATGAACCGCGTCTTCACCCGCTTCTGGCGGGGCAGCAAGCGCGGCGGCACCGGCCTCGGGCTGTACATCGTCAAGGGCATCGTCGAAGCCCACGGCGGCACCATCACCGTCGGCCGCGCCCCCGGTGGCGGCGCCGAGTTCCGATTTACGTTGCCCGTGGCGGCCCCGGCCTACCTGGCCTGAGCACCGCGGGCGCATTCGCCTTCCTCCGCCCCGTTAGACTCGGCCTTTGGCACCTTTGTGTCCCGCAGGCGGAGACGCTCAGACGGAGACGATCCGTCACGGAGATGCTGCGTCCACACAGACGCTTCGTCCACGAGCCGGTGACGGGGACCATCAGCCAGCCAATCGGAAGCACGGGAAGAGATGTCGGCACCGAATAAGTCGTACGACCCTGTCGAGGTCGAGGCGTTGAAACCGGAAGAGATCGAGCGCATGCGGGACGAGGCGCTCGCCGCCTTCGCCGCAGCGAGCTCCCTCGACGCGCTCCAGGAGGCCAAGGTCGCCCACACCGGCGGCACCTCGCCGCTGGCGCTGGCCAACCGCGAGATCGGCGCCCTGCCCCCGCAGGCCAAGGCCGAGGCCGGCAAGCGCGTCGGCATGGCCCGCGGCGCCGTGAACAAGGCGCTGGCGGCCCGCCAGGAGGAGCTGGAGGCCGAGCGCGACGCGCGCGTTCTGGTCGAGGAGGCCGTGGACGTCACGCTGCCCTACGACCGCGTACCGGCCGGCGCCCGCCACCCGCTCACCACGCTCTCCGAGCGCATCGAGGACGTCTTCGTGGCCATGGGCTACGAGGTCGCCGAGGGCCCCGAGGCCGAGGCCGAGTGGTTCAACTTCGACGCCCTGAACATCGGCCCGGACCACCCGGCCCGCGGCGAGGCGGACACGTTCTTCGTCCAGGGCCCGGGCGGCGGCACCGAGTCCGGCGTCGTGCTGCGCACCCACACCTCGCCCGTGCAGATCCGCTCCGCGCTCGACCGCGAGCTGCCGGTCTACGTGATCTGCCCCGGCCGTGTGTACCGCACCGACGAGCTGGACGCCACGCACACCCCCGTCTTCCACCAGGTCGAGCTGCTCGCGATCGACGAGGGCCTGACCATGGCGGACCTCAAGGGCACCCTGGACCACATGGTCCAGTCGCTGTTCGGTGCGGAGATGAAGACCCGGCTGCGGCCCAACTTCTTCCCCTTCACCGAGCCGTCCGCCGAGATGGACATGCTCTGCTACGTCTGCAAGGGCGCGTCCGTCGGCAACCCCGACCGGCCCTGCCGCACCTGCTCCAGCGAGGGCTGGATCGAGCTGGGCGGCTGCGGCATGGTCAACCCGCGGGTGCTCACCGCCTGCGGCGTCGACCCGGAGAAGTACAGCGGCTTCGCCTTCGGGTTCGGCATCGAGCGGATGCTGATGTTCCGCCACAACGTCGAGGACATGCGAGACATGGTCGAGGGTGACGTGCGCTTCACCCGGCCGTTCGGGATGGAGATCTGATGCGGGTCCCGCTTTCTTGGCTGCGGGAGTACGTCGACCTGCCGGCCACGCAGACCGGCCGCGACGTCCAGGCCAAGCTCATTTCGGCCGGACTCGAGGTCGAGACCGTCGAGCACCTCGGTGCCGACCTCAAGGGCCCCCTCGTCGTCGGCCAGGTGCTGACCATCGAGGAGCTGGAGGGCTTCAAGAAGCCGATCCGCTTCTGCACCGTCGACGTCGGCCAGGCCAACGGCACCGGTGAGCCCCAGGAGATCGTCTGCGGCGCCCGGAACTTCGCCGTCGGCGACAAGGTCGTCGTGGTCCTCCCCGGCGCCACCCTGCCGGGCGGCTTCTCGATCTCCGCCCGCAAGACCTACGGCAAGACGTCCCACGGCATGATCTGCTCCGGCGACGAGCTGGGCATGGGCGACTGGGGGTCCCCCCGGACGGAGTCTGGGGGAGGCTCGCACGGCATCATCGTGCTGCCGCCGGAGACCGAGGTCGGCAAGGACGCCATCGAGCTGCTCGAACTGGTCGACGAGGTGCTGGACATCGCGGTGACCGCCAACCGCGGCGACTGCCTGTCCATCCGCGGCGTCGCCCGCGAGGCCGCCATCGCCTACGGCCTGCCGCTGCGCGACCCGGCCCTGCTCGACGTGCCCGGCCCGAACGCCTACGGCTACCCGGTGAAGATCGCCGACCCCACCGGCTGCGACCGCTTCACCGCCCGCACGGTGACCGGCCTCAGCTCCGAGGCCCGCTCCCCGATCTGGCTCCAGCGGCGACTGCAGAAGGTCGGCATGCGCCCGGTCTCGCTCGCCGTCGACGTCGCGAACTACGTGATGATGGAGCTGGGCCAGCCGCTGCACACCTACGACCGTTCCCTGATCCAGGGCACCATCGGCGTGCGCCGGGCCGGGGAGGGCGAGAAGATCGTCACCCTCGACGGCGTCGAGCGGAAGCTGCACGCCGAGGACCTGGTCATCACCGACGACCGCGGCCCGATCGGGCTCGCCGGCGTCATGGGCGGCGCCAACACGGAGATCGCCGACCACGACGACGCCGAGAACGCGACGAGTGACGTGGTCATCGAGGCCGCCCACTTCGACCAGGTGGCCATCGCGCGCACCGCCCGCCGCCACAAGCTGTCCTCCGAGGCCTCCCGCCGCTTCGAGCGCGGCGTCGACCCGCAGGCCGCGGCGGCCGCCGCCCAGCGGACCGTCGACCTGCTCGTGCTGCTCGCGGGCGGCACCGCCGAGGCCGGTGTCACCGAGATCAGCGCCCCGTCCGCGCCGCACACCATCAGGGTGCCCGCCGACCACCCGGACAAGGTCGCGGGTGTCGAGTACGGCCGCGAGACCGTCGTACGCCGCCTCCAGGAGGTCGGCTGCGACGTGTACGGACAGGACGAGCTGATCGTCACCGTGCCGTCCTGGCGGCCCGACCTCACCGACCCCAACGACCTGGCCGAAGAGGTCATCCGCCTGGAGGGCTACGAGAACCTGCCCTCCACGCTGCCCAGGCCCCCGGCGGGCCGCGGCCTGACCTCCCGGCAGCGGCTGCACCGCCGGGTCGGCCGGGTGCTGGCCGGGGCCGGTTACGTCGAGGCACCGAACTACCCGTTCGTCAGCGAGCAGGTCTTCGACCAGCTCGGGCTGGACGCCGACGACCCGGCCCGCCGCGTCGTCAAGCTGGTCAACCCGCTCAGCGACGAGGAGCCCGCGCTGCGGACCTCGCTGCTGCCGGGCCTGCTGGGCGCCCTGCGCCGCAACGACGGCCGGGGCTCGCACGACCTGGCCCTCTTCGAGACCGGCCTGGTCTTCCACCCGCGTGCCGAGCAGAAGGCCGCCGCCAACCTGCCCGTCGACCGGCGCCCCGGCGAGGACGACCTCGCCGCGCTGGACGCCGCGCTGCCCGACCAGCCGCGGCACGTCGCCGTCGTCCTGACCGGCGCCCGCGAGCAGGCCGGCTGGTGGGGCAAGGGCCGTCCGGCGGACTGGGCCGACGCCATCGAGGCCGCCCGGTCCGTCGCCCGCGAGGCCGGCGCCGAACTGGGCTCCCGCAAGGGCCAGTACGGTCCGTGGCACCCGGGCCGCTGCGCCGAGCTGACCATCACGGTGGACGGCGAGGACCGGGTGATCGGACACGCCGGTGAGCTGCACCCGCGCGTCCTGAAGACGCTGGGCCTGCCCGCGCGCTCCTGCGCGATGGAGCTGGACCTCGATGCCGTGGCGCGGGTCGGCGACGACACCCCGCAGGCGCCGGGCATCTCCACGTTCCCGGTCGCCACGCAGGACGTCGCGCTGGTCGTCGACGAGTTCGTCCCGGCGGCGGAGGTCGAGGCCGCGCTGCGTGAGGGCGCGGGTGAACTGCTGGAGTCCATCCGGCTGTTCGACGTCTACGACAGCGCGGAGCAGCTGGGCGAGGGGCGCAAGTCCCTGGCGTACGCGCTGCGCTTCCGTGCGGGGGACCGGACACTGACGGTCGACGAGGCGTCGGCGGCCCGCGATGCGGCGGTCGCCCTTGCGGGCGATCGTGTTGGAGCAGTGCTCCGGAGCTGACGGTTCGCCCAAGGGGCGGGGGCTTCCGCCGATTGGCGGCTGCGGGTTCGTTGTGGCTGGTCGCGCGGGTTTGCCCCCCCCCGCAGGGGGGGGGGGGACCCGGGCCCCCCCCCCACACCCCCGGCGCCCACCCCCCCCGCGACCCCCACCCACCCCG
>NZ_JBHYOB010000030.1:0-41999 GCF_042744565.1 Streptomyces sp. NPDC058812
CAGCGGCCGCACCACCGACGCGAGCTTCTGGGCGTAGTCGTCCGCCGAGACCCCGGCTTGCACTGTGATGAGGAACGTACTGGGCTCGGCAGGCGAGAGGACCGCGGTGATCGCCAAGGACCTGCGGGTGAGTGTGCGGTCGGTGGAACGCTGGCGCCGTGCCTGGCGCGAGGGCGGCATGGAGGCCCTGCGTTCCGCGGGCCCGGCCAACTCCCCGACCGTCACTGATGCCCAGTTCGCCGTGCTCGAGGAGGAACTCGGCAAGGGCCCGTCAGCGCACGGCTTCGACGATGAGCGGTGGACGTTGGCCCGGGTCCAGACGGTGATCCGCCGGCGTCTGAAGCTGAGCCTTTCGGTGGCGACGGTGTGGCGGCTGTTGAAACGGCACGGCTGATCATGGCAGGCGCCCGCCCGCAGAGCACTCAAACGCAACAAGCACGCCGTCGAACTGTGGAAGAAGGAGGTGTGGCCGAGGGTAAAAGCCTCGCGGCGGCCCACGGGGCCTGGATCGTCTTCGAGGACGAGTCCGGATTCTCCATGACGCCGCCTCGCGCCCGCACCTGGGGCCGGCGCGGACACACCCCCGTCATCCGAGTGAGAGGCCGCTCCCGCCGCAGGACCTCGGTCGCCGCCCTGTGCTGCTACAAACCGGGCGTGAAAAGCCGTCTCATCCACCGGCCCCGCAACCACCTCCTCCTCAAAGGCGCCCGCAAGAGCTTCTCCTGGCAGGACTACCGCGACCTCCTCGTCCGTGCGCACATCCAGCTCGACGGCCCGATCGTGGTGATCTGGGACAATCTGAACACCCACCTGGCGGCCGGGCTGAAACGGTACGAGGCCGAGCACGACTGGCTCACCACCGTCCGCCTCCCGCCGTATGCACCCGACCTGAACCCCGTCGAGGCCCTCTGGTCACTGGTACGCCGGGCCATGGCCAACACCGCCTTCGGCACACCCGACGACCTCGACCGCACACTCCGCCGGGAGTTACGCAGGATCCAACTCCGGACACACCTGATCGACGGCTGCCTCACCGCCACCGGCCTGACCCTCGCACCACCGACCCCACCCTGAAAACCTCAGTACCGGTCTCTTTGCCGGTCCAGCTGTCCGTTCCCAGTGAAGCTGAGCGCTTCCCGCGCTATCTGATCGGCGAAGTGATCGGGTCCCGGTTGTTCTGATCAGCGGGACCCCGTCGACGTCTCAGCCGGTCGGTGCGCCGATGTCCTGTCCCTGCGATGTGCAGGCAGTCCCGTTCTTCCGTAGGCATGTGTGACCGTGTCCCGGTCATGTGCAGGCAAGTTCTGGAGTGTTCCGGTCTTGTGTAGGTACGGCGGTCATCCCACTTCTACGGTCGAAGTGGTTGGTCGGCGTCGTACCGGAGGCCCGGGATGGATGCAGATGAGGTGTCGGCGGAGGACATCGAGCTGGAGTACGTCAGCACAGCCGGGGTCCGCGAACGGGGGCCCTTGAGCCGGTTGTGGCCGGTGCGGTTCGAGTCGGTACGGCCCGAGCGCCGGTTGCCGGCTTTCCGAGGCCAGGGCAACTGGTGCGGCTGGTACTGGTCGGCGACCCGCGGCGGGCATGTGGGCTATGAGTCGTGGCTGGAGCGCGACCGTCTGATGCTGCTCGACTTCGATCACCCAGTTCCACCAGCGCTTCCCCACCAAGAGCCCGATTCGCGGCACCAGCCGCGTCTGGCTCACGAAAACCGTCAAGTCATCAGCCGCGGAGATCGAGTATCGGCTCGGCAACCCCGAGGGCGTGGCCACACTCATCGCCAACCGAGACGAACCTCACCTTCCTCGTCCCACTCAGCTCTGAGCGTCCCTGGTCAACGGCCCGCTCCGGGCGGTCAGTTCAGCAGGGCGGCCGTGAACATCTCGCGGCGCTCCGCCAGCCAGGTCTGCATGCGGTCCCAGCGTTCCCATCCACCGCGCTCGGCCAGCGCCTGGAGATAGACGGGGTCGCCGTCAGCCACGCGACGGGTGACGAAGGCCCGGCAGACCTCGATGGCCTGCTCGATGACGCCGAACAACTCGGCGCGGTCCCGCGGCGAAAGGCCGTAGCTGTCGGCAAGGATCCGCAGCCGCGCGGGCGCATCCAGCCCGGAGGGGTAGAAGGCGGCTGCGGATGCGGGATCGACCAGGGGCACCCAGTAGCGGGCGGTCATGGCGACGTCCCAGAGGGGACGGCCCGGAGCTGCCAGATCGAAATCGATCAGGGCAGCGGCACGGCCGTCGCGGAAGACGACGTTGTCCGGGCACACGTCGTTGTGGCACAGCATCGTTCCCCCCTCCGGGTCGGCCAGGTCCCCTGGCCACCCGGCACGGGTGTCGACCTCGACGACCGCGCTGGTCTCATGCAGGCGTCGCAGCAGACTCCCCACCGATTCCAGGGCGGTCTTCGTCATCGCCCAGTCCGCGAACGGCGGCAGAGCCACGTCTCCAGGGATGAAGGTGAGCTGTTCACGACCATCCTCGGTGAGACCGACAGGGGTCGGCGCTGCGTCGAAGCCGTGCTCTTTCAGGGCAAGGAGGTACGCATGCAAGGCGCGAGCGTTGGGCGGCGCCGGGCGCTCCACCAGCGCACCACGGCGGAAGACCGCCCCTGCGTTCACCATGCCGCCGACCAGCGCCTCGCCCTCAGCCGTCATGACGATCACGCTACCGCCACATCGACTCCACGCGGGCCGAGCCCCGAAACTCCGGCGCGAACAAGCGCCCGAGGCCGGTACAAGACCAGGATCACCCAAGCCATTCCCAAGGACACAACCCAAGAGACCCCGAGAACCCCAACCTCTCATGCACACGCCACGCGACGGACTGCCCACACATAAGCGGGACAACCTCAGCGAGCCTGTCCCAGACAAGAGGAAGCACCCCAGGTCACGACCTCGCACTACCCACACTTAACTGGGACAGGACAGCCGACGTAGGTGTGGGTGCGGGTGTACGCGGTGAAGCCCAAGGACTCGTACAGCCGCTTGGGGATGGGGTATGCGGCGTCGCCGCGCGAGTAGACGATGGCACGGTGGCCGCCGGCGTCGGCGAAGGCGTGCAGCACCGCGATGCAGGCGGCTCGGGCGAGGCCAAGGCGGCGGTGATCGGGGTGGGTGCCGACGGGTTCGAACTCACCGATTCCGTTGGTCGGGTCGTACCAGCCTTGGCAGTAGGCGACGACTTCCCCGGTGGGCGAGGTCACGATGAGGTCGTGTTCGGGCCGGTAGGGCCAGGTGTCCCTCATGCGGGCGTGTCGTTCGGTGGTGATCCGGGTCGATCCGAAGGCGGCGCGGTGTGCTGCTGCCCGGCCTGTCACGTCGGCATGGTCGCGCTGGGGGTGGATCGAGTAGCCGTCCGGCAGGTGCGGGATGTCCGGCAGGTCGGCGAGGGGGCGGCCAAGGCACGCCATGAACGGGCCGTCGTCGGTCCGTGTGTATGCGCGCTGTTCCAGTGCCTTGATCAGGTGTGGTTCGGTCTCGGTGACGTCGATGCTCAGCGGGCCGGGTGCCGTGTGTTCGGCCCAGGCGAGGACCTCGTGAGCCAGTTCCGGGTGCTCCGGGTGGACCTGGAGCATCAGGGTGTCGGGCAGTTCTAACCAGCCCCAGGCCAGGGTCTGGTCGTTGCAGGCCCAGACGGCTGTCGGGTACTGGTCGGCGCGGTCGACGGCCAGGCACCAGTTCCATGTGAGGTCGCCGATGTGGTGGTAGCCGGTTGTCGGAAAGGTGCGGGTGGCCAGGCTCTGCATGGCGCGCAGTGCTGCGGGTCCGGCGTGCTCATGTCGTTGCATGGCGCCATGCTGTCGAACGGGTTTTTGATCAAGCAACGGAGTATCGGTGCTCTGGCCCGTGGGTGCCAGTCACTCACATGAGGGGTTTGTGTCCCGTTCTTCCTGCTCAGTCCCGTCGGAACTGCACGGAGGCATACATGGGGCTGCGTGAGCTGGAGGGGTCGGCGCCGTCGCAGGTGGACGGTTTCGAGGTGGGCTGGCGGGATGACCGGGGTGAGCATCGAAGGTCGCTCGAAGATGCCGTCTCGGTTGCGTTCGAGGAAGGGCGGCCGGTGCGGGGGTTCCCGTCATACCGGGGGCAGCGGCATTTCCCGGGTTTGTACTGGTCGGCGACGACCGGCGGGCATGTGGAGTTCGAGTCCTGGTTGGAACGGGATCACGCGATGCTGCTGGACTTCGCGCCGGAGGTCACCGGGCTGCTGTCGCAGCCGTTTGGGTTGTTCTGGGAGGAAGAGCGGGGCAGGCGGGTCTCGCACGCTCCGGACTACTTCGCACGGTTCGAGGGCGGGCGGGGTCTGGTGGTGGACTGCCGGCCGCTGGACCGGATCGACGCGCGGTCGGCGGTGAAGTTCGAGGCCACGCGGAGGGCCTGCGTGAGTGCCGGGTGGGGCTACCGGGTGGTCGGCGAAGTGGACGCGGTCCGGATGGCGAACATCCGCTGGCTGGCGGGCTACAGGCATCCTCGGCACGGTGTCGCCGAAGGTGTGGTCGAACGGCTGCTGGCGCTGTTCTCGGTGCCGTCGCCGCTGGTGGGGCAGGCCTCGCTGGCAGGTGATCCGATCGCGGTGCTGCCGGTGGTCTTCCATCTGCTCTGGCAGGGGCGGCTGGGGGCGGATCTGTCACGCCCGCTGACGGATACGACGCTGGTGTCGCGGGTGGAGGGGCAGTGAGCGGGCGTCCGGGGCTGCGGGCGGCTCTGCGGGGCGGGGACCGACTGCGGCTGGATGACCGGCTGCACACGGTGGTGGGCCTGTCGGGGACGACGGTGCGGTTGATCGATGAGGCGGGCACGGCGAGCCTGGTGTTGCTGGCGCATCTGCTGGCGGCCAACGGATTCGAGTTCGTCGACCAGGGAGAGGGACCGCCCCGGATGCCCCCATTCGCGCTCTTGGACGTGGTGCCGAAACAGGAGGCGGACAGGGCCGCCGCCTGGGAACGGCATGTGACCGAGGTGGAGTTCGGCAGGCCCGTGGATACCAGGGCGGATATCGTCCCGCGCCCTGAGTACGACCCGGCAGCACGGACGCTTCAGGAGCGTGAGGCGGCGAAGGCGGCCGAGTTGAGCGCGCTGGGCTGGAAGGTCAGTGCGGTCACGGTCCGCCGGATGCGCAAGCGCTACCGCGAGCAAGGGCTCTGGGGGCTCGTGGATCACCGCAAGACCCGGTTGTCTCCCCACCCTCCGCAACATGCCCGGCACAAAGAAGATCCACCACGACCCCCTCTTCCGCTGGGCAGACCCCAAGGGACGCGCTTGGCCCGAGCACTGAAATCCCGGGACAGCCACCCGCCGACCGTCCCGCAAGATCTGAACAACCCCAGCTCAGCACACCAGCGCCTGATCAGATCCAACAGGACACCGCTACAACGCGACTCGGGCACAACCGCGCAACCACTCCCAGCGGGACATTCGAGGCCCACTCAGTCCCAACCGAAGTAAAAACCGCCAGATCAGAGCCGCAACGGCAGATCACTTCCATTGGGAACGCGGAGCGCTCGCGCGAGCGGTGCACCCAGGCCGTTTCCCCTGTCCGGTTGCATCGCGGTTCGTTTACGCAGCTTCGCTCCTTACCAGCAGGTCCGCGCCGTCGGGTGCCACCGCCACCGTGTGCCCGAGCTCGACCAGTACTCCGGTCACCGCGGCCTGCACCATCACCTGCAGACGGTCCTCGCCCGCAGGCCGGCCGCCCTGGTCCCTGGCCAGCGACGTAAAACCGTCCGACGCAGTCCACCGGACCACCGCGCCTGCCGGAATCTCGACCACCCGCAAACCCGGCCGGTCGGCCTCACCGTCCCCGAGCACCGGAAAACCCGCGCGAACGAGGGCAGACGTCACCTGTCGCACGAGTTCGATAGGCAGGTACACCACGACCCGCGCATACCCGCGACCGGTCCGACCATGCCAGGTCTGACGAGGCCGACATCCAGGAATGGCCTGCAGACTCTCATTCAACGCCGCGCAGACGGGACGACAGCAAGGTGGCCACACACTCGATCTCCCGCTCGATGGGCAGGGAGTAGTCGATCTGCCCATGCCGGGCGCCGGCCTCTTGGTACAGAGCCTGGGCCAGTCCCCGGCAGACCAGGTGCCGGTGATAGAAGTCGGTCGTCCCGGTAGGCACCCGGATCCAGAGGCGATGGCCAGGGCCCTCTTCGAGGGCACCGTTCGGGACGGGGGCATCGATCAGCACGACCTCCACCGGCCGGCCGATACGACGGGCTACAAGAGCGGCCAGGTCGTCCAGGCCCGCCTGCGGCGGTACCTCCAGCTCACGGACCACGTCCAGTGCCCACCCGAATTCGCCGCGCGCTCGCCACCTCACGCTGCAGGCCCCGTTCGATGCTGCCCCGGCTCCGCTCTCCAGCCGTCGGTGGTCTCCATGTCTCGCTCTTTCCGAGGGTGCCTTTGCGCGCAGGATCGTCTCACGACCCATGTCGGAGATGCCTAGGCTGCGAGGCAGGCCGGTACAGGTCAGCATCGGCTGTAGGTCAGGGCAGGCTGGCGGCTCTGAGGTTCGCTCCCCACCGGGCTACTGCTTCAGCGTCGCACCACTCGCACAGTGAGCTGCGGGCCCCTGCTCCGTATCGGTGGGTCGGCCGCTGGCACTTGGTGCAGGGGCCGACCTGATCACCGGGACAGGTCCGCGCCGAAGTATCAGGCTCGGTCACCGGGGGCACGGCAGTCGTCATCATCGTCCTTGTCTGGCGGGCGAGCAGCACGGGCAGCCGCCGCCTCGAACAGAATAGAACGGTCCCAGGCCGAGACACGCCAGGCGCCAGCCTCCAGAGAGAGGGAATCGGCACAGTGCGGCCTTGCTCAGCGGCTGGAGTCGGTGATGCCCGCGGCCAGCTCCCCCACCACGTCCAGCACCCCCTGCCCGAACGCGGTCGGCGCCACGAGGATCCCGAAGACCAGGACGATCAGCACGGTCAGCTTCTCGTCATTGCGGCTGCGCGCCTGGGTGCGCCGGCCCAGTCGCACCACGATGATGACCGCCAGCAGCACCGCCACATTGATCGTCAGCACAGACAACCCCCACCCCGCAGAGAACGATCCCCTGACAGGTTGTAGCCAGCACACGTTCCTGGGACGTCTGTGTCCTGCAAGGTTGGCGGCAAATACCTGCGAGATCGGCCGGATTGGCCGTCTTGCCTCCGACGGGCCCCGCTCGCGGCCGCGCTCGTGCGGCCACCGGTCCCGTGCGGCGTCGGCCTCCTGGTCGACCAGGACGACGAGGCCCGCTTCCGCGGCGGCCGCGCGGAGGTCGGCGAGGATCTCCCCGGGCATCGTGTGCGGCAGGCGCCGCATCACGGCCAGGCCGTGACCCCGGCAGAGGTCCACCCACCGCGGGCCGGCGCCCGGGAAGTCGACGGCGCGGGCGGTACGAGAGAGGTCGCCGCACACGGAGCAGGGCCGCGGCGGCATCGCCCGGACGCGGGTGAGGGTCTCCCGGCGCGCGGGCGGGGCGGGCGCCGCTTCTTAGCGTGCGGCCTCGATCCCGTGCCGGGTGGGCAGGTCGGCGGGCTCCATGGCGTCGTCTCCGTTCGCCCACCCCTGGATTGCTGCGTGACCAGCACACCATAGAATAGAACACGTGAACGATTGAGGTCCGACGCGGCTCACGCTGCTCCGCTTCCTTGAGCGCGTGCAGCTGAACGACCTGGACCGCACCCGGAAATGGATCGCCGACGAAGAACGCCGCCACGCCGAACGCCGGCGCGGCATCGAGGAGCGGCCGGCCCCCCGCCCGACTGGCTCCTGGAACGCGGCCTGAACGGGCACAGCCCGCCCGTCTACGTCCACACCGGGGACTGCTGGAACGCCGGGAAGCGCAGCAAGACCATCGCGCAGGAGCAGGCCCGCCAGGCCCTCGCCGACGGCATCAAGCCCTGCCAGCACTGCCGACCGGACAACGGGCATCCTCGACTAGGCGAGACGGCGCTTGAACAGGAACGAGAAGTACGAGGGGAAGCCGTCACGGTCCGCCATGGCCGTATGGTTCACGGGCTCCCACCCCTGCGCGCCCCAATCCGCCAGCATGCGGTTGACCTGCTCATCCCACCCAGTCGAGACGTCGAGCGTCACGAACTGAAACTCCCACTGACCGCTCATGCACCCACGTTGCCCTGTATAGGTGGGCCGCACTCGCCGGGGAGCAACCAGCGAGTGCGGGTTGAGGCATCGCTCGGGAACGGCCTCGTCGGGTTAGACCCGCTTGAGGCAACTCTGTGGCACCTGGCCTCCCGAGACAATGCGCCACAGGTGATGGCGTCCCGCTGTGTGGTGTAGGGGATCTCCGCGGTTGTGTGCGCGGGTTCCGCGCCCTGGAGTGCACCGCTTGCCTGTCAATACTCCCTGCTCAACTGGCAGGCCACCGTGCAACCTCCTTGGTGAACGGGCAGTTCGACCGAGGAGGATGCGCGGTGGCCTTGTCCCAGCATGACCTACTTCGCCTGCTTGAGTCACTACGTTCGGCAGATGGTCTTGAACTTGTCCGCGAGGTTGCCGAACGGCTGTTGCAGGAACTGATCGAGGCCGAGGCCACCGCGAAGATCGGCGCCAAGTGGGGCGAGCACTCCGACACCCGCGCGACCTGGCGCAACGGCCGCCGCGAGAAGACGGTGACCCCCCAGGCCGGCGCTCGCGATCCCGAAACTGCGGGCCGGGAGCTTCTTCCCCAGCCTGCTCGAGCGGCGGCGGCGCATCGACCAGGCCCTCTACGCGGTGATCATGGAAGCCTACGTTCACGGCGTCTCCACCCGCGCCGCTGAACCACATCCGCTTCCCCTATCTGTTCCTCGACGCCACCTACGTGAAAGCACGTGTCGACCACCGGATCGTCTCCCAGGCGATCGTCATCGCCACCGGCGTCACCCAGGACGGCGGCCGCGAAGTCGTCGGCGTCATGGTCGGCGACCACGAGAGCGAAGCCTTCTGGGCCCTGTTCCTGCGTCACCTGCGAGAACGCGGCCTGAGCGGTGTCCGCCTGGTCATCTCCGACAGCCACAGCAGCCTGGTCAAAGCCATCCACAAGGTCATGCTCGGCGCCGCCTGGCAGCGCTGCCGGGTCCACTTCGTCCGCAACGTCTTCGCCGTCATCCCGAAAGGCTCGGCGGAGGTGGTCGCCGCCACGATCCGCACCGTGTTCGCCCATCCCACCGCCGAAGCGGTCCGCAACCAGCTCGACATCGTCGCCGACATGCTCGGCCGCCAGTTCCCCAGGGTCAGAGGGATGCTGCTGGACGCGAAGGAGGATCTGACCGCGTTCGCGGACTTCCCGCACCAGCACTGGAAGAAGATCCAGTCGACGAACCCGCTCGAGCGGCTGAACCGGGAGATCAAACGCCGCACCGACGTGGTCCAGGTCTTCCCGAACCCGGAAGCCGTCCTGCGACTCGCGACCGCGGTCCTCGTCGAACTCCACGACGAATGGATCGTCTTCCCCCGCCGCTACCTCTCCAACGAGAGCATGGACGCCCTCTATCCCGACACTCCGGTCGTCCTGCCGGCCACGTCAGACGACTGATCGCTTACACCCCGCGAAGGGACATGACCGCAGCGGCTTGGTCAGGGCTCGGCCGTGTGGGGGACGTGGAGTGGGCGGAAACGGGTGTCGCAGTGTGCCTTCAGCCGGTGCTGGCTGTACGAGCTTGAACACCAGGCGGGCCGCCGCCCGTTGGGCGGCGCAGGCGGACAGGCGCGGAGGCGGCGGGGGCCGCCGGTGGCGGAGGGGAGGCGGCAAGGCGCGGGAAGAACTCGGTCGACCCCCCGGAACCCGCGCCGACATCGACCAATTCACGGCGTGCTTCATCGGCGTCGTGATCCACGGCGCTGCGCGTGGAATGTGTGGTCGCGGCGTATCAGCGCAGCGATCTTGTGGCAGGTGCCGGCGTCGAAGACCGGCCACTGGGCCTGGATGGAGTCCAGCAGGTAGTGCGTGCCGATGCTCACCACATCGATGGGGCAGTTGTCGCAGACGCCCAAGCTCGCCCGGTCGTTGATGACCGCGACAGCTGTGTGGACCGTGGTGTACACGCCGCGCGTGGCGAGGAAGGTCTGCAGGGCGGAGGCGGGCTCGCTGACCTGACGGCCCCAGCTGCGGCCTCGGCGGTCCGTCAACGCTCCCTGGCCGACGAGATTTCCGTACCGGTCATACTTTTCATAACTCCAGTAGTCGCCCTGTATGTGCACGCATACGTTGCGTCCTTTGACCTCAATCGCCCAGACACCGCCCGGTCCGACGAGGAGGTGGTCGATCTCGCCTCTGCGGTTGGTGTACCCGCGGAACAGGAGCCATTCGTCCGAAAGTTCTTGGAGCGCGTGGGTCACCGTGTCCTCGGCGAGCACTCCTGCTTCCTGCTGCGCCCGGCGGTGGAGGAGCGCCGGATCGATGACTGGTGCTTTGGCCTCCAGCTCGCGCACCTCAAAGTACTGCGTCAGCCGCTTGCCGAGCTGCCACCACCGCCGTGACGCGGCGTGCCGTGCTCGAAGGTCCGCAACAGCCGCTGAGTGCTCGGCGATGTCGCGATGGTGGTGTTCGATCGCCCCCTCGGTCTGCCGGAGTTGACGGCCGGGGTGGTCGGAAAGCACTTCGGTCAGCATCGTCGCAGTCTATGAATCCGCGAATGCGCTCGGCTACGAAAAAGCGCGATGGCGTCCCGCCGGGTGGTGTGAGGGATCAAGGCACTGGTATTCGCAGGCCGGAGGCGGGGTTGCGCCGCGCGGACGGTCTGACTCGCCTCAGCAGGGCGCATCGTGGGCCGCCGCATCCGCAGCGATCGTCAGGGGTTCAAACCGGAACGCGTAACCCTTGATCCCCTACACCACGATGCGGGGCACGACCCCACAGGTGCCCCTCGCCTCCGCACGCCCGGTAGGCCGGCCTGGTTTCGTAAGCGAGAGCGGACAACGTTTGTCGACGGTTCCGGACAGCACTTTGGCGATCAACGCCGCAGAAATGTTGACGAGAACCGACAACGCTTTGGCCGCCTGCCAGGACGTCCTTGTCAGCCATTCCGGCACGTGGGGGCTGGCATACCCGTTGCCGCTGCGAGAGGCTGACCCATCACGGGTTGATCTTCAGCACACGGAGGCTACGAGCTCATGGCAGCATCAGGGAACCAGCTCTTACCAGCAGCAGGTGCATACGAGATAGATCAGGCGGCATCAACGGTCCGCTTCGACACACGCGCCATGTTCGGGTTGCTCCCAGTCCGAGGTACCTTCGCCATCGGTCATGGCCGCATTACTGTGGCGGACCCGGCAGACGAGTCGTTGGTGCACGTCGTAATAGAGGCAGGAAGCTTCGAGTCGGGCAATCAGCAGCGTGACGACCACGTCAGGTCCTCTGACTACCTCGACGTGGCTCGGCATCCCGAGATCGGCTTCCGGAGCCAGCGTCTGGAACGATCCGGCGCTGATGTCACTTTGTACGGCGAGTTGACCGTATGTGGGGTGACTCAGCCGATCGCCGTCACACTCGGCACGGTTGCCCACGAGGGCAAGCGGATGACGGCGAGCGGCACTACCACGATCGACCGGTACGCCTTCGGCATCACCAAGGCCAAGGGCATGACGGGTCGGCATCTCAAGATCACTTTGGAAGTCGTCGCGCACTGCTGAACCGATCGTGGTGTCAAGCAGCGCACGGATCAGCGTGACCATGATGAGGTCAGCCTGCGGCTTCCTGGGCGCGGGCCGCCCTGGTGCTGGCGAGCCGGTAGGACTCCGTGCCGGTCTCGATGATGTTCCCGCCGAAGGTGAGGCGGTCGACGATGGCCGCGCAGAGCCGCGGGTCGGTGAACGTCCTGGTCCACCCGCCGAACGATTCGTTGGAGGCGATGGCGACGCTGTTCTTCTCCTCGCGTTCGGTGAGCACCTGGAACAGCAGCTCAGCGCCCCTGCGGTCCAGCTCCATGTAGCCAAGTTCGTCTATGCAGAGGAGATCGACGCGTCCGTAGCGGGCGATGGTTTTGGTGAGGATCTTTTCGTCCGCGGCTTCGACCAGCTCGTTGACCAGTTTGGTGGCGAGTGTGTAGCGGACCCGGAAGCCGGCCATGGCGGCCTCGGTGCCGAGCGCGATCAGCAGGTGGGACTTGCCCGTGCCGGAGTCGCCGATGAGGCAGAGTGACAGGCCCTTCTTGACCCATTCGCAGGTCGCCAGGGTGTGGATGACCGCGGCATCGATGTTCCCGTTGGCCTCGAAGTCGAAGGTCCGCAGCGACTTCTCCCGCGGGAACTGTGCCGCCTTGATGCGCCGTTCGGAGCGTCGCCGGGACCGGTCGTCACACTCGGCCATCAGTAGTTCGGCGAGGAAGCCGCGATAGGACATCTGGTCGCGGGCGGCGGCTTCGGCCAGGTCGGGGAACTGGGCCCGGATGGTTGGCAGTCGGAGCATGCGGCATGCCTGGTCGACGGCGGCGTCGGCGGCCTGTTCGGTCAGCCCGCGG
This sequence comes from Streptomyces sp. NPDC058812, assembly GCF_042744565.1. Lineage (NCBI taxonomy): Bacteria > Bacillati > Actinomycetota > Actinomycetes > Kitasatosporales > Streptomycetaceae > Streptomyces > Streptomyces sp. NPDC058812. Next base: position 12,457 of record NZ_JBHYOB010000030.1, read on the forward strand.
TGGCGTTTGAGGGGCACGGCATCTCTCCCTGGATGGCTGGGTGATCGGCCGGCTGCCGTGCTCGCAGCAGCTGGTCGTAGGCCGCGACCGAGGGCGGCGGCCGGATGTCGGGCGGCAGCTGGGCCAGCCGCCGTTCGGTCAGCGAGGTCACGTTCGTCCGGTCCGGCTTGGCCGGGACAGGATCCATGACCTCGTCGGCTTCGGCTGCCTTCCGTGCCTCCAGGGCGACGGCGTCCGCGGTCAGGGCGCCGGCCCTGAGTGCGGAGGCAAGCCCGGCGACCAGGTGTTCGTGGGATACGTGGCGGCCCATCAGCAGGACCTCGATCAGGGCCCGGGTGCCGTCCCGTTCGCCGTGGGCAGCCTTCGCCGCCTGCCACCACGCGTCATGGACGGGCGTGAACTTCCCTGCGGAACGGGCCTGTTCAAGGGCGGTGGCCCCGGGAAACGCTCCGGGCTTGCGGACCAGGGCTTCCAGGTAGTGGTCCAGATCCAGCCGGGCCTGCCCCTTGGCGATCAGCCGCTCGAGGAGGGTGCTGGCTGCGGTAGACCGGGCGCATGACTCGTGGTGGTCTGACCGATGTCGACTGGGAGTTGGTCAAACCGCACCTGCCGATGGGGGCGTTCGGACCGATCCCTGACCTGCGCAGCTACTTCAACGCGGTGATGTGGCGGTTTCGTACCGGCAGCCCCTGGCGGGATGTGCCGGAGAGCTACGGCTCCTGGTCGACGGTCTACGACCGGTTCCGGATATGGGCGCGTGATGAAGTCTTCCAGACCCTTATGGACGCGATGATCGCCGAGGCGGCGGCCCGCGACGACATCAATCTCAGCCTGGTCAGCGTGGACTCGACCGTTGCCCGCGCGCATCACCACGCGGCGGGCATGGTCGTCGACCCGGAGCTCCTTCAGGATCTGGAGAAGGCCGTGGCGGAGGAAAAGGGGCTGCAGCAAAGCAACAAAGCGACCCCGTAGGCGACGGGGAGGACGGCGAGGAGGACGCCCTGCGACAGCAGCGCCGGGCGCTGCGCAGGCGTCGCAAAGCACGGCTGTGCGCCGCCGAACTGGGGCGCTCTCGGGGCGGCCTGACCAGCAAGGTCCACCTCGCGGCGGACCGACGCTGTCGGCCCCTGTCCTTTGTCCTCACTCCCGGTCAGGCCGCCGACAGCCCCCGGTTCATCCCCGTCATCAAGAAGATCAAAGTACGCGGGCCGGCCGGCCCTGGACCCGGCCGGCCGCACTCGCCGCAGACAGGGCGTACTCTTCCCGCGCCAACCGTGCCTACCTGCGCCGCCGCAAGATCCGAGCGGTGATTCCGGAGAAGACCGACCAAGCGGCCAACCGCAAGAAGAAGGGCCTCAAGGGCGGCCGCCCGGTCGGCCACGACGGCACGCTCTACAAGGACCGCAACACGGTAGAACGCTGTATCAACAAGATCAAGGAGTGGCGGGGACTGGCCACCCGCTACGACAAGACACCGGACAGCTACCTTGCCGGACTCCACCTTCGCGGAGCCATGCTGTGGATACGCAGCCTCCCGGCCACTCCGTAATCTCAACTCCTGGTCGCGCTCGACGCGTCTGCGGGTTGGCCCGTTCGGGTCCCGCCTCGGGACCCCGAGCATCGAGCCTTACCCGGGTGGCCTCACTTCCACGGGTCGGTGAAGGACCGGCCGGGCACCGGCTTGGCGATGAGCGCCACGGGGATGAAGAAGTTGACCTGGCCGATCGCGAACATCAGCGTGGCCAGCGCCTTTGCCTCATAGTGCTCGGCTGCCTGCGCATACAGCTCGTTGGATACCCTCTCGCTGTCTGCGGACGGCCGAAGCACGGCATCTACAAGTGCCAGCGCGGCACGCTCGGCACCAGTGAAGTACGGCGAGTCCTGCCAGGACGCCACCGACGTGATCCGCTCCTCCGACTCCCCGGCCTTGCGCAGGAAGCCCGTATGCAGCACGGTCAGGTAGGTGCTGCCGACGATCTGACCTGCACGCAGCTGGACGAGGCTGATCGTGGAGCGTGGTACCGAACCGTTGCCGGTGACCTTGAACAGCGCCGCCGAGACCTCCGCCAGCTCGGGAACAAGCTCAGCGGGGTCCTCGGGCATCCGCGGAACCATCGGGACCTCTGCCGTGATCGAACGCGTTTCCATCGCCGTCTCCTTCGGGCTTCGTGTTGATGTCACTGCCCTGACGGATCGCGGCCGAGAAATGTGACATGGAAGCCAGTTGTTCTTGGTCAGGCAGAGACGCGGTTCCAAGCAGTGTCAGTCAGACCTCGCGGCCGCGGTCCCGGAGTGCTCGGGCCATGAGTTCGGTAAGACCGCTGGCCCTTTTCCGGACTAAGAAAACGATCACGGGTTGACCGTCTTGAGCACGCGGGGGAGATGGGCGTGCATGTGCTTAGCTTCAGCCGTAGATGTGGATCTTCATACGCAGGCTCTTGCCCTTACGGATCGGACTCGGCGTCCAGGTGCCAGCCACGAGAAGACCAGCACGGCCGAGTAGGCGCGTTCACACCGTGAGGGATTCCCGGCCGCTCGCCAGGTAGCGTCGGCGGAGGCGGGTATAGGCGGTGGGGTTGGGGCGACGCGGGAGGAACTCCTTGATCTGCTGTGCGCATTCGCCTGGACTTGCCGCGCTGGTGTCGCACTCCAGGTCATAGTTGCCGTGGCCGTGGACCAGGTCGTACTGGTGCGCCGCAAGGCCCGGCGGGCGGTCGCCCCGGGCCAGCTCGCGGCGGGCCAACTCGTCCAGCGGGCAGTGGACGCCGACGAACAGCACGTCCTCGGGCCGCAGCACCGTCAGGCAGTCGAGCAGCCGCCACGGCTCGCTCAGCACATGGCAGACCACGACGTCGTTGCCCGCCTCGGCCATGGCCGCGATCGAGCGATGGAAGCCCATCCTGGTCCTCCGCAGCGCGCCGTCGAGCTCCTCGGCCCCAAGTTCCCGTTTGCTGCGCATCGCGTTGAAGCTGTCGACCGCCAAGTGGAAGAAGACGCCATCGTCCAGGATGTTCAGTAGTTCCCGGGCAATGCTCGACTTCCCCGAGCTGGAGGTGCCGTTGAGAAAGATGATCCGACCAGACGTCATAACGGCGTGATCACACCTTGCCGGCGCCGCGCTCAGGGGATCGTCAGGAAAGCATGGAGTGTGATCGAGCCGGGAGGGCGAGTGCAACGACGGATACGGCCGCCGGTGATCATCGTGAGGTGTGTGGACTGACGATGACGTGGTGGCTGCAGCCCACGGCGTAGTGCCCACCCGCTGGCGAGCGATGTTCGAGGGCTTGATGAGCCGGATCGGGGGCCGCTTCGCGCGAGTCGAACCCCGGCTTCGAGCCCGACAGTTGGTGCTCGGGCTGCTGGCTGACCTGCCCCGCAAGAACTGCTGGACGATCGCCGAGCACACCGGGGACACCAGCCCTGACGGGCACCAGCACCTGCTCGGCCGGGCCAAATGGGACGCCGACCTGGTGCGGGACGACCTGCGCGCGTTCGTGCTGGAGTACCTGACCGACGACCAGGCCGTACTGGTGATGGACGAGACCGGCGACCTGAAGAAGGGGAACCACACCGTCGGCGTGCAGCGCCAGTACACCGGCACCGCCGGCAGAATCGAGAACGCACAGGTCGCCGTCTACCTCACCTACACCTCCCGGCATGGACACGCCGCCATCGACCGCGCCCTCTACCTGCCCAAGTCCTGGACCATCGACCCGGAACGCTGCCGACAAGCCGCCGTCCCCGACGGCGTCGACTTCGCCACCAAGCCGCAGCTCGCCCGGCAGATGATCGAACGCGCCCTGGACGCGGGAGTCCCGGCCGCGTGGGCAGCCGGCGACGAGGTCTACGGCGACAACCCTCACCTGCGCGCCGCCTGGAGCGGCGGCAGCTCGGCTACGTGCTCGCGGTCTCCAGCACTCACCGCGTCCCGACCCCGGCCGGACCCCAGTGCGCCGACCACCTGGCCAAGAAGATCCCCAAGCGGGCCTGGCAGAAGCTGTCCACCGGACGAGGCGCGAAGGGCCACCGCTGGTACGACTGGGCGCAGATCGCCGTCACCGCCCCCGGCCTGGCCAGCCATCAGCACCTGCTGGTCCGCCGCAACTACCGGACCGGCGCACTCGCCTACTACCGCTGCTATTCACCCCGCCCGGTCCCGCTGTCCACCCTGGTCACGGTCGCCGGAAGCCGCTGGACGATCGAAGAGACGTTCCAGAACTCCAAGACCCCTGGCCGGACTGGACGAGCACCAGGTCCGCCGCTGGGACTCCTGGCACCGCTGGGTCACCCTGCCCTGCTCGCCCATGCCTTCCTGGCGGTCGCTGCCTCCCTCGAGCGACGTGACCATGCCCCGGCGGACGACGGGACCAGTCCGAAAGGGCTGATCCCGCTCACCTGCAATGAGATCCAGCGTCTGTTCATCGCCGTGATTGCACAGCCCACCGGCGACCTCGCCCATCGACTGCGCTGGTCCTGGCGCCGACGTCATCAAGCCCGCGCCCAACACAGCCATTACCGACGCCAAGCCGCCCTTCAACCATGAAGATCCACATCTACGGCTGGAGTACTAGCTGTTGCGGGGCAGGAGGTTGACGTCGCGGCTGCCCGATCCTGAATGTATGCGGATCGCATATAGTTCTGGCCATGGAGTCCAACCTCGAAGAAGCGATCAACGAGTGGCACGCGAGCGTCAACGCCGGCGACCTGCAGCGGTCTGCGCAGGCGGTCGGTGAACCAGTCGTCGTGCTCGGCCCGAAGGGTGCGGGTCCGATCACCCCTGCGCAGTTCGCCGAGTGGGTGCAACGCTCGGGGATCAAGCTGATACCTCGGTCCTGGCACCCTGTCAGCGAGCGACTGATGGTGGTCGAGGAGGACGCGACCTGGCCCGAGAGCACGGAATCCACGCGGGTGGCGACAGTCTTCCGCGCTTCTGCCGGGAAGGTCACGGCTGCTCTCAGGCTGCCGGACCTCGAGGCCGCTCTCGAGCTGGCTTACATCTGCCGTGAGATGGCGGCAACCGAATGACAGACCTAGGCCCGGGACAGGTCCTGTTCCACTTCGTCAGGCACTGGTCACGCCGACCTGTCGCAGCAGAGACGGGCGGTGAGCAGGGACGGCTCGTGCTCGTTTGCGAGGCGGTCCATGCGCTCAGCCTGCGCGCGACCCCGGCGACGGTGAACGCGATCGCGCACGAGATCGGGATCGACCAGAGCGGCGCGTCACGGTTGATCAAGAGCGCCACGGCAGCCGGGTATCTCGTCATGGCAGCGTCCACAGCCGATGGTCGACGACGTGAAGGATCACTCACCCCTGCGGGCCGGTTGATGCTGGACCAGGCGCATCGTTGGCAGGAAGAAGTGTTCGCTGAGCTGACCAGAGGCTGGAGCGACAAGAAGCGCCGCGACTTCCAGCAGGCAATGACCGACCTGATGGAGCGCTCCTACGCGATGGACGCATGAGCCACGCCAACGCCCCGCTGAGCATCGAGGGACGCCGCCGGTTGGTCGAGCGCTGCAAGACGCGTCCCATCGCGCACGTGGCCGCCGAAATGGGCATCTCGCGTGCCTGTGCGTCGAAGTGGGTCAACCGGTGGCAGCGTCACGGCGATGCCGGACTGCGCGACCGCTCATCCAGCCCGCACCGCAGCCCGAACGCCACACCAGCCTGGGTCATCGAGAAGATCGAGTCCTGGCGACGCGAGCACAAGTGGTCAGCCCAGCGCATCACCGATGAGCTCGCCGACCTCGGATTCACGATCAACTGCCGCACCGTCACCCGCCACCTGAGCAGGCTCGGACTGGGCAGACGAAGGTTCATCGACCCCGGCGGCGACAACAACCGCAAGCCCGGGAAGATCACCGCCCGCTGGCCCGGCCACATGGTGCACCTGGACGTGAAGAAGGTCGGCCGCATCCCTGACGATGGCGGCTGGCGCATCCACGGCCGCGACAGCGACCAGGCCAAGACCGTCGGCCGAGCGAAGTCAGCCGACGCGAAGCGCGGCCACACCTATCTGCACTCGGCCGTCGACGGATTTTCCCGACTCTCCTACACAGAGCCCCTGCCCGATGAGAAGGGAGCCACCGCTGCAGCGTTCCTCGCCCGAGCTAAGGCCTGGTTTGCCGCGCACGGCATCACGCACATCCACCGGGTCGTCACCGACAACGGGGCCTGCTACCGCTCGGGTGACTTCGCCCGGAACGTCGGCCAACGCACGCGGCATCAGAAGACCAAGCCGTACACCCCACGCCACAACGGGAAGGTAGAGCGCTACCAGCGAATCCTGGCCGAGGAACTGCTCTACGCCCGAGAGTTCAGCAGCGAAGATTCCCGCTCTTCCGCGATCGCGGTCTGGAACATCCACTACAACTACCACCGCCCGCACAGTGGAGCTCTCGGACGGCCGCCAGCATCCAGACTCCGAGCCGGTGTCACCAACGTCCAGCCCTTATACAGGAGCACCTACCGCAGGAGCTTGGTTTCGGCTCGGGCATGACGTGTTGGCGCCGCCTGGCCGAGTGGACCGAGGCAGGCGTCTGGCCACGGCTCCACGAGGTCCTCCTGACCGAGCTCCGCAGGGTGAACGTGCTGGACTTCTCCCGAGCGGCGGTCGACGGCTCCCACATCCGGGCGTTAAAAGGGGACCCAAGACGGGACGAAGCCCTGTTGACCGGGGCAGGACGGGCAGCAAACACCATCTGCTCACCGACGCCACTGGCATCCCCCTCGCCGTCGTGCTGACCGGCGGGAACCGCAATGACGTCACCCAGCTCATTCCGCTCCTGGAGGCGGTGCCGCCCGTGCGGGGCAAGTGCGGCCGTCCGCGGCGGCGCCCCGATGTCGTCCTCGCTGACCGCGGGTACGACCACGACAAGTACCGTCGTCTGGTCTGGGGTCTGGGAGTGAAGCCGCTGGTCGCCCGCCGAGGCGCCGACCATGGCTCCGGGCTGGGCGCTCAACGCTGGGTTGTCGAGCGTGCGTTCGCCCACCTGCACTGGTTCCGCCGCCTGCGGATCCGCTGGGAGATCCGCGACGACATCCACGAAGCCTTCCTCACCCTCGGATGCGCACTGATCTGCTGGCGACGTCTGAACACGCCCCGCTTCATCTAGACCGAGGCAGCTATTGCAGGATCTTGGAGTCGGGACCCAGCTCCAGGAGGCACCCCATCACCATCATCACGCACGAGGACCCGATCGGCCGGGGTCCCACCAACTACATGATCCACGCCGACCTGTCGGACCGGCAGGACGGCTGGCGCGAGCAACTGTGGACCCGCCAGCTCACCGAGGACACATTCGAGGTGGCCTGTCTGCCGTTCTTCACCTACGGAATCTGCTACCGCGACGTGGTGACCATCGACAGCAACCACCTGGTGAACAGGGTCGTGCGAAAGTCCGGCCACCGGACTCTTCGCGTCGCACTCGTCGTGGAACACACAGACCGAGACCAGGTACACGAGCTCCTGCACGGCAAGGCTGTCGAGACCGGCCTGCCGCATGAGTGGCTTCAGGGCACCTACCTTGCCGTGGACCTCCCGCCTGGCTCGGACGAGGCGCCCTTCGTCGAGGCATTGGAACCCCTTGCCCAGGCCGGCGCCCTCCACTGGGAGATCGACTCCTGACCGCAAGATCATTCCGTTAGGAGTTCTAAGACCCACTCCCCTGCCTGATCACACCTGGCTTCCATCTGGAACCGCTGCTCCGCCTGCCCTTTTCCCCGAGGGCGAGTCACTGTTTCACGGTCCCGCCCACGGTCCGCAGCGCTGTCGCACTGGCCTCACGGAGGGTGGAGCGGGCCGTCGGTTCACCCTTCTCGGGCCGGGAGGCTGCCACCGTGATCAGTGCCTGGACGCGTTGGGCGAAGCCGGCCCCCGGGAGGGGGAGCTCGGTTTCGGGCTCGCGGAGATAGCCGGCGGCGACCGCGTCCGGGATGTAGGCCATGAGCCTGCGGACCGCGGCCGACCGGGGGCGTGCCGTGTTCTGGGACAAGTGGCGCAGGACTCTGAGGATGGTGGCGGTGGAAGTGCTGGTGATGGAGTGGTTGGCGGGATGCCAGTGCCCGGCGCAGGACACGGTGTCGGTGTCCTGGTCGGGGGCCGGCGCTCCGGGTTGGCGGTTGGACGTCGTCGGCCTGGTGGTGCCACCAGTCGGCTGCGTCTCCCTCTCCCTGTGCGAGGTGATGCAGGTAGAGGCAGTAGGCGGCGGCGGCTTGCCCGGCGCCGGCGGCGTACTGCCACCAAAACCGTGCGCCCTCGTCGGTATCGGACAGTTGCAGGACGCAGGCCAGTGCGAGGGCGCTGCGAGGTTCGGGGACCTGGTCGGTGAGGAAGTCAGCGACGGCGGTGGGCGGGGTGTGGGTGAGGAGGGTTTCGCACAGGGCGCGCAGGTCTTCGGCCGCTCCGTCCAGGGTGCCGTTCTCGGCAGGATTGTGCGCGGCCGCGGGTGGGCGTGCGTGGGTCATGGGTGTGGTGCGGTGGGGGACGGTGTCGCGGGGGACGGCGCGGTTGCGGACGAGGAGGGCTCTGGAGAGGAGTTCTTCGATGTGGCTCACGGAGTGTTCCCTTCGGTCGTGGGCGGGGGGGTGACGCTCTCCAGGAAGCGGGTGGCGTGGCGTTCGTCGGAGCGGACGGTGGCCAGGGAGGTGCCCAGGAGGGCGGAGACGGACTCGTGGCGGAAGCCGCACAGGCGGCGCAGCACGATGACGTCGAGCTGGCGGTCGGACAGGCGGCCGATCGCGGTGAACAGCTCGAGGGTTTCGGTGAGTTGGTTCATGTGGTCGGTCGGTGTGGCGAGGGTCTGCAGGGCGACGGTGTCGAAGGCGGCGCTGCCGAGTTCGGGTCAGCCGTCGCGGTGGGGGGTGCGGGCCATGACGGTGGCGCGCAGGACGTTCCAGGCGTAGCGGCGGGTGTCGTGGCTGGCGAGAGCGTCGTTCCAGGAGAGCCAGAGACGGTCGAAGGTGTCGGAGACCGCGATGTCGCGCTGGTCGTTGTCGAGGAAGACTTGGGCGTAGAGGGAGTAGTCGTTCTCGACGAGTTCGCGGAAGGCTCGGTGGTCCAGGGGTGGGGCCTTGTGGGGAGTCGTTAGTGTGGTGCGGTCGGTGCAGCCGTTGATCCATTCGCTGCTCTTGTGGGTTTCGAGGGCCGCCTGGCTCCACAGTCGGTAGAGCGGCCAGTTGGGCATGCCCAGCTCGATGGCGAGCCGGATGACGATTTCCCAGCGGGGGTAGAGGCCGACGCCGCGCAGTAGTTCGGAGATCTTGGACTTGGCGAAGCGGACCCGGCCGCTGAGTTCGTTCAGGGTCAGGCCGCTGGCCAGGTAGGTGGTGCGCAGCGGGTCCAGCCAGGCGCGGTGGGCGCTGCCGACGTTGTCCGCGATGGGTCCGAGCTTGCGCCCGGGCCGTGCGGGTGCGGGTCTGCCCGGTGGTACCGGGGGTTCGGTCGGCATCATCACGGTGCGTCGTCCTCCTTGTCCGCGGCCGCGTCCAGGCGTGCGGCGCCGGTGGGCGCGGTGTGGGAGCGAACGGTGTGGACGATCTGCTGCACGGTCAGCGCGAGGGCCGGAGCGAGCGCGGCCACCACGGCCGTCTCGCCGGCGGCCACCATCACCACGCTCCAGGCGAACACGGTCGCCGTGACCGTGATGACCACTATCTGCCGAGGCTTCATACGGAGTCCTTGCTATGACCGGAGTCGAGGGTCAGCCATGTGAACCCGGCGGCCCCATCCGGAAAAGGCGCGCCGGCACCCCGGACAGGCGGGTGCCGAAGCCGCCACGCTGGGGAGGGCAACCAGCATGGCCAGACGAGAAGTTGCTACGCCATGTGATCAAGGAATCACGGAACAATCGCGATCAGCGAGGCTCCGTCCTCAGCCGGTGGGACTCGGCGGGCAGGGCAGGCAAGTCGGCGCGCTGACGGGTGGAAGTTCCCGGTTCTCCTTGCAATTGCACGCCGAAGCGACGTCAATAGGACATGACGCCGTCGGTGTCGGCCTTCCATCCGGAAGGGCCCGTCCCCGTGCCGAAACAATGAGGGAAGCGGGCACCCGCTCTCGCCTGGCCGGTCGTAGAGGCCAGGCGAGAGCACAACCCCGCACACGGGGCACGACGATCGTAGACCACGCCACTGACACTCCCCGGACACCGACCAGGCGCCCCCGCATGCGGATGACGGCGCAAAACCACAGGGGGGCCCGCGAGCACAGTGCGGGCACCAAGCCTGAAGCCCACGTCACTGTCGGATCGCAGGCAGGTACATGCGGCGGCGCCGCCCGAGGCGGCCCGCCCTTCCGTCAGCGGCTATGCGGTGGGCTCATAGGACACGCTCTGATCCGGGCAGCCGGCGGCCACCTCGCGCAGGGCCGCCGGTTCGGCCTCGTTGGCAGCCAGGGACCAGCGCAGCTTCGTAGCCACCCACTCCGCGACGTACCGGCGGTGCACCTCGGAAGCAGGTGGCAGCCACTCGGCCGGGTCATGGTCGGACTTCGACCGGTTCAAGCGTGTGGTGACCGCGACCAAACTGCTCACCGCGCTCAGATGGTCGGCGTATGCCTCACGGCGCTGCGCCGACCACGTGGACGCGCCGCTGTCCCAGTTCTCGGCCAGCGGACCCATGTGGTCAATGTCCAGCCCCGAGGCTGGTATCACCCACACTTGATCGTAGTGACCATCACCGGCCGCCCGTCAGACGGCACTTCGGCCCCACCGTCGAGGGCTCCACCACCTCCGCGATCAGGACCTCCGCGCGGGTGCTGCAGCCGTCCGAGGGGTCGGCGCCGGCGTACCAGTGGCCGAAGGCCTCCCGGTCGTAGCCCTCCCGGGACTCGTCCGCCACCGGCAGGCGCGCGATGGTTTCGGTCAGGAGGAGTCTCCGCGGCGTGGGCAGGCACAGGCACGGTGAGCCGACGGGCCGGGTCTGCTGTCCGGCAGACCCGGCCCGGCCAAGGTGTGCACGCTGACGGCCGGCCTTCCCGTGCGGGCCGGCCGTCAGCGTGCCCGGCTGTTGGCCGATCTCATCCCGGTGTGGGGGATTCCTCTTCAACAGCGTTGCCGCGTCCGACGGTAAGCGCCCAGGTGACGCTCGAGGGGGCCGTGACTGCCACCGTGCCGGCCTTGTGGGCGGAGCTCATGGCGAGTTGGTTGTAGGTCACGGCGGGCTCTACCGTGCTGCACTCGAGCGGGAAGTCGGTTCCCAGTACCGACACCGAGACTTTTATGGTGCCAGGGCCCCGGCAACTGACCGCGACGATCAGCGCCTTGCCCCGGGAGCCCGCGTCGTAGGAGAAACTCGCGTTGCCGCGGGTTTCACCCTGCTGGCCGGCGACGACTTCGCCGGTCTCGGGATCGAGCGCCGGAGGCATGAGCGCCGTACTGTGCTCACTCGTCGATGGGCTGGAGGACCCGGGTGCCGTGGTCGTGGCGGCGTCATCCGCCTTGGTGCCGGAGGTGCAGCCCGCCGTCACCAGTGCCAGCAGCAGAAGGGCCGGTACCGCTGTTGTGCGGCCGACTGTCACTTGGTCTCCCACAGCACCCAGCCGACCCGGCGTGGCGTGTAAATGGTCACGTTCTTCTTCACGCCCTTCGTGCAGTTGGTGTACCGGTACTGGTTGTAGCCGTAGGACTTGAGCCGGTAGACGCCGTATCGGGCGTGGGTGGTCCGCTTGGACGGGGTGTTGACGGCGATGGTGTTGCCCAGTCTGGCCGTGAGTTCCACGGACACATTGACGCCGAATTTGCCCTCGATCTCGGCGACCACGACCGAGGCCCCTACCTTCAGCTCGCCGCTGTAGGCGATTCCGACCTTGCCGGTCACCTCAGAGGTGAAGGTGGACCTTGCGGTGCGTGAGGTGCCGTTGTAGTTGGCCTGCTCGGCGCCGACGCCCTTGTGGTAGTCCTTGGTCTTGCTCGTGGGCGTGTACTGGTAGCCCGGCTCGCACGGCCTTGCGTCCAGAGTGTCGCTCGGCTTGGACGTGGGCAGGTCGATCTCGTCGTCTCCCGCGATGGGATCAGGTTCGGGTGAGGTTGTCGGCGCAGCGGCCTCGCCGGTGGGAGCTCCCTCGATGAGGTCGGTCTCCTCCGGCCCCGGCGGCGGAACGGTCTCGACAACGGTGGTGTCTGTGGCCGTCGGTGACGGCTCCTCGGCGACTGCCGTACCGCCGGTGGTCAGTCCGGCGATGACAGTCAGGCAGGTAAGGGCCAGCATGTTTCTGGATATGCGGGCTCTGTTCATGAAGCCACCAGTTCCTGGTGGATCGCCCCCGTGGCGATCGAGTGCCCTGAACACTAAAGGTAACGGCATGTAAACAACCGCCACAGGCGCTTTTCCTGAGCATGATTTGAGCAACCGCTGCGATGACACCCCAGACGACGGTGGCTGACGGCGTGGATGAGGCATTGCCCTTGACCGTCGCTGCCAGCCCTCACTGCTGACCGCACAGGGCCGGGGCCCACATAACTCGACTTCTCCTCCGGAAGCGCTCCCTCGATGGAGGAGCCGCGCGGCCGCGTCGAGGCTGGCCCGGTATGACCATTGCACTCACCCGGGCGGCGCACTCGGCGAACTGCACAGCGCCCCTCCCCCGGCCGCTATCAACGGGTCATGCTCACCTCTGTGCTGCGCGGCCTGGCCGCCGCTTCCCTCGCCGTCCTGTCCGTGACCGCGTCCACGCCTGCGGCCCATGGGGCGGAGACGCTTCCTGTTGCGGAAGCCGTCACTCGCCTGCAGGTCACCACCGAGTCCCGCGACGGCTACGACCGTGACGCCTTCCGCCACTGGAACCGCGGGGACGACCCGGCCGACGGCTGCTCCACACGAAACGAAGACCTGATCACCGAGGCCATCGAGCCGCCTACGGTCGGGCCCGGGTGCCGGCTGGCGGGCGGGCGCTGGTGGTCCTACTACGACCAGGTGTGGGTGACCTCGACCTCCGGCCTGGACATCGACCACATGGTGCTCCTTGCGGAGAGCTGGGACAGCGGAGCCTCCGGCTGGACGGCGCAGCGGCGTGAGGCCTACGCCAACGACCAGGGCGCCAAGGCGTCGTTGGTGGCTGTCACGGCCGCTCGAACCGGTCCAAGGCGGACCAGGACCCGGCCCAGTGGCTGCCGCCAGCCGCCGAGGTGCACTGCCGGTACGTCGCCGAGTGGGTGGTCACGAAGCTGCGCTGGGGCCCGACAGCAGACGAGACGGAGATCGCGGCGCTGCGGGAGACCGCGGGCAGCTGCCCGGAGCAGCGCGTGTCGTACGAGCCCGTCGCGTAGCGTCCTCCCCCGCCGCGGCGGAGAGGGGAGTGTCCAATAGACGGCGGACCCGATGATCAAGGAGACGCTTGAAATGAGCGAGACCATCACCGAGCACGAGGCCATGGAGGAACCGGTCGTCGAGTCGGCCGTGGAGGCGGTGTCGGACGAGCAGTTGATCTCGATGCTGGTCGACCGGGCACGTTCCGACGGGCTGCAGTTGACCGGTGAGGGCGGGCTGTTGCAGCAGCTGACGAAGCGGGTGCTGGAGTCCGCCCTGGAGGGCGAGATCACCGATCATGTCGGCTATGACAAGCACGACGCGGCAGGCCGGAACAGCGGCAACTCCCGGAACGGCACTCGTTCGAAGACTGTGCTGACCGATGTCGGCCCGGTCGAGGTGAAAGTGCCCCGGGACACGGCTGGCACCTTCGAGCCGCAGCTCGTCCGCAAGCGGCAGCGCCGGCTGACCGGCGTGGACGAGATGGTGCTGTCGCTGTCCGCGAAGGGCCTCACACACGGGGAGATATCGGCCCATCTGGCCGAGGTGTACGGCGCGGAGGTGTCCAAGCAGACCATCTCCACGATCACCGACGCGGTGATGGACGGCATGGCGGAATGGCAGGCCCGCCCGCTGGAGCGCGTCTATCCGGTCGTCTTCGTGGACGCCATCAACGTGAAGATTCACGATGGCAAGGTCGCCAACCGACCCATCTACGTTGCTATGGCCGTCACGGTCGAGGGTACCCGAGACATCCTCGGCATCTGGGCCGGTGACGGCGGCGAGGGCGCCAAGCTGGCTCCAGGTCTTCACCGAGCTGAAGAATCGCGGCGTTGAGGACGTTCTCATGCTCGTCTGTGACGGGCTGAAGGTCTGCCGGACGCGGTCGAGGCAGTCTGGCCCCGAACTGTGGTGCAGACGTGCATTGTTCACTTGATTCGCAACAGGGCGGATTCCAGCGATCGTCGCAACACGTGGTCAGTGATTCCCAATCAGGTTTGTCAAGGGCGTCGGTAGCGGACGGTGACCACGCTATGCCGCTGCAAGGCCGCGTTGAGGTGGCGCGGCGGTGAAGGTCCGCTGGTCGCGTATGAGGGCCCACAAGACGTCGAGGCGTCGCCGGGCGAGGGCGAGGACGGCCTGCTTGTGCGACTTGCCCTCGCTCCTCTTGCGCTCGTAGAAGGCCCTGGACGTCGGACAGCACCTGGCGGCGACCTGGGCGGACAGGTAGAAGACGCGCAGGAGCCGGCGGTGGTAGCGGTGCGGTCGGCGCATGTTGCCGCTGATGCGCCCGGAATCCCTGGGGACAGGGGCGAGGCCGGCGATGCCGGCCAGGCGACGGGAGCTGCCGATGACGTCCAGGTCGCCGCCGGTGCAAGCAATGAACTCAGCACCGAGCAGGCTGCCCATGCCCGGCATGCTGGTAATCGCGACAGCATGCTCGTGCTCGCGGAACCGCGCCTCGATCAGGGCGTCGGTGCGGGCGATCTCCTCGTCCAGGGCCGTCACCGCAGCGGTCAGGGTGCGGACCATGGCTGCCGCGGTCCTCTCGCCGGGAATCACCGTGCGCTGGGCCCGGGCCGCCTCGAGCGCGGTGGCCGCCACCGCCTGGCCGTTTCGCACCTTGCGGTTCGACAGCCAGCCGGCCAGCCGGCTCTGGCCGATCCGGCGCAGGGCGGCTGGCGTCTGGTAGCCGGTCAGCAGGACGAGCGCGGCCTTGGAGGTGCTGTAGTTGAAGGCGCGTTCCAGGGCGGGGAAGTACTCCAGGATCTGGGCGCGCAGCCGGTTGATCGCGCGGGTGCGGTCGGCGGTGAGGTCGTAGCGGCGGGCGGTGAGGATGCGAAGGTCGACGGCGATCTCGTCCTGTTCCTGCAAGGGGTGCAGGTCGCGGCGCATGCGGGCCTGGTCGGCAATGACGTAGGCGTCCTTGGCGTCCGTCTTGCCGTCGCCCCGGTAGGAGCCGGAGGCGTGGTGGACGGTCCGGCCCGGGATGTAGAGGACTTTCTGTCCGTGGGCGGCCAGCAGGGCGATCAGCAGTGCGGCACCGCCCGCGTTCAGGTCGATGGCCCAGGTCACCGGCTCGCCCTCGCTGAGGTCGAGGACCTCGCCGAGCAGCTCGAGCAGGGTCGTCTCGTCGTTGACCACCCGCCGCGACAGCCTTCGCTCGCCCTCGGCATCGATCACCGTGCAGTGATGCTCGCTCTTGCCCGCGTCCGTTCCCGCCCACAGTTGCGGCACTTGTGCCTCCTTGAGGATCCGTGTTCCTGGTCCCGGCAGACGACCACGCCGACGTGTCCTTACGAAGCGATGAAGTTCGCGCATCCCAATGAGTGGCCGTGTCGTCGCGGGGCACCGGGCGGCCAATCACTGAAAGCCACACCCTCGGCACGAGCTTTTTGAGCCACACCCGGCACCCCTGGGCCTCCCGATCGTACGAATGATCGGAACGGACCCGCCAAGAAGGCACCTCTCTCAACGGCACGGGAGCCTCGTGCGTTGCGGGAGGCCACCCCGTCACCCGACCGGTGGCCACTCTGAAAACGCTCAGTGAGTTCAAGACGACGTACCACGACACCATGATCTACCACCCGAACGATCTTTGAAGACGGACCCTGGAGCATTCTGGACAGAACGCTCTAGCTGGTAGCCTCGTGGCGTGAAGAAAGTATCCTCGAGCGCCGATCGTCCGGCATCCGTGTCGGAGTCGTTGCCCGCCACGCGTGAGCGCATCGTGCGGGCGGCCTCTCGGCTGATGCAGCGCCAAGGCTATGACGGCACGGGAATCAAGCAGATCTCCCTGGAGGCCTCGGCCACGCTGGGCTCGGTGTATCACTTCTTCCCCGGCGGCAAGCAGGAGTTGGCCGTCGCCGCCGTCCGCCGCGGCGACCAGGAATTCCTGGACGAGCTGCGGGCCGCTCTCGACGCCCACCCCGAACCGGCACAGGCCGTGCGCGCCTGCGCGGTGCGAATCGCCGACGGGTTGCGCGCCTCCGACTGGCTCGACGGCTGCCCGATCACCACCACGGCACTGGGCACGGCAGGCCGCTTCCCCGACATTCAGGCCGCCGCGGCCGAGGCCTTCGCCCACTGGCACGCGCTGCTGTTCGAACGACTGTGCGCCGCGGGCATCGAGGAGACGGACGCCCGCGATCTGGCCTACACGGTCATCAACACGCTGGAGGGCGCCGAGTTGGTGGCCCAGATGCAGCAGGACGGCGAGCCGTTGAAGGTCGCGGGCAGGCATCTGGCCCGACTGATCGAGGGCTTCGTGCCGGCCACGAGCCAAAAGCGGACCCGATCGGACCGGGTCTGACCGGCTCGGACGGCCCGCCCGGGGGCGGGCCGCCCACGGCGGTTCGATCGGCACCGCAGGCATGCCACCGGCGCACGTCCGTCGCGGCGGGAACGGATCCCGTGCCGCGGACGGCCGTGCGCCGGTGGGCGCTACGCCGGTGAGTCTTCCCTACGCGGGCTTCTTGAAGATCTCCACCAGGCTGGTGGCGCTGTCCTCGGAGCGACCGGCCTCGATGCCGCGGCGGAAGATCTCCTGGACCTTGGCGGGCAGAGACGTGTCGACCCCGGAGTCCCGCGCGGTCTCCACCACGTGGTCGATGCTGGCCACCGCCATGGACAGCCGCTCGATGTCGCCGGCGTAGTTGCCCTCGTCGATGCGCGGCGAGTAGTAGCCGAGGAAGGCCGGCATCTGGGCGAGCTGGGGCGAGATGTAGGGCAGGAAGTCCTGGGCCTTGATGCCGTTGGCGTCGGCCACCGCCAGGGTGTGCAGCCAGGAGGTCACGGTGGTCCAGAACACGTTCAGCTGGAGCTGGTAGTACAGGGCGGCCAGGCCCGGGTCCTCGCCCTTGTAGTCGGTCTTGGTGAGGACCTGCAGGGTCTCCTGGCTCGCCTCGAAGGCGTCCTTGGGGCCGCTGTAGAACGTGAAGGACTCAGGGGCGCCGATGCCGGTGGGCGAGGAGTTCACACCGCCAGTGACGTGGCGACCGCCGTGGCTCTCGATCCACTTGGCGCCGGCGCGGGTCTTTTCCGGGGTGTCCGAGCTGAGGTTGACCACGGTCTTGCCCGCCAGGGCGTCGGTGGCCTCGCCCAGGATGGCGTACATCGCGGCATAGTCCGTCAGGCTCAGGATCACCAGGTCGTTGGCCTTCAGGGCCTCAGCCACGGTGGGGGCGAGCTTGGCGCCCTTGGACACCACCTCGCCGGCCTTGCTCGCGGTGCGGTTCCACACGGTCACCTCGTGACCGTTCTCCAAAAGGGCGCTGACCATCGCCTGGCCCATCGGACCGAGCCCGATGACGGTGACCGACTGCTTCGACATGAAGTACCCCTTGCCTTCGCATTTTCTAGATGGATCGTTCTAACGAGCCGCACGCTAGCACAGGACTAGAAGGAACGCTCTACTCAGTTGTGTCGGGACGTCGGTGATGCGTCGTCATGCGCTCCAGGACGGGCACGACGTCATGCGGGCTCGGCACGGCGTGTATCTCGCGCCGCAGGGACTGTGCGCCGCGACGGAAAGACGGTTCCTCGACGAGGCTGGTGACCATCTTTCGGATGTCGTCGACGGAGCACTCCTCGTGGCGCAGCAGCTGCCCTGCGCCGATGTCCGTCAGGAACCGGGCGCTGATCGGCCCCTCCATGATCTCTTCGCCGTCGATGGCGACGATCTGAGGCACCTCGGCGGCCGCGGGACCGGCACAGACACTGATCACCGTCGAGGCCGCCGGCGTGAACTTCGCGGACACCCACCAGACCGACGGCTCGTATCTCGACGCCGGCATGCTGCCGTACGCACCCGGAAGCGAGGTCGTCGACCGAACGCCGGACGGCCGGCGTGTCCTTGCCCGGGTGTCCGGCGGGTACGCGCAACAGGCCGTTGCCAAGGACTCCGCACTCGTCCAGATCCCGGACGACCTCGACGCGGGCCACGCCCTCGCCCTGATGACACAAGAGCTCACAGCCTGGCATCTGCTGCGCTCCGCAGCCCGGATAAGAACGCCAAGGGCAACCAGGCCAAACTCAAACGCCTCGTCGAACCCGGCACCCTCACCGAAGCCGGCACCGGCAACATCGTCAGAAAACAGCAGCCGAAGCCGCGACCTGCATCCCTGCCACAGGCATCAGCCAGAATCGGACATCAGCTCACGGGCCTCCGAAGCACCCCAGAACGGTCACCCGGTCGAAGCACCGCGCCTTCACGTCCTCCCTCGCGATCGTCCAGAAGACGTCACCGCCGAGGTGCAAGTTACCGAAGTCCAAGACGCCGCCATACCATTGAGCGAGAAGCGCCCAGTCGTCGGGACGAGGCCGTGCCCATGGGCTGGCCCGCCTGCCCTCCGGCTTCCCTGCCCTCCGTGCCGCCATGGCGGCGGACGCGGTGATGGGGTCGTCCTCGCCGTAGGAGTCCCTGGAGTATCCGTCGAGCTGCAGGTGAGTCTCGTCGCGACGGTACCTGTCCTCGTACAGCACGTCTGACCAGGCCTGGCGCAGTTCCCTGGCGTGCGGGTGCTCGACGGGGTCGACAAGCACCTCGTTGTCTGGCAGGGAGAGGTCGTACTTCAGCCGTAGCTCTGCGCGGTCATAGCCGCCGTCCCCAGGGCGTTCATCGAGGGGCGTGCCAGCGGGGACGTACATCACTCGGCCGGAAGCGTCAAGGTCGTCGGGATGGAGTCGGGCGAAGAAGAGGAGCCGGCCGTCGGGAGGCAGTGCCAGAGACGTTGCGTCGCCGGGCAGCGCGGCGAGGTCCAGCACCGCGATCAGGTGCAGCCCTGCCGGGAGTTGAGGAGCGTCGGCGGGGAGCAGGTTGGGCCCGCCGAAGTGGCCCACGACCGGCCCGTCCACGGTGGACGCCAGGGTGGCGCAGGGGCGGGCGGCCTCGAGCCACCTCTCCACCTCGGCGGACGGGACGCCGCCCGCGAGCGCCTTCTCACGAAACCGGTTCATCTTGTCGAGCATCTCGGGTTTCATACGGTGAACATAGTGGCGGGTACTGACTCATGGGCCGGACCATGACGTACACCGGGCAACTGCCGGTTCCCGCGGAGCGGCCGCCGACACAGCCCCCGGCCACCCCTCAGAGGGCGATTGAAGTGGGCAGATTGCCCTTTACGCCCTAGTGCGTTCCTCGCCAGGTGGGTGTCGTCCCGTCCGTTATGCGTCTGGTGAAATTGTGGATCGAGGCGATGTGGATCATGGCCTCGGAGCTGGCGGTGAGGGTCTCGCAGTCGCGGGCGAGGCGGCGGCGGTGCATGATCCAACCGATACTCCGCTCGACCACCCAGCGTCTTTTCACGACCTGAAAGCCGCGGGTCTCCGGGTTCCTGTTGACGACTTCGACGTCGATTCCGAGGCGGGCGCCGTGCTCGACGACGGCGTCCTTGAAGCCGGTGTCGACCCAGCTCTTGGAGACGGTGGGGTACGTCTCCTTCGCCTGGTCGAGGAGTCGGATTCCCAGGGCGTTCTCCGACAGGCCCGCGACGGTGACGGTCACGGCGAGGATGAGGCCGATCGTGTCGGTGAGGATGCCGCGCTTCCGGCCGACGATTTTCTTCGCGGCGGCCGTTCCCTGGCTGGTCAGAGACACGCTGGTGGAAGTCTTCACGCTCTGGGCGTCGATCACGGAGGCGGTCGGCCCGGGCTTGCGCCCTTCCTTCACGCGGGCCAGTCCGGTCAGGTCGTAATTGAGCTGGGCGAAGATTCCTTCGTCGCGCCAGGACGCGTAGCAGGCGTAGCCGGTGGCGTGGTTCGGGAAGTCATGCGGGAGGCACTTCCAGCAGATTCCCGTGCGGTTCACGTAGAGGATCACGTTGAAGACGTCCCGCAAATCGACTTTGGCCGGCTGCCCGGTGGGTCTGCGGTCGAGTCGAGCCTTTCTCCAGACCGCCAGCGTCGGCTCGACCAGGGCCCATCGGGCGTCGGACAGGTCGCTGGGGAACGGCCTGCACTCGGTCACGACGTAGCGTGATCACGAGTGAGGCGGAGGGCACGGTTCCGCAGTTCAGGCGGGCGAGGGACCGCAGCCGGATGCGGACCGTAGTCGCTCCAGGAGGAGTGTCACGCTGGTTGGCGAGGTGGCTCAGATCCGGGTCCGGGCCCGTGATTCCGGGCCGGATCGTCAGCGCGCCACCCCGACGTGACCGCCGGACCGGGGTGCGTGACACCGGTCGGCGTGACAGCGTGACAGTCACCCCTCGGTGATCACGGATGCGGTGCTACGTCCGGTGTCCCGTCTCCATTGATCTGGTCCGCGTCTCAAGTGACCTGGTTCACCCATGTACTTGAAGCGGACTACCGCTCGATGGAGTGACGCGATCTGCGTGCAGGCCATGGGGCTTTGTGGCCTGGACCCGTGTCGCCTATTCCCAACGGACGGCGTTCACCAGGCTGATTGCTTCGTCCAACTCGGTGCGTAGCGGGGAGAGCCGGGTGCGCCACATCTCGGCGCGTTCTTGCTGGGCGAGCCCAGGTGACCTGTCGACGTGGTTGGTGATGTGCAGGCAGTGGCCGTACAAGATTGTCTGTGCGACCCCGCTCACCGCAGCGGGCCCTACCATGCGCAACGCATGATGAGCTTCATGGAGCTCGTTCAAGGCCTCCTTCAGGTCCTTGAACTCAAGCTCGTCAGCTATGAGCGCGCGCCGGAACTGCGCCAACGAGCTCTGGAAGAGTTTGTACTCGGCGCGCCGCGCCTCCGCTATCCATCTCGCGCGCTCTGCTATCACCTGGTTGCGCGCCGTCTCCAGGGCGCTCCGGTGATTCGCCTCGGCAGCCTCTAAAGCAGTCCGGTGATTCGCCTCGGCAGCCGCCAGAGCAGTCTGGTGGTTCGCCTGCGCGACCGCCAGCGCGGCCCGGTGGCTCGCCTCGGATTGCGCCAAGGCGGTGCGCATCTGCCAGCGGGCCATCAGCACGCCCACGGGAATGCTGGTGAGAGCGACGGCCGCAATGACATCGGTAGGGTCCATGACACACCATGATGACCAACGGTGAACTCGACGCGCTCAGCAATCGACGGAATTCCTACAGCAGAACTGCCAGACCAAATCAACTGAGACAGCATCCGGCACCCACCCGCCCAGAACCACCTCACCTGAGCCTCCCGGTGTCCCTACGACTCAACTGAACTGGTCGTCGCCCGGCCACAGCTGTTACCACGGACCAGATCGTCAGAGACGGGACATCCAGGCCCGGGCGAGGAACGCGGCGAGCGCGCCGACGGCTTCGGGCTCGGTGACGGCGAGCCGGGCCGCGAACGCTAGCTGGTCGACATCGGCGTCGGGGACCAGGCGCGCGAGTTCGGCGAGCAGCGCGGCGTGCGCGAGGACCGGCGGCGTGAGAAGGCCGGCGGCTCCCTCGCGGGCGGCCGGTTCGCGGTAGTGCCCGAGGTGCGCGGCCAGGGCGTGCGCCAGCCAGGCGTCGACGTCGGCCTGGATATACCCGCCGGCTCGCCGGGTGAGTTCGTCCCGGACGGCTTCGTCTCCGGTACGGGGCCCGGTCTGCTCCAGCGTCTCCAGCCCGCGCAGCGCCTGGAGCTTGTCGGCGCGGGCCGCGATCCGGGCGGCTTCGCGCAGTTCGGCTTCCCGGGCGGCGGCCGCGGCGTCGGCGGCGGCGAGTCCGGCCTGGACGACGACGTCGGCGTCCGGGTCGTAGACGGTGCCCGGGACGGCGCCGGCGAGCAGCTGGTCGATGCGCTCCCACTCAGGGGCTCCGCCGGGCCGCGGACGTCGTCGGCCAGGCCCTCGTGCCGGAACGCCTGCCGGGAGTCGAACCGCGCGTCCTCGAGGGCCGCCGCGACGGCGCCGGCGTCCATCCCCTTCGCCCGGCGCCGGTCGACCCGGCGGCCGATGCGGGCCGGGTCGACCGGCTCCCGGGGCACGGTGGGGCGAGTGGTCGACGGGTACCGCCGCCGGGCAGCCACATCCTGGTCATCTCCGGCCTCGCATTCGTGGTGAGGAATCAGAGCGGGCCGCCACCAGAGCGCCGTACGACGACCCGCCGGATTGAACCGAAGCTCAGGAGCTGTCACCAACGGGACCGGTTGAGCCGGCGAATGGGGACAGTCGAAGCAGCCTGCTTGTCACACACAAGGCATCCCACTTGTCACAGACCCTCATTCAGCAGACCTTCTGTCACCAGAAACGAAGATCGGGAGCCTGAGGTTCTCCGCAGAGCTTCGATGATCTCGTTGATGCAGCGTTCGGCCGTGTTGCGCTCCTTGTACAGGGCCGCATCATGACTGACGGGGCGTCCACCACGCGAACCGCGCTTCATGACTAAAACGAGCGGCTGAGCCTCCGACAGGCGCCCGGGCCTGTCTTGGGCAGTTGAAACGGGGCGATGGCCAAATAAGGGTCGTCATCTCAGCACTTGCGGAGAAGGCATCTCGCGGGGATGCGGCCGACGCTATCCTGACCCGCCCAAGAATCTGGTCCATCCAAGGGGGAACAATGAGCAGATTCGGCACCGGGGCGAAACGGATCATGTCCGCAGTAACGGTTGTCGTGGCGACGGCGGGCATCAGCACGGGCGGTGCGGGTGTGGCGTCGGCGACCGACCCCGCCGATGCGCCCCCCGGTTACGCGGGTCCGTTCTCCTACTGCCAGGGCAGCCGATACGACGCCGTCCACCTGGGAGACGGTCATGCCTACATCGACGTCTACTGGACCTCCGCAGGCAGCGGCCAACTGTGCGCGATGACCTACGACGTGGCAGTGGGACGGCACAACATGGAGGTCCGCATCCGCCGCACAGACTGGCAGACCTCCTGGTATGACAACGGGTTCTACGACAAGTACGCCGGCGCGATCTACGTCGGCGGCATGGAGGGACGCTGCGCCTACATCTCCGGGTGGGTGGAACACGACGGCCGGAGGTACTCCAACGGTGAGACCTTCTGCCCCTGACCCACACGTCCGTCGCGTTCACCCGGGGCCGGCCGGACGACCGTGCCAACCAGCCTCACCCGACGAAACCCTGCCCGTGCCCTCTGAGGAAACGATCAGCGGTCGCCGGAGGCCGGACACAGTGAACCAGTTGTCGACCTGTCGCGCTCAGGCTCAACCGCCCACAACACCGTCGGTGACAACCAGCCTGCCTATGTGACAACCACCGTGCTTCGGCTCAACAGACAGGTGAGCCAAAGCACGATAGGTGTCACCATCGCGATCCGCTGAGCTGCGGCTTCCGTCGGATGAAGCACCGTAGTTGCCACCGATACAGCATGCTACCTGTCACCAATAGCGGGCGGAGCAGAGTTGATGTCACCGCCTCTAGCCACCTGTGCTGCCCCAACTGTCCCGGTCGCGTCAGGTGCATTCGTTCATTACGTACGGCAGCATCTCTGCGGCTTCAGCCTCGCTGTAGTCGTGCTCTCGGAGTTGCTCCAGCGCGCCAGCCATGTCGGCGTTGCCGTCATCGTTACCCGCGTATGCACAGACGCGCTGCTGCTCTTGCTCTGTGAGGCCCGCCCACCGGTGCTCCACGGCGTTGAGATCAGCCTTGCCGACTGACGGTGTAGAGGTGGAGGGGGACGCGCCCTCCTTCGAGGAACAGGAGACAAGGGCTGAGCAAAGAACTAACAGGACGGCGGCCAGGCGACGCACTGAGACTCCCTCCGAGGTACCTCGGAGGACTGTATCCAGTGCCAGCTCTGGACGGGCGGGCTGAGGCCGAGCAGCGTGCACCGCCGCCCTACAGCCTCGCCCAGCAGGCAACGCAACGAAAGCCCGACGGCCTCAGTGCGGAAGGGCGCCGGTGACCGACCAAAGCCGCTTTGTCCGGCCGTCCTGGTGACAACAAGCTGCCTTCGTGACAACTATCGTGCTCAACAGGTGTATCGCAGTCGTGTAATCCGTGCTGCTAAAACGCTATGTTGAGCCACTCCACGTCTGCGAATTTCACCTCCAAGTCCGCCCGGCCGCCACCGCCTTGACGGAAATAGGCGTCCGCGATGGCCTCCGCGAGCGCGACATGCAGATCGCTCTCCGTCGCACCCCCCTCCTGCGCGGCGAGGATGGCGGCCGCGTGGGGGGGGTGACGGCGACGGTGATGTCCCGTACCCGGCCCGCGTCCGAGGTGCCCTCCGGACCGAGGCCGAAGTACGCACGGCAGGAGATGACCAGCCCGCCCGAGGACGCCGCGCGCTGCTTTGCCTGTGCCCTGACCTGCGGTTGCCATTCCGACTCGGTCTCCCGCACCAGCGCCTCCTGGAGGCGCTGGTGCGGCTTGGTGGAGGCACCCGAGAGCTAGCGCTGCGCCGTCCTGTGGGAGACGCCGAGGCGCTCCGCCAAGCTCTTGGTGGAGCCCTCTCCCGCTTGCGGAGGAATTTCATCTGGGCTCGCGCGGATTTCGGCGCGGGCCGGGTGAACAGGACCCGCTCCGCGAGGGCGAGGCCTTCCATGATCTTGGCGCGCGTCCGGGCCGCGCGCACCAGTGGTCGCGGACGGCGGCGGCCATACTCTGCTGCTTCAGCAGGTCCTCGCCGAACCGGCCTGGGCGAAGGAGCTCTCGGACGAGGACAGGCGTCTCGACCTCGGCCTGCCGGTCGCCGTACCCCGCCCACGTACGCCGGCGACCGCCGACGACCAGCCCGTGACGGAGCCCCGCCATGCCCGCTGACAGTACGAGGGCAACGTCGAGAACATCGCCCTGGACTCTCCCGCCCGCGCCAACCTCGGCCACACCCCTGTATCCCCAAGTACGGGTTCAGGCGGCTCACTGGAGGGCTCGGGCGCAAGCGCGGTCACCAGGCGCAATCCGCAGTCACCACGTAGGCTGCCCACAGGGAGTCGTCGCTCGCGGGAGCACTCATGGCGACCGTTGATCCAGGTATGCAGGGGCGCGAGGCGTACGAGCGGCTGGCGTGGCGGGACGCGTATGAGCAGTTGTCGGCCGCCGACCAGCAGGGCCCGCTTGAGGCCGATGATCTTGACCGGATGGCGCGGGCGGCGTACCTGATCGGAGCCATCGACGCGGCGACCGAGACCTGGGAGCGGGCCCATCACGCGTTCCTGGAACGAGGGGACGCGGCGCCGGCCGTACGGTGCGCGTTCTGGATCGGGCTCACGCTCGTCCTCCACGGCGAGCACGCCCGCGGCGGCGGATGGCTGGCACGGGCGCAGCACATCCTCGAGGACGCGGCGCCGGACTGCGCGGAGCAGGGCTACCTGCGCATCCCCATGGCGCTGCAGGCCCTGAACCGTGGCGATCCCGAGGCAGCGCGCCACTCGTGCGTGGAGATCACCGAGATCGCCGACCGATTCGACGATGCCGATCTGCGGGCGTTCGGAAGGCTGGGGCAGGGCCAGGCCCTGGTCGCGCAGGGCCGGGCGGCGCAGGGCGTGGTGATGCTGGATGAGGCGATGGTGGCGGTGACCACGGGAGAGGTGTCGCCGGTCACCGCCGGAATCGTCTACTGCGCCGTGATCCTCGCCTGCCGAGGGATCTTCGACCTCCGTCGCGTACAGGAGTGGACGGCGGCGCTGAGCCGTTGGTGCGCCACGCAGCAGGGCCTCAAGCCGTACCGGGGCCAGTGCCTGGTGCACCGTTCGGAGATCATGCAGCTGCGCGGCGAGTGGGCCGATGCCATGGACGAGGCGCGGCAGGCGTGCGAGCACCTGTCCGAACCGCCCGGTGACCCGGTGCTGGGCATGGCGCTGTACCAGCGTGCCGAGCTGTTCCGGCTGCGCGGCGAGTTCTCCCGGGCCGAGAGCTGCTATCGCGAGGCCAACGCCTTGGGGCACTCGGCGCAGCCGGGCCTGGCGCTGCTCCGGCTGGCGCAAGGCCGCCTGGATGACGCTGCCGCCGCGATCCGCCGGACGGTCGGGGAGACCGAGGGGGCGGAGGAGCGGCCCAGGGTGCTGGCCGGCTGTGTGGAGATCGAGCTCGCCGCCGGAGCCGTCGAGAACGCTCAGGCCGCGGTGGACGAACTCGACAAGATCGCCGCCGGTTTCGATTCGCCGTACCTGCGGGCGCTGGCCGCGTACGCGCACGGTTCCGTGCTCCTTGCCGCCGGTGAACCGGAGTCCGCGTGCGTCGCGCTGCGCCGTGCGTGGATTGCCTGGCACGAAATCGACGCTCCCTACGAAACGGCACAGGTGCGGCTGCAGATGGCGCGGGCGTGCCGCCGGATCGGCGATCACGACACGGCCGAGATGGAGCTGGAAGCCTCCCGCCGGGTGCTCGAGCAGCTGGGCGCGGTACCGGCGCTGGAGCAGGTGCGGCAGCTCATGCGCCCGGCGGGCAGGGCCGCGCACCCGGGTCCCGGTGGTCTGACCCCGCGCGAGGTCGAGGTGCTCCGCCTGGTCACGACCGGTGCTTCGAACCGGGAGATCGCGGACCGGCTTGTCATCAGCGACAGGACGGTGGCCCGGCACGTGAGCAACATGTTCACCAAGCTGGGCATCTCCTCACGGGCCGCCGCCACCGCCTACGCCTACGAGCACGATCTCGTATAGGGCGTATAGGTCTCACATGGGTCCCGTACGGGCGTACAGGTCCCGTATAGGCCGTACAGGTCCCGGCCGCCTGCACAGAAATACCCACACGGCGTGCGACGGTCGAGTTGGTTGCTGCGACCGATGCGGGCAGCGCCGTCCGACGCGGACTCTTTCCTCATAGGCCCGACAGTCTCGAAGGCCTGCTGGGCCCTGATGAAGGGAGGCCGTGATGAGGACTGAGGAAAGGGCCACGAGCCCGGAGCCGTCCGCCGGTCAGCAGACCCGCGACCAGCTCCTCTCCGCGATGCCGCTGACCGAGCGGCAGGTGCAGCTGGCGACGGTGTCCACCGCCGTCCTGGAAGGCGGTGACGGCCCGCCGATCGTGCTGCTGCACGGGCAGGGGGAGTTCGCCGCCATCTGGATCAAGGTGGTCCCCGACCTGGTCAGGACCCACAGGGTGATCGTTCCCGACCTGCCGGGGCACGGCGCCTCCGCCGTCACGGAGGGCCGACTCGACGCCGACACGGTCGTGACCTGGCTCGACGAGCTGATCGAGCAGACCTGTCGGGGGAGGCCGCCCGTACTGGTCGGCCACCTCCTCGGCGGAGCCATCGCCGCCCGGTACGCCGCGCACCACAGCGGCCGCCTCGCCCAGCTGATCCTCGTCGACACGCTGGGTCTGAGCTTGTTCCGGCCGGCGCCGAGCTTCGCGGTGCCCATGATGGGCTTCGTCGCCCATCCGACAGCGAAGAGCCGGGACCGCCTGTTCAACCGGTGCTTCTACGACTGGGACCGGGTGGGCGAGCAGACGGGAGAGCAGTGGGAGCCGCTGCTCGACTACGCCCTGGACCGGGCCCGCACACCGAGTGTGCAGACGGCGCTCCGCCAGCTCATGCCGCGGGTCGCCATGCCGTCGCTCCCGTCCGGCGACCTCGACCGCATCGACGTCCCCACCGTCTTGATCCACGGCCGGCATGGCCTCCAGGTACGACTGCGGACGGCCGAGTCGGCGAGCGCCCGGCACGGCTGGCCGCTGTACGTGATCGAGGACTGCCGGGACGATCCCGCCATGGAGCAGCCGGAGGCCTTCATCGACGCGCTGCGCACTGCGATGGGGGCATCGGGAGAGACACGGAGAGAGGCACCGGGAGCGGCACCGAAAGCGGCACCGGGAAGGGATTCGGGAGCGAAGGGGTCGGCATGAACACACGAGGGTTCGAAGTCGCCGGGTTGGGCGGCGGCCACGTCGGCCTGACCTCCGCGCAGGTCGAGCAATTCGGCACCCGGCTCGAAGGGCCGTTGCTCACGGCCGGGGACGAGGGCTGGGACGAGGCCGTCCTGGTCTGGAACGCCATGGTCACGGCGAAGCCTTCGCTGGTCGTCCAGGCGGCCTCGGCCCAGGACGTGGCCACCGCCGTCCGGTTCGCCACGAACCACGGCCTGCTGTTGAGCATCAAGGGCGGCGGCCACAACATCGCCGGAACGGCACTCGCCGACGGCGGGCTGACCCTCGACATGTCCCGCATGCGCGAGGTGACCGTGGACCCGGCCGCCCGCCTCGCGCACGCCGGTCCGGGATGCCTGCTGCAGGACATCGACCGGGCGACCCAGCAGTACGGCCTCGCTGCGGTGCTCGGGTTCGTGTCCGAGACGGGAGTCGCCGGTCTGACCCTCGGCGGCGGATTCGGCTACCTGACGCGCCGGTTCGGCTGGGCGGCCGACAACCTGGAGGAGGTCGAGATCGTCACGGCGGACGGAAGGATACGGACCGCCGACCGGGCGGAGAACCCGGATCTGTTCTGGGCGATCCGGGGCGGTGGCGGTAACTTCGGCGTCGTCACCCGCTTCACCTTCCGGCTGCACGAGGTCGGCCCCGTCATCACCGGCGGCCTGGCCGCCTGGAGTGCCGACCGGGCGGACGAGGTGCTCGCGACGTACCGGGAACTTACCGCGGCCGCTCCCCGCGAGCTGACGGTGGTGGCGGTCATCCGGCTCGCGCCGCCCGCGCCGTTCGTCCCGGACGAGTGGCACCTCAAGCCCGTCGCCGCGCTACTCGTGTGCCACAGCGGCGCGAACGCCGAGGCCGACCTCGCCCCGCTGCGTGCCCTTGGAGGGCCGATCTTCAACCTGATCGGTGCGAAGCCGTACGTGGCTCAGCAGTCGATGGTCGACGCGATGGAGCCCAAGGGGCTGAACCAGTACTGGAAGGCCGAGTTCCTCCCCGGCCTGCCGGGCGCGTACCTCCCCACCTTCCGGGACGCCGCGCTGGAGGTCGCGTCCCCCCTGTCCTTCTCTGTCATCTTCCACCTCGCGGGTGCGCTGAACGAGTCCGCCGGCGACGGTGGAGCGGTCGGCAACCGGGAAGCCCGGTTCATCAGCGGCTTCTCCGGAGTGTGGCCTCCGCAGGCCGATGGCGACCGGATCGTGGCCGCCGTCCGCAAGGGATGGGAGAGGATCCGTCCGTTCTCGACCGGCGGGAACTACGTCAACTTCCAGCTGGCCGAGGACGACGCCACCAGAACCGCCGATGCGTACCGGGGCAACTACGAGCGCCTCCGTCAGATCAAGGCGGAGTACGACCCAGACAACGCCTTCCGCGTCAACCGCAACATCCGGCCAGGCAGATGAGGGTGTCGTCCTGATCTGCGGCTCCAACACGCCGCCGGAGTGCATCGCCCCGACGGCGACCACCGTCTTCGGTGTCCACAAGATGTGGCGGCAGGGAAGCGCCACCCGCCGGGAAGCTGTCCGTGGGGCCCGAGCGGACGTTCGGGGCCCACGGAACGGGGTCCGGGGGGCGGGGGGGGGGGGAAAAGGCGGTCGGCGGGGGGCGCCCGCGGCCGCGCGGGGAGGCCG
>NZ_JBHYOB010000030.1:42009-64336 GCF_042744565.1 Streptomyces sp. NPDC058812
ATAATGCCCCCCCCCCTCTTTGGGGCGGCTGCTACGCCCCCCCCGCGGGTTGTGTTCCCGTGGCCCCCGTCCGCGCTGGGGGCCCCCACGGACAGCTTCCCGGCGGACTGGAGTGTCGGCAAACGACCGTCGACGGGCGGCCCCCGCAGCACTGCGGAAAGCCAACCGCCATGCGTCGCCGCCGCTATCCCTCGGACACCACCAACGCCGAATGGGCCCTGCTCGAACCCCTCCTGCCCACCCCGGCCTGCGACACCAGCCGCGGCGGTCGGCCGGAGAAACACCCCCGCCGCGAGATCGTCGACGCGATTCGCTACGTCGTGGACACGGGCTGCAAATGGCGGGCCTTACCTGCGGGTTTCCCGCCCTGGCGCACGGTCTGGGGGTTCATGGCCCGCTGGGCGGCCTGCGGGGTCATCGGCCAGATCCGTGACCATCTCTCGGGGCGGATTCGCCGCGACCTGGGCAAGGGACCCCGAGCGGTGGCCACCGTGATCGACTCTCAGAGTGTGAAGGCCGCCGAGACCGTCTCCAAAGCCACCCGCGGCTACGACGCGGGCAAGAAGATCAACGGCCGCAAGCGCCACCTGGTCGTCGACACCCGAGGACTTCCCCTGCTGGTCATGGTCACCCCCGCCGACCTTCACGACGCCGCCGCGGCGACGTCCGGCGGGAGCTCGGGTATGCGGCACATGCTGGCAGCCGGCCTTGCCACCGGCGGGGCTGCGTAGCGGCGACTGCTGCACAGCGCCTCCCACGCGAGAACGTGGTGACTTGCCTGGTTGTGCGACTTGAGGCGCCGTAGTTGCTCGGACGTACGTGCCGCGAAGGTCGAGGCGGGGCTCATGAGGATGCGTAGTCAGATACTGCGTGCGGAGGTGACCGTCGCCTTCGGTGTCTGATACATCTGTCGTCGTTGTCATGCATGCGCCGACCGGCGGAAGCGGAAACCGCCGGGGGCGGGCAGAGGGTGGGATCGAACAGTGACGTATCGGCGTGTGCTTGGACCGGCGTTTTTCGGGGCGCTATTGCTGGCTGGACTGCTCTGGTGGGCGGGTTCCAGCGCTCACGCACTGAGTTTGCCCGGCGCCACGCGGTTCTTCGGCCCGGACCAGGCAAACCGCCTGGTGGCGTGGACGATGCCGTGGTCGACCAGCCTCCCGTCCTCAACCCGGTTCACCGATCCCGCCGGCGCGGTCGGTCACGGCGCGGACTACGCGGCTTTGAGAGAGACTGCCATGAGGGTGCGTTACGCCGCGCTCGTCCTGTTCTTTTCCTGCGGCGCGCTGCCGCTGTTGCGCAGGCTCTCGGGCCGCGGTGTCAGGCGCGCTGCGGTCTGCATGGCGGCCGTGTGGGGCTGGGGCATCGCCGCGGCCATGCTCGCTGTCACTGTCTCCGCGCCTTGGATGATTGCTTCCGGCGGCTCGGCGACATTCCGCCTGCTGCCCGGCCTCGCGAGCGCCATGTCTCAGGGCCGCGAACTCCCGGTGGGCGCGGCCCTGGTGGCC
Source organism: Streptomyces sp. NPDC058812 (assembly GCF_042744565.1). NCBI lineage: Bacteria > Bacillati > Actinomycetota > Actinomycetes > Kitasatosporales > Streptomycetaceae > Streptomyces > Streptomyces sp. NPDC058812. The sequence continues at coordinate 43,518 of NZ_JBHYOB010000030.1, forward strand.
GCAGCGGCGGCCACCGGTCTCATGACCCTGCTACGGCGGGAGGCGAGGCCGGAAACCCGCCCGGCCCTGCCGACCCCGGCCACCGCACGGCTCGCCGCGACCCTGGGCACCGCCGCCGTCGCCTTCGCCCTCGTCGTGCTCTCCAACGACCGGGTCGCCGGGCGGATCCAGACCGGGTCCGGGGCCGGAGGGCGGCTGTCCGAGCCCGGTGATCTGCTGCGGCAGTGGGTCCAGCTCAGCGCCTGGGCCATGCCCACCAGCTCCGACATGGGGCGCTGGCTGCTGTACCGCCTCGGCGACGTGGCGCTGCTCGCCCTGGTCTGGTCGGGACTGCGGCTGCTGCCCGGCCTGCTCGACCGCGTGACCTACCCCGCCTACGCGCTCGGCGCCGTCGCCGCCACCACCCTCGGCGTCGAGGTGAGTGAAATCTGGAACTCGCTGCTCTCCTACCAGGGCAGCACCGGCGGGCCACTGCTCTACTACGTCTCCATAGGCTCAGGTGTGTCCGCGGCGCTCGTCTTCGGCATCCTCGCCGGCTGTGTAAGCGCGCTGACCGTGCGGCTGCGCGCCCGCTCACAACCGTCTGCCCCAGCCGCGGCGCAGGCCCAACCGGCCTGATCGGACCCGGCTGAACGTGAAGCTATCTAGCGATAGGCTCGTATACGGCGCCTGGGCGAGCAGTACACGGCGTCCACCCGCTTGCGCTTGCCGCCCGTGACCTCACCGGTGAACCACCAGCGTGACTACAGCGCCGTACGTTCTTCCTGGCCACAGCTCCAGGTTCCTCCTGAACGACCCGCGCGGGCCAGGAACACGGGAGCAATGCTCATGACCTGTGGATCGGCCTCGGGTTGGACGCGAAGGGCGTACCTTCCCGAGTGATCGACTTCTGGTCATCGAGTAGGCCGACGTTGCACCGTCGGTAGGGAAGGTACGCCCGTGCTGAGCGTAGTGAATGCCGATGGAACGACCGAGACCAGCTCCCTGATCGACGTCATCGTTCGCGAGGGCGCGAGGCGGATGCTGGCCGCTGCTTTGGAAGCTGAAGTCAACGCCTATATGCAGAGTTGGCTGATCAGCGTGACGAGCACGGGCGCCGCCTGGTGGTCCGTAACGGCTATCACCAGGCGAGGAAGGTCACGACCGCGGCCGGGGAGGTCGAGGTGAAGGCCCCGCGGGTGAACGACAAGCGCGTCGACGCGGCCACCGGCGAGCGTAAGCAGTTCTCCTCGGCGATCCTGCCGCCGTGGTGCCGCAAGTCCCCGAAGATCAGCGATGTGCTGCCCCTGCTCTACCTCCACGGCCTGTCCTCTGGCGACTTCGTGCCCGCGCTGGAGCAGTTCCTCGGCAGCTCCGCCGGGCTCTCGCCGGCGACCGTGACGCGGCTGACAGCCCAGTGGCAGGCCGGTCACCAGGCATTCGGCGAGCGCGATCTGTCGGGCAGTGACTACGTCTACATCTGGGCCGACGGCATCCACCTGCGCATCCGCCTGCGGGAGGCGAAGTCGTGCGTCCTGGTGCTGATGTGGGTGCGCACAGACGGCACCAAAGAGCTGATTGCCATGGCCGACGGCTACCGCGAATCTGCCGACTCCTGGGCCGACTCGTTGCGGGACTGCGCACGTCGGGGCATGCGTGTCCCCGTCTTCGCGGTCGGCGACGGTGCCCTGGGTTTCTGGAAGGCCCTGGCCGAAGTGTTCCCCGAGGTGCGCCATCAGAGGTGCTGGGTCACAAGAACGCCAACGTCGCGAACGCCCTGCCGAAGTCCGCGCAGCCCGGCGCGAAGAAGACCCTGCAGGAGATATACAACGCCGAGGACCGCGACCACGCGCTCAAGGCCGTCACGGCGTTTGAGAAGGCGTACGGCGCGAAGTTCCCCAAGGCCGTCAAGAAGATTACCGACGATGTGGACGAGTTGCTGGCGTTCTACGACTTCCCCGCCGAGCACTGGATTCATCTGCGGACCACGAATCCGATCGAGTCGACCTTCGCCACCGTCCGGCTGCGTACTAAGGTCACCCGGGGCGCCGGCAGCGCGGTCGCCGCCCTCGCGATGGTGTTCAAGCTCGTCGAGTCCGCCCAGGCCCGCTGGCGGGCCGTGAACCCACTCCACCTCGTCGCCCTCGTCAGAGCCGGAGCCCGCTTCGAACGCGGTCAGCTCATCGAGCGACCCGAGCTCAGCGCCGCCTGAGCACCAGGGCTTTCATCAAGGCATCGGGATAGTAACGCTCCGGCAGTCATGGCTGTAGCGGCGGTGGCGGCGATGAGGGCGGCGCCCGTGACCGTGGTGGCCAGCGCGGCCGCGACGATGGCCGGCCAGCACCTGGCGCGCGGCTTCATGGCGAGCCCGCACGCGATCGTCGTTGTCACCGGTCGTCCCCAGCGGGTCAGGCGTCCAGGGGGCGCCAGGCCGGACAGTCGCCGTCCCGCCGGACCTGCCCGAACACAACGTCGGCGAAGTGGATGCCGAAGCCGATTGTGTCGGGCTCTTCCAGCTCGGCGACAAGACGGCGACGGTGGTCGGCGGACCGAACGGGGTCGTGGTCGACGGCCGCAGACCATTCAGGGTGGCCGACCTGGATCGGTGAGTGCAGAGCGTCGCCGAAGGCGATCAACCGCCGCCTGCCCGACGTGATGACGTACTCGGCATGCCCGGCCGTGTGACCGGCGGTGATCCGGACTCGCACACCAGGGAAGATCTCCTGACCGTCCGTCACCGTGCGTACATACGGTGCCAGGCCGGTGACCTCCTCGGCCATGCCGTGCGCCGCCAGGAGGTCTCGCTGGGCCCATTCCGGCTCGGACACCAGGTAGTCGGCATGGGCGAACGCGGGCAGGTCACCGCCCGGGGCGGAGTGCCAGGCCCAACCGAGGTGATCGGGGTGCAGGTGCGTGAACGCCAGCACCTCGATCTCTTCCGGCCTGCGGCCGAGTTCGGCCAGATTCCCCAAGAGCGCACCCCCATGGATGACGCCACGAGGGGTGCCCGGGTCGGGCGGCAGCGACTGCGGCCCGAACCCCGCGCCGATCAGCAGCGCGCGATCGCCGTTCTCCACCAGCAGGGCGCCGATGCTCGCCACGAGGTGGCCGGAGGCGTCCAGGTAGTCCGGGTGTCCGGCCCACACCTCGTCGGTGGTGTCCGGGAGCCAACCGCGCGGCGGAAGCCGCACGTCCCCGGGTGGTGGCCTTGGCGCTGACAGCGACCGCATGCGGCTCGAACGACTCATCCGACACGGCCGGTTCCGAACAGACGGCGAGCCCGACGGCGGTATCCGAGCAGCCTGCCGCGCATACCGCGTTCACCGCCTACGCCTCGCAGAAACCGTTCGGCGACACCGTCAGCGCGCTGAAGAAGGCCGTCGCCGACAACGGGATGATGATCCTCGGCGACCTCAACGCCTGGATCTGCGCCCACCGACTGCCGCGTCCTGGCCGCGCATCTGCCCGGCTGGGAACCCGCCGGCGTCCTGGACACCCTGCGACTGGCCAAGGCGACCTTTCCCAACCTCGGCAAGTACAGCCTGGACAAGCTCATCGAGCACGTACAGCCCGACCTGCGCGAAGCCCCGGCGCCCGGCACCGGGCCACCTTCGACGCCTTCGCCACGGCGCAGCTCCCGATCACCATGGCCTCCCGCTACGACACCTGGGACCAGCTGGTCGCCGCGGCTGTGCCGCCCGGCCTGCCCGGCGCCCCCGAACCAGAAAAGGACCCCACCCTGTGGTGACTTCCTCCCAGCCCCTGCGGATCGCGGTGCTCGGCACCCACTCCACGGGCAAGACGAGGCTTCTGAAGCGCATAGAGATGGAGTTGCGCGGCCACGGCCTCACCGTCGCGCGCACCGACCGCCTCGGCAAGCGCGCCGCCGCGGCCGGCCTGCCCAAGATGCAGCACCACACCGTCCAGTCCACCGAGTGGATCATCGCGCAGGGCATCCTCGACGAGACCAACGCCGTCGCCTACTTCGAGGCCGCGATGGCATTCCGGGCCGAGACCCCGCCCGGCTCGAACGCGAACGGCTGCTGACCCTCGCCTCCACGCAGCTCCCCAAGTACGACCTGCTCTTCGCCACCGTGCTCGACGAGACCGTGCCCGTCGACACCAGCCACGACTGCGACGCTAGATTCCGGCGCCTCGTCGACGACCGCGTGCACATTCCCCTCGCCTCATGGAGCGGTGCCCCGCTGCGGCTTCCGCTCCCGCACAACGGGTGGGTGCGGCGCAATCGTGGGCAATGCGGCCGCCGGCGGTGGGCTGCGGCGTCCTGATCGTCATGGCCACCAGCGCGTGTTGCCACAGCTTCACAGCCCCGGCCTGACTCCGAGCACTGCGGCACCGAGGAGTCACCGTCCCGCATCGCAGCAAGTCGTCGTTTGCCACGGTCTGTTGCCGGGCGGCCCAGTGTCGCTCAGAGCGCTGCATCTGTCCTACTCAACGCCCGAAGTGGGCATTTTTGTAGGACATGTGTTTCTATTACACCGCTCAAAGACCATTTGCAGCTCGATCCGCCGGGGGGAACGACATCGGCGGGTCGCGTGCTGCGACCATGGAAAGCACACACATGAGAACCACCTGGCATGCCGCAGGCATAGCCATGCTGACCGCCACAGCCGTGCTCCTGGCCACGCCGAACGTCGCCGTCGCAGCCGGCGGAACCAGCCCTGCGGACGCGGAGGCGGAGCGTGCCGTCTCTGGACTGCTGAAGGCGGTCGACCAGCTCAGAACCCACCCGATCAAGGAGGCCGAGAGCGTCGAAGCGGCACAGACCGCCGCACGGATGCAGGACCACCGGGTCGAGGTCCTGCAGATGCGCACGGAGACTGACACCGTATTCGCCAACTCCGACGGCACCCTTACCCGAGAGACGTCCGTAGCGCCCGTCCGGATGCTCAAGGACGGACGCTGGACGGACGTCGACGTGGACCTTCGACGCGAGGCCGACGGTGACATCGTCGCCAAGGCCCATCCACGGGGGCTTTCCCTCGCCGGAAAGGGCGGCGCCCTGGCGCCCTCGCTGCGCAGCGCCGCGGCGGCACCGCGGACGCAGGCCCGCGACCTGGTCACCCTGGGCAGCGGCGACCACAGGATCGCCGTCCAGTGGAAGGGCGGCCTGCCCGCCCCACGGCTGTCCGGCAACACCGCCACCTACGAGAACGCCGTTCCCGGCGGTGACCTGGTCGTCGAGGCCACCCGTACCGGTTTCGAGCAATTCCTCCAACTGCGGCGGGCCCCGCGCGGCGGCGCGCCCCTGGTGCTGCCGATCGTGCTGCCCGAGGGTATGACCGCCAAGTCCGGCACCGACGGCGGCGTCGACTTCGTGGACGACTCCGGCGAGACCGTCGCGACGATGCCGGCCCCCACGATGTGGGACAGTCAGGTCGATCCGCGCTCCGGGGAGCACGTCAACCGCAAGCGGGTCGCCATGGACGTCACCCAGTCCGGCACCACCATGCAGCTCACCCTGCACCCGGACGCCGACTGGCTCACCGCCCCCGGCACGCAGTACCCCGTCACGATCGACCCGGCGACGGATGCCCTCGACGTCCTCTTCGACACCTTCGTGCAGGGCGGCGACACCACCGACCAATCCGCGAGCACCGACCTGAAGGTGGGCTGGCCCGGCGACCTCGAGGGCACCACCAAGCGCGTCGCGCGGTCCTTCCTGACCTTCCGCACTGCGAACTTCGCCGACGCACTGGTGTCCAAGGCGTCACTGAAGCTGTGGAACTACCACTCCTGGTCCTGCGCGAAGCGCGGCTGGGAGGTGTGGGCGGCGGGGGCCGCCGACACCAACACCCGGTGGACCAAGCAACCGGCGATGACGGAGAAGATCGCAACCTCCACCGAGACCAAGTCCGCGACCTGCAACAACGCGGGCTGGGTCACGGCCGACATCACCAAGCTCGCGCAGACTTGGTCCTCCGCCCAGGCGGAGACCGGATCCCTGGCGCTGAAGGCCGCCGACGAATCCGACACGTACGGCTGGAAGCGGTTCTACTCCGCCAACGCCGTCAACGAGGACCAGATCCCCACCCTGGAAGTGACCTACAACTACCGCCCCTACAACGGGGTCAACCTCCAGGCCGGCGCACCCTTCATCTCCTCCGGCGGCATCTTCCGGGTGAACACCGCCACGCCGGTCCTCCGGTTCTCCACCGTGGACACCAACGGCGAGGACGAGGTCACCGGCACCTACGAGATCACCGACACCGCGACCGGCAAGGTGGTCACCACCGTCAACGCCGTCCCGGTGCCGGCCAACAGCACCTCGCAGGTGAAGGTCCCCGCGGGCAAGCTCTTGTCGGGCCACACGTACAGCTTCCGGACCACCGCCTACGACGGCACGCACTACGCCAACGGCTGGTCCGACCCGGTCCGCTTCACTGTCGACACCGCGTGGAAGCCGACAGCGGCGGAGAACGCCCTCGGCCTGGCGAACACGTACTCCGACGCCGCCGACGTCACCGCCGCGACCTCGTCGGACTCCACCTACGCGTCCATCGCGGTCACCGAGGACAACGTGGTCTCCGTCCCCTGGGACGGCAGGAACAACGCCATCGACATCCGCAACGACCTCATGCCCAACAAGCTGACCATCCCCGCGGCCGGCACCAAGGGCACCCAGGTCGGCGGCAACGTCGTCTACACGTCGACCGGCCCGGTCGAGACCGTCGTACAGCCCACCGTCGACGGCGGATCGCGCACGCTGAACATCCTGAAGAACGGCAGCGCGCCGCACGACTACGAGACCGGTTTCACCATGCCCGCGGGGATGAAGGCCGTCACGCACGACGACGGCTCGGTCTCGCTCTACGCAGCGGGTGACGAGAACGCCGGGAAAGCCCCCGCATCGAACACCGCCGGCTTCTTCGACGCCCCCTGGGCCAAGGACGCCGTCGGCAATGACGTGCCGACCAGCTACAAAGTCGTGGGCAACAAGCTCGTCCAGCACGTCGACTTCGACACGAACAGCTCGTTCCCCATCGTGATCGACCCCTCCTGGTGGTCCACCACGAAGAAGATCGCCAAGTGCGCGCTGGCGGTGTCCGGCTTTATCTTCACCTTCACGCCCGCGGGCAGCTCCAAGCGCGTCCTGACCGCCGTGAAGCTGGTGAAGAAGATCGGGGTCAAGAAAACCGCGAAACTCATCCAGACCTATGCCAAGCGCCGCAAGCTGACCTCGGCGCACCGCAAGGCGGTCGCGGCGCTGCTGGGCATCCCGGCCCTGAAGAAGGCCTGCAAGTTCTGATCATGGAGGACCAGTGATTGCGATAGCGGCGGTCCTCGCGGACATCGTCCTGATCCTGACGCACCGCGTACGCGCCTCGCCGGAGTCGGCGAAGTACACGCCGTGGCCCTACATGGCCGTGGGCCTCGCGGGATGCGCGGCAGGCTGGCTCGCCATCGGCCGGCCGGATACGGCCTGGGACGACCTGTTCCTGACGCTGATCTGCGGCGTGGTCGTCACCTCCGAGGCCGCACATGCGACCCGGACCCTGTCCGGGCGGACGTGGACGGGCTGGGCGACAGCCTTTGTGAGTGGAGCGGCAGCGGCCACCTGGCTCCTGCCGGACCCTCTGCCGTTCACCTGACATCCCACCTCGGCCACTGGGCCAGGCAGGCCCCGCACCGGCGGCCGACCCCGGTGAACCGGGGCCGGCCGTCGGTCTGCGTGGGGGCCAGGCCACAGCGGATTCCCCCGTCTCCAACGGCCAGCGGGGCCGGACGCGCGCCAGGAATGCCGGAGCGGGCCGTACGCAGCGGGCGTCGGACGCGTTCGCCTGCCCCCCTCCTGGGGCTGGCCGCTCTGCGCCACCCGATGCCCGAACCGGGCACCGTCACCCCCGAGGACTGCTACGACGACGCCTGTGAACAGGTGGCGGAGCAGCGCAGGCAGGACGCCTCGCGTCTGGAAGCCGCCAGCGATGGCCTCAAGCCGGACCCGCTGCTGCTGACGCTCGAGGGCCTGACGGCGCCAGCCCCACCAGCACACGCCGGGCGTATCGGAGCTTCTCCACCTGGCCGCCGCACAGCCCGCCTGCTGGATGCCGCACCGCGGGGCCGACGGCCCTGGCGCGAACTCTGCTCTACTGCTCGTGCGGACGGCGGCAGTGCCATGTCCATCAACCCGCGCCGGATCTCCAGGTGCGGCAGTGCGGCATCATCCTGCCGACCCCTTTTTGCGGTCTCGAAGTTCGAGTTGCCCTGGCGTTCGGCATGCAGACCATGACGTGCTCGCCGCCGACCAGGCAGCACAGCCGTGCGGTTGTGCTGCCTGGTCGGCGGCGTGGGCAGAGTGTCAGCAGGCTGCTGCCAACCGTTCGAGCCGGGCGGCCAGCGATGGGTCTGGCTGGGGAACGAGGCCGTAGTCGTCGTCGCAGACGGAGTTCAGGTGCCCAACGGCATCTCGTAGCGGTTCCGGGCGGGGATGCTGCGGGCAGCTACTGCAGGTTTGGAAGTCCACGTGCAGCTCCAACAACTGCATGGCCTGGGGGCGATAGTGCCCGGGTTCCCGGTCGAGGAGCGTGGCCTGCTCGGCCCACAGCTCTGCGTCCCGGGCTTCGCCCCGGCGTAGATGGAGCAAGTGCAGGCAGTAGGCGGAGGTGGCGTTGCCTGCGCCGGCGGCGAACTGCCACCAGAATTGAGCGCCGTCTTCCTGGTGGGCCAGGTCGAGCAGGCAGGCGAGGATGAGGGCGCCGTCGGGTTCGATGCGGCGGTCATTGACGAGGCGGGCGACGTAGGAGGGCGCCTCGGGGTCGTGGATACTGACTTCGGCCCGTCAGGGTGGCGCTGGTTCGTCGAGTGGCAGGCCGGTGCCCGCTATGAAGCCATCGGGAGTGCCGGGCCGGCACTGAAGACGCTTGAGTCGGTTGCGGACGAGGGCTTCGAGTCGATCCAGGGCGAGTACGGCGAGGTTGGCCAGGCTGCGCTTGACGTGCGCCCATACCTCCTCGACGGGGTTAAGGTCGGGCGAGTAGGCGGGCAGCAGGAATACCGTCAGCCATTCACGCTCGGCGATCAGCTCACGCACGGCGTGGGAGACGTGAGTGTTCAGCCGGTCCCACACCAGCACGATCGGCGCTTTGACGAGTGGGTGGACGCCGTCGATCAGCGCGATGAAGTCGCGCTCGCCCATGCTGCGGCGCTTGCCCTTCCCTGCGGGGTGGACGCGCAGGCGGTGGCACAGCCGGGTACGGGAGCCTGGCCGTATCGCGATCAGCCCGGCCACTGACAGGAGCCCCGAGCGGCGGCCACTGACGGTCACGACCGGTGTGTGGCCGCGCCGGCCCCAGGTTCGTCCTGTGGGCGGCCGTCGGGTGAACCCGGCTTCGTCCTCGAAGCAGATGGAGCCTCCGCAGGCCGCCCGGGCCCTTTTACCTCAGCCCACGTCGCCTCCTTTCACGCGGCTACGGCCTGCTCATGGCGTTCGGCGACCCGCCGCGCGGGGACCTGCGGGCTGAAGCCGAGCCGGTGCATCAGCCTCGTCGCCCCAAAGACGCTGTGGGAGACGTGGAGCTTCCTGCCGATCAGCGTGGCGACCCTCGCCGCGGTCCACACCTGGTCCTCCACCCAGCCATGCGGGGCCGGCCCCTGCTCGAGATGCCCGGCGAGCTTCTCCAAGCAACGTGGAGACAGACGGCATCGCGACCCGCTCGGGCCACGGGAGGCCAGAGCCTCACGACCGCCGTCCCACCACAGCTGGTGCCACCGGTAGGCCGATTCCAGGCTCACCCGCAAGCGCTTTGCGACCTCCGGCGGCTTGATCTCCTGCCCGACAGCTCGGCTGCCTGCCCCCGTACCGTTTCACGGCGCTGCCGCCCCGCAGCGGTCAGCCCCCATCCGCATACGTCACACAACACGGAAAACAGCCACCCTCCAGGCCCTTCAGGGTCTTAACGACCGCCCCCGCCACAACGGGGACTGCGTGGCGGGGCGGAAGGCTGGACTGACAACCATGCCCGGCCGCGCCCGCGGGCTTCACGGCTACAGTCCAATCACCAACATCGCGGGAGAAGCGGGGACGTGGAGAGCTTCTTTGCCAGGGTCGAGCGAGTGTGGCCACGGGGACGCCGTGATCTTCACTGGCATGTGCTGCCCGCTCCCGCCACGGAGGCGACAGCGCTCGGCAAGCCGTACGTCGGCCTGACCTAGACTCGCGGCCTGCACCGGGTCGTGCCCGAGTGGATGCACTGCACGCTGGTGCACGCGATCGGCGCCGATGCCCACTCGGACCCGGTCAGCGGCGGCATCGGCCGCCTGGTCGAGGACGTCGCACGACGCGTCGAGGACGTCGAGCCGTTCACCTTGACTCTCGGTCAGCCGGACATCGGGCAGGTCGAGGCGGCCGGCTGGCCCGGCCGGCTGGCCCGGCCGGCCGGCCACACCAGGCGCTCGTCGAGCACGTCGTGGCAGCCCATCAGCAGTTGTGGGGCGACGCGTACCGGCTGTCGCCCAGCCGGTACCCCCACATCTCCCTCGCCTACGCCGGGCAGGGCGCGGAGGACGTCGACCGGCTGGGGTTGAAGGCGCGGCTCTCCGACATCGAGGGCCGCAAACGGTCGACGTGCGCGTGGACCGTCTCCACCTGGTCGCTCAACAGCACGACGGTGCCCGCATCACCTGGCAGTCTCTCGCCCAAGTGTCCCTCAAGGGCGTCGATGGCGAGGCGTTTCTCGACAGCCTGGAGGTGTAGGGCTGTCCGCTGCCGGCTCGGCGCAGCAGATGGGCAACCGTGGGGAACCTCCCGCCCGATCAGCCTGACGCGGGCACCGCGCCCTGGCCGAACGCCGGAACGTCAGCAGGTGTGACGTCCTGGCGCAGCCGGGCGAACCGGACGGGGTGGCGCCAGGCACCGCGGTCCTGTGCGGTGTCGACGGCGATCTCGGCCACCAGGCGCGGCTCGACCAGGACGACATCCAGCGGCGTGCGGGAACCCCAGGATGTGGTGAAGCGGACGCCTTGCCAGGGGTGGCCGGCCCCGGCCGGGGTCAGGTCTGCGGCGAGCCGGCGGGCGGCGTCCGGGTACAGGGGTGTGCTGCGGGCGACGGGGCGCAGGACGCCGTCGGTGTCGCAGCGGCCCAGGATCAGGGTCTGCGGGTGGGCGAGGGTGCCGGGGACGGCGCCGATGATGGCTTCGGTGGTGTCACGGCGGCGGACCTTGAACATTGCGCGGGCACCGGGCAGGTAGCGCCGGGCGCGGCCGCGGATCACCAGGCCCTCGATACCCGGTACGCGTGTCCAGGACGTCAGCCACTCCTGCGCCCGGGCGACGTCGTCAGTCTCCGGGCACAGCGTCCACGGGGCGGCCAACCGGTGCTGGGTGAACAGGTCCTCCAGCACCTGGCGCCGGGCGGAGTGCGGCTCGCGCAGCAGCTCCCGGCCGTCGAGCTGGAGGACGTCGAAGGCGATGAAGTGCGCGGGCAGCTCCTCGGCCAGCCGGCTGGCGGTGCGCCCGCTGGAGGCCGCCCGCCGCTGGAGCGCCGCGAACGACATGTGCTCCCCGGCCCATACGACCAGGTCGCCGTCGAGGACCAGGCCGTCGGGGAACTGGCTGGCGGCGCGGACCAGGTCGGGGAAGCGGGCCTGGATGAGATTGCCGCGGCGGGACTGGATCAGCAGCGGGCCCGGGGACTGCTCGGGGGTGAAGACGAGTGCCCGGTAGCCGTCGAACTTGGGCTGGAAGACGAGACCGCCGGGCAGCGCGCCGGGCGGCGGCAGGCGGTCACGGGCCTGCGCGAGCATCGGCTCGACCGGCGGCCGCAACGCCACTGCGTGCCCGGGTTCTCAGACGGAGCTGGTGGCGGTCTTCAGCTTCCAGCCGTTGCCGGTGCAGCCGTCGTGCAGGGGCGGGAACCGGTGGCCGGCCACGTCCGTGCTCGTTTCGTGGTGCTGCCCGCAGTCGCATTCGTAGATCCCCGAGACGGGGACGATCTCACCCGGGCGGTGCAGCTCGCTGATATCGCTCATACCCCCGGTCTACGCCGCCGCCCGGCGCGCCGCGAGCCGAGCACCGTCCCTCTTCCGGCAGCGCCGGGCGCGGCTCAGCGACTGGAGTTGGTGATGCCCGCCGCCAGCTGGCCCGCCACGTCCAGGACCCCCTGGCCGAACGCGGTCGGCGCGACCAGGATGCCGAACACCAACACGATGAGCACGGTCAGCTTCTCGTCGTTACGGCTGCGCGCATGTGTCCGTCGGCGCAGCCTCAACACGATGATGACCGCGAGCAGCACCGCCACATTGATCGTCAGCACGGGCACCCTTCACCTGCACGAGAATCACTCCGCATACAGGTGTAGCCAGCACACGCCGGTGAAGGGGGTCGTGTCCTGCCCAGATGGCGGCAACACACGCCAAGAAGGCTGGATTCATCGAGGCTGATCAGCCGGAGGACTCGCGGCCTCGGGACGCCATCAGTGCCGCATGGGCATTCGCGGGGGCGGCGAGCGCGGGAAGTCCTTGCGTGACACAGCGTCGGCAGCCCTCAAGGCAGCCAAGAGCGCGCACACGGCGGCTGCGCGCGAGGCAGCGTGGGCAGCAATGTCTGCGGCAGGCGCCGCCTACCGGCATCCGCTGGCCAAGGCCCCCAAGCACATTCTCGGAGCCAGCGCTTACGCAGGCAGAGCGGCCGAGATCGTCGCCGACGACGATCGAAGTGTCGGTGCTGAACACCTCAAGCGGATGATGCACCGTGCGACACCGGTCGTCGTCGACGTGCTCAAACGCTTACCGACAGCGCCAGACGACGGTGGACGGGTCGGCGAGCTGATCGGCATGCTGGACGCTGACCTCCGCCCCCTCACGGGATGACTCTCCGACCGCCGCGTCGAGGAACAGGGGAGGCACCCGGCTTCCCGCGAATGAGATCAGTTGGTCGGTCATGCCCTTGACCTGCCGTCCTCCGAGATCCCTGACGCATCAGGTGGTCAGGATGTGGGGCCCCTGTCTCCCTCGCGCTGGACGTTCCATGTCACCCTGCGTCCGCGGGGGCCGCGGAGCAGGCCCACGGACTCGCTGAAGAGGGCGGCCAGCGCGTTGATCGCCCAGTGGCACAGCGGATAGACGGGCCCGAGCATGTACGCCCTGGACAGGGTGTGATCGCGGGTGTAGACGATCGAGGCGGCCACGGTCAGCTGCACGGTGGAGATGATCGCGATGGCGACTCCCCAGCTCAGCATCCACGACACCTCGCCGGTGCTGTGGAACACGGCCAGCCGGACGAGTTCCCACAGTGTGCTGCCCATGAGCACCAGTACCCACACGAACGACAGCAGTGCCTCCCAGGCGATGGGCCACAGGTCCACGCTGCGGGGGCTGAACACCTTCCGGCCGTGGGTGCGCACCACTTCGCCCTGGCCACGTGCCCAGCGCGTCCGCTGCTTCCACAGGGACCGCAGGGTGAGCGGGACCTCCATGCCGACCAGGGCGTTGGGTTCGAAGGATGTGCGGTATCCGGCTTCCAGCAACCGCCAGGTCAGCTCGATGTCCTCGGTCGCCATTCGGGGGTCGTATCCGCCGACCGCCAGGACCGCGTCGCGGCGGAAGATCCCGAGTACACCGGCGACCGTGCCGACCCGGCCCGCCAGGGCGTGGGTGCGGCGGATCAGGCCGATCAGCGAGGCCGTCTCCAGCACCTGCATCGCTGAGAGGACGTTGCGCCGGTTGGTGACGAACGGTGCGCCGGCCACGGCGGCGTACCTGCGCGACCGTGTGATGCGTGCGACCAGGTACTTGATGGCGTCCGGATGCAGGTGGGTGTCCGCGTCGGTCACCACGACCAGTTCATGGCGGGCCTTGCGCATGCCGTTGTTGAGCCGGTCGGCTTTGCCGAGATTGACCCCGTCGTCCAGCACTCTCACGCGAGGGTCCCCGGCAGCGGCGTCCACGGCCGCCCGTACGGTGCCGTCAGTGGAACCGTCGTTGAGGATGAGCACCTCCAGCTCCGGGTAGTCCACCCGGCGCAGGGCCTGCACGCAGCGGGTGATCACCGCCTCCTCGTTGTATGCGGGCACCAGGACGGTCACCCCGGGCCAGCCGTCCGTCGGGACGCGGATAACGCTGCGTTCCTCCAGCAACCGGAAGAGAAGACCTCCCGCGATCCATACGGCGCTGGTGGCAACCGGGTAGAACACCACGAAGTAGAAGAGCAGGTCACCAGGTTCCACGGTGCTCCTCCCGCCGTCTCAGCCACACCCCGCACAGCAGGAACACGGTCGCGACGACGAAGGACACCACCGCCACCAGCATGATGTGGTGCAGGAAGCGTCCGTGCCCGAGTTCCACCACTGCCAGCCACGTCGCCGCGGTCCACAACAGCGGGGTGATCACGACCCGGACCACCATCCGCGTGCGGGAGATACTGGACACCGGTACGAACCGGACGTCGTACCGTTCCTCTTGCGGGTCTCCGTGCGGATCCACACCCACCTCCCGTTGAGAACTGGCGGCGTCGACTGCCGCGCGGCCACTAAACCTCGTCCCCCGACGGCCTCAGACACTGTAAGCACCTTGAGGCATAAAATGTCGGATATGTGCGGCGGTGAGCGTGGTGTGGGCAGGTGGCCGGGCAGCCACAGCCCCTCAGCCGAGAGCGACCGAAGCGACCGACTGTCGGTGCCAGCCAGAAAGCTGCTGAAGTTCTCCGCGCCGCGCGACCCGGCGAAGCTGGCCGCGTTCATCAACCTGCGCGTCCTCAACCCCGAGCACCAGCACTGGCGGCGCGGTATCGAGGCCGCCGGCATCTACCACCGGGACCACGGTGACCTGCGCGTGCCGTTCACGTACCGCGTACCCGGCCGCGAGGACCAGGCCGGTGGAGGCCGAGGGGTGGCCGGCCGCGCTCGCCGGGTTCCCGCTGGGGCAGTGGATCGCCGACAACCGGCGCTTCTACGCCCGCGGCGACATGGACACCGGCCGTATCGAGCAGCTGGAGAAGCTGGGCATGGTCTGGTCGCACTTCGACGTCGCCTGGGAAGGCGGTCTCGCGGCCGCGCGAGGGTGGGCCAAGGAGAACGGGCACCTCCTGGCCCCACTGGACGCCACCTACCAGGGCTACGAAGTAGGCATCTGGCTGAAGAACCAGCGCGCTGAGCTGCACTGCGTTTCGTGGAGTCCCTGATGCCAGGGTCACGATCCTGGCGAAGGAGATCCACGAGCACCATGCCTGCACCACGTAAGTACCCGGACGAACTCCGGGAGCGCGCGATCCGCGAGGTCCGCAGCACCGGCCGCCCGATCGCGCACGTCGCGAAGGACCTGGGCATCCACAAGGAGGCCCTGCGTGGCTGGGTCCGCCAGGACGAAGCCGACCGTGGCGAGCGAGACGACCGGCTCACCACCGACGAACGTGACGAACTGACACAACTCCGCAAGGAAAACGCGGAGTTGAAGCGGGCGAACGAGATCCTCAAGGCCGCGTCCGTGTTTTTTGCCCAGGAGATCGACCGTCCCCGGACGTGGCCGAGCAGGTGATAGACCACCTGCGCCAGAAGGGTCTCGGGGTCGATCCCGTCTGCCGGGTGCTGGAGCTGTCGCCGTCGACGTACTTCGCCCGCAAGAAGCGGCCGAAGTCGGCCCGCCGGCTCCGCGACGAGACGCTCATGCCGGTGATCGAGGAGATCCACGCGGAGGCGGGCGGCACCTAAAGCCTGGGCCGACACCGGATACCGTACGAAGGCGATCGACCACGGTGCCCGCCTCGGGATCGACGTCGAAGTCGTCCAGCGCGACCCCGGAACCAAAGGCTTCAAGGTGATCCCCCGGCGATGGGTGGTCGAGCGGACCTTCGGCTGGCTCATGCACCACCGCCGACTGGCCCGCGACTACGAAACCCACACCCACCGGTCCGAAGCGATGATTCACATCGCGATGATCGACCTCATAAGCCGACGACTCACCCGCGAATCCACCCCGAACTGACGCAACACCTGAACCTCGAACCAAACAACCTGCCGGAAAAAAACGCTCTTTTAGTAGGCGTGTCATGCGGACATTCGGTGAGCTCGAAACAGGCCGTCTGCAGACCTGCCCTGCCCAGGCGAGTGAAGGCGATGATGCGGAATCAGAATCAATAGAAGGACTCCGTTGGGATCGGTTGGAGCCGAACTGCCAAGTCGGCCTAGGCGGCGCACGGATCATCTAGAACGTGCGGCGGCCCCTCCGAACGTCTGGGTGCAGGATGTGGAAGATCAATCGGAACCCGGCCGCGCCACGGAGGAAGGCGATCACTAGGTCCCTGAGTGGCGATGGCTCAGACGGCGGCGAAGAGCAAGTGGGCCTCTCATCAGCGTGAATCATCACATGGCCAAGTTGGGACGGGACCGCGCCCGGTTGATCAGTTGACTTGAAATGTGGAGGGATCGTGAACGATTGGCAGGTACCGTTCATGCAAATGATCAGTTCCCGTTGCGACGGGAGCACACCAGGGGGTGGAGAGTGGCTGGGCGTAACTCAGGACTCATATCCAGAGCGCTCATGGCTGTCACATTGGCAGCTTCCCTGTCGGTGGTCGCCAACAGCACGAATGTGGCTACGGCCGGTGCAGAAGTCTGCGACCTCGGCGAAGGAGCACTGACGATCAGTGACCTGCCCGCCGGATCGTCGGTGATCTCATGCGACGCGGTGGGGCGCGTGGTCACGCATGACGGCACTGGCGTGGCAGTGCCAGAACCCGGTACAGCCGTAAGCGTCGAGGCAATGACCGCGGACGGTGAGGCACACGGATTCACGTTGCAGGTCGCCCCCGACGGCAAGGTTTCCTACAACCTGGCCGAGGGGAGTGCGGACTCCTCCACTGCCGGTTCAGACATCCCGGACTCCCTGGCCCATCCTGCGACGACGCCACAGGACCTCTCTCAGGAGCCGGACAGCACCGATGCGGACGCGTCTGACGCGGATGCCGAAGGCGTCGAGGTAGCGGACGTCGAAGCACTGAGCCCCCCTGGCGCGTGCAGCGACGGTGCCTACAAAACCAACGACGTCAAAGAGTACGGCACCTACAACTGGTACATCGGCGACGGCGGCATGCCCGGCGCACTGTCCCGCAACGATGCCAAGTGGGCATTCGCCAACGCCATCAACAACATCACGGACAGCTACAACAACTGCGGCTACGGCGACTCGGTCGGCGCGAAAGCGAACTTCCTGGCCGAGACCACCTACGAGGCCGACATCAACAGCAGCTCCCAATGCACCGACCGGGACGAGCTAGCACCTGGGACGCAGGGGACCTCAAGGGCACCCATGTCGCTGTGACCTGCACATGGTCCTGGGTGTACCCCGGCATCAAGAACGACCTTCGTGAGGCCGATGTCCGTTTCAACACCCGCGATCACGACTTCACGAACAAGCCGACCAGCAAATGCTCGAACCTTTACGACATCCGCTCCGTCGGTACTCATGAGGCCGGACACGTCTTCGGACTCGGGCACGTTGGTTCGGGACACGACAACCTCACCATGTACACCCACTCGTTCAAGTGCACGACGAAGGCCAGGACGCTCGGCAAGGGTGACGTCCTCGCCCTTCGCAGCGTCTACTGAGGAGGCCGATCATGAGCTGGGCCAAGCGATCCGTGAGGGCACTGCTGATGGCAGTCGTGGCGGTGTGGGCTGTCGCCTGCACGTCGGAGGACAACAGCGCGGATGACACAGCGTCGTGCGTGTATCAGGTGACCTACGAGGGACGTACCTACCGGGACGTCGCCAACGTGGAGTTCACGGTCGGAGTCAAACTGGGTGCAGCGACCAAACCGCCCTGCGACGACACCGGCCAGGACGGGGGCGAGGAGCCGGCCACCACGGAGACCGCGTACGCCGTGGACGGCATCTCTCCGAAGAACGCCATCGCCGTCGGCAATACACCCGACAACGTACAGTTCGTCGCCGTCTACTCCGGCAACGAACTGCCGTCCGAAGTGAAGAAGCTGATCGCCAGCCCATGAGGACCGAAGCGGGGCGACACTGATCCGATGGACCCCGACGTCCCGCACATCCAGTCCCGCCCCACCAGGACTGCTCCCTCGCGGCAACTGCCCACTCATGAGGTCATCCGAGAAATGCTTCGTCCCCGGCACCCGGATCGTCGGGGACGAAGCGCATGGACAAGCGCCTCGCACTACGCGGAGATGTCGATCTCTCGTCCGCATCGGTGAACTCCGCGCCCAGGCCATGGGCGCGGAAATCCGCGCGGAAGTACACATGCACGAGGCCCTCGGCCGCGACCTGGCTGCTGGGTGGCGCATTGCGCGCAGGCGGTGAACGGGCGATATGCAGTGGGGCACAGCGCCGCCGCCCTACTGTGACATGGCGGTAATAGACCTGGGAGCAGTGACCTCAACTGGTGGGTGTGCAGAACGGGACGATGTTGTCGAGGAATGAGTCATGCATCTCTGACGTATTCTTCTCATGAGTCAGAACGGCGCTTGCAAGAGCGAGGTTGGTGACTGTCTGACGGAGCTCTTCGATCTCGACTCTTTGATTCGAAATGGTCCTCTTGAGTCTGGTGACGGTTTCGCGCAGTCGTCTCTCGGTTTCCGGCATCTGCTGGGTTTCGTTGCGGATGCGTTCGTAGAAGTCGTTCTTAAGGTCGGCGTGGGGCATGGGTGGGGTGATCTCAGCAGATGATCCGAAGTGGATCGAGCCGTTTGCGGGTCTGACCGAGGTGCAGTTCGCGAGGCTGGTGGCACTGGTACGGCGCCGAGGTGGCGACGTTCAGCGTGGCCGGCCGTGGCGGCTGTCGCTCGAGGACCGGGTGTTGCTGGTGGCGACGTACTGGCGCACGAACCTCACATTGCGGCAGGTGGCGCCGCTGTTCGGAGTCTCGAAGTCCGCGGCCGACCGCATTCTGGACCACCTCGCACCGCTGCTGGCCATCTCGCCCGCGCGCCGGCCGCGCAAGGACACCGTCCACATCGTCGACGGCACCCTGGTGCCCACCCGCGACCGCAGTGTCGCCGTATCCAGCAAGAACTACCGGTACTCGACCAACCTGCAGGTCGTCATCGACGCCAACAGCCGCCTGGTCGTGGCCATCGGACTCCCGCTGCCCGGCAGCCGCAACGACTGCCGGGCCTTCACCGAGTCCGGCATCGACCGGGCCTGCCGCGGCGCCCCGACCCTCGCCGACGGCGGCTACCAAGGCACCGGCCTCCTCACCCCGCACCGCAGACGACGAGGCCAGAGCCACCTCAGCCCATCACAGGAGGCAGACAATGCCGTCCATCGCCGGGCACGAGCGCGCCTGGAACACGCCCTGTCGCGGTTGAAGAACTGGAAGATCCTGCGGGACTGCCGACTCAAGGGCGACGGAGTTCACCAGGCCATGCTCGGCATCGCCCGGCTGCACAACCTGGCCCTCACTGGATAACTCCCACCTCAGAGGGCGTTAAGTCCCGTTCCCGATGATGTGGTGTCGCCCGTTCGTGGGTGATGGGGCGGTTCCTCCCCCGCGTCATGTCGTGTGCATGATGGGGTCGCGGGCATGGAACGGATGCCGTACGCAACCGACTTGTCCAGCGAGCAGTGGGCGTTGATCGAGCCGCTGGTCACCGCGTGGAAGCAGGAGCGGGTGGCGCGGTCGGCGACCGGGGACCCGGGCTCCTGCGACCTGCGCGAGGTAGTGAACGCGCTGCTCTACCAGAACCGAACGGGCTGTCAGTGGCGGCTCCTGCCACACGACCTCCCGGCCTGGTCGGCGGTGTTCTACTACTTCACTCTGTGGCGCCAGGACGGTCTTGACCAGCGGATTCAGGAGATCCTGCGCTGCCAGGTGCGGGAGCGGTCCAGACGATTAGAGGACCCGTCTCTGGTGATCATCGACACCCAGTCCGTCCGCGTGGCGGCCGGGGTGCCGAAGGAGACGACGGGACTGGACGCGAACAAGAAGACCCCTGGCAGGAAGCGGGGACTCGCCGTCGACGTGCTGGGCCTGATCATCGGTGTGGTGATCCTCGCCGCGAGCGCCCACGACAACGAGGCCGGCATCGCCCTGCTGGACCAGGCGGCCGAACGATGCGGGATGCGCCTGGAAAAGGTCCTGGTCGACCAGGGTTTCAAAGACGCCGTCATCATCCACGGGGCGGTGAAGGACATCACCGTCGAGGTGGTCCGCCGCAACCCCGACGACGAGGGCAAGGGCTTCGTCCCGCAACCGAAGCGGTGGGTGGTCGAGCAGGTCAACGGCACCCTCATGCTGCATCGGCGCCTCGCCCGCGACTACGACCACCGGCCCGACAACGCGGCCTCCCGCGTCTACTGGGCCTCCACCGCCGGAATGCTCCGCCGCCTCACCACCTCTGCCCCCACCTGGCGGGACGACGTGGAGCTGGCAGCGTGAACGTCAGCGAACTCCTGCGGCTGCTGCAGACCGAGCACGATGAGACCGCCGCACGAGCCGACCACCTGCGCGAGCAGATCGAGAGGCTCACCACCGCCCTCGCCGAGACTGAAGCCCGCCTGGCCGAGCTCACCGCGACCCGCAAGGTCATCGACGGCCTCACCACGCCCGACCACGCAACGGCCCCCGCGGAGACCGCCACCGTCTACCAGCGCATCGTGACCACGTTCAATGAGCACCCAGAAAAGGTGTTCCGCGTCCGCGATCTGCACGAGCACCTCGGCCTGCCCACCGACGAGCCCTCGATCAACGTCACCCGCTCCCGCCTGGGACGACTCGTCCGCCAGGGACTCCTCGAACAACCCGAACGCGGCCGTTACCAGAAACGGACTTAGAGGTCCTAACAAAGGCGTTGGACGTGGCGGTGAGTGATCAGGCAGGCGGCAAGGCCGAGGAAGGCTTCGTGGATGTCGTCGCGTCGTTCCCAG
>NZ_JBHYOB010000031.1:0-57889 GCF_042744565.1 Streptomyces sp. NPDC058812
GGCTCAAGCCGGGCCCACTGGCCGTTCGTCAGATCACCACGTCCCACAAGACGTGATCATCAACGAACAAGATCCACTTTCGCAACAGACCCTAGCCTCCGGCGGTCGGCCTCCGGCGGTCGGCGGTCGGCGTCTGCGGTACGGGTGGGGAGTGGCGCGAGTGTCCGGTGCCGCGCCGCCCTCATCGTCGGCGCGGGCGTGTCGCGCTCGCCGTGCCCTGGCCGGTCGGCCGGACCGCCCGCCGGCTCCGGCTCCCCGCCGGCTCCGGCCGGAGCCGGCGGGTCCGGCCAACGGATGGCTCCGTTGAACGGGCGGGTCCGCTGGGCTGGGGGACCCGGGTGACGCCGAGCCTCTTGGCTCGCGCCTCCCTTCACCCTGGAGGGCCGGCCCGGAGACGCCGCCACGCGGCCCACGTCCGCACGCTTCCGCCCACTCCCCAGGGCCCGTCACTCAGGTGGCCCTCGCGGAAACGCCCGCGCCTCCGTCCTCCGTGAGGATGCGGGCATGGGTATACGCATGCTCCACCACCGGACGGCACCGGCACGGGCAAGCACAGACGGACCCGCCCGCGTGCCACTCCCACCGGTCCCGGTCGTCGCGCCCGGCGCAAGTACCGGCCGCATCCCCACCACCCTCGCGACGGCCCTGCGGCGCACCGCGGCAGACCTCCGCCGCAGACTCGTCCACCGGGAACCGACCGCCGCGTCCCCGCGCGAGACGCCCGCCTGGCGTCTGTGGGCCGACCTGACCCGCGGTTACCTGGCGCTGGCCCTCACCCTGCTGCCGCGGTCACGTCCCGCACACACCTTCACCGTGTTCGTCGCGACCGCCGACACCCTCAGTGCGGGATCCGGCGGTTCGGCTCCCTACCGACGCCGGCCGAACTTCTGAGGACCGGAGCCGGACGCCACGCCCTGACCCCCACGGCGTACAGCAGCAAGCCCGGGACGAGCCCCGCGCCCGCCCCGAAGCACACCGTCGGGATCAGCTCCCAGGGCTTCGCGGTGGCACCCCAGTAGTCCCACCACCGGGTCGCCCGCTGCACGGCTCCGGCCACCGCACAGCCGCCCAGCACCGCCCCGGCCCACCACCGGTCCCGTACCGAGAGGACCGGGACGCCGAGCGGCTCGGCCCGGGGCGCCCGGCGCAGTGCGCGCACCAGGAACACGGCGATCACGACCGCCGCCACCGCGGACCCGCCGTACTGGAGGTACCAGTAGAGCGGCGAGCCCGCGATCTCCCGGCCCAGCACCGGGAACACCCGCATCCCCCAGCGGTCGAGGTGGGTGAACGCGTCCCACACCACATGCGTCAGCGCCCCCAGCACCGCCGACACGTACCACCGCGCCACCAGGGACGCCCCCACGCGCGCGCGTGGCGCCCCGCAGCGCAGCAGGGTGGCCGCGCGGCCCTGCCCGGCCCGCGGCAGCAGGGTCACCAGCGGCTCGCGGACCAGCAGCCACACCGCCACCAGCACCCAGGCGATGAGCACGTCGACCGTGAAGACGCCCGGGAAGGAGTGGGTGACGTCCCCGAACTCCATCGCCCCGGACAGGAAACTCGCCGCGTAGTAGGTCATGTCGGGCGAGAAGGAACCCGCCACCAGCGCGACAGGCACCAGCGGCCCCCGCCCGGTCCCGTCGCCCCGTACCGCCGGCAGCACGGCGACCGCATGACTGAGGGTGAACGGCGAGACAACTCCTCATATGGCCAACTGGTGAATATCGGGCACGAATGGGTGCCCGTGCAAAGCAAGTTGTCGTAGGGTCGCCTGCGGCACCGTACTGGTCGAACAGACGAGCACCGCGCGGGGAAAGTCGCGGTGCAACCGTTGACACGGACCGATCGTCACAACAGGGCGGGTACCACGGGCGAGCACAACAGCCGAAGACCGGTGAAGACAGACGGAGACGGACGCGCGGGCGTCCACGGGAGGGGTCACGCTATGGCGGCGCATTTCGACAGGAGGCTCCGCAAGGCGGCGGTCACCACCACCGTGGCGGCGGTCGCGGTCGCGGCCCTGTCCGCGTCCCAGGCTCCCAACGTGACGGCCGACGCCCACGGCAGACAGACCACCGCCGACAACGTGCCGACGTCCGACACGCCCTCCGAGGAGAGCGCCACCGGCAACTCGCCGTACTACACGGACCTGCCGCCGCTCGACAGCCCGAGCCCCGCCCCCACCATCGGTACCCCCGCCTCCCGGGGCCCGTCCGAGGCGGGCATCCCCGCGACGGTCCTCGACGCCTACAAGAAGGCCGAGTCGGCGCTGCGCCAGTCCAAGCCCGGCTGCAATCTGCCGTGGCAACTCCTCGCCGCCATCGGCAAGGTGGAGTCGGGCCAGGCACGCGGCGGTCGCGTCACCGCCGACGGCACCACCCTCAGCCCCATCATCGGCCCGCAGCTCGACGGCAACGGCTTCGCGCTCATCAAGGACACCGACAACGGCGTCCACGACGGCAACAGCAGCTACGACAACGCCGTCGGCCCCATGCAGTTCATCCCCTCCACCTGGGCCTGGGCGGGCCGCGACGGCAACGCCGACGGCAAGGAGGACCCCAACAACATCTACGACGCCGCTCTCTCCGCCGGCCACTACCTGTGCCGCTTCGACTGGGACCTGTCCACCCAGGCCGACCTCAACCGGGCGATCCTCAGCTACAACAACTCGCAGGACTACCTGCACACCGTCCTGTCCTGGCTGGAGCACTACCGCAAGGGCACCCACGAGATCCCCGACGGCACCGGCGCCCTGCCGGTGGACCGCAGCGACGACGACACCGACGTGAGCGGGCCCAGCCCCTCGCCCCGGGGACCGGGCGCGACCACCGGACCCCAGGCCCCCGGTACGACGCCGCCCAGTCCCAACCCCAGCCCCGAGAAGCCGGACAAGCCCATCCCGGCCGACGATCCCAAGGATCCCGGCACCGGCTCCCCGAGCCCCAAGCCGACCCCGACCGACCCGGAGACCCCGCCCGAGACCGAGACCCCCACGGACACGGTCCACCACCTGGAGAACGCCGGCACCGCGGGGCTCACGGCGATCGCGGGCGACACGTTCGACGAGAAGATCAGCACCCGCGCCGAGACCAAGGCCGGAAAGGCCGTCGGCAAGGTACGGATCCGCTTCACCGTCCTGGGCGACACCGACGCCACCTTCACCGGCGGGGACAAGTTCGCCGCGGTCACCACCAACGCCTCCGGCGTGGCCGTCGCGCCCGCCCTGGTGGCCGGTGAGAAGACCGGCGGGTTCACCGTCCGTGCCACCGTCGTCGGCCGCGCCGTCGCCGGCCTCGACTACAAGGCCACCGTCACCGAGCGCGTGGCCGACGTCCTCGCCCGCACCGACGACACCGCGCTGACCTGCACGCCGGGCGGCGAGTTCGCGGACCAGGTCGAGGTGAAGGCCACGTACAAGGGCGCCGCCGCGGACAAGGTCGCCGTCACCGCCACGCTCGTCAAGTCGGTGCTCGACCCGACCGAGAACGACAAGGGTCCCTACTTCAAGGACGCGGACGGCAAGGCCGTCCGCACCCTGACCGGCCTGAAGACCGACGCCAAGGGCCTGCTGAAGCTGCCGAAGCTGTACGCCGACAAGACCGCCGGCACGTTCGTGCTCCGCCTCACCACCGCGGGCGGCGCCACGCTCAACGTCCAGCTGAAGGTGGCCGAGGCCGAGGCCGAGCCGGAGCCGTCGCCGACCCCGTCCGGCGACGCCTCGCCGGACGCCTCGCCCAGCCCCTCCGCCGAGCCGTCGACCGAGCCGGACGCGTAGGCGCGACTCGCGCGGGAACGACCGAGGGCGCCCCTCCGCCGCGGCGGAAGGGCGCCCTCGTCACTTCCCGAGGCGCGCCTTCGTGTGTCGCGTCGGCTCCGCCGTGGCCGGGTCCTCGGGCCACGGATGCTTCGGGTACCGGCCGCGCAACTCCGCCCGCACGCCCTTGTAGCCGTCCTTCCAGAACGAGGCCAGGTCGGCGGTGACCGCGGCCGGGCGGCCCGCGGGCGAGAGGAGGTGGACGAGGAGCGGCACCCCGGCGACCTCGGGCGAGCGCTGGAGCCCGAACATCTCCTGCAACTTCACGGCCAGGACGGGCCGGCCCGGGTCGTCGTAGTCGATCCGGATCCTGGACCCACTGGGGACGACGATCCGTTCCGGGGCGAGTTCGTCGAGCCGCGCCGCCTCTCCGGAGGCCCAGGGCAGCAGCCTGGTCAGCGCCTGACCGGCGTCGATCCGCGCCAGGTCGGCCCGCCGCCGGGCCCGGCCCAGCTCGGGCTCCAGCCATTCGTCCACACGCGCGCGCAACGCGTCGTCGGAGACGTCCGGCCACGGCTCACCCAGCCGCCGCCGCAGAAAGGCGAGCCGCTTGCGCAGCACGTCCGCGTCGGCCGACCAGCGCAGCAGCCCGAGCCCTTCCTGCCGCAGCCCCTCCAGCAGCGCGTTCCGTACGAGACCGGAGTCGGCGCCGGCGAGCGGCCGGACGGTGAGCTCCACGGCCCCGAGCCGTTCGACACGCCGGGCCACGACGTCACCGTCGCCCCAGTGCACCTCGTCCCGTTCCTCCAGGAACGCCCCCGCGGCGAGCCGGGCCGTCCCCTCGTCGACGGCCGCCCCGAGCTGCACGCGCGCGTGCCCCTTCCCCACGGGCCGGTCGGCCACGGCCACGGCGATCCACGGCGCCCCGCGCAGCGCCGACGCCTCCGGCAGCTCCGCCCGGGTGCCGGAGACCATCAGGTACGAACCGCCGTCCTTCCTGGCCACCCGCTCGGGAAACGCCAGCGCGGCCACCAGCCCCGCGATGCTGTCGCTGGTGCCGTCCTGCGCCGGCCGACCGGTGCTCTCCGCGGCGGCTCGCAGGCGCCGCACCTCGGCCCGCCAACGCGCACCATAGGCATCTCCGCCACGCCGAGCGGCCCGCAGCGCGGCCACCAGATCGTCCCCGTACTCCCGCGGCGGCGCCTCACTGAGCAGAGCGACCACCTCCGCCACCGCAGGGGCGTCGCCCGCGCGGGAGGCGCCCGCACCGGCCGCCGTGCCGGCGCCCGAGGCGCCCCGGTCCGCACTCCCGGCACCGCGCGGGGTCGCGTGCGAGGCGGCCGCACGGGAGCCCGCGTCCGCGGGGCCTCCGCCGGAGACACCTCCACCGGTGGCCCCCGCGCCCGGCGCCCCCGCGTCGAGCAGCGCCCGCCCCAGCCGTGGATGCAGGCCCAGGCGGGCCAGTCGTACGCCCCGCGCGGTGGCCCGGCCGGAGGAGTCCACCGCGCCGACCGCCGTCAGTACCGACCGGGCCGCCGCCATCGCCCCGCCCGGCGGCGGATCGAGCAGGGCCAGCCCGGACGCGTCCGGATCGCCCCAGCAGGCCGCCTGCAACGCGAACGCCGTCAGGTCGGCCACCTTGATCTCCGGCGCGGGGAAGCGCGGCAGGCGGGCGTCCTCGGCCTCCGCCCAGCAGCGGTACACCGCGCCCGGCGCCTCACGTCCGGCCCGCCCTGCCCGCTGCCGCCCCGCGGCCCGGGAGGCCCGTACCGTCGTCAGCGCGCTCAGCCCCCGCGCGTGGTCCACCCGCGGCTCCCGGGCCAGCCCCGCGTCCACGACCACCCGCACGCCCGGAACCGTCAGCGACGACTCGGCCACCGAGGTCGCCAGCACCACCCGGCGCCGTACGCCGGGCGCCAGCACCGCGTCCTGCACGGCCGCCGGCGCCCGCCCGTGCACCTGGAGCACGTCGACGTCGTCCCCGATGCCCGTCAACTGTCCGGCGACCCGGGTGATCTCACCGACCCCCGGCAGGAAACACAGCACGTCCCCGTCCCGCTCGGCCAGCGCACGGCGCAGCACCGACGCCACGTGCGTGAGCAGTGCCGGATCCACCCGCATGCCGTGCGGCGGCCGGACCGGACGCGTCGGCGGCGCCCACACCACCTCCACGGGGTACGACACGCCCCGCGCCTCGACCACCGGCGCCCCGCCCAGCAGCCGGGCCCAGCCCTCCGCGTCGGTCGTCGCCGACGCGGCCACCAGACGCAGCTCCGGCCGCAGCGCCTGCCGGACGTCCCACAGGAACGCCGCCGTCGTGTCCGCGTCCAGGTGCCGCTCGTGGCACTCGTCGAGCACCACCACGTCGACGCCCGTCAGCTCCTGGTCCCGCTGGAGCCGCTGCAACAGCACGCCGGTCGTGACGACCTCCACGCGCGCGTGCCGCCCGACGACCCGCTCACCGCGCACGGTGTACCCGACGCTCGCGCCGGGCTTCTCACCCAGCAGCCACGCCATCCGCCGGGCCGCCGCACGCGCCGCGATCCGCCGCGGCTCGGCCACGACCACACGCCGCTCGGGCCCCTCGCCCAGCAGTCCGGCCAGGGCGAGCGGCACCAGCGTCGTCTTGCCGGTGCCGGGCGGCGCGACCAGCACCGCGGTGCCGTGCCCCTCCAGGGCGTCGCGCAGAGCGGGCAGGGCACCGCGTACGGGCAGGGCGTCCAGGGCGTCGTAACGGATCACGCCCCCAGTGTCGTACGCCGGCGAGAGCACCTTCCACGCGCGCGTGGAGGGGGCTGCAGCGGAACCACCCCCCACGCGCGCGTGGACACGCGACAGATTGCGCACGCGACAGATTGGGTGCGGCTCAGTCGCGCTCGCACACGAAGATCGCAGTCCCCGGGATCAGGTGGCCCCGCAGCGGCGACCAGCCGCCCCACTCGGACGTGTTCCAGTCCGGCCACTCCGGCTCCACGAGGTCCACCAGCCGGAACCCCGACGTCACCACGTCCCGGACACGGTCGCCGAGCGTCCTGTGGTGCTCGACGTACACCGCGCGGCCCTCGTCGTCCTGCTCGACGTACGGCGTGCGGTCGAAGTAGGAGGCGGACACCGACAGCCCCTCGGGGCCCGGCTCGTCCGGGAGCGCCCAGCGCAGCGGGTGCGTGACGGAGAAGACGAAGCGGCCCCCGGGCCGCAGCACCCGGCGGACCTCCCGCAGCACCAGCCGCGGGTCGGCGACGAAGGGCAGCGCCCCGTACGCCGAGCACGCCAGGTCGAAGGAGCCGTCCGCGAAGGGCAGCACGGTCGCGTCGGCACAGACCAGGGGGAACGAGCCGCCGATGCGCAGGGCGTGCTGGAGCTGGCGGTGGGAGAGGTCCAGGGCCACCGGACGGGCACCCTGGGCGGTCAGCCAGCGCGAGCACTGGGCGGCGCCGGCACCGATCTCCAGGACGTCCTTGTCCTTCAGGTCCTCCACCGGGCCGAGCAGCTCGGCCTCCACCTCGTCCAGGCCCTCGGGACACCACACGAAGCGGTCGTCGCCGAGGAAGGTGCCGTGCTCGACCTGGTACTCGTCCGCGTTCCGGTCCCACCAGCCACGGTTGGCGCGGGAGCTTTCCGTGACACCGGCGGCACGCCGGGTGGCCTCGGGCTCCATCCCTGCGGCTTCGGACGTTTCGGGCTCTTGGATGACCGGCTCCCTCGTACTAGTCTGCGGCTCTTCACGCAGCCGGTCCCGCGTGTCACCAAGGGGGCCTCTGTGGGTCCGCGTGGCCTCGGGAGACGGCTTTTGTGCCGGGTATGCGACGATCTGTCCCGGGTGTGCGGCTTCGCGCATTGACCCTGCCCGGCTGCCCCCGTATGCTACAAGTTGCGCTGCGGGCCTGCGCACCTCAGACGTAGCAGGTCGCGCTCGCATCTGTTGTATGTCCCCTCGGTTCTCGAGGTGTCACCCCTGGTTTGGGTGACACTTCCTTGGCTGTCCGGCTTCTGCAGAGCGAAACGGGCTCCCGGCGTAAGCAGTACCTACGACTTCAATGTCCGTACCGGAGCCCTTTCCCACATGACGAGCAGCACCGAGACCACCGCCACCACCCCGCAGGTTGCGGTCAACGACATCGGTAACGAGGAAGCCTTCCTCGCCGCGATCGACGAGACGATCAAGTACTTCAACGACGGCGACATCGTCGACGGCGTCATCGTGAAGGTCGACCGGGACGAGGTCCTGCTCGACATCGGTTACAAGACCGAAGGTGTCATCCCGAGCCGCGAGCTCTCGATCAAGCACGACGTCGACCCCAACGAGGTCGTCGCCGTCGGTGACGAGATCGAGGCCCTTGTTCTCCAGAAGGAGGACAAGGAAGGCCGCCTGATCCTCTCGAAGAAGCGCGCCCAGTACGAGCGTGCCTGGGGCACCATCGAGAAGATCAAGGAAGAGGACGGCATCGTCACCGGTACCGTCATCGAGGTCGTCAAGGGTGGTCTCATCCTCGACATCGGCCTCCGCGGCTTCCTCCCGGCCTCCCTGGTCGAGATGCGCCGTGTTCGCGACCTCCAGCCCTACGTGGGCAAGGAGCTCGAGGCGAAGATCATCGAGCTGGACAAGAACCGCAACAACGTGGTCCTGTCCCGCCGTGCCTGGCTGGAGCAGACCCAGTCCGAGGTCCGCCAGACGTTCCTCACGACCCTCCAGAAGGGTCAGGTCCGTTCCGGCGTCGTCTCCTCGATCGTCAACTTCGGTGCCTTCGTGGACCTGGGTGGCGTCGACGGTCTGGTCCACGTCTCCGAGCTCTCCTGGAAGCACATCGACCACCCGTCCGAGGTTGTCGAGGTCGGCCAGGAAGTCACCGTCGAGGTCCTCGACGTGGACATGGACCGCGAGCGCGTCTCCCTGTCGCTGAAGGCGACCCAGGAAGACCCGTGGCAGCAGTTCGCCCGCACCCACCAGATCGGCCAGGTCGTGCCCGGCAAGGTCACGAAGCTGGTGCCGTTCGGTGCGTTCGTCCGCGTGGACGAGGGCATCGAGGGTCTGGTCCACATCTCCGAGCTGGCCGAGCGCCACGTGGAGATCCCGGAGCAGGTCGTCCAGGTCAACGACGAGATCTTCGTCAAGGTCATCGACATCGACCTCGAGCGCCGCCGCATCAGCCTCTCGCTGAAGCAGGCCAACGAGGCCTTCGGTGCCGACCCGTCGGTGGTCGAGTTCGACCCGACCCTGTACGGCATGGCCGCGTCCTACGACGACCAGGGCAACTACATCTACCCCGAGGGCTTCGACCCCGAGACCAACGACTGGCTCGAGGGCTACGAGACCCAGCGCGAGGCGTGGGAGACCCAGTACGCCGAGGCGCAGCAGCGCTTCGAGCAGCACCAGGCGCAGGTCATCAAGTCCCGCGAGGCGGACGAGAAGGCCGCTGCCGAGGGTGTCGACACCGCGGGTGCGGCTCCGGCCGCGTCCGCCGGCGGTGGCGGCGGCGGTGGCTCGTACTCCTCCGAGGGCGGCGACAACTCCGGCGCCCTGGCGTCGGACGAGGCGCTGGCCGCGCTGCGCGAGAAGCTGGCCGGCGGCCAGAGCTGAGCGCAGGCTGAGCAGGAGCTCCTCATCGAGCGGTAGCTCGTGAACCGAGGGCCCGCACCCTTCCCGGGGTGCGGGCCCTCGGCGCGTTCGGCGACGCCGGGCGGGAACGCGGACGGGGAATGCCCGGGCCAGGACCCGTGTTGTGCAGTACGAACACCAGGAGGGGAGCGGTCACTGTGCTTGATCCGCAGGGTTTGTACGCATGGGAGCCGAAGGGCTTGGCCGTCGTCGACATGGCACTCGCCCAGGAGTCGGCGGGACTGATCATGCTGTACCACTTCGACGGATACATCGACGCCGGCGAGACCGGCGACCAGATCGTCGACCAGGTGCTCGACTCGCTGCCTCACCAGGTCGTCGCCCGCTTCGACCACGACCGGCTCGTGGACTACCGGGCGCGCCGCCCGCTGCTGACCTTCAAGCGGGACACCTGGACGGACTACGAGGAACCCGCCATCGAGGTGCGCGTCGTCCAGGACGCCACCGGGGCCCCGTTCCTGCTGCTGTCGGGCCCCGAGCCGGACGTCGAGTGGGAACGCTTCGCCGCGGCCGTCGGGCAGATCGTCGAGCGGCTCGGTGTCCGCCTCGCGGTCAACTTCCACGGCATCCCCATGGGCGTCCCGCACACCCGCCCCGTCGGCATCACCCCGCACGGCAACCGCGCCGAGTTGGTGCCGGGCCACAGCAGCCCCTTCGAGGAGGCGCAGGTCCCCGGCAGCGCCGAGGCACTCGTCGAGTACCGGCTCATGCAGGCCGGCCACGAGGTGCTGGGCGTGGCCGCGCACGTCCCGCACTACATCGCCCGCTCCCCGTACCCGGACGCGGCGCTGACCGTCCTGGAGGCGATCACCGCGGCGACCGGCCTGGTCCTGCCGGGCATCGCGCACTCCCTGCGCACGGACGCCCTCCGCACCCAGACGGAGATCGACCGGCAGATCCAGGAGGGCGACGAGGAACTCACCGCCCTCATCCAGGGCCTGGAGCACCAGTACGACGCGGCCGCGGGAGCCGAGACCCGCGGCAACATGCTCGCCGAGCCCGTCGAGATCCCGTCGGCGGACGAGATCGGCCGCGAGTTCGAACGGTTCCTGGCGGAGCGGGAGGGCGACAACTGACGCCCCCTGGGCGGCCCGGTAGGAAGGCCGTCACCGGCAGGCCCTAGGCTTCCGCTCATGCTGAAGGTGGGCCTGACCGGCGGGATCGGCGCCGGCAAGAGCGAGGTGTCGCGGCTGCTCGTCGAGTACGGCGCCGTACTGATCGACGCGGACCGGATCGCGCGCGAGGTCGTCGCGCCGGGTACCCCGGGGCTCGCGGCGGTCGTGGAGGCGTTCGGCGAGGACGTGCTCTCCGACGACGGCAGCCTGGACCGGCCGAAACTCGGTTCGATCGTGTTCGCCGACCCGGAGAAACTGGCCGCGCTGAACTCGATCGTGCACCCCCTGGTCGGCGACCGGTCCCGTGCCCTCGAAGAGGCCGCCGCCGAGGACGCCGTCGTCGTTCACGACGTTCCGCTGCTCACGGAGAACGGCCTGGCACCGCTGTACGACGTCGTGGTCGTCGTGGACGCCCAGCCCGCCACTCAGCTCGACCGGCTGGTACGGCTGCGCGGCATGACCGAGCAGGACGCGCGCGCGCGGATGGCCGCCCAGGCGACGCGCGAGCAGCGCCGGGAGATCGCGGACCTGGTCATCGACAACGACGTACCGCTGGACGAGCTGCGGCGCCGCGTGGCAGAGGTGTGGGCCGAGCTGACGCGCAAGGCGCACGCGCCGCGCTGAGCGCCCTGGCGCCTCCGGAGGCTTCGGTCGCTCCACCCGGCCCAGGAATAGCGGCCCCCGAGCGGGCGTTGATCCCTTTCAGTGAGGGAAGGACTCTGCCGTGCCCGAGACCAGCGGTTCGACCGGACGTACTCCGGAGACGGATGTCATCGACTTCCGTGCCGCCGAGCAACTGCTCGCGGCGCGGGACCCGCGGGGCGCGGTGAAACTGCTCGACGGGGTCATCGCCGCGCATCCGGAGAGCACCGCCGCTCGGTTGCTGCGCGCGCGTGCCTTCTTCGCGGCGGCACAACTGAGAGCGGCCGAGCTGGAGTTCACCATCGTCCTGGAGCGTGAGCCGGACAACGCGTTCGCGCACTTCGCACTCGCCCGCACCTATGAGCGGCGGGGGTGCCCCGACCAGGCCCGGCGCCACTTCCGGCTGGCGGCGGCTCTGGATCCGAATCCGGAGTATCTGCAGCAGGCGCGGTTCGACTCCTGACGGTCAGCTCCTCGGCGGCCGGTACGGCGGTATGTCCGGCCCGGGCTGGTAGTGCGGGCCCTGGCGGATGTGCCGGAGGATCACGGTCAGGTCGACCGTGACGACGAGCCACAACACTCCGCACGCGACGGCCCACCCCGGTCGCCCGGCGAGCGCGAACGCGGCCGTTCCGAAGGTCGCCCAGGCCAGCCCCCAAAGGCTCAGCCAGAAACGCGCCCGCAGGGCACTGCGCGCGGTGGCCGGTTCACTCCCGGTGCGCATCGGATCACCACTCCTGTGGAAAACGTACTCCGGGAGACGACGAGGGGGAAACGAGCCGTGCCACAGAACCGCCCCGCCCTGCCGGACGCCGACGACCTGCCCGACGTACTGCTCGACCTGGCGGTCCCGCACGAGGACATCAACGCACTGGTGGGACTGCGCGGCGGAGTGACGCGTGATGCCGACACGGCGCGGCTGCTGGAGGAGTGCGTCCGGGAACTGGTGCGGGACCTCGGGGAGCCGGCCGCGCACCCGGAGGACGTGCGGCGCTTCGGGGAGCGGCTGGCCGAGGCGCCTCGGGCGCTGGGCGGGTACTTCGCCGCGTACGTGTTCGTCGCGGCGCTGCCGTACACCCGTGCCTACCACCGGGAGCGCGGCATCCCGGCCGAGACCACCCGGCACACCCTCGCCGACCTGGGGCGGAACATGACGAGCCACCGCAGGCGGCACGGCACGGGCGGAGTGCGGGTCCCACGGTGGCTGGTGCACCACTTCCGGGGAGAGCTGTACCAGCTGGGGCGGCTGCAGTTCGAACGGGCCGCCATCGGGCAGCGCACCGCGCCGGTGCTGCGGGCGGCAGGGATGGACGCGGTGCCGGGCGAGCCCTGCCTGAACCTGCACGTCCCCGACTACCGCGGGCCGCTGACACCGGCCGCCTGCGACCGCTCGCTCGGCCTCGCCAGGGAGT
The DNA here is from genome assembly GCF_042744565.1 of Streptomyces sp. NPDC058812. Lineage (NCBI taxonomy): Bacteria > Bacillati > Actinomycetota > Actinomycetes > Kitasatosporales > Streptomycetaceae > Streptomyces > Streptomyces sp. NPDC058812. The sequence continues at coordinate 12,541 of NZ_JBHYOB010000031.1, forward strand.
TCTTCCGCCGGCACTTCCCCGAGGAGCCGCATCGTGCCGCGACGTGCCACTCCTGGCTCCTCGACCCGCAGCTGAAGCGGTACCTGGCCGCCGACTCCAACATCGTCCGGTTCCAGGAGCGCTTCCGGGCGGTCCGGGACACCGAGGCCGCCGACGAGGAGCCTGTCCGCTTCGTCTTCGGGAACCCTCACCTGCCGGTCGAGGGGCTGCCGCGGCGCACCTCGGTGGAACGGGCCGTCGGGGACCATCTGCGGGCGGGCGGCCACTGGTACACCGGGCACGGCTGGTTTCCGTTCTGACGGTAGGTCCCCTTCACTCGGTCGGGTGAACCGGTGCCGGGTGGGAACGGGTGTGCGGGGGCAGCCCGTTGGACGGGCATGGAGCTGAAAATGCGAGAGGGACACCAGGGGACGGGGCCCGGAGCCATCACCCCGGACGGCTGCGCGGTCGAGCTCTATTCGAGACTGCCCGCCGGAGCCGAGCCGGACATCGTCGCCGCCGCCGTGCCCGAGGGGGCGCGCATCCTGGAGCTGGGCAGTGGTGTGGGGCGCATGACCCATCCACTGCTGGAGCGGGGGTTCGCCGTGACCGCGGTGGACGAGTCCGCCGCGATGCTGGAGCACGTGCGCGGGGCGCGGACGATACGCAGCCCGATCGAGGACCTGGACCTGGGCGAGAGCTTCGACGTGGTGATGCTGGCGTCGTTCCTCGTGCACACCGGGGACGCCGAGGTGAGCCGCGGATTGCTGCGCACCTGTGCCCGCCATGTCACGGAGGACGGCTGTGTACTGATCCAGCGGGAGGGCGAGGACTACCACACGAACCTGCCGCGTGAGCGGGTGGACCCCAGCGGCTTCACCGTGCGGATCGTGTCGTCGGAGCCGGTCGGGGACGGGGTCAACGCGGTGCACGCGGAGTACGAGTTCCCGGACGCGGTCTGGACACAGACGTTCCGGGCCCGGCCGCTGTCCAAGGAACAGTTCGAGGAGGCACTGGGGGAGGCGGGACTCGCTGTGGACCGGTATCTGACCGACGACGGGACGTGGGTGAGGGCGGTTCCCGTGGCCCGGAGGTAGCGGATCGGCGATGAGTTCCGGGCGGGCGAGCGGTCTGAATACCTGACTGCATCACGGACCGCTCAGCTCAGGAGACCTTCATGTCCGAGACCGCCGTTTCCACCGCCACCGCAACCGCCGCCACCGCGGCCACTGCTTCCCCGACCTCCGCGGCCACTGCTTCCGCGACCTTCGCCACGTCGAACCGGGGACGCGGCGCCCGGATCGCCCTGCGGGCGGTGCAGGTGCTCCTCGCGCTGTTCTTCGCCGTCGCGAGCGCCGCGCCCAAGCTGGTCGCGCACTCCTCGGCGGCGGAGTCCTTCGCCGAGATGGGCTGGGGCAACGCGGGCATGTACGCCATCGGCGTCCTCGAACTGGCCGGAGCGATCGCCCTGTTCATTCCGGCGCTGCAATCGGTGGCGGCGACGGCCCTGAGCGCGCTGATGGTGGGCGCGTTCGTCGTCCAGCTCACCTACTTCGACGGAGAGCATGCCGCGACACCGCTCGTCCTGATGGTGCCGCTCCTGGTCATCGCCTGGGCCCGCCGCGGGCACAACGAGGAACTGCTCCGCCTGGCACGACGCGGGCGTGTCTGACCACCCGTGGACGGTGCGGGTGTTCAGGGCCTGTTCTCGGCATCGCGCCGGGCCTGGCTCAGGCCCTCCAGCCCGCGCAGGCGTTCCAGCTCGCGACGGTCTCGCTTGGTGGGGCGGCCGGCGCCGCGGTCGCGGATGCCGGCCGGGGCGACGGCCTCGCGCGGCGGGGGCGGCGGGGAGTTGTCGACGTAGCACTGGACGGCGACCGGGGCTCCGACGCGCTTGCGGATCAGCCGCTTCACGACGACTACGCGTTCCCGGCCCTCGTGCCGCAGGCGCACCTCGTCTCCGACGCGCAGCGAGTACGCGGGTTTCACCCGCTCGCCGTTCACCCGGACATGGCCGCCTTTGCAGGCGGTCGCGCCGAGGGATCGGGTCTTGACGAGGCGCACGGCCCAGATCCAGCTGTCCACGCGGACGCTCCCGCCGTTCTGCGGTCCGGCCGCCTCGGCGGCGGCGATCGCGGCGGCGGTCTTCGGATCCGGGGACAGGGTGGCGGCAGCTGTGCCGTCGGTCTTGTCACCGTTCTTCTCGTCGGCCTTCGTGCCGGCCTTGGCCCCGGTGGTGTCCTGTGGGTCGGCCGCCCCGCCGTTCCTGCCCTCGTCATGCTCGGAAGCCATGGCTCGACCCTAACCGTTCGGCCGGGCGGGAGGGGCTCCTATTTCCGCGGTCCCGGCGCTGTAGCGCGCCGTCGCGGTCGCCAGTGGCCGGGGGCCGAGAGCCGGGCACCGAGGCCGGTGGTCTTACGGTGGAGGCATGGACACCAGCGGCCTCTCCGTACTCGACCAGCGGATCGCGGGGTGCCGGGCCTGCCCGAGGCTGGTCGACTGGCGGGAGGAGGTGGCCCGCACCAAGCGGGCGGCCTTCGCCGACTGGACGTACTGGGGCCGGCCGGTGCCGGGCTTCGGTCCGCCGGACGCGCGTCTGCTGATCGTCGGGCTCGCCCCCGCGGCCCACGGCGGCAACCGCACCGGCCGGATGTTCACCGGCGACCGCTCCGGAGACGTGCTGTACCAGGCGCTGTACGACGTGGGTCTCGCCTCGCAGCCCACCGCGGTCTCCGCCGACGACGGCCTGGAACTGTACGGCGTGCGTGTCACCTCGCCGGTGCACTGCGCCCCGCCCGCCAACAAACCCACCCCCACCGAGCGCGACACCTGCCGTTCCTGGCTCGTCCAGGAACTGGGTCTGCTGCGGCCGACGCTGCGGACCGTGGTGGTACTCGGCGCCTTCGGCTGGCAGGCGGCGCTGCCCGCGTTCGCCGAGGCGGGCTGGACGGTGCCCCGGCCCCGCCCCGCCTTCACGCACGGCGGGCACGTCACACTGGACGCCTCTGACGGGCCCGGCCTGCATCTTTTCGGCTGCTTCCACGTCAGCCAGCGCAACACCTTCACCGGCCGTCTCACACCCGAGATGCTCCGGGACGTGCTGCGCACGGCGGCCGAGACGGCGGGGCTGCCCAAGGTGTAGGGGCCCACGGCGTAAAGGGGGTGAACGTCCCGGGCCGACGGCGTTACGGTGCCCCGATGGGCCTGTATCCGGAGATCGAACCGTACGACCACGGCATGCTCGACGTCGGTGACGGCAATAGCGTCTACTGGGAAACCTGCGGTAACCCGCACGGCAAGCCCGCGCTGGTGCTGCACGGAGGACCGGGATCCCGCACCAGCCCCAATCTCAGACGGTACTTCGACCCGGCCGCCTACCGGATCGTGCTCCTCGACCAGCGCGGCGCCGGACGGTCGGTCCCTCCGGCGAGCGACCACGAGACCGACATGAGCGTCAACACGACCGCCCACATCATGGCGGACCTGGAGCGGCTGCGCGCCCACCTCGGCATCGAGCGGTGGCTGGTGTGGGGCGTGTCGTGGGGGTCGATCCTGGGACTGCGGTACGCGCAGACTCACCCGGGAGTGGTGACCGAGCTGGTGCTGACCGGGGTCGCGACCGGCTCCAACGCCGAAGTGGCCCTCCTGACGCGGGGGTTGGGGAAGATCTTCCCCGACGCCCACGAGCGGTTCCTCGCCGAGCTGCCGGCAGACGAACACGGCGGCAATCCGGCCGCCGCGTACAACCGGCTGCTGGAGTCGCCCGACGCCGGAGTCCGAGCCCGGGCCGCGCGCGCCTGGACCGACTGGGAGACGGCGATCATCCCCGCGCCGCCACGCTCGGTCGCCCGGTTCGAGGACCCGGAGTTCCGCCTGGGCTTCGCACGAACCGTCACCCACTACTGGGGCAACGATCACTTCCTCGGCGACGGCAACGACGAGGGCGTCGTCCTGCGGGACGCGCACCTGCTGAAGGGCATCCCGGGCACCCTTGTGCAGGGCAGCCTGGACTTCGGCAACCTCCTCGGCATCGTCTGGCGGCTCCACCACGCCTGGCCGGACAGCGAGCTGGTGGTCGTGGACGAGGCCGGGCACGACGCGGGAGCGATGGGTGACGACGTACTGGTGGCGGCGACGGACAGGTACGCACGCGCCGACGCCTGACCGGCCGGGGGGGGCACGACCGGCTGGTCCCCCCCCACGGCCGAGCCCGTGCCCTATGGCTCCCACACGTACCGCACGTCCGGCTCCCGCTCCTCGTTGCCGGCGCCGTCCGTCCACTCCACGGCCTTGAAACCGTGCCGCTCGTAGAAGCGGTGCGCGGGCGCGTTGACCTGGAAGGTCCACAGCGACAGCCCTTCCGGCCCGCGTTCCTTGGCGAGCGCGACGAACCGGTCCCCGATGCCGCGCCCGCGCCAGTCCGGGGCGAGGTACAACTGCGACAGTTCCCCCTCCTCCAGCACCATCACGCCGACGACATCGCGGCCGGCCGCCTCCGCCACCCATGTCTCGCGCAGGGGCACCAGTACGTGGTGGAAGTAGTCCAGGACCTCTTCGTCGGTGCGAGGCCGGACCACGGTCGGCAGCGCGGCGGTGAAGGAAGCCAGCCAGACGCCGGCCGCGGCACGCGCGTCGGCGGCCTCCGCCCGTCGTAGGACGACCGGCCCGCTCACTTCCCGGTTCACGGACGTATCTCGTCCGGCACGACCGCCGTCGCCGTGATCTCCACCAGCTGACCCGGGTACCCGAGGCAGCTCACCCCGAGCAGGGTCGAGGAGTGCGGGCCGGCGCTGAGCCCGGACGCCTCGACGACCTCCCAGACGGCGGACAGTGCTGCGGTCTCCCCGCTGACCACGTACACATCGGTCGAGAGAACGTGCCTCAACTCGCTCCCGACGGAGCGCAACTGCTCGGTGAGGTTGGCGATCACCTGCTCGGCCTGCCGGACCGGATCACCCTCACCGACCAGCTTCCCCTCCGCGTCGAGCGGAACGGACCCGGCCAGGAAGGCGAGCTTCGTGCCGGCCTCGACGACGGAGGCATGGGAGTAGGTGGGCGGCGGGAAAAGGCCCGGCACGGTGGTGCGCTGGATCACGTGGGCTCCTGGGGCGGTGAACGGTCGACCTCCCGATCGTCTGTTCTCCGAACCGCTCTCGCATCCGAATTTCCCCCGGTCCCGTCCGGATGCTCGCCCACCCGGCCTCCACCCGGTCGCGCGGTGATGCGCGCCCGCAACTCCCGGGCCCTGCGCCGAGCGGCCGCCCGCACCACGGTGGACCGGCGCGCGGCCGCCGCCGACGCGGCCCGGAACGCGGTGCCGCGCTCCACGGCCTCGACCCGTTCGACGGCGTACAGGCGCGTCGGGGGTGCGGAGCGGACGTACGGGTGGGCGCGCAGCAGATCGGGCTCACCGAGCAGGCGGCGCACCATCCCCGCGGTCCAGCCTCTGGCCCGCAGCCCGGCCGTGGACACATGCGTGCGCCCCGGCTCCGGCTCGACCCCGCCGGGCTCCCAGGTTTGTACCGCACGCTCGTTCCGTTCCGGTCCGGGACACCCTTCCTCCCACTCCCACGACGCCATCACGACCTCCCCCGTCGCTACGCTGTGTGACGACTTCATTGATAACGCGCGCCACTGACAATTGCCTCGTGCCGCCGGTCGTCCGCGCGTACGCTTCCGGCGTCCGCCCGCCACCACCCCCACTCGTCAGGAGCCCGCAGCAGTGCCCTCCCTCACGGACCAGGCCTTCCTCGGCACCACCGCCGACCGCCTCGCCGCTCTGCCCAACGTCCGGGCGGTGACCCTCGGCGGCTCCCGGGCCCAGGGCACCCACGGGCCCGACAGCGACTGGGACCTGGCCGTCTACTACCGGGGCGCCTTCGACCCGGACGGTATCCGTGCCCTCGGCTGGGCGGGGGAGGTCTCCGAGGTGGGCGCATGGGGCGGCGGGGTCTTCAACGGAGGCGCCTGGCTGACGATCGACGAACGCCGGGTCGACCTGCACTACCGCGACCTCGACGTGGTCGAGCACGAGGTGGCGGAGGCGGCGGCGGGACGCTTCGGCGTCGAGCCGCTGATGTTCCACCTCGCGGGCATCCCGACGTACCTCGTGGTCGCGGAGCTCGCGATCAACGAGGTGCTGCGCGGCGAACTGCCCCGCCCCGCCTACCCCGAGGCCCTCCGTGCCACCGCCCCCGAGCGCTGGCAGGGCGCGGCCACGGCCACCCTCGCGTACGCCAGGGCCGGCCACGCGCCCAAGGGCGCCGTCACACAGGTCGCCGGCGCTATCGCCCTGGCCGCGACACAGACGGCGCACGCGGTACTGGCGGCACGGGGGGAGTGGGTCACCAATGAGAAGGGGATGGTGCGGCGGGCCGGGTTGGGCGGGGCCGATGGGGTCGACGGGCTGCTGGCGAACCTGACACCCCGGCCGGAGGCCCTGGCGCGGTCGGTCACGGACACCGAGGCACTCCTGCGCGAGGCCGTGGAAGGAGCCCGGGGAGGCCAGGGCCGTCACGAGGGGCGGGAACCAGGCACGACCGGATCGCGTTCACGAGGCACGACCTGATTGCGTTCATCACGACCTGATTGCGTTCATTAAGAACGCGCCGTTCCGGCCTGCCGTCACATTCCCGAAACACGTCCGTCCCTCCTCGTCCAAGAACACTCCTTAGCGTGGGCACCGCACCGTCCCACCACACCGTCTGACACCACACCGTCTGACACCACAGCCCGGCCACCGTCGCCCGAAGGCTCACCCCCGCCCTCGACCAGACGACAGGAGCCCCGCGCCCCGTGTCCCGCACCGTCCGCCCCGCACGCCGACTCGGCCTCTCGCTTCCGCCCTGGATCGCCCACGCCCTGAGAGCCCAGCGCGGGCCCGTGCCCTGGAGCGCGGTGTTCCGGGGTGCGCTGGCCGGCGGGCCGCTGCTGCTCGCCGCCGTGCTCGCGGACCGGGCCTCTCCAGGGGTTGTCGCCGCCATCGCCGCCATGCTGGCCGGCATCAACGACCGGCCGGGCAGTCGCCGTACCTCCGTGCGGCGCATCGGTGTTCCCGCGCTCGCCGGGGCCGTCGGGCTGTTCGTCGGGACGTACGCCGGGCAGCACCTCGGAGCCGTACCGCTGACCCTGGTGCTGACCGGGCTCGGTCTGGTCGCCGGAGGGATCAGCGCCGTCGGGACCGTGGCGTCCGGGGCCGGGACGCAGCTGCTGGTCACCAGCGCCGTCGGTGCCGGGATGCCGTTGCCCGACCCCGGGTGGCAGAGCGTGCTGGCCTTCCTCGCCGGCGCCGGATGGCTGCTCGCGCTGCGGCTGGTCCTGCCCACGCCCGGCTCCGTCACCGGGGGCTTCCGCCTCGACATCCGCCTCGACTTCCGTTTCGACGGTGAGCGGGCGGCCGTCGCCGACGTCTACGACGCCGTGGCCGCGCTCCTGGACGCGGCCGGCACGGAGCAGGCCGTCGCCCGCCGGACCGCGCTCACCGCCGCCCTCGACCACGCGCAGGACGCGCTCGCCGGGCCCCGGCTGCGGCGCTACGCCTCGTCCGCGGCCGAACGGCGGCTGCACGCCCAGTACGCCGCCGCGTTGCCTCTCGGCGAGGCCGCGACCGCCCTCGCGTGGGCCGAGCAGGCCGTGCCCGCGCGGGCCTCCGAGGGGCCCCGGAGGTTGGCGGCGGCCGTCCGTGGCAGCACCCACGCCGGACCGCTGCCCGCGCCCACCCGCACCGAACCCGCCCTGCGCGCCCTGGACGACGCCCTGCTGCACGCCGCGGAGGCCTTCGACCGGGGGAGGGGCCGGGACCTGCACACCCGCAGGCGGTCGGTCGTCTCCCTGGCCCGCACCGTCCTCGGCGCGGGCGGACGGGAGTACGGGCTACGCGTCGGCCTGTGCTTCGGCGCCAGCGCCGCCGTCGCCCAGGTACTGCACCACGGCCACTGGTACGGGTCCCACCAGCACTGGTACTGGCTGCCCGCCACCGCCGTCTTCCTCGTCAAGCCCGACCTCGGCCCGCTCGTCTCCCGGGTGCTGTGCCGGGCGGCCGGGACCGTTCTGGGGGCGCTCGTCTTCGCCGGGTTCGCCGCCGTGCTGCCCCGGCCGGAAGGGCTCGTCGCGCTCGTCGCCGTCTGCGGTGCCCTGGTGCCGGTCGCCGCGCGGCACTTCGCCGCCCAGACCACTGTCGTCACCGTCCTCGTCCTCGCGCTGGTCATGGTGGGCGGCGAACCCCAGGCCTCCGTCAGCCGCATCGGCGAGACACTGCTGGCCTGCGCGATCGTCCTGGTCGTCGGGCATCTGCCGATGCCGGGACAGCGGGGCGGCGGGGTCCGTGCCCGGATCGACGTCGCCGACGCCGCAGCCCACGCCTACCTCGCCCACGTACTGAGCGAGTCCGGCGACCGCGCCGCCCGGTGGACGCTGCGCCGCGAGGCCTACCGCACGCTTGCCGAGGCCCGCGCCGCGATCGCCCTCGCCGCCGTGGAACTGCCCGCCCTCGCCCGGCACTCGGAGGGCGCGGACGAGGTCGCTGCCGTCCTCGAGCGGCTCGTCGACACCACCACCGCGTGCGCCGTGCACCTCGACGACACCGGCCGGCTCACGCCCCGCCACACCGACCGGCTCGCCGGACTGCGGGACGAACTCGTAGAGCGGCGCGGGCGCGTGGGGCGGCACCGTACGTTGGCGTGATGACGCCTTCTCCCCATGAGAGCCGTGCGAAGCCCGCCGATCTCGTCATCACCGGCTGCACCGTCCTCGTGCACGACGACCGGGAGCGGATCGGCTTCCAGGAGGACGCGGCCGTCGTCGTACGCGACGGAGTCGTCGACTCCGTGACGACCGCCGCCGCCGTGCGGGGTCTCGCGGCCGCCGACCGCATCGACGCACGCGGCCAGGTCGCCCTCCCCGGGCTGATCAACTGCCACACGCACGCGCCGATGGTCGCCCTGCGGGGCCTCGCCGAGGATCTCCCCACCGAGGAGTGGTTCAACGACGTCGTCTGGCCCGTCGAGTCCAACCTCACCGACCGCGACGTGGAACTGGGAGCCCGGCTCGCCTGCGCCGAAATGATCCGCGCGGGGGTGACGACGTTCGCGGACCACTACTTCGCCATGGACGCCGTCGCCGCCGTGGTCGCCGAGTGCGGGATGCGGGCGCTGCTGGGCCAGGCGTACTTCTCCTCGCAGGGCCCCGAAGGGCGGGAGGCGTCGCTGGAGTTCGCGTTGCGGCACCGGGGCTCCGCGGACGGCCGGATCACGACCGCCCTCGCCCCGCACGCCCCCTACACCGTGACCGACGCCGACCTCGCCGCCACCGCCGGACTCGCCCGCGACCACGGCCTGCCCGTGCACCTCCACGCCGCCGAGAACCGCGACCAGACCGACACCAGCCTCGCCCGTCACGGCGCCACCCCGATCGAGATCCTGGAACGCACCGGCATCCTCGACACCGACGTGCTCATCGCGCACGGCACCGGCATCGTCGAGGCCGATCTGCCGCTCCTCGCGCGCGCGGGCGGCCGTACCGCCGTGGCGACCGCGCCCCGCGGCTACCTCAAGTTCGCCTGGCCCACCACCACACCCGTGCGCGCCCTGCGCGACATCGGCGTCCCCGTGGGGCTCGCCACCGACGGCGCCGCGTCCAACAACTCCCTGGACGTGTGGGAGTCGATGGCGCTCACCTCCCTGATCCAGAAGTCCACCGAGGGCGACCCCCGCTGGCTGACCTCCCGTCAGGCCCTCCATCACGCCGGCCCGCAGAGCGCCCGCGCGGTCGGGCTCGGCGACACCGTCGGCCGCATCGCGCCGGGGAAACGGGCCGACCTCGTCCTCGTGGACCTCACCGGCCCGCACACCCAGCCCGTCCACGACCTCGCCGCCACCCTGGTGCACAGCGCGCGGTCCGCGGACGTGCGCACGACGATCGTCGACGGGCGCGTCCTCATGCGGGACCGCGAGCTGCTGACCCTCGACGTCCCCGCGGCGGTGCGGGAACTCGGAGAGCGGCTGCCCGCCCTGACCGACCGCGGCCACGGCCGGCGCGTCCAGGAGTACGACACCTGAACACCGGGGCCGGCGCCTTCCGGGCGGCTTCCCAGCGGCGTTCCGGCGGCGTTCCGACGGCGTTCCGGCGGCGTTCCGAAAAGAATCTTGCCGAGCCGCGATGAGTTCCGCTCCGCCCGTCGGTCAGCACCTCCGACGGACCGTCGTGTGTCGCACAGGAGGAGCTGGATCCCATGTCGTTGCCCGAGATCGTCACTCGCGCGGACTGGCGCGCGGCGCGCGAGGCCTTACTGGCCAAGGAGAAGGCGGCGACACGCGCGCGTGACGCGCTCAACGCCGAGCGGCGCGGGCTGCCCATGGTGGAGGTCGACAAGGAGTACGTGTTCGAGGGCGGCGACGGCAAGGCCACGCTGCTCGACCTCTTCGAGGGACGCGACCAGCTCGTCGTCTACCACTTCATGTTCGCGCCCGAGTGGGACGCCGGCTGCCGCAGCTGCTCGGCGTTCCTGGACCAGATCGGACACCTCGCACACCTGAGAGCGCGCGGTACGTCGTTCGCGGCCGTGTCCCGGGCGCCGTACCCGCGGATCCTTCCGTTCAAGGCGCGGATGGGCTGGACGCTGCCCTGGTACTCGTCGTACGTCAGCGACTTCAACACCGACTTCGAGGTGACCCTCGAACACGAGGGCGAGCTGGTCGAGCGGCCCGGGCTCAGCTGCTTCCTGCGGGACCGCGACCGGGTCTTCCACACCTACTCGACGTACGAGCGCGGCCTCGACGGACTCGGCTCGACCACCAGCCTGCTCGACCTGACCGCTCTCGGCCGGCAGGAGCGGTGGGAGAAACCCGAGGGACGCGCGTCGGCCTTCGGTGCGCCTGCGGGGAGCGAGAGAATCCGGTACCACGACGAGTACGAGGGCTGACACGCACCGTAGCGAAGGAGGCCGAACGGCTGAGACGCCGCTCACACTTTGCGGTGAACGAGTGTCAACTATGTCTCAGTACCATCACTCCGCGAGGCGATCGCTCCATGGTTGGCGTTTAACTCTACGAGTACAGCGCTACATGGAGGTGCAGGGTGAACGGGCGAACGGTGCTCGAACGCTTTCCCGCCGGCGGACCGCGTGGTTCCTGGCCGGCGGAGGAGTTCGCGAACGCGCGGCGTCTGGAGGGCCTGCCCGCCGAGGTCGTCATGGACCTCGCCACGGACATGTTCCTGGTCATCGTCCGCGCCGGCGACGCCGCCGGTGACGTGGCCGCCTGACGGGCGGGCGCGGCCCTGACGTCAGCCCGCCTTCGGGGCGGGCACCGGCGCCCCGGTGAACTGTTCCGCCTGGAGGGAGTAGAGCTCCGCGTACACGCCACCGGTGGCCAGCAGCTCGTCCGGTGTCCCGGACTCCACGAGCCGGCCTTGGTCGAGGACGTGCACCAGGTCGGCGTGACGCACGGACGCCAGCCGGTGAGTGATCAGGACGACCGTCTGTCCACTGCCGGCCAGGGCGCGGATCTTCTCGAAGACCTCCAGCTCGGCCCGGGCGTCCAGGGCCGCCGTCGGCTCGTCCACGATGAGGATGCGGCCCTGCCGGTACGCCGCGCGGGCGATCCCGACCCGCTGCCACTGGCCGCCGGACAGCTCGTGGCCGCCGCTGAAGTTGCGGGCCAGCAGGGTGTCCAGGCCGCGCGGCAGATCCGCGACCACCTCCTCGGCCCCGGCCTCGGCGACCGCGGCGGCCACACGGTCGTCGCCGAGCGGCGTCGAGGAGCGCCCCACCGCGACGTTCACCCGCGCGGTGAACGGCCACCGCTTGAAGTCCTGCGCCACCATCGCGACGCGTTCGGCGAGCGCGTGCCGGTCCGCCGTCGCCGCGTCGACGCCGTCCCAGGTGATGCGGCCCCGGTCCGGCGTGTACAGCCCGGCGAGCAGTTTCACCAGCGTCGTCTTGCCCGAGCCGTTCTCGCCGACGAGCGCCACGATCCGGCCCAGCGGCAGGGAGAGCGTCACGTCGTCGAGCGCCGGGCGGGCGGCGTCACCCGGGTAGCGGAACGTGACGTTCTCGAAGCGGATCTCCTTCGGATCCTCCGGTAGTGCGGCGCCGCCCACCGGAATGGCCCGGTCGGCCGCCTCCACGTGCAGCCGTTCCAGGCCGCCGACGAACAGGGCCTCCTCGTGGAGCACGTTGACCTCAACGACCAGGGTGCCGAGGCTCTGCGAGCCGGTGCGGATGGCGATCACGGCCGTACCCGCCACCGACAGGGACATCGCTCCGCCCAACAGCAGCCCACCGAGCGTCACGTACGTCGCCGCCGTGGCCAGCCCGGTCCACGCCGCCGCGATCAGCCCCGTACGCGCCGCCAGCCGGGCCAGCCGGGCCTGCTCCGCCTCGGCGGTCTCCGACATCGCGCGGAAGTGCCGCAGCAGGAAGGGGCCCACGCCGTGCACCCGGATCTCCGGCGCCGCGGCCGGTTCGATGAGCAGACTGCCCAGCAGCCGCCCCGCGCGTTCGTGCTGCACCCAGGCGTGGAACGACTCGTACCGGCGGCGGGCCAGGGTCAGCGCGCTCCAGGCGCTCGGCAGGGTCATCGTCACCAGCAGCGGCAGCAGCGCCGGATGCAGCACGGTCAGGACGCCGGCCGCCGCGATCAGCGAGATCATCGCGTTCACCACGCGCGTGCCGTACATGATCATGCGCCGCGCGGAGGCCGCGCCGTACTGGGCGGTGTCCAGGAGCTTGTGGAAGGCGTGGTCCTCGATCGCGGACAGCTCCACGGCCGCCGCCCGCTCCAGGTACCGCTCGGTGGCCACCCGCTCCACCTTGGGCTCCAGCCGTCCGATGGCGTACGTGGAGGCCGCCCGCAGCAGTGCCGCGAGCAGTATCACCGCCGCTACGGTGACCAGCGCGGGGACCGCCCCGCGAAGGCGTTCCTCGATGGGCCCGGCGGCCATCAGTCCGGCCAGCACGCTGTTGACCGCGAGCAGACTGACCGCCTGTGCCAGACCCCGGCCCATCTCGGCCGCCAGTACGGTCCGCGCGGCCTGCGGGTCGGCCTGCCGGGCGAGCCGGAGGCTGGACGACAGCAGGGACGGCAACCGTGTCAGCATCGCCCGGAAGCCCAGCTCCAGAAACGCGTCGGCGTGCTGGTTCCATCCCATGTCGTAGCGCAGCGGACCGCCGAAGAGCAGCCGCTCCGACTCCGACACCCCGGCTGCTTCCGTGCCGCCCTTCCTGCGCACCGTCTGCCTCCCCATCGTCGACGGACGGCCACTATCGCGGGGGCGGACGCCTACGGGCAGGGCGTGGACGGGGGAGGCCGGAGCGCGCGGGCGCACGCCCGGCCGGAGGAAGCCGGAAGGGGGCGTGCGGGGCGGAGCCGGGGGAGCGAAGAGGGACGGGAGAGCGCGGCGGCGCCTATGCGCTCACCGGCCGCGACCACGTCGGCGTCGTGTTCGTCAGCCGGCACAGTGCCAGGTAGAGCGGGATGGGCGGGGTGTAGGGGACCGTGCCGTCCGGGCGGTGGATGAGGCCGGGCAGGCCCGGGGCGTCGAGGACGACCGCACCCGTGGCGTACCGCGCGGGCGCGGGCCATTCCAACGCGTAGTCGGAGTCGGACGGGACGATCCACCACCAGTGCGCGTCGTCGGCGTAGACGCACCCCACGCGCGGCAGCCGGGGCAGCACCAGAGGGCCGAAGCGGGCGGGCACCGCCACCGCGTCGCAGCCCAGCGGGGCCGTCATGCCGTCCGGCACGGGCAGCCGCCGGGGTGTCGCGGAAAGCGCTCCCTGGGTGGTCAGCTCGCGCTGCAGGCGGACCAGGGTGTCCAGACCGAGCGGTCGGATGCCGGACGCAGCCCTCATAGCCATTCGGTCCCCGTTCCGCGGTGTGCCTCTCGGCGGCGTGCCTCCGCCTCGCCCTCGTCACCCGTGCCGTCGGCGGGGCCGGGCTTCGGGCGGGCGCCCCAGCCCAGGTCGTTGTGGGGCTCCGACGGGTCGCGCGGCCCGTCGGCCTTGCGTGGCAGCTCGGCCCAGACCAGCAGTCCGGGGCCGTGCTCGTGAGCGCCCCAGGCGTCGCACAGGGCGTCTACGAGGAACAGGCCCCTGCCGTGCTCGTCCTCGGGCTGCTGATCGGCCGAGGGGTGGGGCTGGCCGGGGGCGCAGCCCTCGTCGCGCACGGCTATGCGGACCAGATCGGCGCCGTCGTGCAGCTCGCACACTATGTGTCTGCTCGCGGTGTGCACGATCGCGTTGGTCACCAGCTCGGAGACGACCAGGGCCGCGGTGTCGCAGGTGTCCTCGCACACCGACCAGCCGTTCAGCCGGGCCCGTGTCAGGCGTCTGGCCTGTGCGGGAGAGCCCGGATGCGCGGCCAGCTCGAATCGGAACCGGCGCTCGGCAGCGGCGGTCCCCGAAAGGCCGGCTCCCGTGGCGGCACCGAGGCCCAGGGAGCCCGCGGTGGCGTCTGTTCCTAAGGGCGCGGACGGAATCACGCTTGCCACTATCGCCCCGCCGTGAACACTTGGCAAGAGTCACTCTGAAAAATGCAGAGTGCTGTGTGACGGTCTGGACGGCCGTGGCACACTGCTCGCAACAGCACGTCGAGCGGCGCCACTTCAGATCTCCGAAGGCCTGCCCAGGCTTTCGAACGGATATTCGAATGGCGCCGCCGGGCTGTCCGCACAAGGACACAGGGACTCTTCGGGACTCTTCAGGAGGTGGGCGGTGAGCGAGCCGCGGTCCGCGCCGACGGTCGGCCAGGTCGTCCTCGGCCGGCGCCTGCTGGACCTCCGGGAACGCGCCGGTCTCAAGCGCGAGGAAGCCGCCCGCATCCTGCGCGTCGCCCCCGCCACGGTCCGCCGCATGGAGATGGCCGAGGTCGCCTTCAAGATCCCGTACCTCCAGCTCCTGCTGAAGGCCTACGGCATCGCGGACGACGAGGCCGACGCCTTCGTCCGGCTGGCCGAGGACGCCAACAAGCCCGGATGGTGGCAGCGCTTCCACGACATCCTGCCGGGTTGGTTCTCGATGTACGTCAGCCTGGAGGGCGCGGCCGTCCTGATCCGCTCCTACGAGCCCCACTTCGTCCCCGGATTGCTGCAGACCGAGGACTACGCGCGCGGGGTGCTCCGCTCGGGAGCCATCGGGCAGACCCGGCCCGACGACATCGAGCGCCACGTCGACCTGCGCATGCAACGCCAGGAACTGCTCACCCGCAAGGATGCGCCCAGGCTGTGGGTCGTCATGGACGAGACCGCGCTGCGCCGCCCCGTCGGGGGGCCGGAGGTGATGCGTGCCCAGGTCGACAGGCTGCTCGAGGCAACGAAGCTGCCCAATGTGACGCTGCAGGTCGCCCCGTTCTCCAGCGGGCCGCACCCGGGCACGTACGGGCCCTTCGTGCTGTTCCGATTCGCCATGCCGGAGCTGCCGGACATGGTCTACAGCGAGTACCTGACCGGCGCCGTCTACCTCGACGCGCGTGCCGAGGTGGCGACCCACCTCGAGGTCATGGACCGCATGGCGGCGCAGGCCGCCACGGCACATCGCACGAAGGAGATCCTTCGGGATCTCCGCAAGGAGCTGTGAATGAATCGCATCAAACCCCAGCGCTCGCCACGGACCCGCAGCGAGCGGATCTACAACGGCATGCCCGCCCGTGAGCTGGGCAGCGAGGGCTGGCACAAGCCGTGGAGCGGCGGCAACGGGGGCAACTGCCTGGAAGCGATGAAGCTTGCCGACGGCCGGATCGCGGTACGTCAGTCCACCGACCCCGACGGCCCCGCGCTGATCTACACCTCGGCCGAGATGACGGCCTTCATCGAGGGCGCCAAGGCGGGAGAGGCGGACTTCCTGCTGTCCTGAAACGTGCGCGCTGTTGCTTTGTTGTTTTTAAGCTGTTGGTACTGAGTTGATCACCTTTTGCGAAGAACACTCAACACCCGTGAGCCGTGACACGCAGGCCGTGACCCGGACCCGTGCGTGACCCGGGACCAGTAAGCCGCCGTGATCCGATCGATGACCGGCCGGGCAGCGGTGGTCGTGTTCAGGCCGTCATCGGCCGGTCGTACGGGCCGACCGGTGCCGGCAGCCGTGTGCTGCCGCCCGACAGGTGGCGGTCGACGGCCGCCGCCACCGCCCGCCCCTCCGCGATCGCCCACACGATGAGCGACTGCCCGCGCGCCGCGTCCCCGGCGGCGAACACACCCGGGACGTTGGTCGCGAAGCCCCGGTCCCGGGCGATCGTGCCACGGGGCTCCAGTTCCAGCCCCAGCCCTTCGACGAGCCCGTCCTCCCGGTCCGGTCCGGAGAAGCCCAGGGCGAGGAGGACGAGGTCCGCGCGGAGCGACCGTTCGGTGCCGGGCAGCGGACGGCGTCCGGCGTCCACACCGACCAGGCGCAGCGACCGCACATGCCCCTCCGAGTCACCGGTGAGTCGGAGCGTGGACGCGGCGAAGAGCCGCGCGTCGGCGTCCGCCGCCGGCGCGGACCGCAGGTCACGTGCCTCCTCGTGCGCGGCCGACAGCCGGTACAGCCGCGGATACGTCGGCCAGGGCTCGGCCTCCTCGTCGCGTTCCCCACCAGGCTGCGCGTAGATGTCCAGCTGGGTCACGGACGCGGCCCCCTCCCGCACCGCGGTACCGAGACAGTCCGCGCCCGTGTCACCACCGCCGACGATGACGACGTGCAGGCCGGCGGCCGACAGCGGGGAGCCTTCCAGATCGCCCTCGCACACCCGGTTGGCCAGCGGCAGATACTCCATCGCCTGATGGACGCCGGCCAGCTCGCGGCCGGGCACCGCCAGTTCACGCCACGCGGTCGCGCCGGTGGCGATCACCACCGCGTCGTAGCGGGCCCGCAGCTCGCCGGCGGCCACGTCCCGCCCGACCGCCGTCGACGTACGGAACTTCGTCCCCTCGGCCCGCATCTGGTCGATGCGCCGCTCCAGGTGCCGTTTCGCCATCTTGAACTCGGGGATGCCGTACCGCATCAGCCCTCCGATCCGGTCGTCCCGCTCGTAGACCGCGACCGTGTGCCCGGCCCGGGTCAGCTGCTGCGCCGCCGCGAGCCCGGTGGGCCCCGAACCGACCACCGCCACCGTCCGCCCGGACAGCCGGTCCGGCGGGCGCGGCGGGGTGAAACCCTCCTCCCAGGCCTTGTCGGCGATCGCGCACTCGACGTTCTTGATGGTGACGGCCGGCTGGTTGATGGCGAGCACACAGCCGGCCTCGCACGGTGCCGGGCACAACCGGCCGGTGAATTCAGGGAAGTTGTTCGTGGCGTGCAGCCGCTCGCTCGCCGCCCTCCAGTCCGCCCGGGAGACCAGGTCGTTCCACTCCGGGATCAGGTTGCCGAGCGGGCAGGCTTCGTGGCAGAAGGGGACGCCGCAGTCCATACAGCGGTCGGCCTGGGCGCCGATGATCGGCAGCAGCGCCCCCGGGACGTAGACCTCGTGCCAGTCCCGGACTCGTTCCTCGGCCGGCCTGCGGGGCCACTCCTCGCGGGGCGTGGTCAGGAAACCCTTGGGATCGGCCATGGCCGTCTTCCTTGCGTGCGGGTGGCAGGCCGTGCGTCGTGGGGCGGCGCTCTTCCGGCCCACGATACGTCCCGCCCGCCCCGCGTGCAGAGTGCCGGACGGCTCCGCGCCCACGGCGTCCCGGCCGTGGCGGCGCCCGCCCCTCAAACGAGGCGGCGGGCGCCCCATCAGGAGAGGGCCAGCACGTACGCCACCGCCGCCGCGGCCGAGGCGACCGTACGCACGTGGTTCCACGCCGTCCACTCCCGCACGTACGAGGGCCACTGGCCGGCCGCCTCCGCAGTGCCCGGCTCCAGCCGGAGCAGCGCGGTGTTGCGCGGCACATTGGCGGCCGCGGTCACCCCGAAGGACCCGAACAGGTACAGCGCGCTGCCCAGCAGCAGCTCCACCGCGGCCCCGTCCGGCCACAGCACGAACGTGACCACGGCGATCACCGCGGTGAGCACCGCCGTCCCCAGGAACAGGAGCATGAAGGCCGGCCGCACCGCGGCCGTGTTGATCGCGTTCATCGCGGCGACTCCCTGCGCGGGCGGCAGCGCCGCGAGCCCCCGCATCACGAAGGTCGAGAACGCGCAGAAGGCGCCGGCCGTCAGACCGGTCCCGAGCACACCCAGCACTGTCAGCACGAAGTACGGTCCGTCGATCATGTCGTGTCAGCTCCCACCCGTCGCGTCGATGCCCGCTCGGCACCGTCGGCCATCGATCATCCCAAGTCAACCTCCGCACAGGCACGGTGACCATGGCCGACCGGCGCGGGCGCATGCGCGAGCGTCCAGGCGGGCGGACCGGTGGCTGACGCATCATGGGCAGGTGCGACTGGAAGCGATCACCTGGGACAGGCTCGGCGACCTGCTCGCCGAGCGCCTGCTCGACCTCGAACCCGCCGACGGCGGCGCCTGGCCGCGCGTCGCCTTCGACGGTGCCCCGGCAGCCCGCCCCGGCGACCTCGCGGAGCGGGTCTCCGAGGCGCTGCGCGTGCGCGGCCGCCCCTCCCTCGTCATCGGGACGGAGGGCTTCCTGCGCCCCGCTTCTCTCCGCCTCGAGTACGGGCATCAGGACGTCGAGTCCTACTACAACGGCTGGCACGACACCGGCGCTCTGTGGCGCGAGGTCTTCGACCCGCTCGGGCCCGGTGGCGACGGGCGCGTTCTGCCCGACCTGTGGGACCCGGTCACCGACCGTGCCACCCGCAGCTCCTACGTCCGCCTCCCACCCGGCGGCGCTCTGCTGCTGCACGGCCCCTTCCTGCTGCGCCACTGGTTCCCCCTCGATCTGAGCGTCCGTCTGGTCCTCAGCCCCGGCGCACTGCGCCGCCGAACCCCCGAGGCCGAGCACTGGACGCTGCCCGCCTTCGAGCGCTACGCGGACGAGACCGACCCCTCCGGCACCGCCGACGTCCTCGTGCGCGCCGACGATCCACGGCATCCCGCGTGGAACGGCTGACGCGCCAGGCGGACGGCCGGCCCGCCCCATCGGCCTGTCTGTCCACGACCTCGCCAACCCGTACACATCCGGGCTCCGCGGTACCGCCGGGATCGTGCCCGACGAGGGCAAGCGACTCCCGTACGAGCTCTCGCCCGAGTACCTCGGCGTCGACGCCGCCGCGGAGAAGGACGAGGAGGCGCCCGCGTGATCACCCGGGTCGTGCCACGGAAGACCGTGAGCATCTCGGCCTGAGCGGCCCGGCCCGTCGTCAGAGCCAGCCGTTGCGCCGGAAACCCCGGTGCAGTGCCAGGCACGCGACGGCTATCACACCTATGACCAGGCCGTAGCCGTACCGCCAGCGCAGTTCGGGCATGTGGTCGAAGTTCATGCCGTACACCCCGCAGACCATCGTGGGTACCGCGACGATCGCGGCCCAGGCGGTGATCTTCCGCATGTCCTCGTTCTGCGCGACCGTCACCCGGGCCAGGTGCGCCTGGAGGATGGAGTTGAGGAGTTCGTCGAACGCCGCGATCTGCTCCGCGGCCCGCAGCAGATGGTCGGCGACGTCGCGGAAATAGGCCTGTATCTCCGGCTCGACCACTCGGACCGGTCGTGTGGCCAGCTCCTCCAGCGGCCGGCCGAGCGGTACCACTGCCCGCCTCAGTTCCAGGAGTTCACGCTTGAGCTGGTAGATCCGCCCCGGATCGACCCGCGCGCCGTGCTCCGCGAACACTTCCGTCTCGACCTGGTCGATGTCCGCCTGGACCGCCTCGATGACGCTCAGGAACTCGTCCACCACGTGGTCCGCGATCGCGTGCAGCACAGCGGACGGCCCCTTGACGAGCTGCGCGGGATCGGACTCCAGCCCTTCCCGCAACGGTCCCAGCGAGCCGTGCCGCCCGTGTCGCACGGTGATCACGAAGTCCTGGCCGACGAACACCATGATCTCGCCGGTGCTCACCACCTCGCTCGTGGCCGTGAGCTCCTCGTGCTCCACATAGCAGACCGTCTTGAACACGGCGAAGAGCGTCTCTCCGTACCGCTCCACCTTGGGGCGCTGGTGGGCCTCGATCGCATCCTCGACCGCCAGCGGGTGCAGGTCGAAGAGCTCCGCGACCCCCGCGAACTCCTGGTCCGTGGGCTCGTGCAGGCCGAGCCAGACGAAACCGGCCCCGCGCCCCCGCATCCGCTTCACCGCGTCGGCCGGATCGCCGCCCTCGGGAGTGCGGACACCGTCCCGGTAGGTCACGCAGTTCACCACCGAGGAACCCAGCGGGGAGCGGGCGGGATGGCTCAGGTCCACACGCGGGCGCCGCCGGGCCAGCCGGGCCGCCTTGCGGAGGCCGCTGACCCGTCCCAGGCCTGTGACCTTCCGTAGATTCCCTGTCATCGTCATCCGTGTCTCCTCGCGTGGGTCCCCTCGCGCCGTGCTTCCCGCGCCTTGGCGAGCCAGTCTGCCAGGCCGGCGTCAGCCGCGGACGAGCCTGTGGGTACGGGGCGTTCCGCTTTGTTCCCGGCTGTGGACAGGGCGTTCGGACGCGGACGCACATCGACCCGGCCGCCCCCGACGAGCCGCCGCGCCGGAGCGTCGACCGCTTCAGGCAAGCCGGACAACTGGGATGATCGCCGCATGACGCGAACCGACGGATACCTCCTCGACAACCGGCAGGCCGAGGCGGCGGAGCGCTTCGAGGCCTTCGCCACCCTCTTCGATCCCACGACGTTCCGGCACCTCCAAGCGCTCGGCGCCGGACCCGGCTGGCGCTGCTGGGAGGTCGGGGCCGGAGGCACCTCGGTGGTGTCCTGGCTGGCCAAGAGGGTGGGGCCGACCGGCAGGGTCCTGGCGACCGACATCGACACCTCTCGGGTCGCTCCGGCCGGCCGGCCTCCGGTCGAGGTGCGCGTGCACGACGTGGGCGCCGAGGAACCGCCGGGGGAGGGGTTCGACCTGGTGCACGCCCGGCTCGTGCTCGTCCATGTCCCGGACCGGGAAAGGGCGTTGCACTCGATGGTCAAAGCCCTGCGACCCGGCGGCCGCCTCCTGGTCGAGGACGCCGACCCCGCGCTGCAGCCCCTGCTCTGTCCCGACGAGCACGGTCCCGAGCAGCAGCTGGCGAACCGGCTGCGGCACGGCTTCCGCCAACTGCTGGCCCGTCGCGGCGCCGATCTCTCCTACGGCCGTCGGCTCCCGCGTCTGCTCCGGGAGGCCGGGCTGCGCCGCGTGGAGGCCGATGCCTACTTCCCGGTCACCTCACCCGCGTGCGCCGCCCTGGAGTCCGCGACGGTGCGTCAGGTCCGCGACGAGCTGGTCGGCGCCGGGGTGGCCAGCCACGAGGACATCGACCGCCACCTCGCGAACGTCGCGTCCGGCAGGATGGACCTCGCGACGGCTCCGATGGTCTCGGCATGGGGACGCAAGGCGTAGGGGGGTGGGTCCCGGCCGGCCCGGGACGTCTGCCCCGGCCGACATGCCGCGGAGCCCCTCGCCCCGTGGAGCCACGGCGGGCGTGGCACGGCCCGGTCGACCGGCGCGGTGTTCGTGGGCGAGGGCTGCCGACGGGCTGTCTGCTTCGCCCTTGGCCCCCGTGCCTCCGCGACTCGTGCCTCCGCGGCTCGTGCCCCCGTCTGCGCCCCCGCGGCCTGCCCCCTCCGCGACTCGTGCCCCCGTACCTCGAGCCGCTCGCGTCGCCACCGACCACGGCGAACTCCTGACACGTCGCCACCAGCGCCCCTCTCACACCTACTACCGTCAGTCCGGCGCCCGTGGAGGCCTCCCGCCCACCCGTTCGACCGCCCGCGCTCCCGCCCGGCATCCTGCAGCCGCCGCCTCCTCGGGCACCGCGCCCGCGAGCAGTGCGGCGAGGAACGCGCCGGTGAAGGCGTCACCGGCGCCCGTGCTGTCCCGCGGCGACGCCGGGGCGGCGGGGACACGCGCGCACACGGCGCCGGACCGGGCCACCAAGGCTCCCTCCGCGCCCTGCTTGGCGATCACCAGCGGGACAAGTCGGCTCAGTTTGGCCGCAGCGTCCGCCGCGTCGGGCAGCCCGGTGAGCAGGCACGCCTCGTCCCGGCTGGGCAGCAGCACGTCCACCCCCTCGACCAGGTCCAGGAAACGGTCGACGCCCAGCTCGGTGAGGAACCCGGCCGACGCCGGGTCCAGACTGACCGGTACCCCGCGCGCGCGTGCCGCGGCCAGGGCGACCGGCACCAGGGCACGGCTCGGCTTCGAGAACAGGAGGTAGCCCGACAGGTGCAGCCGGGCGACGCCGTCGAGCAGCGTGTCCGACCAGTCGCCGGGCCCGAGCCGCAGCGACGCCCCGCTGTCCGTCAGGAACGTCCGCTCGGCCGAGTCGCCCGTGTCGACCAGGCAGATCACCGTCCCCGTCGGGGCCGCCTCGTCGACAGCCAAAAGAGGACGTACGCCACTGGCCAACAGCTCACGCTCGTGCCAGGCCGCCGCGTCGGAGCCGACCCGCCCCAGCAGCCGTACGTCCCGGCACCCTCCGTATGCGGACCAGCAGGCCACGTTGGCACCCGCCCCACCGGGCAGTCGGCGGATCGAGGCGGCCGTGTCCGTGCCGGAGGCCAGCGGCCCCCGGTGCCGGGCGACGACGTCCGTGATGACGTCCCCGACGACCAGCAGCGCGTCGCCCGGCCCCGTGGTCATGCCCCGGTCCAGGCCGCCGCGACGCGGGCCGCCAGCCGCACGTTTGCGCGCACTGCCGCCAGGTTGGCGCTCAGCGAGGCCCCGTCGGTGTGCCGTACCAGGTAGTCGAGGAGGAACGGCGTGACCGCCTGGCCCGTGACCCCCTCCTCCTCGCAGGCGTGCAGCGCGTCGGCGAGCACCCGCGCGTGCAGCGCGGGATCGAGTTGCTCCTCCTCCGGGACGGGATGGGCGACCACGAGCGCGGACCGCGGCCCGCCGAGCGCGTCCTGCGCCCGCATGACCGTCGCCACCTGCTCCGGAGTGTCCAGTGTCCAGTCCACCGGATGCCCCGAGTCGGACAGGTAGAAGCCGGGGAAGCGGTCCGTGCCGTAACCGGCCACCGCGACACCCAGCGTCTCCAGCCGCTGCAGGGTCGCCGGCACGTCCAGGATGGACTTCACGCCCGCGCAGACCACCGTGACGCGGGTGCGTGCCAGCAGGCCGAGGTCGGCCGACTCGTCCTGCGTCACGGTCCACTCCCGGTGCACGCCGCCGAGCCCGCCGGTGGCGAACACCCTGACGCCCGCCAGGGCCGCCAGCAGGGCGGTCGCCGAGACGGTGGTCGCCCCGCTCGCTCCGGCGGCCACCGCGAGCGGCAGGTCGCGGTGGCCCAGCTTGCGGATGCCGTCCTCGTTCGCGACCCGCTCCAGCTGCTCCTTGTCCAGGCCGACGTGGGGCCGCCCGTCCAGCACGGCGATGGTCGCCGGTATGGCGCCCTCCTGCCGTACGGTCTCCTCCAGCTCGCGCGCCACCAGCAGATTGCGCGGGCGCGGCAGCCCGTGCGCGATGATCGTGGACTCCAGCGCCACCACGGGGTGACGCGCGTCGATCGCCGCCCGTACCTCTTCCGACACCATCAGCATCACGCGCCTGCCTCCTGTCCGTCGGTTCTCCCTCATCTCTGGCGGGCGGGGGACCGGGCCAAACCCCTCAAGGGCCCCGGCCGGAGTCTTGCGGCCCTCCGGGAAGACCACGAGCCTGGGAACCATGACGCACGACACGACACGTCTCGACCATGTCGTCCTCTGGGTGCGCGACCCGGTCGCCGCTGCCGATTTCTACGAGAAGAATCTGGGGCTGGAGCCGCTGCGGGTCGCCGAGTACACCGCGGGGACCGTGAGCTTCCCCTCCGTACGCCTCAACGACGAGACCATCCTCGACCTGGCGCCACACTCCCTGGCGGAACGCATGCGAGTGGTCCCCGGCGCCGACGGCAGTGCGGGCCATCCCGTCAACCACATCTGCCTGTCGCTGTCACCGCACGACTTCGAGGCACTGCGCGCCCGCCTTGAAGAGCAGGGCGTTCCGGTCTCGGAACTGGCGTACGACTCCTACGGCGCCCGAGGCCCGGCCCGGCGCAGCTTCTACTTCGGCGACCCGGACGGCAACATCTTCGAGGCTCGGCACTACGAGTAGCCCCGCCGGGCCCCGGGCGGCCGACCTCTCAGAACAGCGGCTCGGGCAGCACGCCCTCGAGCGCGAGCAGGTGTCGCTTGGTGCCCACGCCGCCCCCGAACCCGCCGATGCCGCCGTCGCTCTCGACGACCCGGTGGCACGGCACGACGACCGGCAGCGGATTGGCCCCCATCGCCATGCCCACCGCCTGGGCGGCGCCCGGTCGGCCGACCCGGTCGGCGAGGTCGCCGTACCCGACGACCGAGCCGTAGGGGACGCCGGACGCCAGCTCGCGCAGTACCTCCCGGTTGAAGCCCGAGATCAGCGACCAGTCCAGCGGCAGGTCGAAGTCGCGCTGCCGACCCGCGAAGTACGCCTCCACCTGCCGTATCGCCTCGGACAGCAGCGGCGAGCCGGGCGCCTCGACGGGCTCCGTGCCCAGCCGGGCCGCGAGCCTTTCGAGCGCCCGGTCGCGCGCGGCGTCGGTGGCGTGGAACACGACGTTGACCAGTCCGTCGCGGGTGGCGGCCAGCAGCAGCGGACCGATGCCGGTGCCGACGACGGTCCACACGACCCGCTGTTCGTACTGCCCATGGCTGTCCATGCGCCAACGGTACGGCCGGCCACTGACAACGCCCGGGACAGCGGCGGACGCGACCGGTCCCTGCCCCGGGCGTGCCGGGGTCACCGGCCGGCCGAGTCCTCGTCCTCGCCGACGGCGTCCCGCACCACGTCGGGCTTGTTGGTGATGATGCCGTCGACGTCGTACCCGGCGACCCGCCGGGCGGTGTCCGCGTCGTCGACCGTCCAGGTGAGGACCTCCATCGGCCTGCCGTGCGGGCCCGTGAACGCGTGCACCGAGGAGACGTAGCTCATGGAGAGGGAGCGGTGCGAGGGGTTGATCTGGTCGGTGAACTCCGCGTACTCGGGCAGGTCCGACACCGACGGAGTGCCGAGGAACCCGGTCTTGACGGCCGGCTTGAGCTGGTGGACGGTCCGGACGCTGTCCGCGCTGAAACTCTGCACGACCAGCCGGCCGGCCACATGCCGCCGGTCGAGCCAGCCCTCGTTGGCGAGGACCTTGAGGGTCTGCTGCTCGATGCCCGGGTACAGCTGGGGGTTCTTCAGCTCCAGCAGCAGCTTCTGGTGGTTGTGCTCCACGCGGTCCACGTACTGCTTCAGCGTCGGCACGCGCGCGCCCGCGTACTCGGACCCGAACCAGCTCCCCGCGTCCAGCCGCGCGATCTCCGCCGCGGTGAAGTCCTTCACCTTCCAGGGCGAGCGGTCGGGGAAGACCTCCTCCACGTCGGTCGTGCGCCGCAGACTGTCGTCGTGGAGGACGACGAGCTCGCCGTCCCTGGTGCGCTGGACGTCGTTCTCCACCCAGCGGATGCCCAGCTCGGCCGCCTTGTCGACGGCTGCCAGCGTGTTCTCCGGCGCATACCCGGAGGCGCCCCGGTGGGCGACGACCGAGGGACCGTCGTCCCCGCTCTGGGCGGTCCCGGCGTGCGAGAGCGGAGTGAGCAGGGCGACTCCCAGGAGCGCGGTGGTCGTGACGGCAACTGCGCGCGCGTGCATGCGTACTCCTCGCGTCGAGCGATCACGGACAGCACCACTGTGACACCAGAGAGTCAACGGGAGAGGGGTGCAGAATGGCCACAGGCTGAATGGAGTTGCTCAACTCCGCTCACGGGGGCCCCACAAGTGGGGCAAGGCCGTGATTCTTTGCCGGCGAATCGTTCGTCCATTCCGGTGGGAGTCATACTCTCTGCCTCGACCCTGACCGTTCGCGCGGTCCTGGGAGGGGGCGCACATCAGGAAATTCCGGGACGTAACCGGGGTGTAAGAAGGCGGAAGGGCAGCCGCACATGCAAGGCACGGTCGACGGATTCAGCTACGGACTCGTCACACCGCTGGTGGCCTACCTCATGGCCTGCCTCGGCGGTGCCCTCGGTCTGCGCTGCACCACCAGGTCCATGCGGGTCACCCGGTCCTGGCGCCCGGCGTGGCTCGCGCTCGGCTCGGCGGCGATCGGCTCCGGCATCTGGACCATGCACTTCATCGCCATGATGGGGTTCACGATCGAACACACGCCGATCCGCTACGACTGGCTGATGACCTTCGCCAGCCTGGCCGTCGCCATCGTGATGGTGGGCATCGGGATCTTCATCGTCGGCTATCGGGGCGCGCGAGGAACGGCCCTCTTCACCGGCGGCACGATCACCGGCCTGGGCATCGCGTCGATGCACTACCTGGGTATGGCCGGGATGCGCCTGGACGGGCAGCTGACGTACAACACGTTCACCGTGGCCGTGTCCGTCGTCATAGCCATGGCCGCCGCCACCGCCGCCCTGTGGGCGGCCGGACAGGTCCGGGGATTCCTGTGGAGCGTCGGCGCCAGCCTGGTCATGGGGCTGGCCGTCACCGGCATGCACTACACGGGCATGGCCGCCCTCGAAGTCCATCTCCACGGCACGACCGATCCCTCCACCGGGGGCTCGGCCGCGGAACTGCTCGCCCCCATGCTCATCGGCCCCCTGGCCTTCCTCCTCCTCGCCGGCGTCGTGGTGATGTTCGATCCGCTGATGATCATGGAGAGGGCCGTCGAGGTCCCCGCCGAGCGGAAGCCGGGCGTCCCCGCCCACTCCGAGGCACCGCGCACGGCCCGCCGCCCTCCGCACCACCCCGCCCACCACACGCGCCGCCCGCTCGTCCGGCGCTCCCGGACCCCGCAGAACCGCTGATCCGGACCCGTTGTCAGTGCGGGGTCGTACGGTGGAACCCATGCGGCCCGTTTCCCAGATCGAACGCACGGTGGCGCCCTTCGAGGTCGTCAGCCCCTACCAGCCGAACGGCGACCAGCCGGCGGCCATCGCCGAGCTCGCCCGGCGTGTCGAAGCAGGCGAGAAGGACGTCGTCCTGCTCGGCGCGACCGGCACCGGCAAGTCCGCCACCACCGCGTGGATGATCGAGAAGCTCCAGCGCCCCACCCTCGTGATGGCGCCGAACAAGACACTGGCCGCCCAGCTCGCGAACGAGTTCCGCGAGCTGCTGCCGAACAACGCCGTCGAGTACTTCGTCTCGTACTACGACTACTACCAGCCCGAGGCGTACGTCCCGCAGTCGGACACCTACATCGAGAAGGACTCCTCGATCAACGAGGAGGTGGAGCGCCTGCGCCACTCGGCGACCAACTCACTGCTCACCCGCCGCGACGTCGTCGTGGTCGCCTCCGTCTCCTGCATCTACGGCCTCGGCACCCCGCAGGAGTACGTGGACCGCATGGTCCCGCTCCGGGTGGGCGAAGAGCACGACCGGGACGAGCTGCTGCGCCGTTTCGTGGACATCCAGTACACGCGCAACGACATGGCCTTCGCCCGCGGCACCTTCCGGGTGCGCGGCGACACCATCGAGATCTTCCCGGTCTACGAGGAGCTCGCGGTCCGCATCGAGATGTTCGGTGACGAGATCGAGGCCCTGTCCACGCTCCACCCGGTCACCGGCGAGATCATCAGCGACGACCAGCAGCTGTACGTCTTCCCCGCCTCCCACTACGTCGCGGGCCCCGAGCGTCTGGAGCGGGCCGTCAACGACATCGAGAAGGAGCTGGGAGAGCGGCTGTCCGAGCTGGAGAAGCAGGGCAAGCTGCTGGAGGCCCAGCGACTGCGGATGCGCACGACGTACGACCTCGAGATGCTCCGCCAGATCGGCTCCTGCTCCGGCGTCGAGAACTACTCGATGCACTTCGACGGCCGCCTGCCCGGCTCCCCTCCGAACACCCTGCTGGACTACTTCCCGGACGACTTCCTGCTCGTCATCGACGAGTCGCACGTCACCGTTCCGCAGATCGGCGCCATGTACGAGGGCGACGCCTCCCGCAAGCGGACCCTGGTCGACCACGGCTTCCGGCTGCCCTCCGCCCTCGACAACCGTCCACTGAAGTGGGAGGAGTTCCAGGGACGCATCGGACAGACCGTGTACCTGTCGGCGACCCCGGGCACCTATGAGCTCTCCCGCTCGGACGGCGCCGTCGAGCAGATCATCCGCCCCACCGGCCTCGTCGACCCGGAGGTCGTCGTCAAGCCCACCGAGGGCCAGATCGACGATCTGGTGCACGAGATCCGCAAGCGGACCGAGAAGGACGAGCGCGTCCTGGTCACCACGCTCACCAAGAAGATGGCCGAGGACCTCACCGACTACTTCCTGGAACTCGGCATCCAGGTCCGCTACCTGCACAGCGACGTCGACACGCTGCGCCGGGTCGAACTGCTGCGTGAGCTGCGTGTTGGAGAGTACGACGTCCTGGTCGGCATCAACCTGCTGAGGGAGGGCCTCGACCTGCCGGAGGTCTCCCTGGTGGCGATCCTCGACGCCGACAAGGAGGGCTTCCTGCGCTCCGGCACCTCCCTGATCCAGACCATCGGCCGCGCGGCGCGCAACGTCTCCGGCCAGGTCCACATGTACGCCGACAAGATCACGCCGGCGATGGAGAAGGCGATCGACGAGACCAACCGCCGCCGCGAGAAGCAGGTCGCGTTCAACAAGGCGAACGGCATCGACCCCCAGCCGCTCCGCAAGAAGATCAACGACATCGTCGCGCAGATCGCCCGTGAGGACATCGACACCGAGCAGCTGCTCGGCTCGGGCTACCGCCAGTCGAAGGACGGCAAGGCCGCCAAGGCCCTCGTGCCCGCCCTCGGCGGCCAGGCAACGGCCGGTGCGAAGGCGGCCAAGGGCAAGGGCAAGGGCAAGGAAACCGTGCCGACCGACCGCCCCGCGGCGGAGCTCGCCGAACAGATCGAGGACCTCACCACCCGTATGCGGGCGGCCGCCGCGGACCTGCAGTTCGAGATCGCGGCCCGGCTGCGGGACGAGGTCTCCGAGATGAAGAAGGAGCTGCGTCAGATGAAGGAGGCCGGTCTGGCCTGACGGCCCGCCCGGGCACGCGCTGTGTTGCAAGACCGACACAAAGTGCGGACCTGGGTGGGGCGCTGTCAGTGTCCCTGCGTAGGGTTCTGGTCAACCGCGAGTCCGTGGCAACAGGGGACAGTTCGAGAGGGGATCAGCGCGTGACCGTCAACATGACCAAGGGTCAGGCCATCAGTCTGCAGAAGAGCGACGGCGGCAGCCTGACGTCGGTGCGCATGGGTCTCGGCTGGCAGGCGGCTCCCCGGCGCGGCCTGTTCGGCTCGCGCACCCGGGAGATCGACCTGGACGCCTCCGCCGTCCTGTTCGCGGACAAGCAGCCGGTCGACGTCGTCTTCTTCCGTCACCTGGTGAGCGACGACGGCTCGGTGCGCCACACCGGGGACAACCTCGTCGGCGGTGTCGGCCAGGGCGGCGACGACGAGGCGATCCTCGTCGACCTGCAGCGCGTCCCGGTCCACATCGACCAGATCGTCTTCACCGTGAACTCCTTCACGGGCCAGACCTTCCAGGAAGTGCAGAACGCGTTCTGCCGCCTGGTCGACGAGACCAACGGCCAGGAACTCGCCCGCTACACGCTGGCCGGTGGCGGCGCCTACACGGCCCAGATCATGGCGAAGGTGCACCGTGCGGGCCAGGGCTGGGCGATGACCGCCATCGGTTCCCCGGCCAACGGCCGCACCTTCCAGGACCTGATGCCGGCGATCCTGCCGGTCCTGTAGCAGGCCGTCAGGTTCCCGGCCGGCCCCGTGAGCAGGACGGGCGGTCGCCGCACGACACATCACGAGTGACGCACGAGTGACACAGGGGGAAGGCGATGACGGCCGAGCTGACGCGGGGACAGAACCACCCGCTTCCCCGGGCCCGTCTCGAGATCCGGGTCTCGGCCGGCACACCGATCCTGGCCGGAGCAACGCTCGGCGACGAGAACGGCAGGGTCCACGGCGTCGAATGGGTGGCCCACCCGGGCACGCCCGCCCTGCCTGGTCTGGAGGTCTCCCGGCAGGCAGCCGCCGATCACCGCCTCGCCGTGGACCTGGACGCCGTGCCGGACGCGGTGCACCGCGTCAGTGTGCTGCTCGCCCTGCCTGCCGGCGGGACGGGCCCGGGCCGCTTCGGGGCCGTCGCCGCCCCCTTCGTCGCCGTCACGGGCCTCGACGGTGACGAGGTCGCCAGCTACACCATCACCGGCCTTGAGGCCGAGTCGGCCGTCGTCGCGCTGGAGCTCTACAGGCGGCAGGGTGCCTGGAAGGTGCGCGCCGTCGGCCAGGGCTACACGGGCGGTCTCGCCGAACTCCTCACCGACCAGAACCTGCCCCAGGCCCACGAACTCGCCCGAAGCATCCAGGAGGCGGTGGCCGGCGGCCTGGCCCGTTCGGTGCCGGCGCCCCCGGCACGGACGGCCGACGGCAACCGCTCCCGGCAGGCCGCCACCCCGGCGCACGGTCCGGACCACGGCGCCGCCGCATCCCAGGGCACCTCCGGCACCGTGCCCCCGGTGTCGCCGTACGACGCCCAGGGTGGGTCCGACCCGCAGACGCCCGGCGACCCGGCACAGCACGGCACACAGCAGCCGTACCCGGCCGGACCGGGGGGCTCCGCCACCGCCGGCCAGTCGTCCGCGCCCACCGGCGGCGGCCCGATCGACTACAGCCACCCGCGCCGGCGGAACGCCGCTCCGCCTCCGCCCCCACCGACCGCACCCCCGGCCGCGCCCGGGCAGCCCGCGCGGCCCGTCGCGGGCGACGCCACCGGCTGGTCCATGGAGGAGCGGCTCTACAACCAGGTGTGGGGCATGTTCGAGGACCTGGCCCGCACCACGGCCGCGTACCGCAGCGCCGTCGACTTCGCCGACTCGCGCATGGAGAAGGAACTCGACCAGGTTCTGTCCGACCCGCGCAGCCGGATCGGCGGTCAGGGCGACGCCGCCCGGGAAGCGGCGCGCACCCGGCACACCCAGCTCGTGTCCCAGGCCAGGGAGGCCCTGGACCGGGACGTCGCTCAGCTCGCCGCCGAGGCGGATGTGGTCGAGCCCGCCCTGCCGGCGGCGTACGCGCGCTGGGACAACCCCGTCTGGCACGCCTACCGCGTCCCCATGGAGATCCCCATGGCCCTGCGGCTGGGCGACCTCCATCTCTCCGAGGCGGACCGCATACGCATCCCGCTGCTGGTCCGGCTGCCGCTGGAGCGCGGCCTGTGGATCGACAGCGGGCGTTCCGCCTCGCTCGACGGTTCGTTCGCCGACTCCCACGAGATGCGGCGCCTGGGTCTGGAGACGGCGGTCGCGCACGCGGCGAGGCTGCTCGCCGTCTATCCGGCGGGCGAGTTCACCGTGCACGTCATCGACCCGGCCGGATCAGGAGCGCCGGCACTGGCCCCGCTGGTGCAGACCGGAGTGCTCGCGGCCCCGCCCGCCCTGGGCGCCGCCGGGACGGCTGACGTGCTCGCCCGCCTCACCCAGCGCGTCGACCTGGTGCAGATGGCGTTGCGCGGAGGCGCTCCCGACGCGCTTCCGCCCGGCCTCGACACGTCCCAGCAGCTCCTGATCGTCAACGACTTCCCGCACGGCTTCGACGACCGGGCGGTGAACCAGCTCCGCTATCTCGCCGACGAGGGGCCGGCCGTGGGCGTCCACCTGATGATGGTCGCCGACCGTGAGGAGTCCGCCGGGTACGGGCCGCTGCTCGACCCGCTGTGGCGCTCGCTTCTCCGGCTGACGCCGGTGGCCGACGACCACCTCGCCGACCCGTGGGTCGGGCATGCCTGGACGTACGAGCCCGCGCTCGTGCCGCCCGGCAGTCAGGTGCTCCAACAGGTGCTCACCCAGGTCGCCGCAGCCCGCCGTTCGTGGGACCGGTGACGGCCTCCGAGCTGGCCTTTTGAGCTTAATTTGCAAATCTCTTTACCTTCTCTTGGGGAATGGGGTACTGTCGTCCGTACGGAGGGGAGTACTCCCTGTCTGTGCGGCGTACCCGTCAATACGGATCAGGCCAGATCCCGGGGCGTCGGCCCGTGGGTTCCGAACGCGTCATGCGTCCCGGACCCGGGTGGAAGAGACCTCCGGCAGCGACGACGCTGACATTTGCCGTGTGACGTACTGCCGGAGGCGTAGTAGTGGAAGTTTCTGTGACCCTGTGGGTCCTGACCGTCGCGGGCCTTGCCGCTCTGATCGGGGCCGATTTCTTCATCGGCCGCAAGCCGCACGACGTATCGATCAAGGAAGCCGGGATCTGGACGGCCGTCTGGATCGCCCTGGCGGGCCTCTTCGGAATCGGCCTGTTCGTCTTCGGCGGCGGCCAGCCCGCCGGCGAGTTCTTCGCGGGCTTCATCACCGAGAAGTCCCTGAGCGTGGACAACCTCTTCGTCTTCATCCTGATCATGGCGAAGTTCGCGGTGCCCTCGCAGTACCAGCAGCGAGTGCTCCTCATCGGTGTCCTCATAGCCCTGGTTCTCAGGGCGGTCTTCATCGCGGCGGGTGCCGCGATCATCGCCAACTTCTCCTGGGTCTTCTACATCTTCGGAGCCTTCCTCATCTACACCGCCTGGAAGCTCATCCAGGAGGCCCGGGCCGACGGGGACGACGAGGAGTTCGAAGAGAACAAGCTGCTCAAGGCGGCCGAGCGCCGCTTCGGCGTGGCCGACCGTTACCACGGCACCAAGCTGTGGATCGAGGAGAACGGCAAGCGCGTCATGACCCCGATGCTGGTCGTGATGCTCGCGATCGGCACCACCGACGTGCTCTTCGCACTCGACTCCATCCCGGCGATCTTCGGCCTGACCCAGGACCCGTACATCGTGTTCACGGCCAACGCGTTCGCCTTGATGGGTCTGCGACAGCTGTACTTCCTCCTCGGCGGTCTGCTGCGGAAGCTGGTGCACCTCTCGTACGGCCTGTCGGTGATCCTTGGCTTCATCGGCGTCAAGCTGGTGCTGCACGCCCTGCACGAGACCGGGGTCCATGTCCCCGAGATCAGCATCCCGGTCTCGCTCGGCGTGATCTGCTCCGTCCTGATCGTCACTACGATCACCAGCCTTCGGGCCTCCAAGAAGCAGGCCGAGGCGGAAGCGTCGGCCACCAAGGACGACGACGCTCCGAAGGACAGCGTCGACGCCTGACCACGTACGACCCCCAGTTGGGCGTGGGGGACCAGCACCGGGAGCGGCGAGCGGCGAAGAGCCGCCCGCCGCTCCCCGCGTGCACATGCGGGGCCCGTCGCCCTCTGCGACGATCTCCGCATGGTCACTCGTCCCAGGGCGCTCATCACGCATTGGACGACTGCCACACCCGTGGTCGCGGTCGTGCTGCTGGCCTTCACTTGGGGGCGCGATGTGCCCGGCGCGGTCGTCGCGCTGCTGACGCTCGTCCTCGCGATGGCCGTACTGGCCGCCGTCCACCACGCCGAGGTGGTCGCCCACCGGGTCGGGGAGCCGTTCGGCTCCCTGGTCCTCGCCGTCGCCGTCACGGTCATCGAGGTCGCACTCATCGTGACCCTCATGGCGGACGGCGGCGACGAGAGCGCGACGCTGGCCAGGGACACCGTCTTCGCAGCCGTGATGATCACCTGTAACGGCGTGGTCGGCCTGAGCCTCCTGGTCGCCTCCCTGCGGCACGGCACCGCGGTGTTCAACCCGGAGGGCACCGGCGCGGCCCTCGCGACGGTCGCGACCCTGGCCACGCTCAGCCTGGTGCTGCCGACCTTTACCACCAGCGCGCCCGGTCCGGAGTTCTCCACCGTCCAGCTGACGTTCGCCGCACTCTCCTCGCTGGTCCTCTACGGCCTGTTCATCGCGACCCTCACGGTGCGGCACCGCGACTACTTCCTTCCGATCACCCGCCAGGGCGACGTGATCACCGCCGAGGACCACGCCCATGCCCCGTCAGCCCGCACCGCAATGATCAGCCTGGGGCTGCTGGCCCTGGCACTGATCGGCGTGGTCGGCCTCGCGAAAGGGGTGTCGCCCACCATCGAGGACGGAGTGGAGGCCGCCGGGCTGCCCCACGCCGTAGTCGGCGTCATCATCGCCCTGCTGGTGCTGCTCCCCGAGACCATCGCCGCCCTGCGCACCGCGCGCCGCGACCGCGTGCAGACCAGCCTGAACCTCGCACTCGGCTCGGCGATGGCCAGCATCGGCCTGACCATCCCGGCGGTCGCCCTGGCCTCCGTGTGGCTCTCCGGACCGCTCGTCCTCGGCCTCGGCTCCACCCACATGGTGCTGCTCGCCCTGACCGTGGTGGTCGCCTCGCTGACGGTCGTGCCGGGCCGTGCCACGCCCCTGCAGGGAGGCGTCCACCTGGTGCTGTTCGCGGCGTATCTGGAACTCGCCGTCAACCCGTAGGCGCAGACGCAGACGGGGCGAGCGTCAGTACGTGACGGTGATGCGCCGGGCGGGTCCGTCGACCCGTACGGTGCCCCCGTACGGGATGACGACCTGCGGGTCGGTGTGGCCGAAATCCACGTCGAAGACGATCGTGGCCTCGGGCGCGTAGGTCCGCATCGCCCGGAGGACCGCCTCGCGCTGTTCCGCCGCGTACCGGGCGGCCTCGTCGGGGCTGTTGGGACGTTCGAACGACCACGTCTTCGGGCGGGCCATCAGCAGTGCGGAGAAGCGGCGGAGCAGCCCGCGCTCGCCCATGTTGCGCAGGGTGCGGAAGACCTCCGTGGCGCTCGGCATGTCCTCGGACGTCTCCAGCATCAGCACGCCGCCGTCGTACTCCGCCGGGTCACGGGCGATCTCGCGGTCGGCCATCAGCAGCCAGGCGAGGATCTCAAGGCAGCCACCCCAAGTCTGGCCCTCGGCCACCCGGTCGGCGTTCACCCAGGACCAGCCCGAGCCGGGCCGGGATCCGGGCTCCGCGTCGAAGGTCGCCGGGTCGGCCCAGTCGCGGTCGACGTCGTTCCACCGCCCGGCCGGCCGCAGCTCGTACGGGCCCGAGGTGAACAGGGCCGCGCGCAGGGAGTCGGCGGTCTGCGGGTGCATGCCGCCCGGACGTCCCAGCTCGACCATCACGCTCGCGCCGTGGTAGCCGACGATGCCGGTGTTGCGCAGGTAGGCGAGCAGGTTCGTGTTGTCGCTGGTGCCGAAGAACGGCTTCGGGTTGGCCCGGATCAGCTCCCGGTCCAGCAGCGGCAGCACGGTGATCTGGTCGTCGCCTCCGATCGACGCGATCACGGCCTTGATCCCGGGGTCGGCGAAGGCCGCGTTGATGTCGGCGGCCCGCTCACTGGGCGTCGAGCCCATCTTCCGGCTGGCCGGGTACTCCACCGGCTCCAGCCCGTACTCCTCGCGCAGCCGATCCAAACCCAACTCGTAGGGGAGCGGGAAGAGTCCAGGCAGACCGGAGGAGGGGGATATCACCGCGACACGGTCGCCGGGCAAGGGCTTGGGCGGATACGCGATCGGCGTCATGCACGGAGGGTACGGCCGGCCGGATCGTCGGCGCACCGTGATAAACCGGGGTCCGAGCAGCGGTCGCGCAAGGGCCGCCGCACCCCGAACGGACCGGAGGAACCGTGCCCCGCACCCTGGCCAACGCCCCGATCATGATCCTCAACGGCCCCAACCTGAACCTGCTGGGCCAGCGTCAGCCGGAGATCTACGGCTCCGACACCCTCGCCGACGTCGAGGCCCTGTGCGTGAAGGCGGCGACGGCACACGGCGGCACGGTGGACTTCCGGCAGTCCAACCACGAGGGCGAACTCGTCGACTGGATCCACGAGGCCCGGCTGAACCACTGCGGGATCGTGATCAACCCCGCCGCCTACTCGCACACCTCCGTCGCGATCCTGGACGCGCTCAACACCTGCGACGGGCTCCCGGTGGTGGAGGTCCACATCTCCAACATCCACCAGCGCGAGTCGTTCCGGCACCACTCCTACGTCTCGCAGCGCGCCGACGGTGTGATCGCGGGGTGCGGTGTGCAGGGCTACGTCTTCGGTGTGGAGCGGATCGCGGCGCTGGCCGGGGCGGGACAGGCCCGGACCTGAGACGCCCGGGCCGCGCCGGCCGAGGGCGGGAATCGGGGAACCGGCGGCCCGTGAACGCGTCGCACGAGGCGCACGCGGCAGTCACCAGCCGCGTGCGCGCCACTCCGGCAGACGCGGCCGTTCCGCGCCGAGCGTGGTGTCCTTGCCGTGCCCGGGGTAGACCCACGTCTCGTCCGGGAGCACGTCGAAGACCTTGGTCTCGACATCGTGGATCAGGCTGGCGAACGCCTTCGGATCGTCATGTGTGTTGCCCACACCACCAGGGAAGAGGCAGTCCCCGGTGAACACATGGGGATGCCCGTGCGGGTCGTCGTACACCAGGACGACGGAGCCCGGAGTGTGCCCGACCAGGTGGCGCGCGGTGAGTTCCACCTGCCCCACCCGGATCGTGTCGCCGTCGTCGACCAGGACGTCGGTCGGCACCGGGATGCCCTCGGCGTCGTGCCGGCCCGCGTAGGTGCGGGCGCCGGTGGCCGCGACGACGTCGGCGAGCGCCTGCCAGTGGTCGCCGTGCCGGTGGGTGGTGACGACGGACGCGATGCCGCCGTCACCGATCGTGCCGAGCAGTGAGTGCGCGTCGTTCGCGGCGTCGATCAGCAGCTGCTCGTCGGTGGCCCGGCAGCGCAGCAGATAGGCGTTGTTGTCCATCGGGCCGACCGCGACCTTGGTGATCATCAGGTCCTTGAGCTCGTGCACGTCGGCGGGGCCGCCGACCCGCACCTCTCCGCTGTACGTCATGACCGCCAGCCTAGAGGGTGTCGTTCGGACCTTGCCGGGGTCGCGGGCCGTGGCACGCACATCCGCGGCGTTGTCGTCGGATGACAGGGCTCCGCCCCAACCGCCCTCCTCCGCCTCGCAGCCGCACGCACCAGACCCCGCTCGGGTCGGTTGCAGGGCACGGTTGCCCGGAGCCGGCCTGATCCCAACGACACCCCATGGCGCCGGGAGGCGGTCCGCGGACCGCCGTCCCCGGGCTACAGCGGCGGCAGCGACGGCAGCGGGCCGCCCTCCGCCGTCAGTGCGGTCCCCTCGCGGCGCCCGGCGAGCCAGCCGAGCAGATCGGCCGGGGGACCGGCGACGGTCACCTCCGGGGCGCTCGCCTCCCGGCCCGTGCTCCACGCGCGCGTGCCGTCCGTGAGGCGGGTGGGCGGCACGTCCGGGTGCCCGGCGAACCGGGCGGCCAGGAATTCGGTCTCCCGCTCCGTGAACTCCGCCGGAAGATCCTCCAGCTCGTACCCGATGCCCAGGTCCACGTGGTGCAGTTCCACCTCGACCCAGCGCCGGAACGGCACCCGGGACGCCGAGTCGGTGACCCCGTTGCGCAGCTCCACCGTGCGCGACCAGTCCCCGGGCGTGGCCCAGGCGTCCTGCAACCGGGCCGCGCTCTCGCGCACGTCGGCGAGCTGGACGTCCAGTGGGCGCGGGGCGTCCCGCTCGATGTCGGCGTCCCGGGCCTCGCCGGAGACGTACATGGGGCGTCCTTCGAAGACGTTCACCAGGGCGTCCGCGTTGCGGGCGAGGTGGGCGAGGACGTGGCCGCGGGTCCAGCCCGGTAGCCGTGACGACTCCGTCACGGACGCGTTGTCCAGTTTCCCGACCGCGGTGAGCAGCCGCTCGGTAGCGTCACGTACAGACGCCAGGTCATGCGCGTGATCAATCATGGTGCTGACCCTAGACCGCGCCACACCTTCGGGTGAAGACGATGGGCGACACCCGCAAATCGAATGCACGTGCTATATGGTCGGATGCGGCGTCGGGCATGCTGGAGAGTCGGGGTTTGTTGACAACCGGTGAATCCGACCGGCGTTGTCAGTGGCTCCCCCTAGTCTGAGAAAGACGGGGGCCTCGCCCCTGTCACTTCTCTCAAGAAAGGTGCGGACCGGCGTGGCCGACCGTCTCATCGTCCGTGGCGCGCGCGAGCACAACCTGAAGAACGTCTCGCTCGACCTGCCTCGTGACTCGCTCATCGTCTTCACGGGCCTGTCCGGGTCGGGCAAGTCCTCCCTGGCCTTCGACACCATCTTCGCCGAGGGCCAGCGGCGCTACGTGGAGTCGCTCTCCTCCTACGCCCGGCAGTTCCTCGGCCAGATGGACAAGCCGGACGTCGACTTCATCGAGGGCCTCTCCCCAGCGGTCTCCATCGACCAGAAGTCGACCTCGCGCAACCCTCGCTCCACGGTCGGCACCATCACCGAGGTCTACGACTACCTGCGGCTGCTCTTCGCCCGCATCGGCAAGCCGCACTGCCCCCAGTGCGCCCGGCCGATCACGCGCCAGTCGCCGCAGGCCATCGTCGACAAGGTCCTGGAGCTGCCGGAGGGCAGCCGCTTCCAGGTGCTGTCGCCCCTGGTGCGCGAGCGCAAGGGCGAGTTCGTCGACCTCTTCGCCGACCTCCAGACCAAGGGCTACTCCCGCGCGCGGGTGGACGGCGAGACCATCCAGCTGTCCAACCCGCCCACGCTGAAGAAGCAGGAGAAGCACACCATCGAGGTGGTCGTCGACCGCCTCACGGTGAAGGACACCGCGAAGCGCCGCCTCACCGACTCCGTGGAGACCGCCCTCGGCCTCTCCGGTGGCATGGTCGTGCTCGACTTCGTCGACCTCCCCGAGGACGACCCCGAGCGCGAGCGCATGTACTCGGAGCACCTGTACTGCCCGTACGACGACCTGTCCTTCGAAGAGCTGGAGCCCCGTTCCTTCTCCTTCAACTCGCCCTTCGGCGCCTGCCCCGACTGCTCCGGCATCGGCACCCGCATGGAGGTCGACCCGGAACTGATCGTCCCGGACGAGGACAAGTCCCTCGACGAGGGCGCCATCCACCCCTGGTCGCACGGACACACCAAGGACTACTTCGGCCGCCTCATCGGTGCCCTCGCGGACGCCCTGGGTTTCCGGACGGACATCCCCTTCGCCGGCCTGCCGCTGCGCGCCCGCAAGGCCCTGCTGTACGGCCACAAGACCCAGGTCGAGGTCCGCTACCGCAACCGGTACGGACGCGAGCGCCGGTACACCACGGCCTTCGAGGGCGCGATCCCCTTCGTCAAGCGCCGGCACAGCGAGGCCGAGAGCGACGCCAGCCGCGAGCGCTTCGAGGGCTACATGCGCGAGGTGCCCTGCCCCACCTGTGAGGGCACCCGCCTGAAGCCGCTCGTCCTCGCGGTCACCGTCATGGGCAAGTCGATCGCCGAGGTCTCGGCGATGTCCATCAGCGACTGCGCGGACTTCCTGGGCGAGCTGAGGCTCAGCGCCCGCGACAAGAAGATCGCCGAGCGCGTGCTGAAGGAGGTCAACGAGCGGCTGCGGTTCCTGGTCGACGTCGGCCTGGACTACCTCTCGCTGAACCGCGCGGCCGGCACCCTCTCCGGCGGCGAGGCCCAGCGCATCCGCCTGGCCACCCAGATCGGCTCCGGACTCGTCGGCGTGCTGTACGTCCTCGACGAGCCGTCCATCGGCCTGCACCAGCGCGACAACCACCGGCTGATCGAGACCCTCGTCCGGCTCCGCGACATGGGCAACACGCTCATCGTCGTCGAGCACGACGAGGACACCATCAAGGTCGCCGACTGGATCGTCGACATCGGCCCCGGCGCCGGCGAGCACGGCGGCAAGGTCGTGCACAGCGGCTCCCTCAAGGAGCTGCTCGACAACGCCGAGTCGCAGACCGGCCTGTACCTGTCCGGCAAGAAGGCCATCCCGCTGCCCGACATCCGGCGCCCGCGCGATCCCTCCCGGCAGCTCACCGTGCACGGCGCCCGCGAGAACAACCTCCAGGACATCGACGTGTCCTTCCCGCTGGGCGTGTTCACGGCAGTCACCGGAGTCTCCGGCTCCGGCAAGTCGACCCTGGTCAACGACATCCTGTACACGCACCTGGCGCGCGAGCTGAACGGCGCACGGAGCGTTCCCGGCCGGCACACGCGCGTGGACGGCGACGACCTCGTCGACAAGGTCGTCCACGTCGACCAGTCGCCCATCGGCCGCACCCCGCGGTCGAACCCGGCGACGTACACCGGCGTCTTCGACCACGTCCGCAAGCTCTTCGCCGAGACGACCGAGGCGAAGGTCCGCGGTTACATGCCGGGCCGGTTCTCCTTCAACGTCAAGGGCGGCCGCTGCGAGAACTGCGCGGGCGACGGCACGATCAAGATCGAGATGAACTTCCTCCCGGACGTCTACGTCCCGTGCGAGGTCTGCCACGGCGCCCGGTACAACCGGGAGACCCTGGAGGTCCACTACAAGGGCAAGTCCATCGCCGACGTCCTGAACATGCCAATCGAGGAGGCGACCGACTTCTTCGAGGCGGTCCCCGCCATCTCCCGGCACATGAAGACGCTGAAGGACGTCGGCCTCGGCTACGTCCGGCTCGGCCAGTCCGCGACCACCCTGTCCGGCGGCGAGGCCCAGCGCGTCAAGCTCGCCAGCGAGCTGCAGCGCCGCTCCACCGGGCGCACGGTCTACGTCCTGGACGAGCCGACCACCGGTCTGCACTTCGAGGACATCAGCAAGCTGCTGACGGTCCTGTCCGGCCTGGTCGACAAGGGCAACACGGTCATCGTCATCGAGCACAACCTCGACGTGATCAAGACCGCCGACTGGGTCGTCGACATGGGCCCCGAGGGCGGCGCCGGTGGTGGCCTGGTGGTCGCCGAGGGCACGCCCGAGCAGGTGGCCGGCGTTCCCGCCAGCCACACCGGGAAGTTCCTGCGGGACGTCCTCGGCGCCGACCGGATCAGCGACGCCGCCCCGGTGAAGGCCCCGCGCAAGGCGGCCGCGAAGACGGTCGCGACCAGGGCCTCCGCGAAGAAGGCCGCCACCAAGACGGTCACCGGCACGGCCGCGAAGAAGGCCGCCACCAAGACGGCCACGAAGGCCACCACGAAGGCCGCCAAGCCCGCCGCGAAGAAGACGACGCGGACGAGCAAGGCCTGAGCCGAAACCGCGCCGGGCCCCACGGGATCGTCCGTGGGGCCCGGCGCGGCGTTCGCGCAGCCGACGCGCTCAGGCACCCGCCGGCTCCACGAACTGCATGTCGAGCTGGATCTTCACCACCTCCCCGAGCAGCCCCGGAGCGAAGTCCAGGCCGAACTCGCTGCGCCGGATCTCACCCGTCGCCTCGAACCCGGCGTGCCGGCCGTCGCCGCCGTCGGTCATGGCTCCCAGCCCGCCGAACTCCACGGCGAGCGTCACCGGGCGGGTCACGTCACCGATCGTCAGCTCGCCCTCCATGGTCCAGTCCTCGCCCTCGCCCGACACCCGGGTCGAGCGGTAGCTCATCGTCGGCCGCTTCGCCACGTCGAGCAGGTCGGAGGCGCGTACGTGCGCGTCCCGGTCGGCGTTGCCGGTGTCGATGGAGGCCAGATCGATCGTCGCGGACACCCGAACGTCCTCGACCCGCTCCCCGACGAACAGCTCGGCTCGCACACCGCCGAAGCGCCCCCGCACCTTGGCGATGCCGAGATGGCGGATGGTGAAGTTCACGGCGGAGTGGAACGGGTCCATCGCCCACTGGCCGGGGGCGATCGGCAGGGGAGTGGCGGTGCCGGTGCTGGAGATGTCATTCGTCATGCCCTCAACCCTGGGGCGACCGTGCCCCCGCAGGGAGACCGGCCCGAGCGTGGTAGTCGCAGGGCCATCCTTCCGCCCGCGCACATTGGTACGTTCCAGGGGTGAGCGACAACGAGTTGGGCACGTTCCTGCGGACCTGGCGCGAATCCGTCACCCCCATCGAGGTGGGTCTCCCCGCCGGCCCCCGCCGCCGCACCCCCGGCCTGCGCCGCGCCGAACTGGCCACGCTCGCCGGGGTCAGCGTCGAGTACCTCACCCGGCTGGAACAGGGCCGCGACCGCAACCCGTCCGTCCAGGTGCTCGGCGCCCTCGCCGACGCGCTGAACCTGTCGCTGCGCGACCGCGTGCTGCTGCGCCGCCTGACCAAGGAGGCCGACGGCGGTGACCCGCTGCTCTGCGCCGCGGCCCCGCCCCTCAGCCGCGGCGCGCGCCCCACCGTGCGGGCCGTACTGGACCGCCTGGAGCCCGCCCCCGCCGTGGTGCTCAACTGGATCGGCGACGTCCTCGCCCACACCGACGGCTACGCGCGGCTGACCGGGCCGCTCGGGCTGCTCGACGACGAGCGGCCCAACCTGCTCCGGCACCTGTTCACCGACGAGCGGGCCCGCGCCGCCTACCCCGACTGGGACCGCGTGGCCGACGACCTGGTCGCCCAGCTCCGGCACGAGGCCCCACTGCGGGACCCGTACGTGGCCGAGCTGGCCGACGAGCTGACGGTGACGGCGGGGGCGGTGTTCGCCGACCGGTTCGCGGACCTCGCTGCGGCCCCGCGACGCGTCGGGACCCAGCACGTCGAGCACCCGGAGGCCGGACCCCTGCGGCTGTCGTACGAGACGCTGGCGCTTCCCGAGGAGGGCCAGCGGATCGTCGTACACCTGCCCGCGGACGACGCCACGGCCGCGGCCCTGGACCGCCTCGACGGCCGCCGCCCCGGCGCCCTGCGGGCCGTACGGCCGACGGGCTGAGCCACCCGGCCGGCGCCGTCGCCGACGCGGCTCAGACGGCCACCTCGTGGGCGTACGGCGGCTCCGCGCCCGCCCGCGAACAGGTGATCGCCGCCGCGCGGGCGGCGAACCCCAGCAGCTCCGCCCAGCCCTCCGTCCCCAGACCGGCCACGGCCTCGTCGTCGAGGGCGTCCCGTACCGCGAGGCCGTGCAGCAGCGCCGCGTTCACCGTGTCGCCCGCGCCGATCGTGTCCACCACGTCGACCCGCTCGCCCGGCACGGCGTACTCGCCCCCGTCACGCGTGTACGCCGTCAGTCCCGCACCGCCCCGGGTGACCACGACCGCCGCCGGGCCCGCAGCCAGCCACTCCCGGGGCGTGCCGCCCAGCCACTCGGCGTCCTCGGCGGACAGTTTCAGCAGTGACACCGACGGCAGCCAGCTCCTGAACCGGGCCCGGTAGGCGTCCGGGTCCGGGATCAGCCCGGCCCGGATGTTCGGGTCCAGCGCCGTGAACACACCCCGCGCGGCCGTCTCGCGCAGCAGCTCCTCGTACGCGCTCGCCCCCGGCTCCAGCACCAGTGAGCAGGTCCCGAAGGAGACCGCCCGGGTGCCGGGCGGCAGCGCGGCGGGCACCGAGAACAGCCGGTCCGCCGTCCCGTCCACATAGAAGGAGTACGCGGCCGAGCCGTCCGCCCCCACCGAGGCCACGGCGAGTGTCGTCGGCTCGGCCCCGCGCTGCACCGGCGAGACGTCCACGCCGGTTCCGCGCAGCCGGTCCAGCAGCGCCTCGCCGAAGGCGTCGTGCGACACCCGGGAGCAGAAGGCGGCGGGCGAGCCGAGACGGCCCAGCGCGACGGCCGTGTTGTACGGTCCGCCGCCCAGCGCCGGCCGCAGCGCGGCGAGGGCACCCGTGCCCTGCGGAACCAGGTCGATCAGTGCCTCACCGGCGACGACGATCACGGGAGACTCCTTTCGTGAGCCTTTGCGGAGGCTTGCTGGGGCTGCTCGGGGCAGCCGCACGAGGTGCGGTGGACGAAGGCGCAGGGCAGCCGCAGGGTCCGCACCGGCCGGTCCGGCACGGCGAGGCGTTCCAGCAGCAGCCGTACGGCCTGGGCGCCGAGCTCCCTGCTGGGCTGCGCGACGGCGGTCAGCCGGGGGGAGAAGAGGTCGGCCCAGGCGAAGTCGTCGAGGCAGCACAGCGCGAGGTCACCGGGCACGGACAGACCGCGCTCCCGCAGGGCGCGCAGCGCGCCGATGGTCATCGCGTTGTTGGCGGTGACCAGCGCGGTGGGCGGCACCGCCAGGGACAGCAGGGCCGCCGTGGCCCGTTCACCGCCGGCCGCCTCGGAGTCGCCGTGGACCAGGAGCCGTTCGTCGTACGGCAGTCCGGCGGCGGCGAGGCCGTGCCGGTAGCCGGTGATCCGCTCGCGCGTCGTGCTGAGTCCCGGCCGGCCCGCGACCAGCCCGATCCTGCGGTGGCCGAGCCCCGAGAGATGGGTGACCAGCCGGGCAGTCGGCTCGGCGCTCTCGGCGCACACCTGGTCGAAGCGCGGGGTCCCGTCGCCCTTCGGCACGTCCAGGACCCGGTCGAGGAACACGGCCGGCACGCGGTGGCGGCCGAGGTAGGCGACGAGGTCGCGAGGCTCGGCGGAGGGCGCGACGATCATGCCGTCCACGCGTCGCTCGTGCAGTAGCTGGACGACCTTGCGCTCGTGTCCCGGATCGTCGTGGGGGTCCGCGATGAGCAGGCTGTAACCGTGCTCCAGGGCGGCGGCCTCGACGCCCTGGAGGATCTCCGTGAAGTACGGGTTGCTGATCGCCGACACCGCGAGCCCGATGGAGCGGGTGCGGGAGGTCACCAGGGAGCGGGCGAGGGTGTTCGGCGTGTAGCCGAGCTCCTCGATGGCGTCCAGCACCGCCTGGCGGGTGCGCGGCAGCACGGGACGGGTGTCGTTGAGCACGTGCGAGACGGTCGCCACGGAGACGCCGGCGCTGCGTGCGACATCGGCCATGGTCGCCATCGGCGTGCCCCCTTTCCCGTACTGCCGCGCGTCCGACTCGGGACCGCGGACCGCCCCGCGTGTACTGGCCGGGACCGTACCCCATCCGTGAAGGTGGCGTAAACGCTTGCGCAAGCGTTTACGCCACCTTCACGGAT
Organism: Streptomyces sp. NPDC058812; assembly: GCF_042744565.1. Lineage (NCBI taxonomy): Bacteria > Bacillati > Actinomycetota > Actinomycetes > Kitasatosporales > Streptomycetaceae > Streptomyces > Streptomyces sp. NPDC058812. Next base: position 57,145 of record NZ_JBHYOB010000031.1, read on the forward strand.
ACCACCGCGTCGGTGCGACCCACCCTCAGCCGCGGCCACGACCGCCGGATATCGTCGCCCTGCACATCCCCGACCAGTGGAGATCCCATGCCCGGCCGTCCCGTCCCGAGCCGCCGCACCGTCCTGCGCTCGGCGGCCCTCACGCCTGTCGCCGGACTCGGCCTGGCCGCCTGCTCGCCGGGTGACGACGGCGCCGCGCCGGCCAGGCCGTCCGCGCCCGTCGACCTCGGTACGGACGGCGAGGTCGCCAAGGGCGCGACCAAGCTCTACCGGGACGCGAACGTGGTGGTCAGCCGGGCCGGGGACGGTTCCCTGAAGGCGTTCAGCACGGTCTGCACGCACGCGGGCTGCCCCATCAAGAAGCTCCGGGGAACGAAACTCGTCTGCCCCTGCCACGGCAGCGAATTCGACGCCCGGACCGGCGAGGTGCTGCACGCCCCGGCGACCGTGCCGCTCATCGAACTGCCGGTCGAGGTGAAGCAGGGCCGGATCGTCGCGAGCCCCGGGACCTGACCGGAACGGGCCGGCCCCGCCGCTCACCCCCGGCCTCGCCCGCTCACCCCCGGCCTCGCCCGCTCACTCCCGACCTGGCCCGCTCACTCCCGACCTGGCCCGCTCACTCCCGACCTGGCCCGCTCACCCCCGGCCTCGCCCGCTCACCCCCGGCCTCGCCCGCTCACCCCCGGCCTCGCCCGCTCACCCCCGGCCTCGCCCGCTCACCCCCGGCCTCGCCCGCTCACCCCCG
>NZ_JBHYOB010000032.1:0-37828 GCF_042744565.1 Streptomyces sp. NPDC058812
TGTCATCTACCTCTTTGTTTGGGGTGGGTGGGTTTGTTTTATTTTTACTGGCTTGGGGGGGGGCGCCCCCTTTGATGCCGGGCGCCCCCCCGCTCCAGGTTGGCGCTGTCGGAGGTCCGACGGGCCGTCAGACCTCCACGACCACAGGGAGGATCATCGGCCGGCGTCGGTACGTGTCCGAGACCCACTTGCCGAGGGTCCTGCGCACCAGCTGCTGAAGCTGGTGGGGCTCGACGACCCCGTCCTGGGCCGAGCGTTCCAGTACTTCGGTGACCTTGGGGAGCACCGCGGCGAACGCCGAGTCCTCGATGCCCGAGCCCCGGGCCTGGACGTGCGGGCCGCCGGTGATCTTGCCGGTGGACGAGTCGATGACCACGAAGACCGAGATGATGCCCTCGTCGCCGAGGATCTTGCGGTCCTTGAGGGCCGGCTCGCCCACGTCACCGACCGAGAGGCCGTCGACGTAGACGTATCCCGCCTGGACCTTGCCGGAGATCTTGGCCTTGCCCTCGACGAGGTCGACGACGACGCCGTCCTCGGCGATGACGATGCGGTCGTGCGGGACGCCGGTCAGGGCACCCAGTTCGGCGTTGGCACGCAGGTGGCGCCATTCGCCGTGGACCGGCATCAGGTTCCTGGGGCGGCAGATGTTGTAGAAGTACAGCAGCTCGCCGGCCGAGGCGTGGCCCGAGACGTGGACCTTGGCGTTGCCCTTGTGGACGACGTTCGCGCCCCAGCGGGTCAGGCCGTTGATCACGCGGTACACCGCGTTCTCGTTGCCCGGGATGAGGGACGAGGCCAGGATCACCGTGTCACCGTTGACGATGCGGATCTGGTGGTCGCGGTTGGCCATGCGGGACAGGGCGGCCATCGGTTCGCCCTGCGAGCCCGTGCAGACGAGGACCACTTCGCTGTCCGGCAGGTCGTCGAGCGTCTTGACGTCCACGACGAGGCCCGGCGGGACCTTCAGGTAGCCGAGGTCCCGGGCGATGCCCATGTTGCGGACCATGGAACGGCCGACGAAGGCGACCCGGCGGCCGTACTCGTGCGCCGCGTCCAGGATCTGCTGGATGCGGTGGACGTGGCTGGCGAAGCTCGCCACGATGATCCGCTTGCGGGCGCCCGCGAAGACCTGCCGCAGGACGTTCGAGATGTCCTTCTCGGGCGGGACGAACCCGGGGACCTCGGCGTTCGTCGAGTCCGAGAGGAGGAGGTCGATGCCCTCCTCGCTCAGTCGCGCGAAGGCGTGCAGGTCCGTGAGGCGGCCGTCCAGCGGGAGCTGGTCCATCTTGAAGTCGCCGGTGTGGACGGCCATGCCCGCGGGGGTGCGGATGGCGACGGCCAGCGCGTCCGGGATGGAGTGGTTGACCGCGACGAACTCGCAGTCGAAGGGGCCGATGCGCTCGCGGTGCCCCTCCGCCACCTCAAGGGTGTACGGGCGGATGCGGTGTTCCTGGAGCTTGGCCTCGATGAGCGCGAGGGTCAGCTTGGAGCCGATGAGCGGGATGTCCGGCTTCTCGCGAAGGAGGAACGGGACGCCGCCGATGTGGTCCTCGTGGCCATGGGTGAGGACGATGCCCTCGATGTCGTCGAGGCGGTCCCGGATGGACGAGAAGTCCGGCAGGATCAGGTCGATCCCGGGCTGCTCCTCCTCCGGGAAGAGCACTCCGCAGTCAACGATCAGTAGCCGGCCGCCGTACTCGAAGACCGTCATGTTGCGGCCGATCTCGCCGAGGCCGCCGAGGGGCGTGACGCGGAGGCCGCCCTTGGGAAGCGCCGGGGGACGGCCCAGTTCAGGATGCGGATGACTCAAAAGACTCTCCTCAACCACGCGCGCCACGTACCGGTGGGCACGTGGCGCGCGTGACGTTCGTGCAGAAGCAGTTGTCGTAGTGGGGTGCGGGCACCGGTGGCCCGCGTATTCAGTTGTGAAGTCCGGTCGCGCGGTGGCGCGGTCGTGCGAAGTCTGTTGTCAGAGCTGTACCCCGCCGGCGGCAAGATCGATCTTGAGCTGCTCGGTCTCCTCGGGCGTGAGGCCGACCATGGGTGCGCGCAGCGGTCCGGCGGGCAGGCCCAGGAGGGCGAGCGCGGCCTTGGTGGTCATGACGCCCTGGGTGCGGAACATGCCGGTGAAGACCGGGAGCAGCTTCTGGTGGATCTCCAGTGCCTTCTGTACGTCACCGGCGACGTGCGCGTCCACCATGGCGCGCAGTTCGGGCGTGACGACGTGGCCGACGACCGAGACGAAGCCGACCGCGCCCACGGAGAGCAGCGGCAGGTTCAGCATGTCGTCGCCGGAGTACCAGGCGAGGCCGGAACGCGCGATGGCCCAGCTGGCGCGGCCCAGGTCGCCCTTGGCGTCCTTGTTCGCGACGATCCGCGGGTGCTCCGCGAGGCGGACCAGCGTCTCGGTGTTGATCGGGACGCCGCTGCGGCCGGGGATGTCGTAGAGCATGACCGGCAGCTCGGCGGCGTCGGCGATGGCCGTGAAGTGCTGGTACAGGCCCTCCTGCGGGGGCTTGTTGTAGTACGGCGTGACGAGCAGGAGGCCGTGGGCGCCGACGCGCTCGGCGGCGCGGGCCAGCTCGATGCTGTGCTGGGTGTTGTTCGTGCCGACTCCGGCGACGACGTGTGCCCGGTCGCCGACGGCCTCCAGGACGGCTCGTACGAGGTCCGTTTTCTCCGCGTCGCTGGTGGTGGGGGACTCGCCGGTGGTGCCGTTGATGATCAGGCCGTCGTTGCCTGCGTCCACCAGGTGGGCGGCGAGCCGCTGAGCGCCGTCGAGGTCGAGTGCGCCGTCCGCCGCGAAGGGCGTGACCATGGCGGTGAGGACCCGCCCGAAGGGGGTCTGCGGAGTGGAGGTCGGAGCCATGGGTTACACGCTACTCGTTGCTCAGGGCGGGGTCTGCCCTCGGGGGAGGCGGCAGGTCGGACCGGAAGTGGAGCCCGGCACTGCCTGCTCGGGGGTTCAAGCAGTGCCGGGTCCCTTTGATCAGGCTAGATGAACTTCTCCAAACGCCGCAATACGGACACTTCGCACGGCTGATGCGTACATCTGTGCCCGATCGGGCGCCGAGGCCGCGTTACGGCGCCACGCGACCGTTGGCGTTGAAGGCGGCGTAGGTGAGCGGCATGAGCCGCGCCCACTCCTCTTCCATCTTCTCGCCGACCATCTCGATCTCCCGCTGCGGGAAGGAGGGGACCTTGGCCAGCTCGTGCTGGGTGCGCAGGCCGAGGAAGTGCATCATCGAGCGCGCGTTGCAGGTCGCGTACATCGACGAGTACAGGCCGACGGGGAGCACCGCGCGGGCCACCTCGCGGGCGACGCCGGCGGCGAGCATCTCCTGGTACGTGCGGTAGGCCTGGCGGTAGGAGTCCTCCATCGACCGGCTGACCAGCTCGTGCTGCTCGGTGGTGCCCTCGACGAAGACGTACTTGCCCGGGCGGCCCTGCTGGACCAGCTTGCGGTCCTGTCCCGGCACGTAGAAGACCGGCTGGAGCTCCCGGTAGCGGCCCGACTCCTCGTTGTACGACCAGCCGACGCGGTGCCGCATGAACTCGCGGAAGACGAAGATCGGGGCGCTGATGAAGAAGGTCATCGAGTTGTGCTCGAACGGGCTGCCGTGCCGGTCCCGCATGAGGTAGTTGATCAGGCCCTTCGAGCGCTCCGGGTCCTTCTTCAGCTCGTCCAGGGACTGCTCCCCGACGGTCGAGACACGGGCGGCGAACAGCACGTCGGAGTCGGTCGCGCTGCTCTTGACCAGTTCGACGGTGACGTCGCTGCGGAGGTCGATCTTGAAATCGTCGGCGGGGGTGTCGGTCACGGGTGCAGGGCCTTCCCATCTTGTCGCTTGGCGAGGCCACTCTACGGCCCGCCGAATGGTGCGTTCGGTGGTGTGCCGCGATGAAATCGGTGAAAGAGGGCACCTGAGGGGCTGTTCGTTCGTCTGTATGAGTAACAGCGAAGCATTCATCCCTGAAGGGAGACGCAGCCTCCATGATCCGCCGGCGTGAACCCGTGCCGTTCGCCTTCGTCGCCGAAGCCGACAGGTTCCGCAGCAATGTCACACCCCCGCCCCGCGAGCGGGCGTCCTTCGGCCAGTTGGCCGGGCGCTGGTTGCTCGGACTCACCGTCGTCGCCGGGATCGTCGGCTCCCTGGTGATCGGGATGCCCGCCCTCTCCGCCGACCAGCCCTCCCCGCACAAGCAGCCGTCACAGGCGTCCGACCGGCGCTGAGAGGCGTCGGCGGGCCGGTCCTGACTCCATCCGGACCCCGCGGGTGGTGACCGGGGACACAGGTCGGTAGCCTCACCGGGCACAGCACATGCCATGGAACGAGTGAGGACCAGCCGTGCCCCTGCCCTTCCTGACGGCCGACCGCGCCTTCGACGCCGACGACGACGTCGCGCTGCCGTACGACGACCGCGACCTCTGGCGCCGGCCCTACCGGCCGGGGCCGTGGCGCGTGGGGGTGGCGGCGCTGATGCTGCTGCTCGCCTCGTTCGTACTGTTCGCGGCGATCATCATCGCGGCGACGGACTCGCTGTCCTCCGCCGGTGTGGTCTTCGGCGTCGCGGTGGTCGTGATCGCCTGCGCCCTGCGGCTGCTGCGCATGGGTGCGTGGGTGAGCGCGCACGGGGTACGGCACGTGAGCTTCTTCAGGACGCGCACGGTGGCCTGGCAGCAGGTCTCCAGCGTGCGCACGGTGCAGCAGCCGGTGCGCTGGCTCGGGCTGCCGCGCACGGTGCAGGGGCAGGCGCTGCTCCTCGTCCGGCAGGGCCGGTCCGCGGAGACCTCGCCTCCGCTGCTGAGCACGCACAACGCCGACTTCCTCGGACGGGAGGACGCCTTCGACCGGGCGGCCGACGCCGTGGAGGCGTGGGCCGCCGAGTACCGGCGAGGCTGAGCTCCGACGACAGACGCCGGGGCCCGAACCGCAGTGCGGTCCGGGCCCCGGCGTTTCGGTCTGCTCAGGCAGCCTCGACGTGCTTGCCGTCGTGCAGGGCGATCGCCCGCTGCATCGCCTTGCGGGCGCGCGGAGTGTCGCGGGCGTCGTGGTAGGCGACGGCGAGGCGGAACCAGCTGCGCCAGTCGCCGGGGGCGTCCTCCGTCTCGGCCTTGCGCAGGGCGAAGACCTCGTCGGCCGAGTCCCGGTCGACGCGGCCGCTCGGGGTGCGCTTCAGGTCGTCGACGGGCAGTCCGCCCTCGGCGTCGAGCTCGGCGGCGAGCTGGTTGGCCTTGCGGACGAACTGGGTGTTCTTCCAGAGGAACCACAGGCCGATCACCGGCAGGATCAGCACCGCGACGCCGAAGGTCACGGTGAGGACCGTGCCGGTGCCGATGAGCATCACACCGCGGCTGCCGACCAGGGCGAAGTAGAAGACCAGGACGGCGGCCGTGATGACGTAGGAGATTTTCGCGCGCATGAGGGTCAGGGGCTCGGTTCGGGTCTCAGTTTGAGTCTCGGTTCGGGTCTCGGTTCGGGTTTCGGCTCGGGTCTGGGACGAGGTCTCAGTTCAGGTCCAGGAAGTGTTCCAGGCCGAAGGTAAGGCCCGGGGTGGTCACCACCCGGCGGGCGCCCAGCAGGATGCCCGGCATGAAGCTGCTGTGGTGCAGGGAGTCGTGCCGGACGGTGAGGGTCTCGCCCTCGCCGCCCAGCAGGACCTCCTGGTGGGCCAGCAGGCCGCGCAGGCGGATCGCGTGGACCGGGACGCCGTCGACGTTCGCGCCGCGGGCGCCGTCCAGGGCGGTGGCAGTGGCGTCGGGCGCCGGAGCGGAGCCTGCCTTCTGCCGGGCCTCGGCGATCAGCTGTGCGGTGCGGGTCGCGGTGCCGCTGGGGGCGTCGACCTTGTTGGGGTGGTGCAGCTCGACGACCTCGACGGACTCGAAGTACGGGGCGGCGAGCTGCGCGAACTTCATGGTGAGCACGGCGCCGATGGAGAAGTTGGGCGCGATGAGCACGCCCGTCTCCGGGGAGTTGTCGAGCCAGGTGTTCAGCTGTGCGAGGCGCTCGTCGGTCCAGCCGGTGGTGCCGACGACGGCGTGGATGCCGTGGCGTACGCAGTAGTCGAGGTTGTCCATCACCGAGGCGGGGGTGGTCAGCTCGACGGCGACCTGGGCGCCGGTCTCGGCCAGCGTGTCCAGGCTGTCGTTCCGCCCGAGGGCGGCGACCAGCTCCATGTCCTCGGCGGCCTCGACCGCCCGGACCGCCTCGGAGCCGATCCGGCCCTTGGCACCGAGGACGGCCACGCGCAGCTTGCTCATGTTTTTCGCTTCCTTACCGGGAGGTTCAGGCGACGGCGTCGTGCAGCCGGGACGCCTGCTTGTCCTTCAGCGGGCCGATGACCGACAGCGAGGGCCGTCGTCCCAGGACTTCGCGAGCGACGGCGCGGACGTCGTCCGGCGTGACCGAGGCTATCCGGGCCAGCATGTCGTCGACGGACATCTGCTCGCCCCAGCACAGTTCGCTCTTGCCGATACGGTTCATCAGCGCGCCGGTGTCCTCCAGGCCGAGGACCGTGGAGCCCTGGAGCTGGCCGACGGCGCGGCCGATCTCGTCGTCGGTGAGGCCGTGCTCGGCGACGTGGTCGAGTTCGTCCCGGCAGATCTTCAGCACGTCGTGCACCTGGGAGGGCCGGCAGCCCGCGTAGACGCCGAAGAGGCCGCAGTCGGCGAAGCCCGAGGTGTACGAGTACACGCTGTAGGCCAGACCGCGCTTCTCCCGGACCTCCTGGAAGAGGCGCGAGGACATGCCGCCGCCGAGGGCGGTGTTGAGGACGCCCATCGCCCAGCGGCGCTCGTCGGTGCGGGCCAGGCCCGGCATGCCGAGGATGACGTGGGCCTGCTCGGTCTTGCGGCCGATCAGCTCCACCCGGCCCGCGGCACGGATCGTGCGCCTCCCGTCGCGCGGGGCGATGGGCGCGGCCACCGGCTCCCGGAAGGCGCCGGCCTTCTCGAAGGCGGCGCGGACCTGGCGTACGACCTTGTTGTGGTCGACGTTGCCGGCCGCGGCGACCACCAGGTGCGTGGGGTCGTAGTGCTTCTTGTAGAAGCGGCGGATGCGGTCGGCGGTGAGGGCGTTGACCGTGTCGACCGTGCCGAGGACGGGGCGGCCGAGGGCGTTGTCGCCGAACATGGTGTGCGCGAACAGGTCGTGCACGCAGTCGCCGGCGTCGTCCTCGGTCATCGCGATCTCTTCGAGGATGGCGCCGCGCTCGACGTCCACGTCGTCCTCGCGGATGAGCGAGCCGGTCAGCATGTCGCAGACCACGTCGATGGCGAGCGGCAGGTCGGTGTCGAGCACGCGTGCGTAGTAGCACGTGTACTCCTTCGCCGTGAACGCGTTCATCTCGCCGCCGACCGCGTCGATGGCGGAGGAGATGTCCAGGGCGCTGCGCTTGCCGGTGCCCTTGAAGAGCAGGTGCTCCAGGTAGTGGGTGGCGCCGTTCAGGGCCGGGGTCTCGTCGCGGGAGCCGACGTGCGCCCAGATGCCGAAGGTCGCCGAGCGGACCGAGGGGAGGGTCTCGGTGACGATGCGCAGGCCGCCAGGGAGGGTGGTCTTGCGGACCGTACCGATGCCGTGCTCGCCCTTGATCAGGGTTTGGGTACGGGCGACGGCCCGCGCCTCCGAGGAGGTGCGGGCCGTCGCCTTGGAGCTACGGGACGTCACTGGTCGGCGTCGTCCTTCTTCTCGTCGTCGCCCTCTTCGTCCTCGGTCACGGGGATCAGGGAGAGCTTGCCGCGGGAGTCGATCTCGGCGATCTCGACCTGGACCTTCTGGCCCACACCGAGGACGTCCTCGACGTTCTCCACGCGCTTGCCGCCGGCGAGCTTGCGGATCTGCGAGATGTGCAGCAGACCGTCCTTGCCGGGCAGCAGGGAGACGAACGCGCCGAAGGTCGTCGTCTTCACGACGGTGCCCAGGTAGCGCTCGCCGACCTCGGGCATGGTCGGGTTGGCGATGCCGTTGATCGTGGCGCGGGCGGCCTCGGCCTGCGAGCCCTGGGCGGCACCGATGTAGATGGTGCCGTCGTCCTCGATCGTGATGTCGGCGCCCGTGTCCTCCTGGATCTGGTTGATCATCTTGCCCTTGGGGCCGATGACCTCACCGATCTTGTCGACGGGGATCTTCACGGTGATGATCCGCGGCGCGTTCGGGGACATCTCGTCCGGCGTGTCGATCGCTTCCATCATCACGTCGAGGATGTGGAGGCGGGCGTCACGGGCCTGCTTGAGGGCGGCGGCCAGGACGGAGGCGGGGATGCCGTCCAGCTTGGTGTCGAGCTGGAGGGCGGTCACGAACTCCTTGGTGCCGGCGACCTTGAAGTCCATGTCGCCGAAGGCGTCCTCCGCACCGAGGATGTCGGTGAGGGCGACGTAGTGCGTCTCGCCGTTGATCTCCTGGGAGATCAGGCCCATGGCGATACCGGCGACGGGGGCCTTCAGCGGCACACCGGCGTTCAGCAGCGACATGGTGGAGGCGCAGACCGAGCCCATGGACGTCGAGCCGTTGGAACCGAGGGCCTCGGACACCTGACGGATCGCGTACGGGAACTCCTCGCGCGTCGGCAGCACCGGCACGATGGCGCGCTCGGCGAGCGCGCCGTGGCCGATCTCGCGGCGCTTCGGGGAGCCGACGCGGCCGGTCTCGCCGACGGAGTACGGCGGGAAGTTGTAGTTGTGCATGTAGCGCTTGCGGGTCACCGGGGAGAGGGTGTCCAGCTGCTGCTCCATGCGGAGCATGTTGAGGGTGGTGACGCCCAGGATCTGGGTCTCGCCACGCTCGAACAGCGCGGAACCGTGCACGCGCGGGATGGCCTCGACCTCGGCGGCCAGGGTGCGGATGTCGGTGACACCGCGGCCGTCGATGCGCTTCTTCTCCTTGATGACGCGCTCACGGACCAGGGACTTGGTCAGCGAGCGGTACGCGGCGGAGATCTCCTTCTCGCGGCCCTCGAACTCCGGCAGGAGCTTCTCGGCGGCGAGCGCCTTGACGCGGTCCAGCTCGGCCTCGCGCTCCTGCTTGCCGGCGATGGTGAGCGCCTGGCTGAGCTCGGGGCGGACGGCGGCGCTGAGCGCCTCCAGGATGTCGTCCTGGTAGTCCAGGAAGACCGGGAACTCACCGGTCGGCTTGGCGGCCTTCGCGGCGAGGTCGGCCTGGGCGCGGCACAGCACCTTGATGAAGGGCTTCGCGGCGTCCAGACCGGCGGCGACGACCTCCTCGGTGGGCGCCTCGGCGCCGCCCTCGACCAGCTTGACGGTCTTCTCGGTGGCCTCGGCCTCGACCATCATGATCGCGACGTCGCCGTCCTCCAGGGCGCGGCCCGCGACGACCATGTCGAAGACGGCGTCCTCGAGCTCGGTGTGCGTCGGGAAGGCCACCCACTGGCCGCGGATCAGCGCGACGCGGACGCCGCCGATCGGGCCGGAGAAGGGCAGGCCGGCCAGCTGCGTGGACGCGGAGGCGGCGTTGATCGCCACGACGTCGTACAGGTGGTCGGGGTTGAGGGCCATGATCGTGGCGACGACCTGGATCTCGTTGCGCAGGCCCTTCTTGAAGGACGGGCGCAGCGGGCGGTCGATCAGGCGGCAGGTGAGGATGGCGTCCTCGGACGGCCGGCCCTCACGGCGGAAGAAGCTGCCGGGGATCTTGCCGGCGGCGTACATCCGCTCCTCGACGTCCACCGTGAGGGGGAAGAAGTCGAGCTGGTCCTTGGGGTTCTTGGAGGCGCTGGTGGCCGACAGCACCATGGTGTCGTCGTCCAGGTACGCCACGGCGGAACCGGCGGCCTGCCTGGCCAGCCGGCCCGTCTCGAAGCGGATGGTGCGGGTGCCGAACGCGCCGTTGTCGATGACGGCCTCGGCGTAGTGGGTCTCGTTCTCCACTAGCATTTTCTCCGTTACTTGTCGTCTTTCGTCCCTCCTCGCCCGTGTGGCGGGGGGACGGTGGTGGAGAAGCGCTCCGTGCAATGCGGGCCGGTCTTCGATCGAAGCACCCGGGGTTCTGCCCCCGGGGGCCACTACCGAGGACCGGCGGCGGCTAGGCGCGCTTCTCCTCGTTTTCGTTCGTCGTGTCGTACGTCGTGTTCGTCGTGCGTCTTGTCTTCTGCTACCACACTACAAAGCGGCGGCGACAGAGCGCACGTACAGCAAAGGGAGCGGCCCCCTAAAGGTGGGAACCGCTCCCTTCACGGTGTCTTACTTGGCGCCCGCCGCACCGCGGCGGATGCCGAGGCGCTCGACCAGCGCACGGAAGCGCTGGATGTCCTTCTTGGCGAGGTACTGCAGCAGCCGGCGGCGCTGGCCGACCAGGATCAGCAGACCACGACGGGAGTGGTGGTCGTGCTTGTGGGTCTTGAGGTGCTCGGTCAGGTCGGAGATCCGACGGGACAGCAGAGCGACCTGGACCTCGGGGGAGCCGGTGTCGCCCTCCTTGGTACCGAACTCGGTGATGATCTGCTTCTTCACTGCGGCGTCGAGCGACACGCGTACTCCTCTTGGTCTGTGAGTGCCCACCGAGTGCCCCCGGTCTACGTCTCGGGGGATCTTCCGTGACTCGGAAGGCGAAGGTCCGCTGGGCGCGTCCTCCAGGGCTCTGGCTCTGGAGGCGCGTACACAAACGGCCGTCACACAGCGTACCAGCCTGGAAGGACGGCCCCTCTCAGGGGTCGAGGAGCGGGGCCTCACTCCCACGGGCACGGACATGAACAAACCGCTGACCAGGAGAATCGCGGCCACTAGGGTAGCCGCACAGCCGACCGCAGGACAGGAAGGACCGAGCCGCGATGGCCGATGCCGAGAACCTCGAACTCAAGGCGCGCAAGGAACGGGAGCGGGACGAGCTCTATTCCCTCGACATCTCCGGCGTCGAGTGGCACAGCGCGCCGGGCACCGAGGAGCACGAGGAACGGGTCGAGATCGCCTACCTCCCCGAAGGCGCCGTGGCGATGCGGTCGTCGCTCGACCCGGACACCGTGCTGCGGTACACGGAGGCGGAGTGGCGGGCGTTCGTGCTCGGTGCCCGGGACGGCGAGTTCGACCTGGAGCCGGCGCCCGAGGACGGGGTCGCCCGGGCGGAGTGACCCGGGGGCGGGGAAGGGGAACGGGGTCGGGGACCGTCAGGGCCTCTCCGCCGCGCCGCTTCCGATTCCCAGGACCAGGTAGGCCCACTGCTTCTTCTTGTCCCCGGACGGGCCGTTCGCGGACTATGCGCCGAAGAAGATCCTTCCGTCCTGGACGACGATGTCGTTCTCGTTCGAGAGCGTCAGCGGCCAGCGCGTTCTCCACCTGTGTCCTTGCTGCGGACGAAGACCTGGCCCGCACCGACGGCGATGGTCGGACAGTCGTCGATGACGAGGGAGTCGGTGCAGGCGCAGTCGGCGACGTACGCGCGGTTGCGGAGACTGATCGTGGCGCGGTGGCGGCCCTTGTCGTCGAGGGACAGCGGGTCGGTGATCTCGGTGTCGCCGCCGGCGACGGCGAGGACGGCCGGCTCGGATGAGGGCACGCTGAGGTCACGGATGCCCTTTGTCGTACCCGGCGGTGCCACCGCCCCACGTGACGGCGACCGTGTCGTGCGACAGCGTCACGCTGGGCCGGTCCCGGGCCGGGACCGGCCATGGGATAGGAGAAGCGGTCCTCCTAGAGGAGTCGGCCGCTGTCGAGGTCGACGAAGGCGACCTGGTTACAGAAGGCGTCATCTTCCCGGTCGTTCGCGCGGAAAGAGGACGGCGGTGCGGTGGCCGCCCGCCACATGGCGCGTGCAGCCGCAGATCGGGCCGTCGAGTCCGAACCGCCGCTCCTCCTCGCCGGGCGCGATGCCGGGCCATGTCGTCCACGGAGAACCGGAAGGCCATCTCGCCCACGGTGCCTGCGGGTTGCTTCTCGACCGTCTCCCGGACGCCGAGAGGGCCCTGCCCGTCCGCGGCTCGCGGTTTGTCCGACGGTGTGCCGTTCTCGCCCCCGCCGCCCCACAGCAGCCAACCGCCGGTGCTCAGCGCCGCGGCGACGACGACGGCGAGCAGATCGCAGGGGGCGGGCCGAAGCTCACGCGTGGGTCCTCTTCCTGGTCCTGGGGGTTCCCGCGATGGGATGACGACAAGCGCCCTCACCATGCCGGGCCTTGAACGCCCGTGGTCACGGCCGGGTCCGGCACCGTCGGCTCCGGCCGCGTTTCCGGTGCGGTTCTGTCCGACTTGTTCATGGATGTGGTGTGGCGCATGCACGGATTCGGAAACGAGGTACGGCACTTCAGGGCAGGCTGTGACGCAATGGGCAGACGCTGAGGTGAGGACGGGGCTGCCGGGGTGGGGCGTGTGGTGATTAGGCTGGGTCCCGGCGCGACGCCAGAACCCGTGGACCGGGCGTCGGCGTCGTACGGGGAGGGCCGACGATCGGACGACCTCGTTTCATTCGGACAACGTCGGACGACAAAAACGGTCGCCCCAGCACGGCATGAGGGTGCTCGACCACACCAGGAGGAACTGTGAGCAGCGATCGGGACGGGATCCGCGGGGGCTGGGCTACACCCGGCGATGACCAACCCGACGCGGAGTCCGCAATCGAGACGACGGGCGAGTTCACCATCGACTACGCTCCGCCCGCCTGGTACACGCAGAACGCGTCGAGTGACTCGAGGCAGGGGCAAGGGCAGAACCAGGGCCAGGGCCAGGACCAGAGTCAGGGCCAAGGGGCGGGCTCGAACGCCGGGTTCTCCTCCGCCGCCGCCTCGTCCGCTCCTTCTGCTCCTTCTGCTCCGTCCACTCCGCCCGCTCCACCCGCTCCACCCGCTCCACGTGGGCCGGTTCCGCCGCTGCCGGGGCTGACTCCGCCGCCGCACGCGGCTCCGGCCAACGGCTCCTCCTCCATTCCGGCCCCGGCCCCGGGGGCGCCCTTCACGCCGCCTCCGCCACCTGCTCCGGGGGCCGCGTTCACGCCGCCTCCGCCGCCGGGTCCGGGGGCGCCTTTCACTCCGCCCGCGTCGCCGACCGCGGGACCGGCCGGGGTGCCCAGGCTGCCGGTCGGGAGCGGGTTCGAGCCGCAGCAGCCGCAGGCGCGGCCGGAACCCGAGGCCGAGAGCGAGACCGATCCCGAGCCCGAGCTTGAACCGCAGGTGCGAGCCGAGCCGGAGGCCGTGGCCACCCCGGCGCCCGCCGCGGATCCCGCTTCTCCCACGGCCGTACCGGCGTTTCCGGCCGGCGGGTTCCAGCTTCAGGCGCCCGCTCCCCCGCCGGCCGAGGAGCCGAAGGCAGAGCCAGAGCCCGAGCCGGAGCCCGAGTCCGAGCCGGACAACGGTGACCTGGAGAGCGGCGCCACCATGCGCTTCTCCGCCGTCGCCCTGCAGCGGGAGATCGCCGAGCGTGCCGCGGCGGATGGCACCGGGCAGGACGAGCGTCCGGAGCCTGCGGTCGACGGGCCCGAAGTCACCGCAGCGGACGACGCGGTGATCGTTCCCGACGAGACCGGTGAGGCGTCGCCGGACGAGCCCTCCCCCGTGGCGGACGACGCCGTGACGAACGACGCCGTGGAGCCCGAGAGCGTCGGCGGTTCCGCAGTCGCAGGCGGCGGTCCCGAACTCGCCGACGACGGTGAGCGGGACAAGGAGACGGACGAGGTCCGTACGCCCGCGGTCGACGGGTCCGACCTGGCCGACGACGTGGACGAGGCCCGCCTCGCCGGTCCGGCTCAGGACGATGAACCCGTGTCGGCCGCCCCGCCCGCTCCCGCTCCGGTGGCCGAGCCCGCCCCCGAGGACAGCACCCCGGCCGAGGACGAGCCCGAGGACGCGGTGCCCCACCCTCGGGACGCCCAGCCCCCGGCGGAGGCGGTGTCGCCTGTTGCGGAGCCCATGGACGCCGTTCCGGCCGACGCACCCGCGGACAGCGCCCCGGAGGACGCCGTTCCGGCCGACGCACCGCCCGTGGCGCAGAGCGGAGTGCCGCCCCTGCCCCCGTCGTACCCTCCCGTCGCACCCGCCCCGGCGCATCAGTGGCCCGCAGAGCCGCAGCCGGCCCCCGCCGCTCCGGAGCAGCCGGGCGTACCGGCCCAGCAGCCCCCGTTCCAGCCGCAGGCTCCGCAGCCCGCGCCCGCTGCGTGGAACCCGCAGCCGGCCGCCGCGCCGATGCCGCCGAACCAGGCGCCCGCGCAGCCCGCTCCGCAGGCCGGCTACGGCTTCCCGCAGCCGGGCGCCACGCCTCCGGCGGCCCAGCAGCCTCCGGTCCAGCAGCCTGGCGGCGCTCCCGCGCCCAGCGCTGCCGGCTACGGGTTCCCTCAGCCCGGTGCGCCGGCTCCGCAGCCCTCCCCCCCGGC
Source organism: Streptomyces sp. NPDC058812 (assembly GCF_042744565.1). Classification (NCBI taxonomy): domain Bacteria; kingdom Bacillati; phylum Actinomycetota; class Actinomycetes; order Kitasatosporales; family Streptomycetaceae; genus Streptomyces; species Streptomyces sp. NPDC058812. The sequence goes on from NZ_JBHYOB010000032.1 coordinate 14,309, forward strand.
CCAGCCCGGTGGTTACGGCTTCCCGCAGGCGCCCGCGCCGCACGGGCAGTCGCCGGAGCAGCAGCCGCACCCCGGTGTACCGCAGCAGGGGCAGCCGCAGCCGCAGGGTGACGCGCGGACCCCGCCGACCGCACCGCCGGCCGCTCAGCAGGGCTTCGCCCCGCGCGATCCGCAGGCCCAGCCGATGGCCGCCCAGCCGGGGCAGGCCCCCCAGACTGCGCCGGTCCCGTCTGCCCAGCAGCCGTACCACGCCGCGCCCCCCGCCCCCCAGCCGATGCAGCCCGGTCAGCCCGGTCAGCCCGGTCAATCAGGTCAGCCGGACCAGCCCCAGCAACCTCAGCAGGCCCAGGCCCAGGCGCCTCACCAGCCTCAACAGCAGCATCCCGTCGACCCCCGTCTCGGTGCCGCCTGGCCGCAGCCCATGCAGCACGACCAGCGCCAGCCCACCAACCCGGGTGCCGCGCCGCTCGGTTACACGGCCGCCGTGGAGCTGTCGTCCGACCGGCTGCTCAACAACAAGAAGCAGAAGGCGAAGAGCAGCCGCCCGGCAGCCGGCGGTTCGCGGTTCAAGCTGGGCGGGAAGAAGGAGGAGGCCGAGCGGCAGCGGAAGCTGGAGCTGATCCGCACGCCCGTGCTCTCCTGCTACCGCATCGCCGTCATCAGCCTCAAGGGCGGCGTCGGCAAGACGACCACCACCACCGCCCTCGGCTCCACGCTCGCCACCGAGCGGCAGGACAAGATCCTCGCGATCGACGCCAACCCGGACGCCGGTACGCTCGGCCGCCGGGTGCGCCGGGAGACCGGGGCCACCATCCGTGACCTCGTGCAGGCGATCCCGTACCTCAACTCGTACATGGACATCCGGCGGTTCACCTCCCAGGCCTCGTCCGGGCTGGAGATCATCGCCAACGACGTCGACCCGGCCGTGTCCACGACCTTCAACGACGAGGACTACCGGCGCGCGATCGACGTGCTGGGCAAGCAGTACCCGATCATCCTGACCGACTCGGGCACCGGTCTCCTCTACAGCGCCATGCGCGGTGTGCTCGACCTCGCCGACCAGCTGATCATCATCTCGACGCCGTCCGTGGACGGGGCGAGCAGCGCCAGTACGACGCTGGACTGGCTGTCCGCGCACGGGTACGCGGACCTCGTCTCCCGGTCCATCACCGTCATCTCGGGGGTCCGCGAGACCGGCAAGATGATCAAGGTCGACGACATCGTCGGCCACTTCCAGACCCGGTGCCGGGGCGTCGTCGTGGTGCCGTTCGACGAGCATCTGGCCGCCGGTGCCGAGGTCGACCTCGACATGATGCGGCCGAAGGTGCGGGAGGCGTACTTCAACCTCTCGGCGATGGTCGCCGAGGACTTCGTCCGCCACCAGCAGTCGCACGGCCTGTGGACGTCCAACGGCAACCCGCCGCCGGTGGCCGCACCGCCGATGCCGGGTCAGCCCATGCCCGGACAGCAGCCCGCACAGCCCCAGCCGGGACAGCCCTACCCGCACCAGCCCGGGCAGCCCTACCCGCAACAGCCGGGGCAGCAGCCGTACCCGCAGCCCGGTTACGGATATCCGCAGCCGGGGCAGACGCCTCCCCCGCCGCCACAGCAGTAGGCCCCGACAGCGAAGGGCGGCCGGTGCTCACCAGCACCGGCCGCCCTTCGGCGTCGTAGGAGGGAAGTCGTAGGAGGGAAACGGGCAGGGAAGGCGGAAGGCGTTACGACGCCGCCGCGACCAGCTCCCGGCAGCGCTCGACGTCCGCGGCCATCTGCTCGAGCAGTGCCTCCAGCGTCTCGAACTTCGCCTGGCCCCGTACGAAGGCCAGGAAGTCCACGGCGACGTGCAGGCCGTACAGGTCGAGGCCGACGCGGTCGATGGCGTACGCCTCCACCGTGCGCTCGGTGCCCTCGAACTGCGGGTTGGTGCCGACGGAGATCGCGGCCGGCATCGCCTCGCCCTGGGCGTGCAGCCAGCCGGCGTAGACGCCGTCGGCCGGGATGGCGGTGTGCGGGAGGGTCTCGACGTTGGCCGTGGGGAAGCCCATCTCACGGCCGCGCTGGGCGCCCCGGACGACGACTCCCTCGACGCGGTGCGGGCGGCCCAGGATCTCCGCGGCGCCGGCGACGTCGCCCTCGGCGACCAGGCGGCGGGTCAGGGTCGAGGAGAAGGGTTCGCCGCCGCCCGCGTCACCGGTCACGTACAGGTCGACGACCTCGACCTCGAAGTCGTAGACCTTGCCCTGCTCGACGAGGAACTCGACGTTCCCCGCGGCCTTGTGGCCGAAGCGGAAGTTGGGGCCCTCGACGACCGCCTTGGCGCGCAGCCGGTCGACCAGGACCTTGACCACGAAGTCGGCCGCGGACAGCTTCGAGAACTCCTTGGTGAAGGGGAGGATCAGCACCGCGTCCACGCCCAGTTCCGCCATCAGTTCGGCGCGGCGGTGGTGCGGGGCGAGCAGCGGCGGGTGACTGCCGGGGCGGACGACCTCGCTGGGGTGCGGGTCGAAGGTGACGACGACGGCGGGGACGCCCAGCTCGCGGGCGCGGTCCACCGCGTGCTTGATGATCAGCTGGTGCCCGCGGTGGACGCCGTCGTAGGAGCCGATGGTGACGACGCTGCGTCCCCAGTCCTCGGGGATGTCCTCCAAGCCACGCCAGCGCTGCACTGTGTCTGCTCCTTGGTGGTTTCCGTGGTGCCTCTTACGCAGGTCTAAGGGTGCCATGCCGTCCGGCTCCCGCCCGCATCGGCATCCGCGCTGTGACCGGGTGCACGCCCCGCGCGCCGGATCCGGCTCACGCCGGGACCCGGGCACCCGCCAGGTTCTCGATCGTGCGGCGTGCGCTGGGGCCCACCAGTGCTGCCCAGTCCTGGGGCTCGTCGGCCAGCCAGCCGGTGACCCTCGTGGCGAACCCCGGGAGGTGGCGGGCCAGGTCGACCAGGCCGCGGTCGAAGCGGGTGGCGCCGTCCGGGGTACGGACGAGGAGGAGGCCGGTGCGGTGCACGAGGGCGGGCAGGTCGTCGCCGCCGCACTGGGCGGCGGCGTGCAGCAGCGCGTCCAGGACGGCGGGGTCCTGCTCGTGGGCCAGGAGGTGTTCGCGCAACTCGCGGCGGAGCGGGCCGGGGGCGCCGTCGCCGGCGAGGACGCCGGCGAGCGCGGCCCGCACCGGCTCGGGACCGTCGTCGAGCAGGCCGGTGACCAGGGGGTGGAGTACGGCGCGGGCCTCGGGGTCCCGGTCGAGGCGCCGGTCGACGTACGCGGCCACGTGCCCGGCGGTCTCCGGGCGTTCCACCACGGCCTCCCCGACGAGGACGGCCACCCGGCGGGCCAGCGCGGGCGTGGTGGCGTCGGCGAGCCTGCGCAGCGCCTCCCCGGCGTCCGGCCCGCGCAGTCGGGCCCGGAAGGCGTCGAGGACGGGATCCGGATGGGTCGGCAGCGCGGCGGCCATCGCGCTCGGCGGGAGGTACGGGTCGCCCGCCGCGAAGTGGCCCAGCGCCCGCGGGAGATGACGGTCCCGGCTGCCCGGGTCCTGGACGAGCAGGGCGAGCGCACCGCCGCGCAGGGCACTGTCGGCGGGGTCGGCGAGCAGGACCAGGGCGGCGTGGCGGAGCAGGGTGCGGTCGGCACCGGTGCGTGCGTGCGGTGCGGTGCGCAGGCCATGGGTCACCGCCGCCGTCCGCCGGGCGGGCCGCTCGTCGCGCGCCCACCGCTCGACGGCGCGGCAGAGGGCGGACGGCTCCTCCTCGGCCAGGACGGCGAGCAGTTCGTCGGCCCGTCGGTGCGCGCTGTCGACGAGTACCTCGGTGAGGCCGTCCAGGCCGCCCGGGCCGCGGTGGCGGTGCGTGTGCAGCAGCGCCTGTGCGGCCGTCGCGACGGTGGCGTGCGGGGTTGCGGGCAGCGGCCGTTCGTCGTCGAACCAGCGGACGAGGAGCGGTCGCACGGCCGCGGGATCGGCGGCGAGCCGTGCGGCGACGGTGTCGAGGTGGCGGGGGCCGGGCGCGTGCGGGGGGCCGTCGGCGAGGACGAGGCGGCGCAGCAGGTCCAGGCGCGTGGCCTCCGGCAGTCGCACGGCCGTCCAGAAGGCGGGCCCGAACTCCCCCGGCGCGGCCCGCCCTTCGCCGCTCCGCTCCACGATGCCGTCGGCGAGCAGCCGCAGCACCTCCGTGTACGGCGTGGCGTCGGGCACGCGCGTCAGCACCTCGGCGAGCAGTCGGGCGGCCCACCAGGAGTGCGGGTCGGCGTCCAGTGCGTTCACCAGCTCTTCGAGAGTCAGCGCGAGTTGGGGGACGCCGTACTGGCGGGCGAGGAGCAGCAGGGCCTCGACGACGGGGCCGATGCGGTGGTGCGGCACGGGGAGGGTGTGGGTGTCGTGCGGGGTGCCGCGGCGGTGGACGAGGGCGCGCAGGGCTTCGTCCAGGTCGAGGTGTGTGCCCTGGATCCAGTCGGCGAGTTCCTCGTGGGCGAAGCGGTAGCCGCTGCCGGCGGGTACGAGGAGGCCCTCGCCGAGTACGGCCGTCGCCCAGCCGGTGCCGCCGCCGAGCCGGGCGGGGGCCGGCCCCCACGGGAACACCGCCTCGAACGACTCCCGGTCCAGCTCGCCCTGGCCCGGGCCGAGACTGCGCCGGGCCGCCTCGTGGACCTGTCCGGAGACCTTTGCCGCGAGTCGTCGTACGGCGGTGCCGTGCAGGCCGTTCTCCCCGGCCAGGCGGTTGGCGACGCGCAGGCACGCCAGGTCCAGGTAGGCCGCGAAGACCGTGTGCCGCTCGACGCGGGCGGGGGGCGGGGAGCCGGGGAGGGCGTCGTGGACCTCCGCGAGCAGGCGAAGGGTGAGGGGGTGCCGGCCGTCCGGGTCCGCGAGGGCGCCTTCCGGTACGCGGTAGCGTGCGCGCGCCTCCCGGGCCTCGTCGTCCCGCAGATCGCCGAGACGGACGCAGGGCGGGGCACCCGCGCCGGGAGCTGCGGACCGGGACTCGGCGGACTCCGGCCGAACTGCGGGGGCCGCCGTCCCGGAGGGCGTCCTTCCGGCAGTCGGCCCCGTCTGCCTCGGCGCTGCGCCGGCCGCCCAGAACGGCTGTTCCGGTTCGCGGTCGGTGGCATTCGACGTGGGCGCTCTGCCGGTCGGCCCTGCCGTCGACTCCCCCAGGGCCGCTGCGAGGGGCGTCCCGAGTGAGGGCGCTTCACCGCCCGGCCCTGGCGACGACACACCGCTGACCGGCACGGGACACGGCTCTCCACAGGCCGCCCCGGACAGCGGCACTCCACCGCCCGCCCCGGGGCGCCCCCCACCTCCCGCCGGCCCGGGCCACGGCTCCCCGGCAGCGATCGCCCGAGGCGACGGCACGCCCACGACCTACCCGGACGGCCACTCCTCCACAGCCGAGCCGGGCCGCGGCCCTCCGGCAACCGGTCCGGACGCCGGCTCCCCCGCCACCGCCCCGTACAACAGCTCCCGCGGGAACTCCGCCCCCGCCCGCTCCCAGTACTCCGCCCGGCACGCCACCACGAGCCGCGTTCCCGTCTCCCGCAGCCACGTCACCGTGCCCTCCGTCCACTCGGGGAGGCGGTGGGCCAGGACGGGCGGCATCTCCTCCGGGCCGTCGAGCAGCAGCAGGAGGGGGCGTCCGGCGGTGCGGGCGAGGTGGGCGAGGCGGTCCGGGGTGATGTCGCCGAGGCCGGCCGGGCGGGAGCGGTCCGAGGCGGCGATGATGCGGGCGGCCCGGGCCAGCGTCCTGCGTGCCGCGTCCGCCAACGACATGTCGTCGTCCCGCAGGTCGGCGCCGCGCAGCCACAGGGTGGGCGCCGGTTCCGTCCCCAGCGCGCGACGGGAGGCGAGGGCCGCCAACTCGGTCGTACGGCCGCTGCCGGGGGCGCCGACCAGCCCGAGCACACTGGCGCGGCCGGCGGCGAAGGCGGCGAACTCTCGCACGACAGCAGCGCGTTCGACCGGCTCCGCGGGGCAGCCGGAGCCCGGCCCGGCACCAGGACCGCTCCGGGCACCGGAACTGGATCCGGGACCCACGCTCTCGTCCGCACCCGCGCGCCCGCCTCCTGCCGCCCCCGGAGGACCGTCCTGCCCCACCGAGATCGCCGTGAGTGCGAGTACGCCCGCCAGATTGAGGTCGGCGCCATAGGCCGGGACCGTCGCCGCGTTCTCGGCGAGCAGGTCGGCCAGGGGGCCGGGGGCGGGAGGCAACGGCACGGCGAAGCCCACGTCGCTGTGTCCGGAACTCAGAGCGGTGCCGAGGACGCCGACGACCGCGCCGGTCGCGCTGTCGAGCACCGGTCCGCCGGCCGCGCCGCCGCCCAGCCGCAGCGCGTCCCGCCCCGATGTGCCGAGCGCGAGCTCCAGGGCGTCGCCGAGAAGGTGGAAGCGGTCGGTGGCCGTGTAGGTGACGTCGGTGGCGCCGAGGACCCGGGCCTCACGCCAGCCGCCGGCGGCGATCCGGACGTACGTCCCGGCCTCGACCCTGCCCCGCGCCGCGACGGGCAGCGGCTCGGCACCGAGGCCCTCGGAGCGTACGAGGGCCAGGCCGAGGGCGGGCAGCGGAGTCACGTCGGCGGCGGCCACGACACGGCGGCGGCCCCCGGCGCCGCTCAGCACCAGTCGGGACAGACCGTCGACCGCTTCATGGCTGGTGATCACCGTGCCGTGGTGGTCGGCGAGGAAACCGGTGCCTCGGGGACGGCCGGCGAGGTCATGGACACGGATCAGCGCGTCGTCGGGCGCGATCCGTGGCGCTTCGGTCGGCGGAGCGGGCGGCCCGCCGCGCGTCTGCGGGAAGCCGTCCGGGGACCGCAGTCCTGCCCTGCCGCCCGCCGCCTCCCGGGACCGGTTCCGCGACGCCATCGTCGAACCTCCCCGCCGTACACCCGTGCTGTGTGTTCGACGGTAGGCGCGTGATGATCAATGGGACAGATCCCGTGGCGAACGCGCCCCCTTCCACTCCCCCGGTTCACTCCGAGCGCCTGCCCGGACGGGTGAACAGAAAGGGACGGTTGGATACACCCTGGGTGGTGGGGGAACCGAGGGGGGACCGTGGAGCGGCGACAATGGAAGTCCCCGTGATCGCCGCTCCACGGGCGGAGCCCGACGGCAGCTCGGCTCAGCCGAAAATGGCCAGGCTCTTCGCCTTGCCCCTGTGCTCCTCCACGAGCGCGAGGAAGCGGCCCTCGGGATCGAAGACGGCGACGGCACCGGCGCCCGCGTAGGAGTCGGGCATCTCCAGCCGTACACCGTTGGTGAGCAGCCGCGCCCGCTTGGCGTCCACGTCCCAGCGCGGGAAGGCGGCGGTGGCGGCGTCCGCGATCGGCATCACGGTGAGCTCCTGCTGGAGCTGGTCCAGCGTCTTGGCCGCGTCCAGCTTGTACGGGCCGACGCGGGTGCGGCGCAGCGCCGTGAGGTGGCCGCCGACGCCGAGGTCGGCGCCCACGTCCCGGGCCAGGGCTCGGATGTAGGTGCCGGAGGAGCAGACCACCGAGACCACCAGGTCCAGCACCGGGGTGCCGTCCTCGGCGACGGCGTCCCGTACGTCGTACACCGCGAAGGAGGAGACGGTGACGGGGCGGGCGGGGATCTCGAACTCCTCGCCCTCGCGCGCCCGCTTGTAGGAGCGCACGCCCTTGATCTTGATGGCGCTGACCTTGGACGGCACCTGCATGATGTCGCCGGACAGCTTGGCGACGGCCGCGTCGACGGCGTCCCGGGTGACCTTCGAGGCGTCCCGCGACCCCGTGATCTCGCCCTCGGCGTCGTCGGTCAGCGTCGTCTGCCCGAGCCTGATCGTGCCCAGGTACTCCTTCTCGGTGAGGGCGAGGTGCCCGAGGAGCTTGGTCGCCCGCTCCACGCCGAGGACCAGGACGCCCGTCGCCATCGGGTCGAGCGTGCCGGCGTGCCCGACGCGCCGGGTGCGGGCGATGCCCCGCATCTTGGCGACGACGTCGTGCGAAGTGAAGCCCGACGGCTTGTCGACGATGACAAGGCCGTCGGGCGTGGGGTGCTTGTCGGTCATTTAGCGGTGTCGTCCGTCTCGTCGGCCTCGTCGGCCTCGTCGTCCTCGCCCGGCTTGCGGTACGGGTCCGCCTCACCGGCGTACGCGGCGCCCGCGGACGCCTCGCGCACCTTCTCGTCGGACTGCCGTGCCTTGTCGAGGAGGTCCTCGATGTTCCGGGCGGTGTCCGGGAGGGCGTCCATGACGAAGGTCAGGGTCGGCGTGAACTTCACGCCGGCCGCCTTGCCGACCTCGGAGCGCAGGATGCCCTTGGCGCTCTCCAGGCCCGCGCTCGCGGCCGCACGCTCCTCGTCGTCCCCGTACACCGTGTAGAAGACGGTCGCCTCCCTGAGGTCACCCGTGACCCGGGTGTCCGTGATGGTGACGTGCGAGCCGAGCCGCGGGTCCTTGATCCCGCGCTGCAGTTTCTGGGCCACCACCTCTCGGATGAGGTCCGCCAGCCTTTTCGCCCGCGCGTTGTCGGCCACTGGTCCGTCTCCCGTTCTCTTTCTTCGTCTGCGCTTCTTCTGCGCTTTCTGGTCAGTCGTCGTCGCCGTGGAAGCGCCGTCTGACGGACAGCAGCTCCACCTCGGGGCGACCGGCCACCAGCCGCTCGCACCGGTCGAGTACGTCGGACAGGTGCCCCGCGTCGCCGGACACCAGGGCCAGGCCGACGACCGCCCGCCGGTGGAGGTCCATGTGCTCCACCTCGGCCGCGCTCACCGCGTACTTCCGCTGGAGCTCGGCGACGATCGGGCGGACGACGGAGCGCTTCTCCTTCAGCGAATGTACGTCGCCGAGGAGGAGGTCGAAGGACAGCGTCCCCACATACATGTGTGCAACCGGTTCACCCGCCGGTTCGGGATCGATGGCCCCGTCATCCATGTGACGGGGACATCAGAACCGTACAACGAACGGCCGGGGCCGATCGACGGATATTGTGCTCCGCCGACCGGCCCCGGACCGCGCCTTCTCGGAAGTCGGGGCTGTTACACCCGCGGCTTCTCGCGCATCTCGTACGTCGCGATGACGTCGTCGACCTTGATGTCGTTGAAGTTTCCGAGGTTGATACCGCCCTCGAAGCCTTCGCGGATCTCGGTGACGTCGTCCTTGAAGCGACGCAGGCCCACGATGTTGAGGCTCTCCGCGATGACCTTGCCATCGCGCAGCAGGCGCGCCTTGGTGTTGCGCTTGACCTCGCCGGAGCGGATGAGAACACCCGCGATGTTGCCCAGCTTGGACGAGCGGAAGATCTCGCGGATCTCCGCCGTACCGAGCTCGACCTCTTCGTACTCCGGCTTGAGCATGCCCTTGAGGGCCGCCTCGATCTCCTCGATCGCCTGGTAGATGACCGAGTAGTACCGGACGTCCACACCCTCGCGCTCGGCCATCTGCGCGGCACGCCCTGCGGCGCGCACGTTGAAGCCGATCACGATGGCGTCGGAGCCCATCGCCAGGTCGATGTCGGACTCCGTGACCGCACCGACGCCGCGGTGCAGGACGCGGATGTCGACCTCTTCGCCGACGTCCAGCTGGAGGAGGGAGGACTCCAGAGCCTCGACCGATCCGGACGCGTCGCCCTTGATGATCAGGTTCAGCTGCTGGACCTCGCCGGCCTTGAGCACCTTGTCCAGGTCCTCGAGCGACACGCGGCGCGTGCGCTTGGCGAACGCGGCGTTCCGCTCGCGGGCGGCGCGCTTCTCCGCGATCTGGCGGGCCGTACGGTCCTCCTCGACCACGATGAAGTTGTCACCGGCACCCGGGACGTTGGTCAGGCCCAGGACCTGGACCGGCGTCGCAGGGCCCGCCTCGGCGACGTTGTTGCCGTTGTCGTCGAGCATGGCGCGGACGCGGCCGTAGGCGTCGCCCACCACCATCGTGTCGCCGACCCGCAGGGTGCCTCGCTGCACGAGGACCGTCGCCACGGCACCGCGGCCGCGGTCGAGACGGGACTCGATCGAGATGCCCTGCGCGTCCTGGGCCGGGTTGGCCCGCAGGTCGAGCGAGGCGTCGGCCGTGAGGATCACGGCCTCCAGCAGCGAGTCGATGTGCAGACCCTGCTTGGCGGAGATGTCGACGAACATGGTGTCGCCGCCGAACTCCTCGGCCACCAGGCCGTACTCGGTCAGCTGACCGCGCACCTTCGTCGGGTCGGCACCCTCGACGTCGATCTTGTTGACCGCGACGACGATCGGGACGTCGGCCGCCTGGGCGTGGTTGAGCGCCTCGACCGTCTGCGGCATGACGCCGTCGTTGGCCGCGACGACCAGGATCGCGATGTCGGTCGACCGCGCACCACGGGCACGCATGGCGGTGAACGCCTCGTGACCCGGGGTGTCGATGAAGGTGATCTTGCGCTCTTCTTCGTTGACCTCGGTCGCGACCTGGTAGGCACCGATGTGCTGGGTGATGCCGCCGGCCTCGCCCGCGATGACGTTCGTCTTGCGGATGGCGTCGAGCAGTCGGGTCTTACCGTGGTCGACGTGACCCATGACGGTCACGACCGGCGGACGGACGACCAGGTCCTCCTCGGAGCCCTCGTCCTCGCCGAACTCCAGGTCGAAGGACTCGAGCAGCTCGCGGTCCTCCTCCTCCGGGCTGACGATCTGAACCGTGTAGTTCATCTCGCCGGCGAGGAGCTGGAGCGTCTCGTCGGAGACGGACTGGGTCGCGGTGACCATCTCGCCGAGGTTCATCATGACCGCGACGAGCGACGCCGGGTTGGCGTTGATCTTCTCCGCGAAGTCGGTGAGCGACGCACCGCGCGACAGGCGAATGGCTTCGCCGTTGCCGCGAGGCAGCATCACGCCGCCGACCGACGGGGCCTGCATGGCCTCGTACTCCTGGCGCCTCTGCCGCTTCGACTTGCGACCGCGACGCGCGGGACCGCCGGGACGACCGAAGGCGCCCTGCGTGCCACCACGGCCACCCGGACCACCGGGACGACCGCCGAAGCCGGGACGGCCACCGCCGCCACCGAAGCCGCCGCCACCACCGGGACGACCGGCGAAGCCGCCGCCACCACCGGGACGACCGCCGCCGCCACCGCCACCGGGACGACCGGCGAAGCCGCCGCCGCCACCGGGACGACCGCCGCCACCGGGACGACCGGCACCGCCGGGACCGCGACCGCCGCCACCGGGGCCGGGGCGCGGGCCGGCAGCGGGACGCTGCGGCATCATGCCGGGGTTCGGACGCGGGCCGCCGCCGGGACGGGGACCGGCGCCGCCGCCCTGCGGACGCGGCATCGAGCCCGGGCTCGGACGGTTGCCGCCCGGAGCCTGGGGACGAGGACCGCCGCCCTGGCCGCCGGGAGCCTGCGGACGGGGACCGGCGCCGGGGGCACCGGGACCACCCGGGCGCGGGCCGCCCTGCGGACGGGGCGCCTGCGGGCGCGCCATGCCGGCGTTGCCGCCGGAGGTGAAGGGGTTGTTACCCGGACGCGGGCCGCCGGGGCGGCCTCCGGGACGCTGCGCCGGGGCGCCGGGGCGCTGGCCACCGGGACGGCCCTGGCCGCCCTGCTGACCGCGGTCCTGACCCGGACCGGACGGACGGCTGCCGCCGGGCTTGGGAGCACCGGGACGCGCGCCACCGGGCTTCGGTCCGGCCGGAGCCGGAGTCGAGGCGGCCGGAGCTGCCGGAGCGGCCGGCGGAGCGGTGAACTCCGGGGCGGCCGGGGCCGGACGCGGCGCGGGCTTCGGGCCCGGCGTCGGACGCTGGCCCTGGGACTGGCCCTGGGACGGCGCCGGCGCGGGGGCCGACGGAGCCTCGGGCTGCTGCTGCTCAGCCGCGGGCTTGGGCGCGGCCGGCGGCCGCGGGGCAGCCGGGCGGGCCGCCTGCGCCGGGGAAGGCGCGGCGGGCCTGGGGGCCGCCTTCTTCGGGGCCGCGGGGCGACCGGCGGACCGGCCGTTGCCACTGCCCTGCTGGAACGCGTCTGTCAGCTTGCGTACTACGGGCGCTTCGATCGTCGAAGACGCCGAACGGACGAACTCACCGAGTTCCTGGAGCTTGGCCATGACGACCTTGCTCTCGACACCGAACTCCTTGGCGAGTTCGTAGACCCGGACCTTAGCCACTTCGCTCCTCTGAGGTCCGGGTTGCGTCCGGACCGTCGCTAGTTCATGGGCGTACTCATCGCGTACTCATCGAGTGCTCATCGCAATCTCGACCTGCTTTCACTTCGCGAGGTACCAGGCCGCACGGGGTTCCGTACGGCTCGTCTTCCGTGGCACGTTGCCTGATGCTGCTGTCAGCAACCCTGTGCCTGCTCGACGTAGCGGCGCAACGCCTTTACGTCGAGCGGCCCCGGGACGCGGAGCGCCCGCGGGAACGCCTTGCGGCGCACTGCCTGGTCGACACAGACCGGTGCGGGATGCACATAGGCACCCCGGCCGGGCAGCGTACCGCGTGGATCGGGGGTGCAATCACCCTCGACCGCCACGGTGCGCAGCAGCTCGCTCTTGACCGCTCGCTCCCGGCACCCCACGCAGGTGCGCTCAGGGCATGCTCGGGTACGTGTCCGGCCAGACATTGCTAAGTCTACCTCCCCGGACCGACCTCACCCCTTTGGGGCAAGGATCGAACACACACCGCACGCAAGACTGTCGTGATCTCAGCGCAGTGCGGCTTGGATCTATTCCCCGTGCCCCGCCGACGACCGGTCGGACGACTGCTCGGACGGCTGCTCGGTGTCCGGCCGGATGTCGATCCGCCAGCCGGTCAGCCGGGCCGCGAGGCGGGCGTTCTGGCCCTCCTTGCCGATCGCCAGCGACAGCTGGTAGTCGGGCACGATCACGCGTGCGGAGCGGGCGGCCAGGTCCACGACCTCCACCTTGGAGACGCGGGCCGGGGAGAGCGCGTTCGCCACCATCTCGGCCGGGTCGTCCGACCAGTCGACGATGTCGATCTTCTCGCCGTTCAGCTCGCCCATGACATTGCGCACCCGGCCGCCCATGGGGCCGATGCAGGCACCCTTGGCGTTCAGGCCCGAGCGGGTGGAGCGTACGGCGATCTTGGTGCGGTGGCCGGCCTCGCGGGCGATCGCCGAGATCTCGACGGACCCGTCGGCGATCTCCGGCACCTCCAGGGCGAAGAGCTTCTTCACCAGGTTGGGGTGCGTGCGGGACAGCGTCACGGAGGGGCCGCGCACGCCCTTGGCCACCCGGACGACGTACGAACGCAGCCGCATGCCGTGCGGGTAGGTCTCGCCCGGCACCTGCTCCTGCACCGGCAGGATGGCCTCCAGCTTGCCGATGTCGACGAGCACGTTCTTCGGGTCGCGGCCCTGCTGGACCACGCCGGTGACGATGTCGCCCTCGCGGCCGGCGTACTCACCGAGCGTCGCGTCGTCCTCGGCGTCGCGCAGCCGCTGCAGGATGACCTGCTTGGCGGTGGAGGCGGCGATACGGCCGAAGTCGGACGGGGTGTCGTCGAACTCCCGGGCCGCCTGGCCCTCTTCGAGGTCGTCGGGGTCCTCCTTCGCCCACACGGTCACATGCCCGGTGTCCCGGTTGAGCTCCACGCGCGCGTGTCGGCGGCTTCCCTCGGTGCGGTGGTAGGCGATGAGGAGGGCCGACTCGATCGCTTCGACCAGCAGGTCGAAGGAGATCTCCTTCTCCCGTACCAAGCCCCGCAGGGCGCTCATGTCGATGTCCACGGCTACGCCTCCTCCTCTTCCGTCGTGTTCTTGTCATTCTTGTTGCCGCGGTCGTCCTTGCGGTTGAACTCGACCTGGACGCGCGCCTTGTCGATGTCGGCGAAGGCGAGTCTGCGGGTGGTGGCCTTGCGGCCCTTCACTCCGGGCACTTCGAGGTCGAGTCCGTCGTCGTCCACGCCGAGGATGCGCGCGACCAGTTCGCCGCCCTCGTGGAGCTGGAACCGCACCAGGCGGTCCGTGGCGCGCACATAGTGGCGGTGCTCGGTGAGGGAGCGCTCCGCGCCCGGGGTGCCGACCTCGAGGGTGTACTCCGCCTCGCCCATCGCGTCGCTCTCGTCGAGCTTCGCCGAGAGCGCGCGGCTCACATCGGCGATCCGGTCCAGGTCCGCACCGGTGTCCGAGTCGACGACGACACGCAGCACACGCTTGCGGCCGACCGAGTCCACCGCGATCTCTTCGAGGTCCAGGCCCTGGGAGGCGACGAGCGGCTCAAGCAGCTCTCGCAGCCTCTCGCTCTGGGTGGTGCTCATCCGGGTGACTCCTCGGCCGCGTGTGCTGTTGTGGGATGGGTCGCGTGTCTGGTCAAAGGGTATCCGGTCCCGGGGGGTGTTGCCGTCCACCCCAGACCGGCGGCGCCGGTGAGTGGTGCCCGGCCGGGGCCCGGGTACCGTGATCACGGGCAGGCCGCACCGCGGGTCCCCGCCGCTCGCCCGTCGCTTTGCCGTCGCTTCCGTACGAGCCTGTCGAGGACGTCTGCCGTGTCGTTTTCCTCATCGCCGCGCCTGCCCTCGGGGCCGCGCAGAAGGAGCCTGCTCGCCTCGGCCGCCGGGGCCGCCCTGCTCGTCGGCTGTTCCGGCGGACCGGGCGACGACGGCACGGAGGGCGGTCCGTCGGCCGCCGACCGGGCACGCGCGCGTGCGGCCCGGGACAGCGAGGAGCTGGCCGGGCGGTACGCGGCGGTGATCACCGCGCATCCTGGGCTGGCGGAGCGGCTGGGTCCGCTGCACGCGGAGGTGGTGCGGCACGCCGAGGCGTTCGGTGCGGTGCGTGCGGCCTCGCCGAAGGCGTCGCCCTCCGTCTCCGCGCGGGCCGCCGGGCCGGAGGACGGCTCCGCTGCCGTACCGGCGGCCGAGAAGGACGCCCTGGCCCTGCTCGCCGCCGCCGAGCGGGAGCTGGCCGACCGGCGGGCCGGGGCGCTGCTGGAGGCGCCGGGCGAGCTGGCGCGGTTGCTGGCCTCGGTGGCGGCGGCCGGATCCGCGCACGTGTATCTGCTGACGGAGGGTGACGGGTGAGCGAGGCGGAGGACCGGGAGCTGGACGCCCTCCAGGCGGCGCTGGCGGCGGAACACGCGGCCGTGTACGGCTACGGGGTCGTCGGCGGCCGGGTCGGCGAGGAACGGCGCACCGAGGCGCGGACGGCCTACGACGCGCACCGCGCGCGGCGGGACGCGCTGGCGCGCAAGGTGCGCGACCTCGGCGGCAAGCCGGTCGCCGCTGCGGCCGGGTACGCGCTGCCCTTCGCGGTGCCGGACTCGGCGGCGGCGGTGCGGCTGGCGGCCGAGCTGGAGGAGCGCGTGGCCGGCGTCTATTCGGACCTGGTGCGGGCGGCCGAGGGCGAACGCCGGGCCGCGGCGGCCGGGGCGCTGCGGGAGGCGGCGGTCCGGGCGGTGCGCTGGCGGGGCGGGAGCGTAGCCTTCCCTGGGCTCGCGGAGCGGGCCGGCGGCCCGTCGCGGCCGGACGCGGCGCCGGACCCTGGCTCGGGTCCGGCTTCGGCTTCGGCTTCGGCTTCGGCTTCGGGGACACCGACCGAGTAACACGTACGGCTGCCGTACGGGAAGGGAACGGCTCGCGCATGGCTTTCGAACCGCCGCGGCGTCTGGTCAGGGCGCTCGGTGAGACGGCACCGGACGGTGACGACTGGTTGGCGAAGCTGCCCGAAGCGGCGGAGCGGGCCGTGGCGCTACGCGAGTTGACCGCGGAGCGGGTGCAGGTGCCCGGCGGGCGCAGCAGTCTGGTGGTCCTGGTCCGGACGGCCGGCGGGACGCCCGCGGTGCTGAAGCTGGCCCCGCGCCGGGCGCGCCCGGAGAGCGAGCGGGCCGCGCTCTCCCATTGGGGCGGGCTGGGCGCCGTACAGCTGCTCGAAGCGGAGACCGCGGAGGGCGTACTGCTGCTGGAGCGGCTGCATCCGGACGTGTCGGTGCGGTCGCTGCCGGAGGCGAAGGCGTTGCTGGAGGCCGCGGGCACGCTGCGGCGGCTGTGGGTCGAGCCGCCCGCCGGTCACCCTTTCGAGACCGTGGCCGAGCGGACCGGGCGGCAGGCCGAGGCCATGCGGGCGGGTGCGGTGGCGGGCCCCGAGGTGGCGCCGCTGGTCGACGCGGCGCTCGCGGCCCGCGAGGAACTGCTGGCCGCGCCGCCCGAAGCGCGGCTTCTGCACGGCACGTTCCGGCAGAGCAAGGTGCTCGCCGGGGAGCGGATGCCTTGGCTGGCCGTGGGCCCCGACCCGGTGGTCGGCGAGAGCGCCTTCGACCTCGCGCGGTTGGTGCGGGACCGGGTGGAGGACCTCATCGCCCAGCCTTCGGGCGCCTCGACGACCCGGCGGCGGGTCAAGCGGCTCGCGGAGTCGCTCGAGGTCGACCAGGAGCGGCTGCGCGGCTGGACGCTGTTCCGCGCGGTCGAGTCGGGCGTACGGGCCCGCCGGGTGGGCCGGGAGCAGGACGCGGAACTGCTGCTGGAGTTCGCGAGCTGGCTGTAGGACGCCGGAGGGCGCGGTGGGGAGTCGACGCGGCGCCTGAACACGACGCTGTCTTGGCTCCCTACTGCGTCGTCTCCGCGTCCGGCGCCCCGGGCCCGGGCGGCTTGGCTTTCGTGTGGAGGACCTCGCGGGCCTGCTCGGCGGCGCGGGCGGTGCTCTCGCTGACGAAGTCGAGGAAGCGGGCGACGTTCTCCAGGCGGGCGCCGGCCGGGGTGCCGGAGCCGAGGACGCCTACGCCCTGCCGTGCGGTCTCCACGACCTGGGCGATGGACCGGGCGCTGGCCACCGTCGACTGGTACCAGATGTCGTCGTCGACGACATAGCGCTCGCGCCGGCGTTCGTCGCGTTCCCGGCGGACGAAGGCCTGCTCGTCGAGGAACGCGATCGCCTTGCTGACGGACGCCGGGCTCACCTGGAGGCGCTGGACGAGTTCGGACGCGGTGAGGCTGCCGGAGTCGGTGAGGGTGAGACAGGCCATGACCCGGGCCATCATCTTGGGCATGCCCGAGGCCATGAGGACCGTGGTGAACACCTCCTCGTACTCCCGCACGGCGTCGGCGTCCCGTCCGTGGGCCTGCGGCGGCGCCTTCGGGCCCCGGGGCGCGGCCTGCCTGCGCCGGTGGGCGCGGTGTTCGGTGGCGCGGTGGGCGAGGTCGGCGCGGTAGGCGGTGGGGCCGCCGTTGCGCATCACCTCGCGCGTGATCGTCGAGGTCGGGCGGTCGAGGCGTCTGGCGATCTCCGCGTAGGCGAGGCCGTCGGCCAGCCCGAGTGCGATCCGCTGACGCTCCTGCTGAGTGAGCCTGCCTCCAGGCATCGCCGCCTCCTTCGTACTGCCTTGGTGTCACCAGCATAGCGTTCACCCTCAGTCCATTGCAACGAACACGCTCCTGTCGTTGCATTAGGCGAGAAGGCCATTGCAACAAATAACTGGCTCTCACCTGCAGGAATAGCGATTCGCTGCAACGAGCTTGTTGATAGATCTGTGAATGCAACGTAGCGTTTCGAACGTCAGAAAGCAGCGCACCGAAGGAGAGCACGATGCAGACGTTCGACACTCCCACCCCGATCGCCACCGTCCTGGACATCCCCGCGGGACGCATCCGGTTCATCGCCGCCGACCGGGCCGACACCACCGTCGAGGTACTGCCCGCGAACGCCTCGAACGGCCGCGACGTGAAGGCGGCGGAGCGGACCAGGGTCGAATACGGCGACGGCGTCCTGCGGGTCGAGGCTTCGGCGAACAACCGGATCCTCGGCAGCTCCGGCTCCATCGAGGTGACCATCCAGCTGCCCGCCGACTCCCGGGTCGAGGCGCGGGCGGCCAGCGCCGAACTCCGGGGCGTCGGACGGCTCGGCGACGTCGCCTTCGAGAGCTCGCACGGCTCGGTCAAGCTCGACGAGGCCGCGAGTGCCCGCCTCACCACCCTCGCCGGTGACGTCTCGGTCGGCCGCCTGGACGGCCCCGCGGAGATCAGCACCGCCAAGGGCGACATCCGGATCGCCGAGGCCGCGCGGGGCACGGTCGTGCTGCGCACCGAGGCCGGCGAGGTGTCGGTCGGCGCCGCGCACGGAGTCTCCGCCTCCCTGGACGCCGGCACCGGCTACGGCCGGATTCACAACACGCTCAAGAACACCGACGGCGCCGCCGCGGACCTGACCATCCACGCGACCACCTCCTACGGCGACATCGTCGCCCGCAGCCTCTGAGGAGCACCCATCATGACCACTCCGGCCATCACCGCGAACGGGCTGCGCAAGTCCTACGGCGACAAGGTCGTGCTCGACGGCATCGACCTGCACATCCCGACCGGGTCCGTGTTCGCCCTGCTCGGCCCGAACGGGGCCGGCAAGACCACCGCCGTCAAGATCCTCTCCACCCTCGTCTCGCCCGATCCCGCCTCCGGTGAGATCCGCGTCGGCGGCCACGACCTCGCCGCCGACCCGCAGGCGGTGCGGGCCGCGACCGGGGTCACCGGGCAGTTCTCCGCCGTCGACGGCCTGATCACCGGCGAGGAGAACATGCTCCTCATGGCCGACCTGCACCACCTCTCCAAGCAGGAGGGACGACGGGTCGCCGCCGAACTCCTGGAGCGCTTCGACCTCACCGAGGCGGCGAAGAAGCCCGCCTCCACCTACTCCGGCGGCATGAAGCGGCGCCTCGACATCGCCATGACCCTCGTCGGCAGCCCCCGGATCATCTTCCTCGACGAACCCACCACCGGCCTCGACCCCCGCTCCCGCCACAACATGTGGCAGATCATCCGCGAACTCGTCACCGGCGGCGTCACCGTCTTCCTCACCACCCAGTACCTCGAAGAGGCCGACCAGCTCGCCGACCGCATCGCCGTACTCAACGACGGCAGGATCGCCGCCCAGGGCAGCGCCGAGGAACTGAAGCGGCTCATCCCCGGCGGACACATCCGGCTCCGCTTCACCGACCCGGCCGCCTACCGGAGCGCCGCCACCGCGCTGGGCGAAGTCACCCGGGACGACGAGGCACTGGCACTGCGGCTCCCCAGCGACGGCAGCCAGCGCGCACTGCGCTCCGTCCTCGACCGGCTGGACTCCGCCGGCGTCGAGGCCGACGAACTGACCGTGCACACCCCCGACCTCGACGACGTGTTCTTCGCCCTGACCGGCCCCGACATCCCGAACCAGCCCAAGGAGGCCCTCCGATGAGCTCCCTCTCCCTCGCCGTGCGCGACTCGTCCACCATGCTGCGCCGCAACCTGCTGCACGCCCGGCGCTACCCGTCCCTCACCCTGAACCTGCTGCTCACGCCGGTCATGCTGCTGCTGCTCTTCGTCTACGTCTTCGGCGACGTGATGAGCGCGGGCATCGGCGGCGGCGGCGCCGACCGCTCCGACTACATCGCCTACCTCGTGCCGGGCCTCCTGCTGATGACCATCGGCAGCACCGTGGTCGGCACCGCGGTGTCCGTCTCCATGGACATGACCGAGGGCATCATCGCCCGCTTCCGCACCATGGCGATCCACCGCGGCTCCGTGCTCATCGGACACGTCATCGGCAGCGTGCTCCAGTCCGTCATGAGCGTGGTCCTCGTCGGCGCCGTCGCCGTGGCCATCGGCTTCCGCTCCACCGACGCCACCGCCCTGGAATGGCTGGCCGCGTTCGGACTGCTCGTGCTCTTCGCCACGGCACTCACCTGGATCGCCGTCGGCATGGGCCTGATCAGCCCGAACGCCGAGGCCGCCGGCAACAACGCGTTGCCGATGATCCTGCTGCCGCTGCTCTCCAGCGCCTTCGTCCCGGTCGACGCGATGCCGGGCTGGTTCCAGCCGATCGCCGAGTACCAGCCCTTCACGCCCGCCATCGAGACCCTGCGCGGGCTGCTGCTCGGCACCGAGATCGGCCGCAACGGGTGGCTGGCGGTCGCCTGGTGCCTGGGGCTCGCGGTGCTCGGCTACTTCTGGTCGGCCGCGAAGTTCAACCGCGACCCGAAGTAACCGCCATGACAGCGGGCCACCTCCCGCAACCCGTTCCGCCCCAGGGCGGCGTACGCCGGCACCGCGCCGGAGTACGCCGCCCCTTCCACGTCATCGGCCGCCGTGGCCCAGGGTGTCAGGCCGTGAGACGGGCGATGGCCTCCTCGACCGTCAGTTCCTCGCGCTCACCGGTACGGCGGTCCTTCAGCTCGACCACGCCCTCGGCGGAGCGGCGTCCGGCGACCAGGATCTGGGGTACGCCGATGAGTTCGGCGTCCGTGAACTTGACGCCCGGGGAGACGCCGGCCCGGTCGTCCACCAGGACACGGACGCCGGCGGCGGACAGCTTCTCGGAGACGTCGAGGGCCAGCTCGGTCTGCAGGGCCTTGCCGGCGGCGACGACGTGGACGTCGGCCGGGGCGACCTCCTTGGACCAGACGAGGCCCTTGTCGTCGGCGTGCTGCTCGGCGAGGGCGGCCACCGCGCGGGAGACGCCGATGCCGTAGGAGCCCATGGTGACGCGGGCCGGCTTGCCGTTCTGGCCGAGGACGTCGAGCTTGAGGGCGTCGGTGTACTTGCGGCC
The DNA here is from genome assembly GCF_042744565.1 of Streptomyces sp. NPDC058812. Classification (NCBI taxonomy): domain Bacteria; kingdom Bacillati; phylum Actinomycetota; class Actinomycetes; order Kitasatosporales; family Streptomycetaceae; genus Streptomyces; species Streptomyces sp. NPDC058812. The sequence continues at coordinate 34,732 of NZ_JBHYOB010000032.1, forward strand.
CAGCTGGAAGATGTGGCCGATCTCGATGGCGCGGTCCAGCTTGAGGCCGGTGCCGCACTTCGGGCAGGGGTCGCCCTCCCGGACCACGACGACGTCGGCGTACGCGTCGACCTCGAAGTCACGGCCCGCCACGACGTTCTTGGCGTGCGTGTGCTCCTTGTTGGCGCCCGTGATCCACGCCGTGCCCGGCGCCACGCGCGGGTCGGCGATGTACTTCACCTTGTCGCCCAGGCCCTGCGGGCCGACGTAGCCGCGGACCAGGTCGGGGCGGCCCACGAAGTCCTCGGCGGTGACCAGCTCGACGGCGGCCGGGGCGAAGTGGGCCTCGACCTTGTCCATGTCGACCTCGCGGTCACCGGGGACGCCCACGGCGACGATCTCGCCGTCCACCTTGACGAGGAGGTTCTTCAGGGTGGCGGAGGCCGGGACGCCGAGGGAGGCGGCGAGGGTCTCGATGGTGGGGGTGTCGGGGGTCGGGATGTCCTCGGCGGCGGGTACGTCCGCCGCGTCCACGGGCTGGAGCGCGTAGGTGATCGCCTCGGTGTTGGCGGCGAAGTCGCAGTTCGGGCAGTCCGCGAAGGTGTCCTCGCCGGCCTCGGCGGGGGCCAGGAACTCCTCGGACTTGGAGCCGCCCATCGCGCCGGCGGTCGCGGCGCAGATGCGGTAGTCGAGGCCGAGGCGCTCGAAGATGCGCTGGTAGGCGGCGCGGTGCAGGGCGTAGGACTCGGCGAGGCCCTCGTCGGCGACGTCGAAGGAGTAGGAGTCCTTCATCAGGAACTCGCGGCCGCGCAGGATGCCGGCCCGGGGGCGGGCCTCGTCGCGGTACTTGTTCTGGATCTGGTAGAGGATGACCGGCAGGTCCTTGTAGGAGGACGCCTGGTCCTTCACCAGCAGGGTGAAGATCTCCTCGTGGGTGGGGCCGAGGAGGTAGTCGCCGCCCTTGCGGTCCTGGAGGCGGAACAGCTCGGGGCCGTACTCCTCCCAGCGGCCGGTGGCCTCGTACGGCTCGCGCGGCAGCAGGGCGGGGAGCTGGACCTCCTGGGCGCCGATGGCGTCCATCTCCTCGCGGACGATGCGCTCGATGTTGCCGAGGACCTTCTTGCCGAGCGGCAGCCAGCTCCACAGGCCGGCGGCGGTACGGCGCACGTACCCGGCGCGGACCAGCAACTTGTGGCTGAGGACCTCGGCGTCCGCCGGGTCGTCGCGCAGCGTCTTCGCCATCAACTTCGACATGCGCTGGACCGGTGCGTTGGCCATGGTTCTCGTGTCTCCTGCTGCGTAAGGGTGGTGCTAGGAGGTTAGCCGGGTGGTCCGGTGCGGTGGAAATCGGTTATGCCCGGCTGGCTAGCAGGCCCGGCGCAGCGGGAGCGGGGCGCCCATCACGGCGTACGGCTTGGGGGCGCTGGGGAAGAAAACCCGGCGGGCGAGGTCCTGGTAGCCGAGGGAGCGGTAGAGGCCGCGGGCGGGGCTGTCCCGGTCGATCGCGGAGAGGATCGACCGGGGCTCGGCGGCCGCGTCGGTGATCGTGGTGATCAGGGAGCGGCCCAGGCCGCGGTTCTGGTGGGCCGGGTGCACGTGGAGTTCGGTGATGACGAAGGAGTCGTCGAGCCAGGTGTCGTTGCCCTGGGCGCGGAGGTAAGGCTCGACGACGGTGGACCACCAGTGGGAGCGGTCGTTGGGCATGCCGTAGACGAAGCCGACGAGGTCGCCTCCGACGGTGGCGCCGAGGGCTCTCGCGCCGGGGTGGGTCATGTGGCGCAGGACGATCTGTCGTCGGACGGCCACCTCGTCGGGGCCGAGTCCGAACGCGGCGGCTTGGACCGCGAGGGCCTCGTCCACGTGCGCGGCGAGGTCCAGGGGGCCGATCACGAGCTCCATGGCGGGGAGCCTACCCGGGTGCTTCGCCGGTCAGCGCCGGTGCGGTGGCAAAGGCGCTGCTCACCGGGGGACCGGAGCCGGCGCGTTCCCGTAGCGTTCAGAACAGCACACTCATGAAGGCGCCGACCTCCTGGAAGCCCACCCGCTGGTACGTCCGTCGGGCCGCCGTGTTGAAGTCGTTCACGTACAGGCTCGCCACCGGGGCGACGTCCGTGAGGGCGTAACGGAGGACCGCCGCCATGCCCGGTGCCGCGAGACCCCTGCCCCGGTACTCGGGGGCCACCCATACGCCCTGGATCTGGCACGTGCGGTCGGTGGCGGCGCCGATCTCGGCCTTGAAGACGACCCTGCCGTCGCTGTCGAAACGGGCGAAGGAGCGGCCGGAGCCGACGAGTTCGGCGACCCGGGCCTGGTAGAGCAGGCCGCCGTCGCCGGCCATCGGGGAGATGCCGACCTCCTCGGTGAACATCGCCACGCAGGCCGGCATGATCCGCTCCATCTCGTCCTTGCGGACGCGACGGACGTAGGGGTCGGGGGTGATGTCGGCGGGCACGCGGCTGGTGACCATGAGGGGCTGGCGGGTGCGGACCTCGCGGGCCGGGCCCCAGCCCGGTTCGAGCAGGCGCCAGAGCTGGGCGGTCGTGTCGGCGGGGCCGACGATCGAGGAGCAGCGGCGGCCGGCCCGCCGGGCGCGGTCCGCGAAGCCGCGGACGGCGCGCTGGGTGGCGCAGATGGGGACGAGGTTGGCGCCCGCGTAGCACAGGGACGTCAGCATGCCGTGCTCGTACCAGCCCCACATCTCACCGCCGAGCCGCCACGGGTCGAGGCCGGCGATCTGCACCCGGGCGGCCACGAAGGCGTTCGCGACCGGCTCGCGGTCGAGGACGGCGAGCGCGGCGTCCAGATCGCTCGGTTCGAGCACGCGGGAGGTGGTCTGCGTCAACACGTGCGGGGGCCTCACCCTGAGATCTGCTGGTCTCCGCACTGTACCTGCCACGAATATGCCGCGCCGCCCCCAGGGCGACGCGGCAGAAGCAGGGGTGGATCAGCCCGCGACGGCCACCGAGGGCTCGCCGGAGGCCACGCCGTCCTTCTCCATCTGTTCGGCGATCTTCATGGCCTCCTCGATCAGCGTCTCCACGATCTTGGACTCGGGGACGGTCTTGATGACCTCGCCCTTGACGAAGATCTGGCCCTTGCCGTTGCCGGAGGCGACGCC
>NZ_JBHYOB010000033.1:0-35832 GCF_042744565.1 Streptomyces sp. NPDC058812
CGAACGGCGGCGTTTCGGCGCCGCGCGGCGGCCACCGCGCTGTCGCGCTTTTCTCTCTTCCGCTCGTCCCATGGATCCGATCCGCTCCGCTCCAGCCATCTGTGACCACGTCTCGCTCACGCGTCACACAGGTTCGCCGCTCAGGTCAACTCAGAAAGCTAACACCGGGAGATATGACAAACGGCACCCAGCCAGCTCAGAGACACCGCTGACGTCATGAGTGCAAATTCAGGCCGGCGGGCATTTTCCTATCGCGACGTGCAGTTTGACGTTTTCCGAGGCGTCGTATAGTTCGCCAGGTTTCGGGCTTTGGCTGCAGATTTCTCCGTGCACCCGAGAGACGTCTTGCTGGTCAACAATACCGTTATTTCCGTAGAACACATCAATGAACCGGCTGTTGTACCCTTTCTTCAGTAGTTGAACGTAGGATTTCTCGAAGTCCTTACCTATAAGATCGGGCGTCTTGGGGGTTGGGACATGGGCGTTCCAATGAGTTGGACACTTTTCCCCGCGCGGGACAGCACCAAAATCAATGGAGTCCGGACCGGCTCCTTCTCTCGTCAGGCAAGCCCGCCACAGTTCGGCGTGTTGCAGATCTACTGTTCGGCCAAGGTCTGTCGCATCTCGAGCGGAGAAGCCGAGGCCCTTCTTGGCGGCTTCTTTCATCTTTACGGGCAGGCTGTCTGGAGGTAGGGACGTAGGCGCATGTTCACTTCGTGTGGCTGAGGCTGTGCCGTCGGACGAATGGATCGAGCAGCCTGCGCTCAAGGCGGTAACTGCCAAGATCGAAGCTATGCTCCTACCAAGCGATTTCAGTTTCATGACCCACTTTCCCGTTACTGTACGCTGCGCAGCAGCCGCACCGACGATTCCTCGGTGGGTGCAAAACGGTACCGCCTGTGATTGATGGGCTCAACGTCGCGCGGGTCGGCGGGCAGTGGCGAGTCCTCATACGCTCGCCATGCCCGCCTACCACCCGGTTGGGGAGGGTTCCACAGTGGAACCTGCCTGGTCAGCGGCGTCCGCACACCCGCTTGTGAGTCAGGACCCGGCGGTCAACTCTCGGCCCTGTAGGTCCAGTTGGCAGCAAGATGCTGAGCTCAGGCCCATACGGAGGTGCCGGCGTCGGTGTTCGGGTTGCAGCCGGAAGTCCAGTCGAGTCCGCCAGTCGGAGTGCCCTGGAAGTTGCCGGTGCACGACCAGATATGCAGTGGGGTTCCCTCTGCGATCTCCAGGTCCTTCTTGATGGTTGTGCCGGCGCCGCTGTGGTTCCAGTAGTAGTAAGTGCTCGCTGCGCTTCCGTAGCTGAGGACGCCGATGCCGGAGCGCCCGTCTGCCTTGAGGTCAGAGATAGTGAATATTTCGCCATAGGCCTTGAAGTGTGCCTTTGCCGGGAGGACGCCGCCGACCGGATTGGCGTATGCCGTGCCGTCCTGGCTGACTGCCGCGTTACTGGTGGCCGCGCTCGACATCGTGAATGCGATGGCGGCGACTGCGATGCCAAGAGCTCTCATGATCTTGTTCATTTCAACTCCTGTGAAACGAGTATGTGCGTGCTGTAGGTGAAGAGTCGCCCCAGGGGCGCAAGTCGGCAGTCCCGTACGAAGGGATTGACTAGGTGCCGCCTGAAGCGAGTTCGCCTAGCTGACGTGAACCGACGCACAGAACACGGCTTATGACGGGCCCTCAAGCGGTGGCCGTGAAGGACGCGGGGCACAACTTAAACAGACTGTTGAGGTCTTGTGAACCTCGCATGTCGTTCGCGCGGAGTGCAACCCTCGACTCTGGGCCAAGCGACTCACCTCCCGCCTTCACCCGGAAGCCACACGTCAACTCCGCCCACGGCACGGCCAGTTCATAGTTGCGTCATGCATCTTCTTGGCCAGCAAAGGGGCCCTTCCGTTGCTTGCTGCGCAGTTGCATTCAGGCTCTAGTAAATAGAGTGCAAAGCCTCTTGTGATGTAGTTGTGACATGCACGTAAGGGGTGTACGTCCGTTTCATCCCGTTGTTGTGATGATCTAATGAGCACCCCGGGGGGCGAAGACATCGTGGCGCCCTGCTCAAAGCCGTGTACCGCACGGCAGTTGAGAGTTGTTCTTCAGGGAGGGGGACGACAGTGCAGAGCGACCGTGCATCGCTCTGCGCACGAGCGAGCCCAGTGGGCCAAGGTCAGTATTTGGCGCGGCGAACCTGTATCTCATCGCCCGCGAGTCGGCCCCACCCCACTCCGGCCCCCGACTCGCTCTCTCGTTCCCCTACTTCGCGTAAGAAGGGACCCCGTGAAGCACATCAAGCGGACGGTGACCGCAGAAGCCTTGACTGCTTCGGCTCTCCTGCTCAGCGCCTGTTCGCCCGGCACCGCCCCGGACGCCACGAAGAGCGCGGCCGACGGCAGACCGATCGTCAACAAGGAAAACTGGCCCAAGAGCACGTCGTTACAGCACCACCGACCGTGCCGAGGTCGAGACGTATGGCTGCCAGCTGCCGCCAACGTTGCAAGAGCACACCAAGCAGGTCGTGAAGGACGCCGGCCCGGTCATGGTGGCGGTCTTCATGGCCGGCAGAGGCACCGGGGGGTTCGCCGATCCGTGCGAGGCAATGGGCCGAGGCGTCACGGAGGATGGGAGCCGTCGCAGGAGTCCATCACTCTGGCGGTCGACGACAGCGACTGCAAGCGGCAGACGGGCCTGGTCACGACCTAGCGCATGGCGGCTTTCGCTCAGTCAGGGCCGCTGCAGTAGCACCCCTACCGGGCATGGCTCCCGGCGCCATGTCGGTTGTCGGCGCGTGTGCTGGCCATCGAACGTGCGGAGCGGACGATAACGCTGACAGGACAGGACCCCGTGTCTGAGCGGCCGTTGACGCCGAGGGCGGAGAGGGCGGTCCGTGAACGCGTCCATCGTCTGTGGCTGCGGCGCGCCCCGAAGACCGCAAGCCTGCCCTGCATATAGAGACCTCATCGAAAGCGCCACCGGAAATCAGCGGTGTGTGCGCCGAGTTCAAGCGAGCCAAGGAAAGGAAACACATGCACGTGCGTGTCAGACAAAGAAAACGCGCAGTAGTAGTGACGGCAGTGACTGCGATTCTCGCTTCTTCGCTGACCATCTCTGCGCAGGCTCAGGGACCGAAAGTCCCTGACAATGCCGTTCAAGGAGGAAAGAGTCTACCGAAAGCCACGAGTAAACCCCGTCAGGTCGGCAAGGAGGACCGCGCCGCCGTCCTGGGGAAGAACTATCGCTCCTCCAAGGACGTGGCCCTGTCCACGTCCGGCGATGGCACGGGGTTCCATGTTCTCACGGGTAAGGAGAAGGACGGCTACAAGTTCACCACCGTAGCCACCCTGCGTGAAGACGGCTTCGCCGCGGACACCTGGCTAGGCAACGCGTGCGTGACCGAGTCCGGGAAGTACGCGGCTGTCGCCTATGCGCCCCGGACGTTCACCAACAACCCCGAGCTGATGGTGCGTGGGGCGTTCACCGCAGTTGTCGACCTGGGTAGCGGTCAGGTTACCAAGCTGCCGTTCACCGCGTCGTTGGCCTACTTCTCTCCGGGCTGCGGCACTGGGGACGATGTGGTGTTCACTCAGCTGACTTACGACGGGGACAAGGAACAGAAGACCCGGCTGATCACCGTGGACGCAGCCACAGGCAAGCAGTCCCAGCCGCTTGGTTTTCCCGGTCAGGTCACCTCGGCTGTCCCGACCCGGCACGGCATCGTCGCCGGTCACGGCAACAGACTCGTCCGCATCAACGGACAGAGGGAGACCGTCCTAGCCGTAACGGAGCATGTGCCGTTTCAGATTGCGGCTGACAGCGGCGATGGCGTGACCTTCATCGACAGGGAAGGCGACAGCGAGAAGGCCAAGGCGAAGTCGTGGGCCAAGCATCTGGATGCCGCGCAGGTCAAGGGCAAGAAGACCACACCGAAGACGGTGGCTGAAGGAAACCTCGCGGACTGGGACCTGTCCGCCACTCCTGGCGGCACGGTGTTCCTCACGGGCAAGGCCAAGAGCAAGGGGATTCTGCCGGGCCCGGTGAAGAATCCGGGACACCTTGCCAAGGGTGCTCGCATGTCCAATCTGGGCCACGTGGGCGTGTCCACATCCTGGGCGGACGGCAAGACCAGCCTGATCACGCCCAAGGAAGCCAAGCAGGTCCGTGACGCGCGGATCACTCTGGACGTAGTCGCCACTGGCGAACACGCCGAACTGGACGCCACACCGCAGTTGTCCGCCGAGCGTGCCGAAGCCGGAAGCCGACCCTCTCCGGCACTGGGCGTCCCCACAGGGAAGCAGTCATCCGCGAAGCCGTCGGTCAGCAGCGACAGCGAGGCCCTGTCCACGCAGACGACGCGTACCCAGGCGCTCGCGGCATCACCGACCGGTCCCAGCGAGGGCACCGACGAGCGCTACTGCGCGGTGGCCCGCAACGACGTGAAAAAGCAGGCGTTCCAGCCGACCCCGCGACAGGTGGAATGGGCTGTGGACCAGGCCGTCGTCGGAGAGCTGCACGTCCCCCGGCCGGCGAACTGGAAGAACACCGGCATGGACTCCTACACCCCGCAGGGACTGTTCCCGCCTGTCACGCTGGCGGGTGACCCCAACGGCACCCTCGACAACGAGGACCCGGATGTTACCGACCGCTGGCACATACCTTCGCAGGTGATGCTCGGCATCACCGCACAGGAATCCAACATGTGGCAGGCGACCCGCTTCGCCGTACCCGGCGTCACAGCCAACAGCCTCATCGGCAACTACTACGGCACCCAGTACGCCTCGGACGGGACGCAGGCAGACCCCTGGCGGATCAACTTCTCCGAGGCGGACTGCGGCTACGGCATCACGCAGGCCACCGACGGCATGCGGCTCGCCGGGAAGACCAAAGAGGGCGAGACGGCACTGCCGCCCGCCACACAGGAAGCCGTCGCTCTGGACTACGCCGCGAACATCGCCTACGGCGTCACAATTCTTTCCCGCAAGTGGAACGATCTCCACGGCCAGGAAATGATGATCAATGACGGTCATCCGCAGTGGATCGAGAACTGGTTCTTTGCCCTGTGGGCGTACAACTCAGGCTTCTACCCGGCCGCTGACTCCGCCGGCCACAAGGGGCTGGGCTGGACGAACAACCCGGCCAACCCGCTGTGGAAGGCCAACCGGGTCCCGTTCCTGCAAAGTGCAGTCGATCCGGCTGGAGACGACTACTCCCACGCCGCGCACCCGCAGGACTGGCCGTACGAGGAGAAAGTGCTGGGCTGGGCCGCCCGACCGATCTCCGCGATGTTCGCGCCCGGCGACTTCCGGCCCGGATACCTGGCCGCCTGGTGGAACAGCAACGAACAGCGCTCCACAGTGAAGCCGCCACTGGATACTTTCTGCGACGAGTCCAACTCCTGTGACCCGTCAAAGATCGCGGATGGCGACTCCAACGACCCCGGCCTGGGCGCCTGCAAGCTCGATGCGGGCGACTCCGACACCAACCCCCACTGGCTGCACTGCTGGTGGGACAAGTCGGCCGAGTGGAAAGACTGCGACCGGTTGGCCGAGTGCGGCCACCAGGTCCACCGCTTCAACACCTCGTATCCGGAACAGCCGGACGCCAACTCCTACCCGCCGCGCTGCAGCAGCGGCCTGCCCTCGAACGCGCTGATCGTCGACGACGTGCCCGACGGAACCACCCCGGCAGGATCCGGTTCACGCGGCTGCGGGACAGTGCAGTCGGACGGCACCTTCACCTTCACCTATCAGCCCTCCGACATCATCGATGCCGACACCGGGCAGACGATAAGCACCTATCCGGGGAAGATCGACACGCACCAGATCGGCGCGGGGTACGGGAACCACTTCTGGTTCACCCACACCCGCTCCCCCGAATCCTTCCCGGAGCCCGGCGACCGGATGAAGGTCATCGGCACCTGGAAGCTCGGTCAGAAGATCACCGAGCACAGCGGCCAGGCCAAGGTCTACGCGCACATCCCCGACCACGGGGCGCAGACCTCCAAGGCCGAATACCGCATCAAGCACGCACACGGCACCACCGTCAAGGCAATCTCCCAGGACGCCAACCAGTCCAACAAGTGGGTCGACCTGGGCGCCTACCAGTTCAACGACACCGTTCCCGAGGTGAGCCTGGACAACTTCAACGGCGGCGACGGATCCAAGGACATCGCCTTCGACGCCATAGCGTTCGTGCCCGGGGACTACGACGGCCTGAACGACATCATCTTCCCCGAGGCGGACCCGAATGCGTCCGACGTCGACTTCGTGGCCGCTCAGGACGCCAAGGAAATCCCCGCTGGCGCCACTCTGAAGTCGCTGGCAGCCGCTGAGCCGGGGGAGCCGACGTGCGCGACCGGTCGGGACGGGATCAGATGGTGCGGCTCCTACGTCCCGTTGGACGAGGAGAAGGCCAAGACCCCGAACACGCTCAAGAGCGCCGCCGCAGCGACTGCGGGGCCCGTCGGATGGTGCTCGAACGTCAACGGCGCGGCCATGCAGACCAGGACGCAAGGATGTCTGCGCGGCCTGCTTCCACTGACCGCGACACGCGACGGCGCCCCCGTCGGTAACGCGACGATGAAGGTCATCCAGGAGATCAACCTCAACCCCAAGTCCAACGAGTTCACCACGTGGACCGAGCTGTCTCTGGTCAACATGACGGGGCTCACCTCCACCACGCTGACATCGTTCGCGGAGGACTGTTGGCCGACCGGTGACTGCACCGAAAGCCCGGGCTCCTGGGTCGGCAGCACCACCTGGACCCCCGGTGACAAGCACGTCGCCACCCGGACCAACACCTACACCTGGAAGAAGACCACCGGAGGCGAATCGAAGCTGGACTTCACCTGGGACACCACGTGGTCCACACCCAGCGCCGGAGTTCAGGCCGTTCCGAAGTGGAGCAACAGAGCCTTCGATGTCCGCTGTGACAACAAGGTGGGCGGCAACACCGGCTGCGTATTCCCTGACTACACTCCGACGCTTCAGATGAACACGAAGAAATACCCGGCCGCTGCCGCGTACTACTGGGTGCTCATGGAGAAGCTGGCCTCCCACCCGGGTAGCGAGCAGCACAACAAGCCGCTGCACCGCCTGGCGGATGACACGAAGGCCAAGGAAAACCGGGACAAAATGTGCATGCTCGCGGTTGCGGAGTGGAATCCACACCCGAACGCGGACGGCACCAGTTGCGACGAGTACCCGTTCGCGAAATCCCGTGAGAGCGGCGGGATGACACTGTCCTCGGGCAAGTCCTGCGCGCAGTTCTACGCGGACAAGCAGTCCGACGGCAGCTGGATGCTGGAGCTCGACAACAACTACCCGTATCCGACATGGAACGAGATCTGCGGCCGCGCCGCAGTTCCTGCCAAGCAGAACACGGATGCCGGTGGCGACCTTGGGCGGTTCACGTCCGAGATTCGTCTGCTCGACAATGACGCGTATTTCGTCCAGACCGGGTTCGAGTACTGCGACATCAAGTCGGTCTGCAACATCAGCTGACAGCGGGACCAAGCGAAGCGTCCTGCCGGATCATGGTGATCCGGCAGGACGCTTCGCTTTCAGTCAGCCCGTGACCCACTCCAGCATGCGCCCTTCATGGACCGAGGGGCGACGCCGTGCGATGGGGAGCGGCAGCGATCCCTCCACCGCGTTGTACAGGTCAGTCAGCATAAGAGTCATCGACGGCCAGAGCGGCAGGTACTCGGGATCGCCGAACGAGATCTCGCCGACTTCTCCATAGTGGTGCGTACGGTGGTCGACGAACAGCAGATCACCGGTGAGAGCCTGAGCGAAGGGAACCCATTGGGTGTGTGCGGTGCGCCCGACCACTTCTTCCTCGTAACCTTCCTCGACCGCTTCGTGCGCCATGGCGGAAAGGTTCTGATGCCATTCCATGATTCCTTCGGCATCCAAAAGGCTATACCCGAGAATAAAGGCGCCGGGCGCCATGCTGGATCTGGGCGGTGTGACACCGTTGCGTTCCGAGAGGAGCGACTTCAGCTCGGTGTGGAGCGGGAAACCAACTCCGCTCTCCAACCTGGATACATCACCGTCGGACAATCCTGGGCGGAGCGTGGCATAGTCGCCCGGTGCGTTCTCCCGGAGCCACTCTTCAAATCGGCGCCACAGTTCCTGCATGTTGTGCATCCCGTCCATGTGATTCCCGCGCGGGACAGCCGAGCTGTCAATTCCTCCTGTCACCGTAGCAATCCGGTCGGTCGACGGTGGCTCGGGTGTGCCCGACCGCGGTCGACAGAGCGCGAGCTTTCCCACGGTGCGGCTGATCAGGTCGAGTGGCAGGTCGCCCAGGTGTCGAGCCACAGAGCGTCCGTGCCGGCTTCCGCGACCATGCGGCCACCGACCTCGTGGATCCAGGGGCTGACGCTGCCGTATCCCGGCCGCGGGCGCTTGGCCGAGACCATCTCCACTTCGCCGGTCAGGCCCTCGACGATCCGGATCACCTGCGGGGTGCCGTCGCGCAGCGGCATGAAGTCCAGGACGCGGACCGAACCGTGGGCATCCCCACGGAGCCCAGCGCCCCGATCACCGCCGCGTCCGGCGGAACCAGCGGGACGACGAGTTCGACTTCGCATTCAGCGCACTTGAGTTGGAGGCGGTCCGCAACGCAGCCGAGGCCGCCGGCCTTGCGCCGGACGACTACGTCGAGGTCCTCTCCCAGTCACCGCTCGCCGCCGCCCGGATCACCGACGCCTGCATGGAGATCGCGAGCGGCCTGCTCGATGACGCCGATCTCCTCCGCGAAGCGAGCGACCGCCCCGGCTCGGCGACGATCTCGGGAGCCTGCCCGCTCTGGTTCGCTCCCTCCTCGCCCGGATGGAGGCGACGGAGTGAACCCGTACGACGCAGACACACACCCTGGGCCTTATCTCGTCGTCGAAGTGTGCACGCTGCCCTGGCGGAACCCGGAGGCCCCGACCACCGCGCTCGAAGAGCGCCAGCGGAAGCCGATCACGGTCGACCTGATCCTCACCTCGTCGCACGGCAACCGCATCTACTACCGCACCTGGCACGACCGCAGCTGGAAGCGTGCGCTCGCCGCCGCCGGGCTGATCAAGCCCGTGGGCGAGAAGGTGCGGCACGACGGCAACCGAATCCGCCGGGTCCCGCGCTATGCCGCCCCACGCGAGGACATGTTCCACGTCCTCCGCCACACTTACGCGAGCGTGCAGCTGGAGGCCGGCGAGTCGGTCGTCAGCCTGTCCAAATGGCTCGGGCACTCGACACCGAAGGTCACACTCGACCACTACGCTCACTTCATGCCCGGTGCGGGGCGGCGAGGGCTCGCCGCGATGGACGCCTGGCTGCGGGACCCCTCCCGGCCGAAAGTCCCTGAGAAGTCCCTACGGGCGTGGACCGCCCCTCGGATACCCTCGAACATGCAGGTCAAGGGCATAGTGCGGCAAGGGGCCGACATGTCGGTGAAGTACAAGGAGACGGCGCGGGGCGGGCCGGCGGTCAACACCATCGAGTGCTGAGGGTGCGTCTCACATCGTGACATGTGACGACTGAAAACTGAGACGCCTGAGATCGTGACGGTGCCAGCACTTTTCGCACGTGAAAGACCGAGAGATGCCCGCACCAGCCACCGGATCAGCCCCGGCACCCGTCAACCCGCGGTCCCGCGTCCTCATCGCCAGCCTCATCGGCACGACGATCGAGTTCTACGACTTCTACATCTACGCGACCGCCGCCGTCCTGGTCTTCCCCTCGCTCTTCTTCCCGAACAGCGACCCGACCACGGCACTGCTGTCGTCCTTCGCGGTCTTCGGCGCCGCGATGGTGGCCCGTCCGATCGGGGCCGTGTTCTTCGGACACCTCGGTGACCGACTCGGCCGCAAGAAGACGCTGGTGGTCTCGCTCCTCACCATGGGCATCGCCACGTTCCTGATCGGCGTACTCCCGACGTACGCGCAGGCCGGCTGGGTCGCCACCGGACTGCTCGTGCTGATGCGGCTCGCGCAGGGCTTCGCGCTCGGCGGCGAGTGGAGCGGTGCCGCCCTGGTCGCGACCGAGAACGCGCCCCGCGGCAAGCGCGCCCTGTACGGGACCTTCCCGCAGTTGGGCGCCCCGCTCGGCTTCATCATCGGCAACGGCCTGTTCCTGATCATCGGGGCGCTGCTGCCGTCCGCGGCCGGCGCCGACCCCACGCAGCCCTCCGAGGCCTTCACGAGCTGGGGCTGGCGCATCCCGTTCCTGTTCTCCGCGGTGATGGTCGCGATCGGCCTGTGGGTGCGCTCGCGGCTCGTGGAGTCGGCGGTGTTCGCCAAGACCCAGCAGGCCGGGAAGGTGCGGAAGCTGCCGCTGGCCACCGTGGTCCAGGGCCACTGGAAGCAGCTGATCCTGGGCACCTTCATCATGCTGGCGACGTACGTGCTCTTCTACCTGATGACGACGTTCTCGCTGAGCTACGGGCGCACCGCGAAGGACGCCGCCGTGCCGGGCCTGGGGTACAGCTACACCACGTTCGTGCTGATGATGATCTTCGGCGTGCTCTTCTTCGCCGTGTTCACCCTGGTCTCCGGCCCGCTCGCCGACAAGTACGGGCGCCGCGCCACCCTGATCTGGATCACTGCCGCGATCGTGGTCTTCGGCCTGGTGTGGGTGCCGCTGATCGACCTGGGCACGCTCGGTGTGGTGCTGTGGCTGGTCCTCGGCTTCACGCTGATGGGCATGACGTTCGGCCCGATGGGCGCGCTGCTGCCGGAGCTGTTCCCGACGAGCGTGCGCTACACCGGTTCCGGTATCTCGTACAACGTCAGTTCGATCCTCGGAGCGGCCGTCGCCCCGTTCATCGCGGTGGCGCTGTGGGAGACCGGTGGCGGCTCGCCGTGGCTGGTCGGCGTCTACCTCTCCGCGATGGCGGTGCTGACGCTGACCGCTCTGCTCCTCGGCAAGGAGACCAAGGACGTCTCCCTGGACGAGGGCGAGGACGAGGCCGCCTCCGCCGACGACGGCACCCGCGCCGCGGTCACCTCCTCCGCCCCCTGATCCGACCGGCGTACGGCAGCCGATTCCCGGGCATAACAACGACCTACGCCCCCGGGGCACTTCAGCCCAACCGGTATCCGAGGGAGTGGTCATGCTGCGCGGCATCGACGTCAGCGCCTACCAGTCCACCACCTACGGCACGGACGGCCTCTCCTTCGTCTTCGTGAAAGCGACGGAGGGCCGTTCGTACGTCAACCCCAAGCTCGCCGCCCAGACGAAGCGGGCCCGCGACGCCGGTCTCGTCGTCGGCTTCTACCATTTCCTGTGGCCGGGCAACCTCACCGCCCAGGCCGAGTACTTCGTCTCCAAGGCACCGGAGAAGAAGGGTGACATCCTCGCCGTCGACTGGGAGACGACGGGCGAGGGCACCCATGCGAGCAACGCGGAGAAGGACAGCTTCATCCGGAAGGTGAAGGCCCTGCGGCCGGACAACCGGGTGATCCTCTACGCGAACAGGTACTACTGGCTGAACGTGGACACCACCTCGTACGCGGGCGACGGCCTGTGGATCGCCGACTACGTGACGGCCGGCAAGCCCCGCATCCGGGCCAAGTGGCGCTTCCACCAGTACACCGACGACCCGATCGACACCAACGTGGCGGACTTCGCGAGCAAGGCGGCGCTGAAGAAGTGGGCCGACGGCGCCTAGGGCGGCCTGTCCGGCGGATCGAGTCGCAGGAAAGCGACGGCGCCTCATCAGCGCCCCCCGCTCGAGCGAAGCCGAGAGTGGGGGGAGAAGCCGAGCGTGGGGGAGTCGACAACCGACGACAACGCCCCAGATGGGCGTGCCGGCTCCCGCGTCTGCGGCATGATCCGCCGGACAGCACACCTAGGGCATGGCGGCCCGGGGCTCGCGCCGGTGATCAGCTCCAACCTCCGGCCAGGCGGGCTGTTCCACGGAGAGGCGCCCCCGGGGGTGACCGGACGGGCGCCCCTCACGGCGTCGTCACTTGTTCAGGTGCGCCCAGAACTCGTCGAACGACAGCACCTGGTCCCCGTCGAGGTCGCGACCGGCGATGATCGCCTCGGCCACCGACTCGGTGACGTTCCAGTCGCCGCCCTGGGCCAGCGCGGTCTTGAACTCGGCGGCGGTGACGAAGCCGTCCCCGTCCGTGTCGATCCGCTGGAACTGCTTGCGTGCTTCCTCGATGTCAGCCACCGATCCGCCCCTCAACTCGTGCATGGGTCCTTCTGACCTTCTGACGCAGGTCAGATTAGCTGCCCGTTCGGGCACCCAGTGCGGCGACCACCCACCCGAACTCCTCCTCGCAGGCGGACGGAGGCTCCACGCCGTTCACGATCGCGGAGAGCTCCCGATAGCGGACGAGGCGGACGTTCGTCACCGACGTGAGGCGCTCCCGCACGACGGCCGGGTCGGCGTCGCCGATCAGCGCGCGCAGGATGTCGACGGCCTCCGGCGAGTCCGGCGCGACGCCCTCCCTCAGCGCATCGCCCGCGAGCCTCACCAAGCGGCTCACGAACCACAGGGAAGAGCCGGCGGGGACGTCCGGCCCCCGGTCGGCCGCGTTGAACTCGATCATCCGGCGCATCGTCGCCCGGAACTCCGGGTCCCGGATCAGCTCGGCCAGCTCCACCCAGGCGTCCACCTGCCGGGAGGTGGGGTCGTCGGGCAGGTCTGCCGCGGCGAAGCGCAGGCGGGTGCGGATGTCGGGGTCCGCGGTGTCGACGCCCTCGAAGACCTCCGCCATGAAGTCGTCGATGATGCGCCGTCGTTCGGCGGCGGACAGTCGCGCCAGTTTGTTCATCAGGGTCATCTCCTCGGCGGTCGAACCGCGTCGTGCCACGGTCGACAGCACCGCACGGGTCACCCGCAGTGAGCTGATCTGCGCGTCCAGCGCGCTCACGTGCGCCGCCGCGGCCTGCGCGACCGTCGTCTCGCCGGTCAGGACGCGGCGTACGGCGTCCAGGCCGAGGCCGAGTTCGCGCAGGGTGCGGATCAGCTCCAGGCGGGCGACGGAGGCGGCGTCGTAGAGCCGGTAGCCGCCCGCGGAGCGGGTCACCGGGGGCAGGGTGCCCTCGTCGGACCAGTAGCGGATGGTGCGCACCGACAGTCCGGTGGTGCGCGCCAGTTCGCCGATGGTCATGAGACCGGTGCCGTCTTCGATCATGTCTGGGAGTGTGGGCCTTCCAGTGGGTGGAGACTCAAGGAGCGCGGTGTGGCGGAGAGCCTGCGGCACATTCTGGACGCGGCGGCGCTGGGCGTCTTCCCGGCCGCGGACGGCGGGACCACCGTGGTGCCGCAGCACGGTGCCCGGGACGCCGGGGTGATCGCGTTCACGGCGCACTCGGTCGTCTTCACGGACGAGGACCCGCGGTGGGTGCGCGAGACGCTGGACGGGCTCGGCTGCGACCCTCCCCCAGAGGGGGGACCCCCAGCCGCCACGATGAACGCGCGGTTCCTGACCGCCTTCATGGAGCGCACGGGACGGAGCACCGACACGATCGACGTGCTGCTGACCGGCGCTCCGCTTCCGGGCCGGCCGGAGATCGCGCTGACGGAGGTCGCCGACCCGGGGCATCCCCGGGTGGTCTCCGCGCGCCGGCGGCGCGACGAGGTGCGGGTGTGGGCGGTGGACGGCGGGGTGCTGGTGCTGGGCCGCGGGGTCGCCGGGCGGCTGGAGGCCGCGGTGGAGGTGGCGGAGGGGGGGGACGGCACCGGGGGCTGGGGCGGCGCCTGGTGACGGCGGCGCGGCAGTTGGCCGGGGGTGAGGTGGTGTGGGCCCAGGTTTCGGCGGGGAACGCCCGCAGTCTGCGGGCGTTCCAGGCGGCGGGCTACCGGCCGGTGGGGTCGGAGGCGCTGTTCCTCCGGCCCTGAGTCAGGGCCTGTCCCGGGCCGGGGCCGTCAGTGCCAGGGCTTGTAGTGCGGGTTGCTCTCGCACTCGCTCATGATCTCGGTCTTGGTCTGCCGGTCGACCGGGCAGACGCCGATGACGTACTGCCGCTGGATGCCGCCGGGGAAGGCGACCTCGACCTGGTCGGCCCACTTGTGGGTGTCACCGATGGTCTTGTTGACGTCGATACCACCGGGGGCGTCGATGTAGTAGTTGTAGCCGGACTTGTACCAGGTCTTGTAGAGGTCGTGGTCGTAGGTCGTCGAGACGTACGGCGAGGGCTGGTTGACCAGGACGTACTTCTCGACGTCGTACTGGCCGTTCTGGACGTCCTTGGCGTGGAAGCCCTCCTCGAAGACGACCTGGGGGCCCCGGCTGTCGCTGCGGTAGAGGGTGCCGCAGGTGGTGCGCCAGACCGGCTCGGGCGTGATGCGGGCGACGTCGACGCCGGAATCGGCGGCGGCCTTGAGCTTGTCGTCGAACTGGGGGCAGGCGGGTGCGGCCTTGGCGGGAGCCGCCGTCGGGGCCGCCGCCCCGGGGACGGTGGCGGCCGAGGTGGCGAGGACGGCGGAGAGGGACAGGACGGCGGCGGCTGCCCGTCGCCGCAGGCGTGTGGTGATCATGCGGGTACGATCCCGGCTACGCGGCGCCGGACCGCGGATCTTCACCCCTGGGTGGCGTGTCCGCCGAACGGGGTTGCTTTCAGCGACAGATGGGGTCTCACCGGTCCAGGACCCGCATCTCGAACCAGGTGGTCTTGCCGCGCGGCAGCAGATCGACGCCCCACCGGTCGGACAGCTTGTCGACGAGGAAGAGGCCGCGCCCGCTGATGTCCGTCTCCTGCACCGGCATCAGACACGGCAGCCCCCGGGAGGGGTCGCGGACCTCGACGCGGATCCAGCCGGGGCGGCGGCGCATGTGGAGGCCGAAGATACGGGCACCGGTGTGGCGTACGGCGTTGCCCACCAGCTCGGAGACGAGCAGGACGGTGTCCTCCGTGACCTTGGGGCCGAGTTTCCACTGGCGCAGGGCCACGACCTGGGCCAGCCGGCGGGCGGTGGCGGCGGACTCGGGGCGGGACGGTAACGGAACCTCGCCCTCCGTCGGGTTTCCGAACAACTCCAGCGCCTTGAGCGCGCTCTCGTCCTCGACCGCCGGCGACCAGCGCGCCGCGGTCGCCCGTCCGGCTCCCCGCGGCTGTTCCGTACCCTCCAGCCCCGCCATGCCCCCATCATGGACGTCCCCGGGGGGCTCCGTGGCCGTTCCCGGGGAATACGCCCCTGCGGAGCGCTGGCTCGACAGCGGTCGATCGGCATATGCCGCGGGCAGTTCGGAGCCGGAAACAACCCCACTGACCTGCGCGGACGACTCGGCCGGAGACAAGCGGCGGACTCCCTCGACAAGACGCGCTTAATGGTGCGTTAAGGCTGCCATAAACCGCCCCATCGAGGGACCCTGAATCAGACACCGCGTCAACTGCAAGTGGTGCGGGCTCACTTCATCGGGCTCACTGCACCGGATCAGTCTCAGAGGAACTTCGCCTTCCCGGGGCCCTCCTCCACGAAGCTGCGCATCCCCCGCTCGCGGTCCTCGGTGGCGAACAGGCCCGCGAACCAGTTCCGCTCGACGGCGAGGCCGGTCTCGATGTCCGTCTCCAGACCCGTGTCGATCGCCTCCTTCGCCGCGCGCAGCGCGATGGCGGGCCCCTTCGCGAGCCGTGCGGCCCAGGCGTGCGCCTGCTCGTGGACCTCGGCGGCCGGCACCACGCGGTCCACCAGGCCGAGTGCCAGCGCCTCGTCGGCCTTCACCTGGCGGCCGGTGAAGATGAGGTCCTTGGCCTTGGAGGGGCCGACCAGCCGGGACAGCCGCTGGGTGCCACCCGCGCCGGGGATCAGGCCGAGCAGGATCTCGGGCTGGCCGAGCTTGGCGTTCTCACCGGCGATGCGGAAGTCGGCGCAGAGCGCGAGTTCGCAGCCGCCGCCGAGGGCGTATCCCGTCACCGCCGCGACCACCGGCTTGGGGATGCGGGCCACCGCCGTGAAGGAGTCCTGCAGGGCGCGGGCGCGCGCGATCATCGCCGCGTGGTCCATCACCTGCATCTCCTTGATGTCCGCGCCCGCCGCGAACACCTTCTCGCCGCCGTAGATCACCACCGCGCGCACGTCATCGCGGCGGGTGGCCTCCTCGGCGAGCTCCTTGAGCCGGTCCTGGGTGGCGATGTCCAGCGCGTTCATGGGCGGACGGTCCAGGCGCAGCGTGCCAATGCCTTCGGCGACTTCCAGATGTACGGTCATGCTCCGCAGGTTAGCGGGCGTTCACCGCCGTGGGGGTTGTGGGTGCGTGGTCGGCCCACGGCCGGTGGTGGGTTGCTCGCGCCCACGCGGCGGAGCCGCATATCGGAGCAGCCCCGCGCCCCTCCGGGGCGCGGGTGCACCGCCGGCTTACGCCTTCCACTTCTCCCAGGACATGTTCCAGCCGTTGAGGCCGTTGTCCGGGGCGATGGTCGCGTCGTTGGAGTTCTTCACCACGACCACGTCGCCGATGAGCGAGTTCTCGAAGAACCAGGCGCCCGGCGCCTTCTCGTCCCAGCCGCCGCGGACGTCGCGCAGGCCTATGCAGCCGTGGCTGGAGTTGCGGTTGCCGAAGGCGTCGCCGCCCCAGTAGTTGCCGTGGATGAAGGTGCCGGACGTGGACAGGCGCATGGCGTGCGGGACGTCCTTGATGTCGTACTCGCCGCCGTAGCCGACCGTCTCGCCGTTCATCCGGGTCACGGGGAGCCGCTCGGTGATGACCATCTGGCCGTTCCAGGTCTCGTAGCCGGGAGCGCCGGTGGTGATGGGGATGGTCTTGACGGTCTTGCCGTCCCGCACGACCTTCATCGTGAGCTTCTTGGCGTCGACGACGGAGACCTGGCTGCGGCCGACGGTGAAGGAGACGGTCTTGGCCTGCTCGCCGTAGACGCCGTCGCGGCCCTCGACGCCGTCGAGGTTGAGGTCGACGGTGACCTTGGTGCCGGCCTTCCAGTACTTCTCCGGGCGGAAGTCGAGGCGGTCGTTGCCGAACCAGTGGCCCGCGACCTCGACGGCCGGTTCGGTCTTGATGCGGATGGCCTTCTCGACGTCCTCGGGGTTGGTGATGCCCCGGGTGAAGCGGATCGAGAACGGCATGCCGACGCCGACCTTCGAGCCGTCCTCCGGCGTGAAGGTGCCGATGAAGGTGTTCTTCGGCGTCAGGGTGGTGAAGCGGGAGTCCTCGGCGGCCGTGCGGCCCTCGGAGTCCTTGGCTACCGCGTGCACGGTGTACGTGGTGGCGGCGGCCAGGTGGGTGGACGGCGTCCAGGTGGCGCCGTCCGCGGATATCTTCCCGTCGACCTTCGCGCCCTCGGCGTCCTTGACCAGGACCTCCGTGAGCTTGCCCTTCGCGGCGGCGATCTTGAGGTCGCCGCTGGTGTCGACGGCCTTGGCCCCGTTCTTCGGCGCGATGCTGACGACGGCCTCGGACTGCTTGCTCTGTGCCGCGGTGGAGTCCTTGGCGTTCTTGCCGCCGTCGTCCCCGGCCCCGGCTCCCGAGCCGGACCCTCCCCCGCCGCACGCGGTCAGCGTCAGCAGCACACCCAGTGCCAGCGCCGGCAGTGTCCTGCCGCGTCCCCTGCCGCCCCGCCCCCGGCTGACCGCCGACGACGCCCCCGATATCGGACGCACGTTCAACTTGTCTCCCCTCGCCGGGCCTGACCGGGCCCGCGCCCCGGTGCGCCCGCGCGCACCGGCGCATCGTAACCGCAGGCCAGGGGCGTAGGGGACAGCGGAATTGTCACTGTTCCGTACCGAGTTGGCGGCCGGGTGCCGGATTCGCGCCGGCGTCACTTCACCGCACTGCCCGCTTTCCAGTCCTTCCAGTTCATGTTCCAGCCACCGAGCCCGTTGTCGGGGGCGACCTTCTTGTCCTTGCTGTGGACCACCTCGACGACGTCACCGATCAGGCTGCGGTCGAAGAACCAGCCCGCCGGGGTGTCGGAACCGCCGCCCTTGACGTCGCGCAGACCCACGCAGCCGTGACTGACGTTGGCCCGGCCGAAGGTGTCCTCCGGTGCCCAGTAATTGCCGTGCAGGAAGGTGCCGGAGCTGGTCAGACGGATGGCGTGCGGGACGTCGGGGATGTCGTACTCGCCGCCGAAGCCGACCGTGCGGCTGTTCATGCGGGTGACGTCGAGCATCTCGGTGATCACCATCTTGCCGTTGTAGGTGGGGGTCGTCGGCGCCCCCGCCGTGATCGGCACGGTGGTCAGCAGCGTGCCGTCCCGGCGCACCTGCATGGTCCGCTTGGCCGCGTCGACGAGCGAGACCTGGCTGCGGCCGACGGTGAAGGAGAACGTCTTGTGCTGGAGCCCGTACACCCCCGGCGCGCCCTCGACGTCCCGCAGGTGCAGGTCGACGGTGACCTTGGTGCCGGGCTTCCAGTAGTTCTTGGGGCGGAAGTCCAGGCGGTCCTTGCCGAACCAGTGGGGGCGGACCTCGGTGGCGGGCTTCGCGGTCACCGAGACGGCGCGTTCGACGGCGGCGCGGTCGGTGATCTCCCGGTTGAACTCCAGCGAAACGATCATGCCGGTGCCGACGACCGAGCGGTTCTCGGGAGCGACGTACCCGATGAAGCGCTCCTCGGGGACGTAGGTGGTGAAAGTGGTGTGCCGGGCCGAGCGGCGCCCCTGGCCGTCCAGGGCGACGGCGTCGACCGTGTACTTCGCGGCGAGCGCCAGCCGGTCGTCGTCGGGTTCCCAGCGCAGGCCGTCGTCGGAGATCCGGCCGGGTACCGGGGTCTCCTGCGCGTCCTGCGACTTGACGACCTTCACCGACTCCAGCCGTCCGCCGGGCACTCGCACCGACAGCTTCTTCTCCTCCGGCCGGACGGCCTTGCTGCCGTCGTCCGGGGTGACGCGGATGACGTCCTCGGCTGCGGGGGGTTTGCCGAACACCCCGCCGATGCCGCCGCCGATGCCACCACCGTCCGAGGTGCATCCGGCGGCCCCGGCCAGCAGTCCTGCCCATGTCAGTACGGCGGCCAGAGCGGCCCCCGCGCGCCGTGCGCGCCCATGTACGTGCCTCACATCCACCCGTAACGACCGGTCCGCGCTGGGGAAACGTGAGTGCGAGCCATGCGGTGGGCAGAACAGTGGGGAAGGACGACGCGACGGGGAGCAGCGGTCGGGACACCGCGCGCCCTTCTCCCGTCTTCCCGTCTCTGGCACGT
Organism: Streptomyces sp. NPDC058812; assembly: GCF_042744565.1. Taxonomy (NCBI): domain Bacteria; kingdom Bacillati; phylum Actinomycetota; class Actinomycetes; order Kitasatosporales; family Streptomycetaceae; genus Streptomyces; species Streptomyces sp. NPDC058812. The sequence goes on from NZ_JBHYOB010000033.1 coordinate 19,106, forward strand.
CGTTCCACGAGCCGCAGGAGGCTGACAGGTGTCCAGCGCAGCCGAGCAGGAGGCGGTGGCCGGGAAGCAGGCCGCCGAGGACGGGCGCCCCGCCGTCGTGGTGAACGGCGCGCGGCGTGCCGCGTCACCGCCCGCCGTGCCGGCCTGGCCGGGCACACCGGTGCCGCTGGGCGCCCGGTACCGGACCGGACCGGACCAGGTGGCGGGCACGAACTTCGCGCTGTGGGCGGGCGGGGCGGAGGCGGTGGAGCTGTGCCTGTTCGACGGACCCGGCCCCGGTGGCAGGGAGAGCCGGGTACGGCTGACCGAGCTGACGCACGAGATCTGGCACGGCTTCGTGCCGGGTGTGCGGCCCGGGCAGCGCTACGGATTTAGGGTGCACGGCCGCTGGGACCCGTGGACCGGCGCCCGCTGGAACCCGGCGAAGCTGCTGCTCGACCCGTACGCCCGCGCGGTGGACGGTGACTTCCTGCTGCCCGCCGAGGTGTACGGGCACGTCCGCGACTGGCCCCAGCAGCATGTGGCGGACACCGTGCGCGACGACCGGGACTCGGCGCCGTACGTCCCGAAGGGCGTAGTCGTGCACGACGGCGGCCCCGACGACGAATGGACGTACGACCGGCGCCCGAAGACGCCGTGGGCGGACTCGGTCATCTACGAGCTGCACGTGCGCGGCTTCACCAAGCTGCACCCCGGCATCCCCGAGGAGCTGCGCGGCACGTACGCGGGGCTGGCACACCCCGCGGCGGTCGAGCACCTGACTCGGCTGGGCGTGACGGCGGTGGAGTTGCTGCCGGTGCACCAGTTCGCGCACGAGAGCCATCTCCTCGACCGCGGTCTGAAGAACTACTGGGGCTACAACTCGATCGGCTACTTCGCCCCCCACGCGGCCTACGCGGCCTCCGGTACCACCGGTGAGCAGGTCGGCGAGTTCAAGCGGATGGTGCGCGCGCTGCACGCGGCGGGCATCGAGGTCATCCTCGACGTGGTCTACAACCACACGGCGGAGGCCGGCGAGCTGGGCCCGATGCTGTCCCTGAAGGGCATCGACAACCGCGGCTACTACCGCCTCCAGCCGGACGCCCGCCGGTACGCCGACTACACCGGCTGCGGCAACACCCTGCACGTCGTCCAGCCGCACGTCCTGCGCCTGATCACCGACTCGTTGCGCTACTGGGTGACGGAGATGGGCGTGGACGGCTTCCGCTTCGACCTGGCGGCGGCGCTGGCCCGCTCCATGCACGACGTCGACATGCTGTCCCCGTTCCTCGCGGTGATCGCGCAGGACCCGGTGCTGCGGCGGGTGAAGCTGATCGCCGAGCCGTGGGACGTGGGCTCCGGCGGCTACCAGGTGGGCGCGTTCCCGCCCCTGTGGACGGAGTGGAACGACCGCTACCGCAACGCCGTGCGGGACTTCTGGCGGCACGCGCTGCCGGACGTGCGGGAGATGGGCTACCGCCTGTCGGGCTCCAGCGACCTGTACGCGTGGGGCGGGCGGCGGCCGTACGCGTCGGTCAACTTCGTCACCGCGCACGACGGCTTCACGCTCCGGGACGTGGTGAGTTACGAGCGCAAGCACAACGAGGCCAACGGCGAGGGCAACCGCGACGGCACCGACGACAACCGGTCCTGGAACTGCGGCGCGGAGGGAGAGACGGACGACGAGGACGTACGGGCGCTCAGGCGTCGCCAGCTCCGCAACCTGCTGACCACGCTGCTGCTGTCGACCGGGGTGCCGATGCTGGTCGCGGGCGACGAGCTGGGTCGGACCCAGGGCGGCAGCAACAACGCCTACTGCCAGGACAACGAGATCAGCTGGGTCGACTGGAGCCTGCTGGACGACCCTCAGTGGCGGCCCCTGTTCGAGCTGACCTCCCGGCTGATCGCGCTGCGCCACCGGCACCCGGTGCTGCGCCGCCGGGCGTTCTTCTCCGGCCGGGCGCACTCCGCGGACGGCCTGCGCGACCTGGCCTGGTTCACCGCCCGGGGCACGGAGATGACGGAGCGGGACTGGTACGCGCCCGCCGCCACCCTCGGCATGTACCTCTCCGGGCGGGACATCCCGGGCCGCGACGAGCGCGGCGACCCGATCGTCGACGACAGTTTCCTGGCCGTCCTGCACGCGGGTGACCGGCCGGTCTCCTTCGTGCTGCCGGGGCCGCCCTGGGCGGAGCGGTACGAGGTGGTCGTCGACACCAGCCGGGAGGAGCAGGCCGAGGCACCGGGCGGGACGTACCCGGCGGGGGTGGAGATCACGGTGCCGGCGCGGGCGGTGCTGCTGCTGAAGGTGGGGTGAGCCCGGACGTGCCCCCGTACGACCCCGGTTGAGCGCGAAAACCCGGTGGGCAGTGTCAGTGGTGAACCGTAGGCTCGCTGCTGATGCCCACGACACCCGCCTCCGCCAAGGCCCTCACCGAGGACCGGTCCACCGTGCGCGCCCTGCTGCGGCTGTGGCCCTATGTCCGGCCCGTGCGGGCGCGGTTGGCGACCGCCGCGTGCGTGGCGATCGTCGCCTCCTGCGTGGGGCTGGTGATCCCGCTCGTCCTGAAGTGGATGGTGGACGGGCCGGTCGCCGACCGCGATCCGGCGGGCGTGTGGCTCGGGGCGCTGTACCTGCTCCTCCTCGGGCTGGCGGAGGCGCTGCTGTTCGGGCTGCGGCGGTGGCTGGTGGCCCGGCCGCTGGCGGGCGTCGAGGCGGGGATGCGGGCGGACCTGTACCGGCATCTGCAACGGCTGCCGGTGGCCTTCCACGACCGGTGGGCCTCGGGACAGCTGCTGTCACGCGGGACGACGGACCTGATGCTGCTGCGCATGTTCCTTGCCTTCCCGCTGACGTTCCTGCTGGTCAACGGCGTGACGATCCTTGTCGGCGTGGGCATCATGCTGGTGCAGGACTGGACGCTGGGGCTGGTCGTCCTCGGGCCCGCCATCCCCGTGATGATCACCTGTGCGGTCTTCGAGAAGAAGTACTCCGCGGTGGCGCGGCGCGCGCAGGACCAGGTCGGGGACCTGACGACCGTCGTCGAGGAGAGCGTCCTCGGTATCCGGATCATCAAGGGGTTCGGCCGGCACCGCAGCCAGGCACGGGCCTTCCACGAGCTGTCCCACACGCTGCGCGGGACGGAGCTGCGCAAGGCGCGGCTGCTGGCGGCCATCTGGGCGGTCATCGTGGCGCTGCCGGAGGTGGCGATCGGGGCGGCGCTGGTGGTGGGCACGGTGCGGGTGGCGGACGGGTCGCTGTCGGCGGGGACGCTGGTGGCGTTCCTGTCCACGGCGCTGGCCCTGCGGTGGCCCGTCGAGTCGATCGGCTTCCTGCTGGCGATGAGCCAGGAGGCGGCGACGGCCACGGACCGGTACTTCGAGGTGATGGACGCGGAGGTGGAGGAACCGGGGGCTTCGCACGGGTCTGCGGCCCGGCTGCCCGAAGCCGCGGCAGGTGGGGGCCTGCGGTTCGAGAACGTCCGCTTCCGTTACCCCGACGCACCCCACGACTCCCCGCCCCTCCTCGACGGAGTCGACCTGCACATCCGCCCCGGCGAGTCCATGGCCCTGGTCGGCGCCACCGGCAGCGGCAAGACGACGCTCACCGCGCTCGTCCCCCGCCTCCACGAGGTCACCTCCGGACGGATCACGCTGGACGGCCGGGACATCACCGCCCTGCCCCGCGAGGAGCTGCGTTCCATGGTCGCCGTGGCCTTCGAGGAACCCACGCTGTTCTCGGCGACCGTCGGCGAGAACGTGCTGATGGGGGCCGGTGGCGGCGCCGGTGGGGAGGAACTGGGGCGGGCGCTCGCCGTCGCGCAGGCCGACTTCGCCCACGCCCTGCCCCAGGGCACCGGCACCCAGGTCGGCGAGCAGGGCCTCAGCCTCTCCGGCGGCCAGCGGCAGCGCCTCGCGCTCGCCCGGGCGGTGGTCGGCACACCGAGGTTCCTCGTCCTGGACGACCCGCTGTCCGCGCTGGACGTGCACACGGAGGCCGCCGTGGAGGCCGCCCTGCGGCAGGTCCTCGCGGACACCACCGCCCTGATCGTGGCGCACCGCCCGTCCACGGTGCTGCTCGCCGACCGCGTGGCGCTGCTCTCGGGCGGCCGCGTCACCGCCGTCGGCACCCACCAGGAACTGCTGCGCACCAGCGCCGAGTACGCCCATCTGATGTCCGGGACCGACGGGCACGAGGGTCCCGAGGGGGCCCGGAAAGGGGACGGCCGATGACCGCGCCCACGGCCACCGCGCCGGACAGGGAGCAGCCGGAGGGCGAGCCGGCACCCGAAACCCCGGCCCGCGCGGCCGACGACCTCTTCGACCAGGACGTCCTGCCCAGCCCGCCGGGCGCGACCGCCGTGCTGTTGCGTTCCCTGCTGGCGCCCATGAAGGCCCGCGTCGCCCTCACCACCTTCCTCCTGCTGCTCCAGCAGGCGGCGGTGCAGGCGGGGCCGCTGCTGGTGGCGTACGCCATCGACCGCGCCGTGCCGGCGCTCCGGGACGACGACCACGGTCCGCTGATCGCGGTGGGCGCCGGCTATCTGCTCTGCTCGCTGGCCGCGGGCGCGCTCCAGTACGCGTTCGTCGCCGCCGCGGCCCGCGTCAGCCAGGACGTGCTGCTGGACCTGCGGGGCCGGATCTTCCGGCACGCGCAGGCGCTGAGCGTCGACTTCCACGAGCGCTACACCTCGGGCCGGCTCATCTCCCGCTCGACCACGGACGTGGAGTCGCTGCGCGAACTGCTCGACGAGGGTCTGCAGGAGCTGGTGACGGTCGTCCTCTCCTTCGTCTACATCGCGGCGCTGCTGCTCTGGCTGGACCTGGGCCTGGGCGCGGTCGCGGTGGCGTCGTTCGTGCCGCTGTACGGGCTGGTGCGGGTGTACCAGCGGCGCGCGGGGCGGGTGTACCGGCAGCGGTCCACGGCGATCGCGGCGGTGATCGTGAAGTTCGTGGAGACGATGAACGGCATCCGGCCGGTGCGCGCCTTCCGCCGCGAGGCCGCCAACGACGCCGACTTCGCCGTACTGAACCGGCGCCACGAGCGGACCAACGGCAACGCGCTCCTGGAGATGGCCCGCTACGTCGTCGGTTCCCGGCTGGTCGCCAACACGGCCGTCGCGGGGATCGTGCTGTGGGGCGCCTACCGCGTCGCGGACGGCACGCTGGCGCTCGGCGTGCTGGCGGCGGCGGTGCTGTACCTGCGCCGGCTGTACGACCCGATCGACCGGCTCGGCATGTTCCTGAACTCCTACCAGTCGGCGGCGGCCTCGCTGGAGAAGATCGCCGGACTGCTGGCCCAGACGCCGTCCGTGCCCGAGCCGGCCGCGCCGAAGGAACTGCCACCGCCGGCGTCGGAGCACCCCGGCCGCGAGGTCGTCTTCGACGGGGTCCGCTTCGGCTACCGCACCGGCGGCGAGGTGCTGCCCCGCTTCGACCTGACGATCCCGGCCGGGCAGACGGTCGCCGTCGTGGGCTCGACCGGCGCGGGCAAGTCGACACTGGCCAAGCTGCTCGCCCGGTTCTACGACCCCTCCGACGGCCGGGTCCTGCTGGACGGCACCGACCTGCGCGACCTCGCCGTGCCCGAACTGCGGCGCGGGGTGGTGATGGTGACGCAGGAGGCGTTCCTGTTCTCCGGCACGGTCGCCGAGAACATCGCCATCGGCCGCCCGGAGGCCACCCGGGAGGAGATCGAGGGTGCCGCGAAGGCGATCGGCGCCCACGACTTCATCGCCGCGCTGCCCGACGGCTACGACACGGACGTCCGCAAGCGGGGCGGCCGTATCTCCGCCGGGCAACGGCAACTCGTGGCGTTCGCACGCGCGTTGCTCGCCGATCCGGCGGTGCTGATCCTGGACGAGGCGACCAGCTCGCTGGACATCCCCGGTGAGCGGGCGGTGCAGCGGGCGATGGCGACGGTCCTGAAGGGCCGTACGGCGGTCGTGATCGCGCACCGGCTCTCGACCGTGGAGATCGCCGACCGGGTGCTCGTGATGGAGCACGGCGGGATCGTGGAGGACGGCACGCCGGCCGAACTGATCGCCGGTACGGGTCGGTTCGCGGATCTGCACCGTGCCTGGCGGGACAGTCTGGCGTGAGGACGGGACGCCGGGAGAGCCGTACGGAGAACTGGCGGGGGAACCATCGATGATCGACGCGTACGAGGAGCCCGGCACGCCCGACCGCCGGGGCGGCTGGCGCTATCTGGGGTGGCTGGTCCGCCGGCAGTGGCCGCGGTGTCTGGCGGGGGCCGTGTTCGCCAGTGTGTGGATGGTGCTGCTGGCGGCGACACCGTATCTGATGGCCCGGGCGATCGACCACGGCCTGGAGCGGGGTGACCTGGGCGCGCTGGCGGCCTGGACGGGTGCGCTGGTCGCCGTCGGGGCGTTCAACGCCTGGCTGGGCGTCATGCGGCACCGCACGATGACGCGGGTGCGGATGGACGCCAACTTCCGCACGGTCAAGGTGGTCGTCGGGCACGCCACGCGGCTCGGTGCGGCGCTGCGCCGGCAGGTCGGGGCCGGGGAGGTCGTCACCATCGGGGTCGGTGACGTGCAGACCATCAGCACGTCCCTGACGGCCGTGGGGCCGGGCGTCGGCGCGGTCGTCGCCTACGCGGCCGTCGGCGGGCTGATGCTGTCGGTGTCGACCGAGCTCGCCCTGGTGGTGCTGCTCGGCGTGCCGGTGCTCGGGCTCGTGCTGGGGCCGCTCATGGGGCGGTTGCAGGGCAGGGAGACCGAGTACCGGGAGCGGCAGTCCGTGCTGACCGCGCGGATCGGCGACCTCGCGGGCGGGCTGCGGGTGCTGAACGGGCTGGGTGGCAAGGGCCTGGTCTCGGACGCGTTCCGCCGGGACTCGGGGCTGCTGCGCGAGCAGGGCTACCGGGTCGGGGCGGTGACCAGCTGGATCCAGGCCCTCGGGGTGGGCCTGCCGATGCTGTTCCTGGCGCTGGTGACCTGGCTGGGTGCCCGGCTGGCCGCGCAGGGGCGGATCAGCGTGGGCGAACTGGTGTCGGTGTACGGCTATGTGGTGGCGCTGGGGTGGCCGGTGGCGTTCCTCATCGAGATGGCCCACCAGCTCAGCCGGGGCGTGGTGGCCGCCCGCCGCGTCGTCGACTTCCTGCGGCTGGAACCCGAGGCGGACGACGGCACCCGCGCCGCCCCGGCGGAGCCCTCGGTCCTGTACGACCCGGCCTCCGGGGTCCGGGTGCTGCCGGGCCGGCTGACCGCGCTGGCCGGGTCCCGGCCCGCCGACGCCGCCGCCGTGATCGACCGCCTCGGCCGGTACGCCCCGTCGGACGCGACGTGGGGCGGGGTGCCACTGGCCGAGGTGCCGCTCACCCAGGTGCGGGACCGCATCCTGGTCGCGGAGGCGGAGGCCGACCTTTTCGCCGGCACCCTGCGCGACGTGATCGGCGCCGCCGATACGTACCCAGGGGGCGGTGCCGATGTGCGGCTCCGCCACGTGGGCGCGACCAGCCGCAACGAACCCGCAGCCGCCCGACGACCTGCCGAGGCACCCTCGCAGGCGCACCTGAACGCCCTCCACGCGGCCGCCGCCGACGACATCGTCCGGGGCCTCCCCGACGGCCTGGACACCCCCGTCGCCGCCCAGGGCCGCACGCTCTCCGGCGGCCAGCGCCAGCGAATCCGGCTGGCCCGGGCCCTGCTGGCCGATCCCGAGATCCTGCTCGCCGTCGAGCCGACCTCCGCGCTCGACGCCCACACCGAGGCCACAGTGGCGGACCGGCTGCGGGATGCCCGCAAGGGCCGTACGACCGTGGTGGCCGGCACCTCCCCGCTGGTGCTGGACCGGGCCGACGTCGTGCACTACCTGGTCGACGGCAAGGTCATGGCCACCGGCGGCCACCGCGAACTGCTGGCCGCCGAGCCGGGATACCGGGCACTTGTCGCACGGGACGTCGAAGAAGCCGAAGAAGCCGAAGAAGAGGAGCCGGTCCGATGACCACACCGGGACGGCTCCCCGTCGCCGAGCGCGCCGACGTGAGGCGGTCGGTGGCCCAGCTGGTCCGCGCCGACCGACGGGCCTTCGCCCTGGTCCTCGGCCTGAACGCGCTGGCCGCCCTGGCCGGACTGGCGGGCCCGTGGCTGCTGGGCCGGATCGTCGACGAGGTGCGGGCCGGGAGCGGCGTCGGCGCCGTGGACCGGATGGCGCTCGCCATCCTGCTGTGCTCGCTGGCGCAACTGCTGCTGGCCCGCTGGGCGCGCTACGTGGGGCACCGTTTCGGGGAACGGACGCTCGCAAGGGTGCGGGAGCGCTTCGTGGACCGGGCGCTGGCCCTGCCGGCGTCCGTGGTCGAGCGGGCGGGCACCGGGGACCTGACGACCCGCGGCACCGCCGACGTGACCACGGTCGGCACGACACTGCGCGACGCCGGACCCGAGCTGCTGATCAACTCCGTGCAGGCGCTGTTCCTCACCGGCGCGGTGTTCGTACTCGACCCGCTGCTCGGCGCGGTCGGGGTGCTCGGGCTGACGCCGGTCTGGTTCGCACTGCGCTGGTATCTGCGGCGGGCACGGTCCGGTTACCTCGCCGAGGGCGCGGCCACCTCGGACGTCGCCGAGAGCCTCGCCGCCACGGTGGCCGGGGCCCGCACGGTCGAGGCGTTCCGGCTGACCGGCCGGCGCGTCGCGACGAACCGGGAGGCGCTGGAGGTCTCACGGCGCACCCGGTTCCACACGCTGTACCTGCGCAGCGTGTTCTTTCCGGCGGTGGAGATCTCGTACGTCGTCCCCGTGGCGGGCGTGCTGCTGCTCGGCGGTGTCCTGCACGCGCACGGGTCGGTGAGCCTCGGGGCGGTGGTGGCCTGCGCCGTGTACCTCCAGCAGCTGGCCGGGCCGCTCGACGAGGTGCTGATGCGGATCGAGCAGCTCCAGGCCGGCGGCGCCTCGTTCTCCCGGGTGGAGGGGCTGGCGCGCGCTCCGCAGGTGACGGCGGGCGACTCGCCGGTCCCGGCGGACGACCGTATCGACGTGGCCGGGGCGCGGTACGCCTACGACCGGGGCGGCGAGGTGCTGCGCGGGGTGGACCTGACCGTGCGGCCGGGTGAGCGGCTGGCGGTCGTCGGGCCGTCCGGGGCCGGCAAGACCACGCTGAGCCGGTTGCTGGCGGGCGTCGACGCGCCGACCGAGGGTTCGGTGACGGTGGGCGGGGTGCCCGTGGTCGGCCTCGGGCCGGAGCGGCTGCGCCGCCAGGTCGTGCTGGTCACCCAGGAGCACCACGTCTTCCTCGGCACGGTCCGCGACAATCTCCTCATCGCCGAACCGGACGCCGCGGACGAGGAGTTGTGGTCCGCGCTGGCCGCCGTGGGCGCCGAGGAGTGGGTGCGGGCACTGCCCGACGGTCTGGACACCGAGTTGGGCACGGGCGGTCACCGGGCGGACGGATCGCAGGCCCAGCAGCTCGCCCTGGCCCGGGTGGTGCTGGCCGACCCGCACACCCTGATCCTGGACGAGGCCACCGCCCTGCTGGACCCGACGACGGCCCGGCACACCGAGCGCGCCCTGGCCGCCGTACTGGAGGGCCGTACGGTCATCGCCATCGCGCACCGCCTGCACACCGCGCACGACGCCGACCGGGTGGCCGTGATGGAGGACGGCCGGCTGACCGAACTCGGCCCGCACGACGAGCTGGTGGCGGCCGGTGGGGCCTACGCGGCGCTGTGGGGGTCCTGGCACGGGGAGCCGTCGCCCGAGCCGTCACCCGGACCGGCTACTGACTGAGCGGGCAGTCAGTACCACCCCGAAGCATCCCTTCCGTATATCGAACATGAACGCCCGGACAACGAACCATTTCCGGCCAACTTCCTGACGCGCTCCTGACAGGAGGCGCGTTCTCCTGCCACTCTTCCCACGGCCGCTCCACAGCGCCCCCACAGCTTCCCCACCAGCGCTGCGCGGCGGTCAGCTCCTAGCACGTGGTTTCTGCGTACCGAACCAGTACCGCCCGGCCGGCTCACCCGCCGGCCGGTCTCCCCTGGCCGCGCGACCCGCGGCCACGCAGAAGGAGTCAGTGTTGAGCAGCACTCCCCACAGACGCACCTCCCACACCGCGTCCCGCACCACCCACCGCCGCGCCGCCGCCGTCGCCCTGGCCGGTGTCGCCGCGCTGATCGCCACGGCGGTCCAGTCCGGCGCCGCCACCGCGGCGCCCCGGCAGGCCCCCGTTCCGGGCGCCGAGTCCGTCAAGCTCACTCCGGCCCAGCGCGCCGAACTGATCCGTGACGCCGACGCAGCCAAGGCGCGCACGGCCGACCAACTCGGCCTGGGCGCCAAGGAGAAGCTGGTCGTCCGCGACGTGGTCAAGGACCGCGACGGCACCGAGCACACGCGCTACGAGCGCACCTACGACGGACTGCCCGTCCTCGGCGGCGACCTGGTGGTCACCACCGACGCCGGCAAGACCGAGCGGGTCGTGAAGGCCACGCCGAAGGCGATCAAGCCGGCCACCGTGACGCCGAAGATATCCGCCGGCAAGGCCGAGCGGCAGGCCGTGTCCGCCGCGAAGGCCGCCGGCGCCGAGCAGGCCGAGGCCGACCGCGCCCCGCGCAAGGTGATCTGGGCGGCGAACGGCACCCCGGTCCTGGCGTACGAGACGGTCGTGGGCGGCCTCCAGGAGGACGGCACCCCGAACGAGCTGCACGTGGTCACCGACGCCGCCACCGGCGCCAAGCTGTACGAGTACCAGGCGATCCACAACGGCACCGGCAACACCATGTACAGCGGCACGGTGACGCTGGGCACCGCGCAGTCCGGGTCGTCGTACACGCTGACCGACACCACGCGCGGCAATCACAAGACGTACAACCTCAACCGGGGCACCTCCGGCACCGGCACGCTCTTTACCGGCCCCGACGACGTGTGGGGCAACGGCAGTCCGTCCAACGCCGAGACCGCCGCCGCCGACGCCCACTACGGGGCCGCGCTGACCTGGGACTACTACAAGAACGTCCAGGGCCGCTCCGGCATCCGCGGCGACGGTGTGGGCGCCTACTCCCGGGTCCACTACGGCAACAACTACGTCAACGCCTTCTGGTCGGACGGCTGCTTCTGCATGACGTACGGCGACGGCTCCGGCAACGCCAACCCGCTGACGTCCGTCGACGTGGCCGCGCACGAGATGACGCACGGCCTCACCTCCAACACCGCGGGGCTCATCTACAGCGGCGAGTCCGGCGGGCTGAACGAGGCCACCTCCGACATCTTCGGCGCGGCCGTCGAGTTCCACGCCAACAACTCCTCCGACGTCGGTGACTACCTCATCGGCGAGGAGATCGACATCAACGGCGACGGCACCCCGCTGCGCTACATGGACAAGCCCAGCAAGGACGGCGCGTCCAAGGACTACTGGTACTCGGGGATCGGCAACGTCGACGTCCACTACTCGTCCGGCCCGGCCAACCACTTCTTCTACCTGCTGAGCGAGGGCAGCGGCACCAAGACCATCAACGGTGTCACCTACGACTCGCCCACCTCGGACGGCCTCCCGGTCACCGGCATCGGCCGCGAGAAGGCGGCGAAGATCTGGTTCCGGGCGCTGACCACGAAGTTCACGTCGACCACCAACTACGCGGCGGCGCGCACCGGCACCCTCGCGGCGACCGGTGAGCTGTACGGCACCACCAGCACCGAGTACAAGGCGGTGCAGGACGCGTGGGCGGGCATCAACGTCGGCGCCCGGCCGGGCGGCGGCGGGGGCGGTGGCACGTCGTTCGAGAACACCGCCGACGTGGCGATCCCGGACAACGGAGCGGCGGTCACCTCGTCGGTCACCGTGACCGGCCGGACCGGCAACGCGCCCGCCAACCTCCAGGCCGCGGTGGACATCAGGCACACCTGGCGCGGTGACCTGGTGGTCGACCTGCTGGCCCCGGACGGGACCGCGTACCGCCTGAAGAACTCCAGTTCCTCCGACTCGGCGAACGACGTGAACCAGACGTACACGGTGAACGCCTCCTCGGAGACCGCCAACGGCACCTGGAAGCTGCGCGTCCAGGACGTGGCGTCCCGGGACACCGGGTACATCAACTCCTTCAAGCTCACCTTCCCGTAAGGCCCCGCGCGGGGCTCCACGGTCAGGGCGCCGTCCCGGTGGTTCGAATCCCCGGGGCGGCGCCCTCCCCATGGCCTGCCGCCGACACCCGGAACGCGGACTCCAGGGTGTCGGCCTACTCTTGGTGCCCATGTCCTTCACGTACGACGACGTCGGCGCCACCCGCGAACAGGGCCACTGCCCGCCCGGCTTCCGCCCCATGCACGTACGCACGCGCCTCGGGGAGGGCGAACCGGTGTTCCAGCGCGCGGTCGAGGCCGTGCTCACCTGGGAGATGCACCGGGAGATGGGCGTCGGCATCGACGCGAGCGCGGAGCGTGCCGCACCCGGCGTCGACGTCACCGTCACCCTCGCCGGGATGATCAAGGCGCCCTGCCGGGTGGTCTGGACCCTGGACGAGCCCCGCCGGGCCGGCTGGGCCTACGGCACCCTGCCCGGCCACCCCGAGTCCGGCGAGGAGGCCTTCGTGGTGGACCGGACGGGCGACGGCACGGTCTGGCTGACCGTGACCGCCTTCAGCCGCCCCGCCAAGTGGTACGCCAGGGCCGGCGGACCGGCCGCCCGCGCCTTCCAGCACGCCTACGCCCGCCGCTGCGGCACCGTCCTGCGGCGGCTGAGCGGCGGCGACGAGGAGGACTGACCCGCGCTTCCCGGCCGGCCCCACGTCATCTTCCGGCCGGTCTCACCTCATCAGCAGCCCCGCCGCCTCCGCCAGCTCGTCCGACGGCACCGCGACCAGCCCCGGCTCCGCGCCGGACGCCAGCAGCCGGTGCGCGGGCAGGACGCGGACCGTGTAGCCGAAGGGCCCGGTGCGGTCCAGGGCGAGCGGGCCCTCGTACGCCCAGCGGCCCTCCAGGTCGGGGCCGCCCACCGGTTTCAGCGGCACGGTCGCCGCGTCGGTGATCCGGTCCTCGGAGTCCACCCGGCCGGAGACCGCCTGCACCTCGACGTCGTCCGGCGCGAGGTCGCCGAGGTTGACCCGGACCCGCAGCCCGAGCGTCGAGCCCAGCTCCGCCGTGGCGCTCGCGGCGGACGTCTCCACGTGGTCGACGCTCACCCCGGGCCAGGCCGCCCGCACCCGGGCCTTCCACTCGGCCAGCGCGCGGGCGGAGTCCGGGTCCATCGCGCGGTGCGCCTCGGCCGCGGGGGCGTAGAGCCGCTCGACGTACTCGCGGACCATGCGGCCGGCCAGCACCTTGGGCCCGAGCAGGCTCAGGGTCTTGCGGACCATCTCGATCCACCGGTCGGGCAGCCCGCTCGCGCCGCGTTCGTAGAAGCGGGGGGTGATCCGCTGCTCCAGCAGGTCGTAGAGGGCGGCGGCCTCTATGGCGTCGCGCCGGTCCGGGTCGGTGCCCGCGCCGTCGGCGGTGGGGATCGCCCAGCCGAAGTCGGGCTGGTACCACTCGTCCCACCAGCCGTCCAGCACCGACAGGTTGAGGCAGCCGTTGAGCGCCGCCTTCATGCCGGACGTGCCGCACGCCTCCAGGGGGCGGAGGGGGTTGTTCAGCCAGATGTCGCAGCCCGGGTAGAGCTTCTGCGCCATCGCCATGCCGTAGTCCGGCAGGAACACGATCCGGTGCCGCACCCGCGGGTCGTCCGCGAACCGCACCAGCTCCTGCACCAGCCGCTTGCCGCCGTCGTCCGCCGGGTGCGCCTTGCCCGCGACGACGATCTGGATCGGCCGCTCGGAGTGCAGCAGGAGGTCCATCAGGCGGTCGCGGTCGCGCAGCATCAGCGTCAGCCGCTTGTACGACGGGACGCGCCGCGCGAACCCGATGGTGAGCACGTCCGGGTCGAGGACGTCGTCGATCCAGCCCAGTTCGGCGGTGCCGGCGCCGCGCTGCCGCCAGGAGGCGCGCAGCCGCTCCCGCACCTCCTCGACGAGCTGCTCGCGCAGAGTGCGGCGCAGCTCCCAGATGTCCTGGTCGGCGATGTCGGCGACCGAGTCCCAGCGATCCGAGCCGCCGACGGTCAGCGCGTCCTCGGCCCGCTGGACGCCGATCTGCCGGGCACCGAGCCGGAAGACCTCCGGAGCGACCCAGGTCGGCGCGTGCACGCCGTTGGTGACGGAGGTGATCGGTACCTCGTCGGCGTCGAAGCCGGGCCAGAGTCCGGAGAACATCCCCCGGCTGACCCCGCCGTGCAGCAGGGAGACGCCGTTGGCGCGCTGGGCCAGGCGCAGGCCCATCACGGCCATGTTGAAGAGGTTGGGCTCGCCGCCGGGATAGGTCTCCATGCCGAGCCGCAGGACGCGCTCGACGTCGATGCGCGGCAGTTCGGAGTCCGGGCCGAAGTGGCGGGCGACCAGTTCGCGGTCGAAGCGGTCGATGCCGGCCGGGACGGGGGTGTGGGTGGTGAAGACGGTGCCGGCCCGGACCGCCTCCAGTGCGGAGCCGAACTCCAGCCCCTTCTCGCAGAGTTCGGAGATGCGCTCCAGGCCGAGGAAGCCCGCGTGGCCCTCGTTGGTGTGGAACACCTCCGGCGCGGCGTGGCCGGTGAGCCGGCAGTACGTCCGTACCGCCCGGACACCTCCTATGCCCAGCAGCATCTCCTGGAGGAGCCGGTGTTCGCTGCCGCCGCCGTAGAGCCGGTCGGTGACGCCGCGTTCGCCGAGGTCGTTCTCCTCGACGTCCGAGTCGAGCAGCAGCAGCGGCACCCGGCCGACCTGGGCCAGCCAGATACGGGCGCGCAGCTCCCGGCCGCCGGGCAGGGCCAGGGCGACGTGGGCGGGCGTGCCGTCGGTCTCCTTGAGGAGGGCGAGGGGCAACTCGTGGGGGTCGAGGACGGGGTAGTGCTCCTGCTGCCAGCCGTCCCGGGAGAGGGACTGCCGGAAGTAGCCGTGGCGGTAGAGCAGGCCGACGCCGACGAGCGGCACGCCCAGGTCGCTGGCCGCCTTCAGGTGGTCGCCGGCCAGGATGCCGAGGCCGCCGGAGTACTGGGGCAGGGCGGCGGTGATGCCGAACTCGGGCGAGAAGTAGGCGACGGCGGCGGGGAGTCGGCCGGACTGGGCCTGGTACCAGCGGTCGCCGGTCATGTAGTGGTCGAGGTCGTCGGCCACCGCGGTCAGCCGGCGCAGGAAGCGCCGGTCCTGAGCCAGCTCCGCGAGGCGCGCGGGCGGGACGGTGCCGAGCAGCCGCACCGGGTCGCGGCCGGAGGCGGCCCAGCACCCGGGGTCGACGGACTGGAAGAGGTCGCGGGTCTCCGGATGCCAGGACCAGCGCAGATTCCGGGCCAGATCGCTGAGCGGCCGGAGGGGGTCGGGGAGAACGGGACGGACGGTCAGTCGACGAATCGCCTTCACCCCGACGACGTTACCGGCGTGATGTGTCCCTTGCTGGGGCCTTCGCCCTCAGACCTCCGATTCGGCCTGAACGGCGTCCTCCTCGATCGCCGGACGGGCTAATAACCACCGGCGTGTCGATCTCCCGGCGGGGAAGGTGTCCGGTCAGGTCGTCGCGAGTGTCGACATACGCATGAGTAAGTAACAAAGTGCCGGATTGCCCACCCGAAGAGTGTGGGAAGGCTCCTGCGGTACACCCCACACGCACCGCCGCAGGACCCACCTCCCCAGAGTCATCCGCCCACCCTCGTTGACGCGGACAGGAGCGGTCATGCCCGCCACGCACCACTCGCCAGCACCCCCCGCGGCGCCTTCGGAGGCGCCACCCGAGGCACCCCCCGCGGACGGCACCACCGTCGTCGGACGCATCCCCGTCCTGGACGTCCGCCCGATGGTCCGGCAGGGGCGCAGGCCAGCCAAGGCCGTCACCGGCGAGTCCTTCGAGATATCGGCCACCGTGTTCCGCGAGGGGCACGACGCGGTCGCCGCCGACGTCGTCCTCAGAGATCCACGGGGCCGGCCTGGTCCGTGGACGCCGATGCGGGAGCTGGCCCCGGGCACCGACCGCTGGGGGGCCACCGTCACCGCCGGTGAGCCGGGACTCTGGTCGTACACCGTGGAGGCGTGGGGCGATCCGGTGACCACGTGGCGGCACCACGCGCGGATCAAGATTCCGGCGGGGATGGACACCGACCTGGTCCTGGAGGAGGGCGCCCGGCTGTACGAGCGCGCCGCCGCGGACGTGCCCCGGAGCGAGGACCGACGGGTGCTGCTCGCCGCCGTGGACGCGCTGCGGGACGAGACCCGGGCGGCCGCGTCGCGGTTGGCGGCGGCGTTGACGCCGGAGGTGGACGCGGTACTGGCCCGGCATCCGCTGCGGGAGCTGGTCACCACCTCCGACCCGCTGCCCCTGCTCGTCGAGCGCGAACGCGCCCTGTACGGCGCCTGGTACGAGTTCTTCCCCCGCTCCGAAGGCACCCCCGAGCAGCCCCACGGCACCTTCCGCACCGCCGCCCGCCGGCTGCCCGCCATCGCCGCGATGGGCTTCGACGTCGTCTACCTCCCACCCGTCCACCCCATCGGCACCACCCACCGCAAAGGCCGCAACAACACCCTCTCCGCCACCCCCGACGACGTCGGCGTCCCCTGGGCCATCGGCTCCCCCGAAGGCGGCCACGACACCATCCACCCCCAGCTGGGCACGATCGACGACTTCGACCACTTCGTCGCCGAGGCCGCCCGCCTGGACCTGGAAATCGCCCTCGACTTCGCCCTCCAGTGCTCCCCCGACCACCCCTGGGTCCACAAACACCCCGACTGGTTCCACCACCGC
>NZ_JBHYOB010000034.1:0-32515 GCF_042744565.1 Streptomyces sp. NPDC058812
ACACCTCACCCACCACCCACCCCCCCCCCCCCCACGGCCGGGGGGCCCGCGGCCCCCCCCCCCGCCCCCCGCCGCGCCCCTCTTTCGTGAAGCAGATGCCCGGGGACGTTCAGCGGGCGTTCGCCGCCGTCACCACGCGGTCGAGCGTCTCGTACACGTCGACCCCGTGGTAGAAGGTCCGGCCAGAGCGGTTACGGCGGCGCCACTTCCGTGTGCTCGCGTGCCGGTAGACACTGCCCACCGGAATTCCCCAGAGACTGGCGATGTCCGCCGCGGTCACCCAGCGCACCTCCTGCCCGGCATCCGCCGGACCGGGCTGCGGTGTCTCTGCCCCGGTCGCGCGGTCCTGCTCAGCCGAGCCCGCACCGGGCGACGCCGCCGACAACGAACCCGCCGACGACGAACCCGTCGCCGACGACCCTGCCGACAACGATCTCGCGGCGCCGACGCGGCGGCTCAACTGCAGCCACTCGTGCCCGAACCAGGAGTGGGAGTCATCCGCGTCGCACGTGATCTCGGCGGGCACCTGCGGCCGCCGCGGCCGTACGACCGCGGTGAGCGCGCCCGGACACCCCGGCTCCACGCAGCCCCCGATGACGACGTGACGGCTCGGCACGGGATCGATCACACCGCGCGCCTTGCGCACCAGCCGCGCAACCTCGCCGGACACCTCCCCAGCCGCGCTGTGCGCCGCGAGCCAGTCGCCGTGCCGGGCCAGGAACTGGGCCAAGGGGGCGACGGACCGCCGCGGACCGGCCAGGCCGCGTTCTTCCACCACCATGGAGGCCCAGGAGGCGAGCACTCCCAGGATCGAGGTGCGCGCGTCGGCCGCACGGGAGTTGAAGGGCATCCCCGGCAGTGGCCCCCCGGAGGTCTTCTCCCGGCACGGGCCGCTCTCTCCTCCCAGCCGCAGTCCGCACTCCTCGTACAGGCCCGGCAGCCGCATCAGCTCCAGCAGCAGGTGCCGGTGGCAGGGCGGGCACAACCGGGAACCGGCGACGGCCGGCCGCCGGGGACGTCCGGCGGCCTCGCCCCGGACGCAGCCGGCGCCGACGCACGTCGCCGTCCCCATGTTTCTGCGGATGGTCTCCTCGATCACTGTGACTCCCCCTGATTTTCCGGTAATGGCGCGGCAACGCTATTCGGGGAAATGCGGGCGGACAAGCGTCGAGCGAGCTTTCTATACAACTCGTTACGGGATTCGAGAGATTTCAAAATTTCCTGCGCAATCTCTGACGTTGACGTGGGTCGAGCTGCACGGGTGTGGCCCGCTCGGATGAAATGACATAACCGTCACCTGGATTGACCGCAATCTGACATGAAACGCATTGACCGGTCCGGGCCGGACCGAAGAAGCTTTACGGCAGAGTCCCCCGCAGTGCGCCAACCGAAGGACGAGATGTCTTCCCTCCTCGCCGGTGCGTTCCAGTCCCTGACCATTCGCAATTTCCGGCTGTTCGCGGCGGGACAGCTCGTCTCCGTCGCCGGCACCTGGATGATGGTCGTCGCCCAGGACTGGCTCGTCCTCTCCCTCACCGGTGACTCGGGTACCGCCCTGGGCATGGTGACGGCCCTCCAGTTCGCGCCCCTGCTGTTGCTCACCCTGTACGCGGGCGGCCTCGCCGACCGGTACGACAAACGCCGGCTGCTGGTGGCGGCGAACCTCGCCTCAGCCGTCCTGGCGCTGCTCCTCGGCCTGCTCGTCCTGACCGGCGAGGCCCGGCTGTGGCACGTCTACCTCTTCGCTCTCGGGCTCGGCACCGTCAACGCGGTGGAGACGCCCACCCGGATGTCCTTCGTCAGCGAACTCGTCGGTGCCGACCTGCTGCCCAACGCGTCGGCCCTCAGCGCCGCGTACTTCAACTGCGCCCGGGTGGTGGGCCCGGCGCTGGCCGGGCTGATGATCAGCTGGTTCGGCACCGCGACCGTGATGCTCCTCAACGCGGTGAGCTACGGGGCGACCATCGTCGCCCTGCGGCTGATGCGCCCCGACGAGCTGCACCGCCCGGAGCGGCGCCCCGCACGCGCCGCCGTCCTGGACGGCGTACGGCACATGATGGCGCGCCGCGACCTGCTGCTGCCGATGGCCCTGGTCGCCGCGGTCGGCATGCTCGGCTTCAACTTCCAGCTGACCCTGCCGCTGCTGGCCAAGACGGTCTTCCACACGGACGCCGCCGCGTTCGGACTGCTCACCACCGCCTTCGCCGCGGGATCCCTGCTCGCGGCGTTCACCACCACACTGCGCCGCGGCCGGCCCCGGCTCGGCCTGGTGATCGGAGCGGCCATCGGGTTCGGCACCCTGGAGACACTGGCCGGACTCGCGCCGACCTACGCCCTGGCGGCCGTACTGCTGCTGGGGACCGGCTTCGGCTCGATCTACTTCGCGCAAGCCGCGAACCACCGCATCCAACTGGGCACCGACCCCGCCTACCGGGGCCGGGTCATGGCCCTCTACACCCTGGTCTTCCAGGGCACCACGCCACTCGGCGCACTTCTGGTCGGAGTCCTCAGCGAGAGTCTCGGGGCGCGCTCCGGCCTCCTCGTGGGCGGCACGGCTTCGGTCCTGGCGGCCGTCGCGGTGCTCCTCGTCCACCTGCGCGGCCGGCACCGCGTACCCGGCGGGACGGGCGTCGCGGCCACCGGCGCGGCCCTTGAGGGACAGGCCGACCGGGCGGGCTGAGCGCGGCCGAACGCCCGCTCCCGCCCCGGCGGTCAGCACGGAAACCACACATCAACGGGAGGAACACCCATGACCACGCAGCAGGCAACCATGGCGCGCGTCCAGGCCGGACCGGCGGAGCAGCGCCAGGTGATCGTGCGGGCGGCCCGTGCCGTCTTCGCGCGAGAGGGCTGGACGCACACCGGCGTCAAGGACGTCGCCGAACAGAGCGGCCTCGAGGAGGCCACGGTCGTCCACTACTTCCGGGACAAGGAGCAACTGCTGCTCTCCGTCCTCCTGGAGGGCGCCGCCGCGGTCTCCGCCGCGCTGACGGTCATCGCGGAGGACCACCTCGCCGAGATCACCGACCTTGAGCGGGACCTGGCGGCCCTGGGCCGCGCCTGGCTGACGCCGCTGTCCGCCTTCCCGGAGCACTTCGCCATCGTCCGCCACCTCGGTGCCGAGATCACCACACGGCCGGCCGGCGTCCTGGAGATGTGGCAGACCGCCGGCCCCCGGCAGGCCAACCGGGAACTGGCCCGGCGCCTCCAGCGCGTCGCCGACCAGGGACTGCTCGCCTTCGCCGACGCCGAGCACGCCGCCGAACGCTTCATCCAGCTGGTCGCGGGCGGCGTCGTCCAGCGCTCCTTCCACGGCGCCCTTCCGCTCGCGGACTTCGAGACGGAGGCGCTGGTCACCACCGGCGTCGCGGACTTCATCCGGCTGTACCGGCCCGGATCCGACCGCTGATCGCCGTCACCCGACGACCCAGGGAAGGTGGGGAACACCATGGCCACACCGCACGAGTCGATCCAGTCCCGGATCGACGAGCTGACCGAGATCAAGGAGACGGCGCGGCTCGGCCCCGACCCGGCGGCCACCGAACGCCAGCACGCCAAGGGCAAGCTGACCGCCCAGGAGCGCATCACCCTCCTCCTGGACAAAGGATCGTTCAACGAGGTGGAGAGCCTGCGCCGGCACCGGGCCACCGGGTTCGGCCTGGAGGACCGCAAGCCGTACAGCGACGGCGTGGTGACCGGCTGGGGTACCGTGCACGGCCGCACCGTCTTCGTCTACGCGCACGACTTCCGGATCTTCGGCGGCGCGCTCGGCGAGGCACACGCCCAGAAGATCCACAAGATCATGGACCTGGCCGAGGCGGCGGGCGCACCGCTGGTCTCGCTCAACGACGGGGCCGGCGCCCGTATCCAGGAGGGCGTCACCGCGCTCGCCGGCTACGGCGGCATCTTCCAGCGCAACACCCGCTCCTCCGGTGTCATCCCGCAGATCTCCGTGATGCTCGGCCCGTGCGCGGGCGGCGCCGCCTACTCGCCCGCGCTGACCGACTTCGTCTTCATGGTCCGGGACACCAGCCAGATGTTCATCACCGGCCCGGACGTCGTCAAGACGGTCACCGGCGAGGAGATCACCCAGAACGGACTGGGCGGCGCCGACGTCCACGCCGCGACCTCCGGCGTCTCCCACTTCGCCTACGACGACGAGGCCGAGTGCATCGAGGACGTCCGCTACCTGCTCTCGCTGCTGCCCGCCAACAACCGGGAACTGTCGCCCGTCGAGCGTTCCGGCGACCCGGCCGACCGGCTCAACGACGCGCTGCTCGACCTGGTCCCGGCCGGCGCCGGACAGGCGTACGACATCCGCAAGGTGATCGAGGAGGTCGTCGACGACGGCGAGTACTTCGAGGTGCATCCGCTGTGGGCCGCGAACATCGTCTGCGCGCTGACCCGGCTCGACGGCCATGTCGTGGGCGTCGTCGCCAACCAGCCCGCCGCGATGGCCGGAGTGCTGGACATCGACGCCTCCGAGAAGGGCGCCCGCTTCGTCCAGTTCTGCGACGCGTTCAACATTCCCCTGGTCACCCTGGTCGACGTGCCGGGATTCCTGCCCGGGGTGGACCAGGAGCACAACGGCATCATCCGGCGCGGCGCCAAGCTGCTGTACGCGTACTGCAACGCCACCGTGCCACGGATCTCGCTGGTGCTGCGCAAGGCGTACGGCGGTGCCTACATCGTGATGGACTCCCGTTCCATCGGCGCCGACCTGGCCCTGGCCTGGCCGACCAACGAGATCGCAGTGATGGGGGCCGAGGGCGCCGCCAACGTCGTCTTCCGCCGGGAGATCAACGCCGCCGAGGACCCCGACGCGGTCCGTGAGCGGCGCATGGCGGAGTACAAGGACGAGCTGATGCACCCGTACTACGCGGCCGAACGCGGACTGATCGACGACGTGATCGACCCGAGGGAGACCCGCTCGGTGCTGATCCGCTCCCTCGACATGCTGCGGGCCAAGCACGCCGACCTGCCCTCGCGCAAGCACGGCAACCCTCCGCAGTGACCGGCCCCGGCGCACCGGTGCACGCTTCTCTGTAGTGCGGCGGTGATTCGCCTGTGGAACCGGACGCGCATTTGCATCGATCGCCCTTGATATCGGGCCCGAACGCGAAGAACATTGATGTCAGAGTCCGGCGCTTTGTCGCTGCACCACGAGCTGCATCCCGAGCTGAATTCCGCTCAGGCGCCCGCTCTTTCCTTCCGGCTCGGTCCGGTTCCGGCCCGGCGTTCCTGTCGCCCGGCTTTGAATTCCCTCCTCCGGAGACCGTGAGTTTTTCCGGCGCCGTCGGCTCCGCACCAACGACTGGACAACTTGGAGAAGAATCGCATGCACAGCAACCTGATCGTGGCCAGGATGGACCTTGCGTCCAGCGGGCAAGTGGCCGATATCTTCCAGGAGTTCGACGCCACCGAAATGCCGCATCGGATGGGAACGCGCCGGCGTCAGCTCTTCCACTACCGCGGACTCTACTTCCACTTGCAGGACTTCGACGGTGAGAACGGTTCGGAGCAGATCGAGCAGGCCAAGACCGACCTGCGGTTCGTCCGGATCAGCGAAGACCTGAAGCCGTTCATCGAGGCGTACGACCCCGCGACCTGGCGCTCGCCGGCCGACGCCATGGCGACCCGTTTCTACGACTGGGAGGCGAAGGCGTGAGCGGCCGGCGCGTAGTCATCACGGGCCTGGAGGTGCTGGCCCCCGGTGGCGTGGGCACCGACGCGTTCTGGTCCCTGCTCAGCGAGGGCCGCACCGCGACCCGTGGCATCACGTTCTTCGATCCGTCGCCGTTCCGCTCCCGGGTGGCGGCCGAGATCGACTTCGACGCGGAGGCCCACGGGCTCAGCCCGCAGGAGATCCGACGGATGGACCGGGCGGGCCAGTTCGCGGTGGTCGCCGCCCGCGGCGCCCTCGCCGACAGCGGCCTCGACCTGGCCGGCAGTCCTCCGCACCGCACCGGCGTCACCGTCGGGACGGCGGTCGGCGCGACGATGGGCCTCGACGAGGAGTACCGGGTCGTCAGCGACGGCGGCCGGCTGAACCTGGTCGACCACACCTATGCGGTCCCGCATCTGTACAACTACCTGGTGCCCAGCTCCTTCGCCGCCGAAGTGGCCTGGGCCGTGGGCGCCGAAGGCGCCAACGCCGTGGTGTCCACCGGCTGCACCTCGGGCATCGACGCCATCGGCTACGCCATCGAGCTGATCCGCGAAGGCTCCGTCGACACCATGATCGCGGGCGCCACCGACGCACCGATCTCGCCGATCACGATGGCCTGCTTCGACGCGATCAGGGCGACCACGCCCCGGCACGACGAGCCGGAGCGGGCCTCGCGTCCCTTCGACAGCACCCGCAACGGGTTCGTCCTCGGCGAGGGCTCGGCCTTCTTCGTCCTGGAGGAACTGGACAGTGCCCGCCGCCGGGGCGCCCGTGTCTACGCGGAGATCGCCGGATACGCGACGCGCAGCAACGCGTACCACATGACGGGACTGCGCCCCGACGGCGCGGAGATGGCCGAGGCGATCCGGGTCGCGCTGGACGAGGCGCGGATGAACCCGGAGCAGATCGACTACGTCAACGCGCACGGCTCGGGCACCAAGCAGAACGACCGGCACGAGACCGCCGCGTTCAAGAAGAGCCTGGGCGAGCACGCCTACGCCACTCCGGTCAGCTCCATCAAATCCATGGTCGGCCACTCCCTCGGTGCCATCGGCGCCATCGAGATCGCCGCGTCGACCCTCGCCATGACCCACAACGTCGTGCCTCCCACGGCCAACCTGCACGAACCCGATCCCGAATGCGATCTCGACTATGTGCCGGTCACCGCCCGGGAGCACACGACGGACGCCGTGCTGACCGTGGGCAGCGGCTTCGGAGGCTTCCAGAGCGCGATGGTGCTGGCCCGGCCGGAAAGGACCGCCGCATGAGTGCCTCCGTAGTGGTGACCGGACTCGGCGTCGTCGCGCCCAACGGGCTCGGCACCGAGGAGTACTGGTCCGCGGCCCGGGTCGGCAAGAGTGGCATCGGGCGGCTGTCCCGCTTCGATCCCGCCCAGTACCCGAGCAGGCTGGCCGGCGAGATCCACGGCTTCACCGCCGAGGACCACCTGCCGAACCGCCTGATGCCGCAGACCGACCGCATGACCCGGCTGGCACTCGTCGCCGCCGACTGGGCCCTCCAGGACGCCGGAGTACGTCCCGAGGAACGGCCCGCGTTCGACATGGGCGTCGTCACCTCCAGCGCGTCGGGCGGGTTCGAGTTCGGCCAGCGAGAGCTGGAACGACTGTGGGGGCAGGGCAGCGAGTACGTCAGCGCCTACCAGTCCTTCGCCTGGTTCTACGCGGTCAACAGCGGCCAGATCTCCATCCGCCACGGCATGAAGGGCCCCAGCGGCGTCGTCGTCAGCGACCAGGCGGGCGGTCTGGACTGCGTCGCCCAGGCACGCCGCCAGGT
This sequence comes from Streptomyces sp. NPDC058812, assembly GCF_042744565.1. Lineage (NCBI taxonomy): Bacteria > Bacillati > Actinomycetota > Actinomycetes > Kitasatosporales > Streptomycetaceae > Streptomyces > Streptomyces sp. NPDC058812. The sequence continues at coordinate 7,463 of NZ_JBHYOB010000034.1, forward strand.
CCGCAAGGGGACGCCGCTGGTCGTCTCCGGCGCCGTGGACGCCTCCCTGTGCCCCTGGGGATGGGTGGCCCAGCTGACCAGCGGCCGGCTGAGCACCGGAGAGGACCCGGAGACCGCGTACCTGCCCTTCGACCGACGGGCCGCGGGCCACGTACCGGGCGAGGGCGGCGCCCTGCTCATCCTGGAGCAGGCGGACGCCGCCCGTGCCCGCGGGGCCAAGGCCTACGGGGAGATCGCCGGCTACGGCGCCACGTTCGACCCCAGACCGGGCAGCGGGCGTCCTCCCGCCCTGCGCAAGGCGATCGAACTCGCCCTCGCCGACGCCGGAGCCGACGCCGCGGACGTGGACGTCGTCTTCGCCGACGGCGCGGCCGTCCCCGAGCTGGACCGGACCGAGGCCGAGGCGCTGAACGAGGTCTTCGGCACCGGCCGGGTCCCGGTCACCGTGCCCAAGACGATGACCGGAGCCCTGTACTCCGGCGCCGGCGCGCTCGACCTCGCGACCGCCCTCCTCGCGATGGAGGAAGGTCTGATCCCGCCCACGACGAACACGGAGCCGGACCGGGAGTACGGCCTCGACCTCGTCGTCGGCCAGCCGCGCACCACCGAGGTGCGCACCGCGCTGGTGCTGGCCCGCGGCCACCGGGGCTTCAACTCCGCACTGGTCGTCCGCGCCGCGGACCGACTCCGCTGAACCGAAAGGAAACGCTATGGCTGACCAGGAATTCACCCTCGACGACCTCCGCCGCATCCTGGTCGAGGCGGCCGGTGCCGACGAGTCCGTCAACCTCGACGGGGACATCCTCGACACCGACTTCGAGTCGCTGAACTACGAGTCGCTCGCCCTGCTGGAGACCGGTAGCCGAATAGAGCGCGAGTACGGCATCTCGCTCGACGAGGACGTGCTCAGCATCCTGCACACCCCGCGCACGCTGATCGAGACCGTCAACTCCCGTCTCGCCGTCGCCGCCTGACACGGGACCCGCCGGGCCGCGCGGCCATCATCCGGCATCCACGAACCCGCCGCCGCCCCCTCCTCCTCCCGAGGGGGCGGCGGCGCGCGCGGCGGTCGTACACACCGCATCAACCACCGAGCCACATCGGACCACTGGAGACGACAGACAATGCCAGACCAGGAGAAGCGGGTCGCCCTCGTCACCGGAGCCACCAGCGGAATCGGCCTCGCCGCCGCCCGGCTCCTCGCACACCAGGGCCACCAGGTGTTCATCGGCGCCCGTGACGCCGACAACGTCGCCGCGACGGTGAAGGAGCTCCAGGGCGAGGGCCTGGACGTCGGCGGCCAGAGCGTCGACGTCCGCTCGGCCGACGGCGTCCGGGACTTCGTGGGGGCCGCGGTCGACGCCTACGGAACCATCGACGTACTGGTCAACAACGCCGGCCGCAGCGGCGGCGGCGTCACCGCCGACATAGCCGACGAGCTGTGGGCGGACGTCATCGAGACCAACCTCAACAGCGTCTTCCGGGTGACCCGCGAGGTCCTCAACACCGGCGGCATGCGGCACAAGGACCGCGGCCGGATCATCAACATCGCCTCCACGGCCGGCAAGCAGGGCGTCGTGCTCGGCGCCCCCTACTCCGCCTCCAAGCACGGCGTCGTCGGCTTCACCAAGGCGCTCGGCAACGAACTGGCGCCCACCGGGATCACCGTCAACGCGGTCTGCCCCGGCTACGTGGAGACGCCCATGGCCCAGCGGGTCCGGCAGGGCTACGCCGCCGCCTACGACACGGACGAGGCGGCCATCCTCGAGAGGTTCCAGGCCAAGATCCCGCTCGGCCGGTACTCCACGCCCGAGGAGGTGGCCGGCCTCGTCGGCTACCTGGCCTCCGACACGGCGGCCTCCATCACCGCGCAGGCGCTCAACGTCTGCGGCGGCCTGGGCAACTTCTGACCATCCCGAGGAGGACTGACCATGACCATCCGTGAGGTCGAGCACGAGATCACCGCGGCCGCACCGGCCGCGACGGTGTACCGGCTGATCGCCGACGTGGAGAACTGGCCGCGGATCTTCCCGCCGACCATCCACGTCGAGCACGTGGAACTCGAGGCCGGGAAGGAGCGCATCCAGATCTGGGCGACCGCCAACGGCGAGGCCAAGAACTGGACCTCGCGCCGCACCCTGGACCCGGAGAGCCTGCGGATCGACTTCCGGCAGGAGGTGTCCACCCCGCCGGTCGCGGCCATGGGCGGTGCCTGGATCATCGAACCGGTCTCGCCGACCGAGTCGCGCATCCGGCTCCTGCACGACTACCGGGCCGTGGACGACGACCCCGAGCACCTGAAGTGGATCGACGAGGCCGTCGACCGCAACTCGCGCTCGGAGCTCGCCGCCCTGCGGACCAACGTCGAACGCGCCCACGCCGAGGACGCGCTCACCTTCTCCTTCGAGGACTCCGTCACCGTCGACGGGGCCGCCAAGGACGTCTACGACTTCATCAACGAGGCGGACCTGTGGGAGCAGCGGCTGCCCCACGTCGCCACCGTGCGACTGACCGAGGACACCCCCGGCCTCCAGACGCTGGAGATGGACACCCGCGCCCGGGACGGCTCCGTGCACACCACCAAGTCGTACCGGGTGACGTTCCCGCACCACCGGATCGCCTACAAGCAGGTGACCCTCCCGGCACTCATGACGCTGCACACCGGCTACTGGACGTTCACCGAGACCGACGCCGGCGTCACCGCGTCCTCGCAGCACACCGTCGTGCTCAACACCGCCAACATCGCCCGCGTCCTCGGCGCCGACGCCACCGTCGCCGACGCCCGGGAGTACGTGCACCAGGCGCTGAGCACCAACAGCAGAGCCACCCTCGGCCACGCGAAGGCGTACGCCGAGGGCAGGCGCTGAGTCCGGTGCCGGCCAACGACGGACGGCCGAGCACCCGCGGTGACCCCGATGACGCCCGTGCTCGGTGAGCCGCCGGAGCTCACGCTGTGGCTGGTGCGCCCGCCGCCGCCGGACAGCGCCGCGGCGTCCCGGCTGGCGGCGCGCGAGCTCGACGCGGCGGAAGCGCGGCGGGCGGAGCTGTTCGTGCGGCCCGAGGACCGGGTGCAGTACGTGTCGGCGCACATCGCGCTGCGCCGGATCCTCGCGGCCGCCACCGGCCACCCGCCCGAGCGGCTGCGCCTGGGCCGCGAACCCGGCCCGCCGTCCGCGCGGTACACCGGCAGGCCCGTGCTGCGGTACCCGCCCGCGCCGGTGCACTTCTCCCTGTCGCACAGCCACGGGCTGATCCTGATCGGCACGGCCGCGGTGGTCGTCGGCGTGGATGTGCAGCGCACACCGACGATCGAGACGGTGGAGCTGTGCGGGCCCACGCTGCATCCGGCGGAGTGGCGTGAACTGACGGCGCTGCCCGAGCGGTCGCGGCCGTCCGCGTTCGCGCGGCTGTGGACGCGCAAGGAGGCCTACCTGAAGGGACTGGGCACGGGTCTGCGCCGCAGGCCGGCCCTCGACTACCTGGGCGACGGAACCGACGCCGACGCCCCGCCCGGCCCGCCCGGCTGGATCGTGCGGGACGTGCTGGTCGGACCGCGGCACGCGGCCGCCGCCGCCCTGGCCGTGGCCGCGGAGCCGCTCATCACACTGCGATCGCTGCCGGTGGCCTGCCTGTACGACGGCGCGGCGGGAGTACCGCTGTCCGCGGCCCGGCCGCTGGCTTGGAGAAGGAGAGGTTCATGGACGCTTCGGTGGTCATTGTTGGAGCGGGACCCGCCGGGCTGATGCTCGCCGGGGAACTGCGTCTCGCGGGGACCGACGTCACCGTGCTGGAACGGCACCCCGGCCGCACCGGGGAGTCCCGGGGGATCGGTCTGACCATCGGCACCATGGAGGTGTTCGACCAGCGTGGACTCCTCGGCCGGCTCGGTGAGTACGAGACCAGCGGCATGGGCCACTTCGGTGGCCTGCCGCTGGACATGGGCGTCCTGCGAGCGGCCCACGAGGCGGCCCGCACCGTACCGCAGTCGGTGACCGAAGAGGCCCTGGAGGCCTGGGCGGGCGAACTCGGCGCCGACATACGGCGCGGCCACGAGTGCGTCTCCATCGAGGACACCGGCGACGGCGTGACCGTGAAGGTGCGGCACGACGACGTCGAGGAGACGGTCCGGGCCCGCTATCTCGTCGGCTGCGACGGGGGCCGGAGCACGGTCCGCAAGGCGGCCGGCTTCGACTTCCCCGGCAGCGCGGCCACGACCGAGATGCTCCTCGCCGACCTGCGGGGCGTCGACCTGGAACCGCGCATGACCGGACAGCAGATCGGCGGCGGCTTCGTGATGGTCGCCAAGCTCGCCGGCGGGATCCACCGGATCATCGTCGGCGAGCGGGGCATCACCCCGCGCCGGCGCACCGAGGCGCCCGAGTTCGCCGAGGTCGCCGATCTGTGGAAGCGCCTCACGGGCATCGACATCTCGCATGCCGAGCCGGTCTGGGTCAGCGCCTTCGGTGACGCCACCCGGCAGGTCACCGAGTACCGGCGGGGCCGCGTCCTGCTGGCCGGCGACTCCGCCCACGTGCACCTGCCCGCGGGCGGCCAGGGCATGAACACCAGCATCCAGGACTCGTACAACCTGGGCTGGAAACTGGCGTCGGTGCTGCGCGGCGACGCCTCCGAGGAACTGCTCGACACCTACCACTCGGAACGCCACGAGGTGGGACGCGGCCTGCTCGCCAACACCCGGGCGCAGAGCCTGCTGGTGCTGGGCGGTGAGGAGGCGCAGCCGCTGCGCGGCGTCCTCGCCGAACTGATCCGCTACCCCGAGGTCGCCCACCACCTGGCCGCCAAGGTCAGCGGCCTGGACATCCGCTACGACGTCGGCGGCGGCGGCAACGCGCTGCTCGGCCGACGGCTCCCGCACCTGACGCTGACCACGGCGACGGGCGGGACGAGCAGCACCGTCCTGCTGCGCGCCGGGCGCGGTGTGCTCCTCGACCTCGACGACAACGCCGTGCTGCGCCGCCGGGCCCGGGGCTGGCGCGACCGCGTCGACATCGTGACCGCGAGCGCGGACGGTCTCCCCGAGCACAGCCCGGCGGCCGGCACCGCGGCCGTACTGCTGCGCCCGGACGGCTACGTCGCCTGGGCCGCCCCCGGCAGCCACCAGGACCTGAACTCGGCGCTGACCCGCTGGTTCGGGCCCGCCGCGGACCGGCCCCGATGACCCGGCACGACCCGGCCACCGACACGGCCGACGTGGTCGTGGCCGGCGCCGGGCCCGTCGGACTCTTCCTCGCCGCCGAACTGCGGGCGGGCGGCGCGAGAGTCCTCGTCCTGGAGCGGCTGACCGAGCCGACGGGGGAGTCGCGGGCCTCCGTCCTGCACGCGCGGACGATGGAGATCTTCGCCGACCGCGGCCTGCTGCCCAGGCTCGGCGAGCTTCCCGCGGTGGGGCCCGGCCACTTCGGCGGCCTGCGCCTGGACCTCGCCGAGGCCGACCCGGACCACCCGTACGCCGGGCAGTGGGAGTGCCTCCAGTACCACCTGGAGACCGAGCTCCAGCGGTACGCGCTCGACCTGGGCGCCGCGATCCGGCGCGGGCACACGCTGACCGGACTGCGGCAGACGGACGACGGCGTCCGGATCGACGTACGCGCACCGGACGGCCGGACCTACCGGCTCGCCGCCGGCTACCTGGTCGGCTGCGACGGAGACCACAGCACCGTGCGCGACCTCGGCGGATTCGAGTTCGCCGGACGGGACGCCGACAAGGTGATGCTGCGCGCCGACGTCGCCGGCATCGACCTCGACAACCGGCGGCTCAAGCGCTACGACGCGGGGGTCGCCACCGCCTACCGCAGACCCGACGGCACCACCCGGCTCATGGTCCACCGGTACGGCGAACAGCCGGTCGGACAAACGACGTTCACCCAGGTCACGGAGGCCTGGGCCGCGGTGACGGGGGAGGACATCGGGCACGGGCGCCCGCTGTGGCTCAACCGCTTCGGCAACGCCTCCCGGCAGGCCACCGAGTACCGGCGCGGCCGGGTGCTGCTCGCCGGCGACGCCGCGCACCACCAGATGCCGGTCGGCGGACAGGCCGTCAACCTCGGTCTGCAGGACGCGGCCGACCTCGGGCCCAGGCTCGCCCGGGTGGTCACCGGACGAGCCGGGCCCGACCAGCTCGACGCCTACCACGCGGAGCGGCACCCGGCCGGCGCGCGCACGCTGGCCAACATCCAGGCCCAGGCGCACCTGCTGTTCGGCCCCGACGAGGTCACCGCGCTGCGCGGGGTCCTCGGCGAGCTCCTGGAGTTCGGCACCGCCCGCCGGCACCTGGCCCGCATGATCAGCGGCCTCGACGCGCCGGAACCGCCCCGGCGGTCCGCACCGGTCGCCCGGCCGCACCCCTCGCACACCCACCTACCCGGAAGGTCAACCGTGGACAGGCTCACCGACAAGACGGCCCTCGTCACCGGCTCCAGTCGCGGCATCGGCAGGGCGACGGCGATCCGTCTCGCCCGAGAGGGCGCGCTGGTCGCCGTGCACTACGCGGCCAACGACGAGGCGGCCGACGAGACCGTCGAGCGCATCGAGAAGGAGGGCGGCAGCGCCTTCAAGGTCCGCGCCGAACTCGGCGTCCCCGGTGACGTGCACGAACTCTTCCTGGGCCTGGAACGCGGACTGAAGGAACGCATCGGGGAGTGCCGCCTCGACATCCTGGTCAACAACGCGGCCGTCACCTCCACCGGCTCGGCGCCCGAGGACCTCACGCCCGAGGAGTTCGACCGCTACTTCGCCGTGAACGCGAAGGCGCCGTACTTCATCGTCCAGCGGGCCCTGGAGCAGATGCCGAGCGGCGGTCGCATCGTCAACATCACCACGGGCGTCACCCGCACCTCCGTGCCCGACCAGGTGGCCTACGCGATGACCAAGGGCGCGGTCGAGCAGCTCACCTTCCAGCTGGCCCGGCTGCTCGCCCCGCGCGGCATCACGATCAACAGCGTCGCACCGGGCATCACCGACAACGGCGGGGCGATCTTCGACAACCCCGAGGCCGTCGAGGCGATGGCCCGGTTCTCGGCCTTCAACCGGGTCGGCGAGGCCGGCGACGTCGCCGACGTCATCACCTTCCTGACCACCGACGAGGCCCGCTGGATCACCGGCGCCTTCGTCGACGCCACCGGCGGCACCCTGCTCGGCTGAGCCGTCGTCACCCGAACCGACCCAGTGTGAGAGGGAGACCATGTCCTCCGAGACCGCGTCCTCCGAGACCGAGTCCTTCGAGACCGCGTCCTCCGTGACCGCGCGCATCGCCGTCGTCACCGGAGCCAACAAGGGGATCGGCCGCGAGATCGCCCGGCAACTCGCCGAGCTCGGCCTGGTCGTCTACCTGGGGGCCCGCGACGAGGAGCGCGGCCGGGCCGCCGAAAGCGCGCTGCGCGCCGACGGCCTCGACGTGCGCTTCCTGCACCTCGACGTGACGGACGAGAAGTCCGTCGCACTCGCCGCCCAGCGGCTGGCGGAGGAAGCGGGTCTCCTGCACGTCCTGGTCAACAACGCCGGGGTCGGCGGCCCCATGCAGCCGCCCAGCGAGACCCCCACCGACCAGGTACGCGCGGTCTACGAGACCAACGTCTTCGGCGTCATCACGGTGACCAACGCCCTGCTGCCCCTGCTGCGCCGGGCCCCGTCGGCCCGCATCGTCAACGTCAGCAGCGCGATCGGCTCGCTGTCGGCGGCCGCCGCCAACGTCGACCCGACCGGGGTGCACCCGCCCGGCGAGTTCCCGGTCATGCTCTCGTACGCCACGTCGAAGACGGCCCTCAACGCCGTCACCCTGACCTACGCCAACGAGCTGCGCGGAACCGGCATCCTCGTGAACGCCGCCTCCCCGGGCTTCGTGGCCACGGACATCAACGGGCACCACGGGGTCCTCACCACCGAGCAGGGCGCGCACATCCCGGTACGCCTCGCCACCCTCGGCGACGACGGGCCCACCGCGACCTTCCTGGGCGAGGACGGAACACCCGAGGGGCAGGCCCTCCAGTGGTGACCGGCACCGCCGCCGGCCCACAGGCGGCGGGCCGGCGCTGGGACGCCCGGCAGTGGACCCAACTGCTGGTGCTCTCCGGCAACATGCTCCTCGACGCCATCGAGGTGTCCGTAGTACTCATCGCGCTGCCCACGATCGCCGCCGGTTTCGGCCTGACACCGTGGGGCGCCCAGTGGCTGATGAGCGGTTTCGCCCTCGGCTTCGCCGTGCTGCTCCTGCTCGGCCCGTCCCTGTCCGCCCGCGCGGGACGGCGACGGGTCTACCTGGGCGCGATGCTGCTGTTCGGCCTGGCCTCGGTGGCGGGTGCGCTCGTCGACAGCCTGGCGCTCCTCGTCGCCGTACGCGTGGTCAAGGGCGGCTGCGCGGCCCTGACCGCACCGACCGGCCTCGCCATCATCAACGACCTCTTCCCCGACGGGCCGGGCAGACGCAGGGCGTTGTCCGTCTACTCGCTCTTCGGCGCGGCCGGCTTCACCGCGGGGCTGCTCCTCGCGGGCCTGCTCCTGGAGGACGGCTGGCGCTGGGTGTTCGCCTTCCCCGCGCCGATCGCCCTGGCCCTGCTGCTGGCCGGCCTCCGTGTCCTGCCACGTGAGCACGGCACCCGGCCACCCCGGCCGCCACGCCTCGCGCTGCTGAAGGAACCCTCCCTGCTGCGCTCCGCGCTGGGCGCCGCCTCACTCAACGGCACCTACCAGTGCCTGCTGGTACTGATGGTGTTCCAGGCCCAGGAGGAGTACGGCTGGTCCCCGTGGGCGACCGCGCTCGCGCTGCTTCCCGCCTGCGTCCCCCTGGCACTGACCGTCCCCTTCGCGGGCCGGCTCATCGCCCGGTACGGGACCCGCAGGCTCGTGACGCTCGGCGCCTTCTTCCCGCTCCTGGGATACGCCCTGTACCTGGCCCGGCCCGAAGGCGGCCCGTACGCGCTCGGCATGCTGCCGTCCCTGCTGCTCGTCGAGGCGGGGTTCTGCTGCGCCTTCGTCGCCCTGAACACGCAGGCCGCGGCGGCGTTCGACACGGCCGACCGGGGCGCGGCCGTCTCGCTCTACCAGACGTGTGTGCAGCTCGGCGCCGGGCTGCTGCTGCCGCCGACCGCGCTGCTCCTGACCCACGGTGACGGGCCGCGCCCGGCGCTGTTCCTCATCACGGCGGCCGGAGCGGTCGGCCTCGCCGCCGCGCTCGCCGGCCGCCGTCCGGTCCGGCCCGGTCCGTGACCGCTGTTCGCACCACCCGTTCACCTCACCAAGGAGGCTTTCCCACCATGGCCGTCGACGTCGAAACGTCCGAGCACGCCGCCGTGAACCCCGGCCCGATCATGGGCCTCGTCCTAGGCTCCTGGCAGGCGCAGATGCTGCTGGCAGCCGTCGAGCACAACGTCTTCACCGAACTGTCGAAGCAGGGGGCGACCTCCGAGGAGCTGGCCGACCGTATCGGACTGGTCCAGCTCGGCACCCACGACCTGCTCTCCGGCCTCAGCCACCTCGGCCTGCTGGAGGCTGAGGACGGCAGGTTCACCAACTCCGCGGTCGCCGAGCAGTTCCTGGTCAGCGGCCGCCCCGAGTACCTCGGCGGATACCTGCACTTCTGCCGGCAGGAGCTGAACCCCGCCTGGGGCGGCCTGGCCGACTCGCTGCGCACCGGCAAGCCCCAGAACCAGGCCGCGGTCGCCGGCAACCCGTACGACAGCCTGTACGCCGACGCCGAGGCCACCGACGGCTTCCTGGACAGCATGGACCTGCTCAACACGCCCATCGCGGTGGCCATGAGCCGCTTCGACTGGAGCGACTACACGTCCTTCGTCGACATCGGCGGCGCCCGTGGCAACTTCGCGCACCAGGTGGTCACGCACAACCCGCACCTGAAGGGCGCCGTCTTCGACCTGCCACCGCTGGAGCCGGCCTTCGAGCGGCACATGGAGCGGCTCGGCGACACCGCGTCGCCGGTCGCCTTCCACGGCGGCGACTTCTTCAAGGACGAGCTGCCCAAGGCCGACGTGCTCGTCTTCGGCCACGTGCTGCACAACTGGGGCGTGGAGGACCGGATCAGGCTGCTGAAGCGGGCCTACGACGCATTGGAGCCCGGCGGCTCCGTCTTCGTGTACGACCCGATGGCCGGCGGGGAGCAGCCCGCCATGCACGGGGCGCTGGCCGGGCTCACCATGCTCGTCTGGTCGCGCGGCGGCCACGAGTACACCGCCGACGACCTGCACGTATGGCTGCGGGAGGCCGGCTTCTGGCCGGAGACCGTGGAGGTCGCCGACCTGCACGACGACGTCCTGGTCATCGGACGCAAGCCGTGACCGCGCCGAGCCGCGAGGAGTCGACGATGCCCGTCACGTCCCACGTCAGGCCGGACATCGGCCGCGCGGACGTCACCACGGCGCTGGTGGAGGAGGCCGTGGGCGGCGACCCCGGCCGCCTGCCGTCCGCCGCGGCCGCGGTCGTCTCGCACTGGGAGTCCGCCGAGTGGCCCGCCGGCCTCGTCGCCCTGTCCCTGTTCACCGGCACTGACGGCACGTCGCTGCTGTCCTACGCCCAGTGGTCCACGGACGGCGTGTCGGAAGCGGCCCTGCGCGAGGCGTCGCGGACCCTGCGCCCCGACTGGCAGGCACTGGGCCTCACGCCCGGCGAGCCCCGCGCCTTCGAGCTGTACCGGGTGGTGCGGCCCACCGAACTGCCCGACCCCCTCCCGGACGTCCAGTGCTACCCGGCCGCCTTCTTCGCCATGAACGACGGCGAGACGGCCCGCGCCTGGGTCGACGGACTGCTCGGCAAGGAGGAGAAGACCGAGGGCGAGGACCGCGCGTACCCGGGCGCCCTCGCCGCCAACTTCCACGTGTCCGCCGACGACAGCGGGATCTTCCTGCTCTCCGAGTGGGTGTCGGAGGCCGAGGCGGTCGTCCACATCAAGGAGGTGATCGAGCCGCTCCTGGAGTACATGGGGCAGGCGGAGGCCGGAGCCGGCCGCCGCTACGCCTTCCACGCGACCGTCTCCGCGGCCGGCTGAGCCACCGCCTGACGGCCGGCGGCAGGGCCCGGCGGCGCCCCGGGCGGGTTCGCCGCACCTTCGAACGACATGACACGAAAGGCACGACATTGTCCACACGAGAAGTCGTCCTCGGCTTCGGTGCGCACAGCACCATCGGCGACGCGCCGGAACTGCTCGGCATGGCCCAGCTGGCCGACCGCGAGGGGCTCGACCTCTTCTCCCTGTCGGACCACCCCTACGTCGGGCAGCGCCTGGACGCGTACGCCACCGTGGGCTTCCTCATCGGACGTACGCGGCGCCTCGCGGGCTTCGCGAACGTCAGCAACCTCCCCACCCGGCCCCCCGCGATGCTGGCACGCACCGTGACGTCGCTGTCCGCACTCTCCGGCGGCCGGGTAGTCCTCGGCATGGGCGCCGGCGGCCTGTGGGAGCGGATCGCCGACATGGGCGTGGAACGGCTCTCCCCGTCCGACGCCGTGGAGGCCTTCGAGGAGGCGATCGTCCTCGTCAAGAAGCTGTCGGGCGGGGGACCGCCCGTCACCTTCCAGGGCCGCCACTACCGGGTGAACCAGATCGAACCGGCCCCGGTGGCGGCGCCCCCGGTGTGGACCGGCTCGGTCGGCCGCAAGTCCCTGGCCGCCACCGGCCGGGTGGCCGACGGGTGGATCCCCGGACACGCGGCGGACTGGGTCAGCGAGCGCTACCGGACGTCGCGGCCGGTCATCGACGAGGCGGCGGCGGCCGTGGGCCGCGATCCCCGCGAGATCCGCACCGTGTTCAACCTCCCCGGCCGGATCACCGACCGGCCGCTGACCGCCACGCGTGACCGCGACGGACGCTGGGTCGGCGGATCGGCCGGCCAGTGGGTCGAGGAGCTGACCTCGGCCGTGCTCGACCACGGCGCGTCGGGCTTCATGCTCTTCTCGCCCCGCGGCGGTACGCCGGACATGGCCTCCCTCGCCCGCTGGGCCGGGGAGATCGCGCCGGCGGTGCGCGAGGCCGTCGCCAAGAACGCTCCGTAGGGCGATCTCCCGTACCCCCGGCCCGAGTCACCCGGTCACGAGTCACACAGTCACCCAGTCCAGTCCTCAGTTCCGAAGGGTTATCAATGAGCAGGCTCCAGAACAAGACGGCGCTGGTCACCGGCGCCAGTCGCGGTATCGGGCGTGGCATCGCGCTCCGGCTCGCGCAGGACGGTGCCGTAGTCGCGGTGAACTACTCCAGCAACGAGGGCGCGGCGAAGGAGACCGTGGCCCTCATCGAGGAGGCCGGCGGCCGTGCCTTCACCGTGCAGGCGCGGCTGGGTACGCCCGGCGCGGTGGAGCGGTTGCTGGAAGGGGTGGCGGCCGGCCTGGTCGAGCACACCGGCTCCAGCAGGCTGGACATCCTGGTGAACAACGCCGCCGCCACCGGGTTCGCGGGCGCGGGTCCGAGCGCGGTCACCGAGGAGATCATCGACAACTGCTACACGGTCAACGCCAAGGCGCCGTTCTTCCTCATCCAGAAGGCGCTGGAGCTGATCCCCGACGGCGGGCACATCGTCAACGTCTCCTCCGGCGTCACCCACTCCGCGTTCCCCATCCAGATCGCCTACGCGATGAGCAAGGGCGCCCTGGAGCAGATCACGCTGCACATGGCCCCGGTGCTGGCACCCCGCAACATCACCATCAACACGGTGGCCCCCGGTGTCACGGACAACGGCGACCCGGTGTTCGAGGACCCGGAGGCGCTTGAGCAGATGTCCGCCCTGTCGGTGTTCAACCGGGTCGGCGAGGTCTCGGAGGTGGCGGACATCGTCGCCTTCGCCGCCTCCGACGACGCCCGGTGGATCACCGGTTCGTTCATCGATGCCACCGGTGGCACGCTACTCGGCTGAGGAGTACCGCATGCAGAACGACATACAGGCCGCGGTGGGCTTCGCCCGCGCCAAGCCCGAGAAGGCGGCGGAACTGGGCGCGCTGCTCGTCTCCTTCGCCGAGCGGTCCCGCGCCGAGGAGGGCTGTCTCGGCAGCTGGATCAGCCAGGACGCGGACGACGCCGACCTCTTCGTCTTCTACGAGATGTGGGCCACGAAGAAGGACCTGGCCCGGCACCTCGCCCAGCCGTACATGAAGGAGTTCCTGGCCCGGCGGATGGAGTACCTGGAGAAGGACCTGGAGGTGCGCGGGCTGCACCCCGCCGACTCCGCTCCGGCACCCGCCGAGCCCGCCGACCCGGCGGAGATGAACCAGCGGTACCTGGATGCCTACGCCGCCCGCGACATCGACGCGATCATGTCGGTGTACGCGCCGGGCGCATCGGCGGTCTGGGAGCCCGGCAAGGCGGTCAGCGGCGCCGAACACCGGGAGGCCGTGGTCGAGTTCCTGAAGCGGGAACCGAAGCTCTCGGCCGAGGTGAGCGGGAGCTACGTCGTCGGCGACACCGCCGCGCTGGTCGTCGACTGGAGCATCGAGGTGCCCGGCGCGCCGGAGATGACCGGCACCGGCCGCGGACTCGACGTGCTGCGCAGGAACGCCGCGGGCGAGTGGCGCTACATCATCACCAACCCGTTCGGGAGCCTGTGACATGAGGATCGAAGGCAGCGTCGCGGTGGTCACCGGTGCCGCCAGCGGCATCGGCAGGGCACTCGCGGAACAGCTCGCCCGGGCCGGCGCCCGCGCGGTCGTCGTCTCCGACATCGACGCCGCCGGCGCCGAGAAGGTGGCCTCCGCGATCGGCGGCGCCACGCTGGCCGTGCAGGCGGACGTGGCCGACGAGGCGTCCGTCCAGGCGCTCGTCGAGCGCACCCGTGAGCGCTTCGGCGACGTCGACCTGTTCGTCTCCAACGCGGGACTCACCGTGACGGGCAGCTTCGACGCGCCGGACGACGACTGGAAGCGCGCGCTCGACGTCAACATGATGTCGCACGTGTACGCCGCGCGAGCGGTGCTCCCGGCGATGCTCGAGGCGGGCCGTGGCCACCTCCTCCAGACGATCGCCGCCTGCGGAGTCCTCACCGCGTTCGGCGCGGCTCCCTATTCGGTCGCCAAACAGGGGGCCGTGGCGTTCGCCGAGTACCTCGCGGTCGAGTACGGCGACCGGGGCATCGGCGTCTCCTGCCTGCTTCCGCAGGCGGTCAACACGCCGATGCTGGCCGCCAGCGTCAGCAGCAACGAGCAACTCGCCCTGCTGAAGGAGCACTCCGAGGTGCTGGAGCCGGAGCAGGTGGCGCTGGCCGCGCTCACCGGTGTCGAGGAGAACCGGATGCACATCTTCACGCACAAGGGCTCGGCCGACTCCTTCCGCCTGCGCGCCGACGACGCCGACAAGTGGGTGGCCGAGATGCGCGCGATCCGCAACGGCCGCGCCTGACCTCCGGACGGGCGGCCGGGCGGCCGGCCACGGGAGGGTGCGGTGCGCGCCGAAGCGCACCGCACCCTCCGTCGTCGCCGCCCCGCCCCGCGAGTCCGTTCCCTTCGCCAGGCCCGGCCCCTGGGCCCCGGATGACAGGAAGGAAAACCCATGTCCGAGCAAGTACTGCGGCTGGCCGTGATCATCGGATCGTCCCGCGAGGGCCGCACCGGCCCGGCCGTCGCGCGCTGGTTCGTCGAGGAGGCCCGGTCCTCCGCGATGTTCGACATCGACGTCCTGGACCTGGCCGGCGTCGAACTGCCGCTGTCCCTGACACACGGCCCCGGGCCCGGGTCGGCCGAGGTGCTCGGCGCCGTCGCCGGACGCCTGGAGTCGGCCGACGCGTTCGTCGTGATCACGCCGGAGTACAACCACAGCTTCACCGCCCCGATGAAGAACCTGATCGACTGGCACCGCACGGAGTGGCAGGCCAAGCCGGTGGCGTTCGTCTCCTACGGCGGCCTCTCCGGCGGCCTGCGGGCGGTGGAGCAGCTCCGCCAGGTCTTCGCCGAACTGCACGCGACCACCATCCGGGACACGGTCAGCTTCCACGGCATCCGCGAGCACATCGGCGACGACGGCGCCCTGAGCGCGCCCGGCGCCACCGTGCCCGCCAAGGTGATGCTCGAAAAACTCCAGTGGTGGGCGGCCGCACTCAAGGACGCCCGCACCCTGCGCCCCTACGCCGCCTGATGCACCGCCGCCGCCCGGCGCACCGCCGCCTGACGCACCGCCTGACGCACTTCACGAGGGAGACGACATGAGTTCCATCCGGGTGGAGGACGGCTACTTCACGCTGTTCAACATCTTCCACACCGACGGCCCGGAAGGGCAGCAGCGGCTGATGGACCAGTGGCGTGGCCTGCCGCCCGCCCACACCCAGCCCGGCCTGGTCTCGGGCAACTTCCACCCGAGCCTCGACGGCAAGTCGGTGGTGAACTACGCGCAGTGGGAGAGCAAGGAGGCCTACGACGCCTTCCGCGCGGAGTCCGGCACCCGACGGCGGCTCGGTGAAGCCCTCGCCTACTCCCGTATGGACAGCGTGCCGTGCGAGGTGGTCCACACCTGGGAGCCCGTGGTCGAACTGTCCGTGGACAAGCCCTGCTTCACGGTGGCCATCGTCGTCACGGCCCCGGCGGAGCGTCAGGCCGAGGTGCTGCGGGAGATGACACACGACGACCCCGACCTGGGTGAGACGCCGGGGTACGTGAACCACGCCGTGCACCGGGGCCTGACCGGCGAACACGTGATCAAGTACGCGCAGTGGCGGGACGAGGAGAGCTTCCGCGCCTTCCTGAGCCGCCCGCGGCAGCCTTCGCCGCTGGACGGGTTCGCCTCCGCCGAACTGTACTTCTGCCGACTCGAGTACGTCCGGGGGCTGTCATGACCGGGCGCGCCGCATGGCCGGAGGCCGGCCCGCTCCGTACCGCGGCCGACACGGCCGGAGGCAACGCCCTGGACGCGGACGCGGCCGGGCGTCTCACCGCCGACACGGTCGAGGCGGTGGCCGCCGTCGGATTCCCCGGCGGTTTCCAGCCCTCGGAGGAGGTCGGCACCGGGGCCACGTTCGCCGAGGTGACGAAGGCCGTGGCGGCGATCGGCGAGGGATGCGCGTCGGCCGCCTGGATCGCCTCGCTGTGGGCGTACAACGGGCGCTTCAGCGCCTACCTGCCGACCGAGGGGCAGCAGGAGGTCTGGGCCAAGGGCCCGGACACCCGGTTGGTCAGCTCCATGGTCGCGGCCGGGGTGGAGGCGGAGCCGGTGGACGGCGGCTGGTCGCTGTCCGGCACCTGGCTCTACGTCAGCGGCGTCGAGTTCGCCGACTGGGCGCTGCTGAGCTCGGCTCCGCCGCGCGAGGGCGACCGCTCCATACGGGTGTTCGCCGTGCCGAAGGACTCGTTCACCCACCGGGAGACCTGGTCGACCCTCGGCATGCGGGCCACCGGGAGTCACACCCTGGTGGTGGACCGGGCGTTCGTACCGGAGTACCGGTGTTTCGTCTGGGACGACATGCGGCAGGGGAGCCTGCCCGGCCCCGCCTCCACCGTTCATGCGGCACCGCTGTTCGCGGTGAACGGGCTGACGTTCGCGGCCCCGATCCTCGGTGCCGCCCGGGGAGCCCTGGACCTGGTCGGGCAGCATCTCGGCCGGTCGCCGAGCGGTGCCCGCGCGGCGGCCCGGGAGTCGAGCCGGATCGCCTTCGCCCGCGCGGCCGGAGAGATCGACGCGGCGGACCTGCTGCTGTCGCGGGTCGCCGCGACGGCCGACGAGGGCCGGCTGGGCGAGGAGGGCGTGGCCGAACGCTGCCACCGCGACAGCACGCTCGCGGTGGAGATCCTCGTCGGGGCGGTGGACCGGCTCTTCCACGTGATCGGAACGCGAGGCCAGGCGACGTCCCACGGGATGCAGCGAATCTGGCGGGACGTCCACGCCGCGGGTTCGCACGCCGCTCTCCAGTTCGAGCCGGCGGCGCTCGGCTACACGCGGAGGCTGCTGCCGGCCTGAGTACCGGAGGCTGAGCCCGGGCAACCCGGGGAAGGGGACGGCCCGGGCTCAGTCGTGTGCCGGAGGCGAGGGGTCCGGCTCCACGAAGATCATGGGGACCTTGTTGTCCACCACGATGCGGCCGAGCAGACCGGCGAGCGCGTCGCGCTCGCCGTCGTCGAGGCCCTCGGGCAGCTCCGCGATCCGCCGGCAGGCGTCGGTGTAGAAGCGATCGACGAGCCGCGCGCCCTGCGGGGTGAGCGCGACCCGCACCCCGCGGCTGTCCCGGGGGTCCGCCTCGCGCCGCACCAGGCCGTTGTTCTCCGTGCGGTCCACCAGTCCGGTGAGGCTCGACTTGGCCAGCCCCAGCATCGTGCTCAGCTCGCCCATGCCGTACGGCTGCGCCATCAGTACGCACAGCAGTTGACCCTGCTGCGGCGTGACGCCGTGCTCGCGGCTCGACTGGGCGTACACAGCGTTCACCAGGAATGAGGACCGCACCAGCGCGGTCACAATCCCCATCTGGCCCTCATCATGCTTACCCACGGGCCGAGACTATCACGTGATCGTGAAAAGTTCGCAACGTGAACTGTAGAGCGATTGAACCCGCCTCACCTGCATTGACTGCCTTTCTGTCGTCTGACTGATTCCTGAAGCGCGTAACGAATTCCTGTATGTATTTAACGCGTCTCTGTAGTTTTCCAGGTTGTGGTTCGGACTGCGAATCACTACTGTTCGTAGTCCGAACTCCGGGCATTTTCTCTTTGGAGCGTGAATCACATGAGTCGTACGGTCGCGGTCATCGGCGGTGGCTACGGAGGCGCCGCGGTCGCCAAGGCGCTGGAGTCCGAGGCTGACGTCGTCCTCGTCGACCCCCGGGACGCGTTCGTCAACGCGGCCGGCTCACTGCGGGCGCTGACCCAGCCCGAGTGGTCGGGCAACATGTTCTTCCCCTTCAAGACGCTGCTCACGAAGGGCAAGGTCGTCCGCGACCGTGCGGTCTCCGTGGACGCCAACGGCGTCACCCTCGCCTCGGGCGAGCACATCGCGGCGGACTACGTGGTCCTGGCCACCGGGTCCGGCTACGCGTACCCGGCCAAGCCCGTCTCCGACTCCGTCAGCGAGGCGCGGGACGACCTCCGCAGGACGCACACGGAACTGCTCAAGTCGGACAAGGTGCTGATCCTCGGCGCCGGTCCGGTCGGTCTGGAACTGGCCGGCGAGATCAAGGAGGTCTGGCCGGACAAACAGGTGACCATCGTCGACCCGGCCGAGGAACTGCTGCCCGGTTTCAAGCCGGAGGTCGTCGAGGACCTGCGCGGCCAGCTCGACGCCCTGGGCGTCGAGGTGCGCCTCGGCACCGCGCTGGGCGCGTCTCCGAGCACGGAGGCCGGGCAGGCGGGCACGTTCACCGTCACCACCACCGGTGGCGACGAGATCACCGCCGACATCTGGTTCCGCGCCTTCGGGACGAGCACCAACAGCGACTACCTCGCCGACGGCAAGCTCACGACCCGCAACGCCCAGGGCCAGGTCCCGGTCACCGAGAACCTCAACGTCAAGGGCCACGAGAACGTCTACGCGGTCGGCGACATCACCGACGTCGCGGAGGCCAAGATGGCCGGCTACGCGATGCAGCACGCCGAGGTGGTCGCCAAGAACATCGTCGCCCAGCTGAAGGGCGAGCAGCCCTCGGCCGCCTACCAGCCGCTGCCTTTCCCGATGATTCTGCTCCCGCTCGGCCCCAAGGGCGGTGTCGGCCAGCTGCCCTCGCCCGACGGCCCGTTCGTCGCCCCGGCCGCGATGGTCTCCGAGTACAAGGGCGCGGACCTCTTCACCGGCCGCTTCATCGGGCAGTTCGGTCCCACCGCGGACTGAACCGTCGCACCACCGCACCACAAGCCCGCCGCGCGAAGTCGCCGGTCCTTTGGGAATTCCCCCGCCATCGGACCGGCGACTTCGCGCGGCGTTCGTGTTTTCCGTTCCTGAGACCACGGAGACGAGGCCATGCCACCACCCTTCAGGGACCACGCGGGCACCGCAGGCGGCGACGCCCCGGCCGACGGCACTACAAGCACCACAGGCACCACAGGCACGACAAGCACCACCCAGCCTCTCCTGCGCATAGAGAAGGGCAACCCCGACGAGGTCGAACTCGCCGCCCTCACCGCGGTGCTGCTCGCCCGCGCGGGCGTACTCCCGGGCCAGGACGAGGAAGCCAAGCAGGCGGACCGCCGCACAGCGTGCTGGCGCCGCCTCGAACGCCGCACCCGCCCCGGTACACCGCGCAGCTGGCGCGACACCGCGCCCCGCCGATGAGGCTGCCCGGCGTACCGGAGCAGCGCACCACCCCGTACGCCGTAGGCGCCGCCGGCCTCGGGGACTCGGGCGCCGGCATGGAGGCGCGCCCGATGACACACTCCGCCGGGCCCGGGGTCCCGGTCCGCTCACTGCTGCGCCGCCGCATCGCGTGGTGCCTGGTCACGACCAGGAAGTGAGGGCGGCGACCGCGCGGCCTTCCAGCGCCAGGAGCCATCGATCACATGACACAGCCGCTCAACACCATCACCACCTCCGCGGTCCGAGAGATCACGCTCGACGCCGGCGGGGTCCCGCTGTCGGGTCTGGTCGCCGAGGCGCGCCCGGGGCCCCCGAGGGCCGTCGTGGTCGCGGTGCACGGCGGCGGAATGCGTGCGGGCTACTTCGACAGCCGCGTCCGCCCCGGACTGTCCCTGCTCACGCTGGGCGCCGACCTCGGCTACACGGTCCTGGCCGTCGACCGCCCCGGCTACGGCAGTTCGGCCGCGTACTTTCCGCGAGGACAGTCACTGACCGATCAGGCGGCGACCCTGCACGACGGACTCGCCTCCTTCACGGAAACGCGCGACACCGGTGCGGGGCTGTTCGTCGTGGCCCACTCCAACGGCGGCAAGCTCGCCTTGGCAGCGGCCGCCGAGGAGCGCGGCCGCGCCCTGCTCGGGCTGGACGTCTCCGGCCTCGGCAGCCGGCTCGCGGTGAGCGCCCGTCAGCTCCCCGGCCTGAACGGACACGGTGACTGGCGCCGGCACTGGGGCTCGCTGCGGCTCTATCCCCCGGACGCCTTCCGGCAGGGGCGGCACCTGGTCTCGCCGGTCCCCGAACTGGAGGCGTTGGAGGCCCCGAAGTGGCCGCAGATGTACCCGGAGATCGCCCGGAGGGTACGGACACCGGTCCGCTTCACCTTCGCCGAGCAGGAGCAGTGGTGGCTCTCGGACGACGAGGCACTTGCCGCCCTGCGGCAGCCGCTCGCCGCGTCGAGGGTGGTGATCGCCCACCAGCCGGACGCCGGGCACAACCTCAGCCTGGGCTGGGCCGCCCGGACCTACCACCTCAAGGCCCTCGGCTTCCTGGAGGAATGCCTCCTCGTCCGGGACGCGGCACCCGCCCAACGGCGCGCCCGCGCCGTCACCCCCACGGGAGTACCCACGTAACCAGAGAGACAGGCAGAGATGAGTATCGACGTACTGGAGCACCGCCTGGAGCGCGCGTACGAGCTCCTGGGCGATGCCGACGAGCCCGGCGGGTTCCTGCCCGTCGTCGTACGGCCCGCCCTGCTGGCGGGGGAGGAGCACGACGTCCCGGACCCGTGCATCTTCCGGGGACTCGACTGAACCACCGCGAGTCGCGGTCCCGTACCCGCCCGCCCCGCACACCGACTGTTGCCGGCCTTCACCTTCTGGAGAGACATGTCCCGCCGCCTGTTCACCTCGGAGTCCGTGACCGAGGGACATCCCGACAAGATCGCCGACCAGATCAGCGACACGGTCCTCGACGCCCTGCTGCGTGAGGACCCGGCGTCCCGCGTAGCCGTCGAGACACTGATCACCACCGGGCTCGTGCACATAGCGGGCGAGGTCACGACCAAGGCGTACGCGCCGATCGCGCAGCTCGTGCGTGACAAGATCATCGAGATCGGCTACGACTCCTCCGCGAAGGGCTTCGACGGCGCCTCGTGCGGCGTCTCGGTCTCGATCGGAGCGCAGTCGCCGGACATCGCGCAGGGCGTCGACACGGCGTACGAGAGCAGGGTCGGGGGTGCCGCCGGAGGCGGTGACATCGACGAGCTGGACCGGCAGGGCGCGGGCGACCAGGGCCTGATGTTCGGTTACGCCTGCGACGAGACCCCGGAGCTGATGCCGCTCCCGATCCACCTGGCGCACCGGCTGTCACGCCGGCTGTCGGAGGTCCGCCGCAACGGCACCGTCCCCTACCTGCGGCCCGACGGGAAGACGCAGGTCACCATCGAGTACCAGGGCAGCAGGCCGGTGCGCCTGGACACCGTCGTCGTGTCCTCGCAGCACGCCGCCGGAATCGACCTGGACGAGCTGCTGACCCCCGACATCCGCCGCCACGTCGTCGAGCACGTCCTGGCGCAGCTCGCGGAGGACGGCATCAAGCTGGAGACCGAGGACTACCGGCTGCTGGTCAACCCGACCGGACGCTTCGAGATCGGCGGCCCGATGGGCGACGCCGGCCTGACCGGACGCAAGATCATCATCGACACGTACGGCGGCTACGCCCGGCACGGCGGCGGGGCCTTCTCCGGCAAGGACCCCTCCAAGGTGGACCGTTCGGCGGCGTACGCGATGCGCTGGGTCGCCAAGAACGTCGTCGCGGCCGGGCTGGCGACCCGCTGCGAGGTCCAGGTGGCGTACGCGATCGGCAAGGCCGAGCCCGTCGGCCTGTTCGTGGAGACCTTCGGCACCGCGAGGGTCGCCCAGGCCCGGATCGAGCAGGCCGTGGCCGAGGTCTTCGACCTCCGTCCGGCCGCGATCGTCCGTGACCTGGACCTGCTGCGGCCCATCTACGCGCAGACCGCCGCATACGGCCACTTCGGCCGCGAGCTGCCCGACTTCACCTGGGAGCGCACCGACCGGGCCCAGGCGCTGAAGACCGCCGCAGGAGTCTGACCCGGGAGTCCGACCGCAGCAAGTCGCCCGCCCGACCCGACAGAAGCTCAGGAGTTCATGTGCGTATCGCGGTGACAGGATCCATCGCCACGGACCATCTGATGGTCTTCCCCGGCCGCTTCGGGGACCAGCTGATCCCCGACCAGCTCGCCCATGTCTCGCTCTCCTTCCTGGTCGACGCGCTCGAGGTGCGCCGCGGCGGAGTGGCGGCCAACATCGCCTTCGGCCTCGGCAGCCTCGGCCTGGGACCGCTCCTGGTCGGCGCCGTGGGCAGCGACTTCGCGGAGTACGAGGTGTGGCTCAAGGAGCACGGCGTCGACACCGGCGCCGTCCGGGTCTCCGCGGAGCGGGCGACCGCACGCTTCATGGGCATCACCGACGAGGACGCCAACCAGATCGCGTCGTTCTACGCGGGCGCCATGCAGGAGGCCCGAGACATCGACCTCGGGCAGGTCATCGCCGGGCGGGACCGCCCCGATCTGGTCCTGGTCGGTCCGAACGACCCGGCGGCGATGCTCCGCCACACCAGGGAGTGCCGAGAACTCCGACTGCCTTTTGCCGCCGACCCCTCCCAGCAACTGGCTCGCCTGGAGGGCGCGGAAGCGCGCGATTTGGTGGACGGCGCCCGCTGGCTGTTCACCAACGAGTACGAGGCCGCCCTGCTCCTCGAACGCACCGGCTGGGAACGCGACGACGTCCTCGCCCGGGTCGGCACCTGGATCACCACCTTGGGCGGCGCCGGCGTGCGCGTCGACCACAAGGACGGCCCCCAGCTCACCGTTCCCGCCGTTCCCGACGCCCAGGTCATCGACCCGACCGGAGTCGGCGACGCCTTCCGAGCCGGGTTCCTCGCCGCTGTCGGCAACGGGCTGCCGATGCCGGCCGCCGCCCGCCTGGGATGCGTGCTCGCCTCTCAGGCCCTCTCGACGGTCGGCTCACAGTCCTACGCCACCGACCGCGAGCAGCTGCTGTCCACAGCCACTCACGCCTACGGAACCGACGCGGCCCGGGAACTCGCCCCGGCCCTGGAAGGCACCCCATGATGCAGTCCCGAGTCACCGCCCTCCGTGAGGCACTTGCCACCCGTGTGGTGGTGGCCGACGGTGCGATGGGCACCATGTTGCAGGCGCAGAATCCGACGCTGGAGGACTTCCAGCAGTTGGAGGGCTGTAACGAGGTTTTGAATCTGACCCGGCCCGACATCGTGCGTTCGGTGCACGAGGAGTATTTCGCGGCGGGTGTGGACTGTGTGGAGACGAACACCTTCGGTGCGAATCACTCGGCGCTGGGTGAGTACGACATTCCCGAGCGTGTGTATGAGCTGTCGGAGGCCGGTGCGCGGGTGGCCCGTGAGGTGGCCGACGGGTTCGCCGCCCGCGACGGTCGGCAGCGCTGGGTGCTGGGTTCCATGGGCCCGGGCACGAAGCTGCCCACCCTGGGTCATGCCCCGTACGCCGTGCTGCGCGACGCCTATCAGCGCAACGCCGAGGGCCTGGTCGCCGGCGGCGCGGACGCGCTGCTGGTGGAGACGACGCAGGACCTGCTGCAGACGAAGGCGTCGGTGCTGGGTGCCCGGCGGGCGCTGGACGCCCTGGGGCTGGACGTGCCGGTGATCTGCTCGGTGACGGTGGAGACGACGGGGACGATGCTGCTGGGCTCGGAGATCGGTGCGGCGCTGACCGCGCTGGAGCCGCTGGGTATCGACATGATCGGCCTGAACTGCGCGACCGGTCCGGCGGAGATGAGCGAGCACCTGCGCTACCTCGCCCGGCACTCGCGTGTCCCGCTGTCGTGCATGCCCAATGCCGGTCTGCCGGTGCTGGGCAAGGACGGCGCGCATTATCCGCTGACGGCGCCGGAGCTGGCGGACGCGCAGGAGACGTTCGTGCGCGAGTACGGGCTGTCTCTGGTGGGCGGCTGCTGCGGCACCACGCCCGAGCACCTGCGCCAGGTCGTGGAGCGGGTTCGCGGCACCGCGCCGACCGCCCGTGACCCGCGGCCGGAGCCGGGCGCGGCTTCCCTGTATCAGAGTGTGCCGTTCCGGCAGGACACCTCCTATCTGGCGATCGGCGAGCGGACGAACGCCAACGGGTCGAGGAAGTTCCGTGAGGCGATGCTGGAGGGCCGCTGGGACGACTGTGTGGAGATGGCCCGGGATCAGATCCGTGAGGGCGCGCACATGCTGGATTTGTGCGTGGACTATGTGGGCCGCGACGGGGTGGCGGACATGGAGGAGCTGGCGGGGCGGTTCGCGACCGCGTCGACGCTGCCGGTCGTGCTGGACTCCACGGAGGTCGAGGTGTTGCGGGCCGGGCTGGAGAAGCTCGGTGGCCGGGCGGTGATCAACTCGGTGAACTACGAGGACGGTGCGGGTCCCGAGTCCCGTTTCGCGAAGGTGACCCGGCTGGCGCGGGAGCACGGGGCGGCGTTGATCGCGCTGACCATCGACGAGGAGGGCCAGGCCCGTACGGCGGAGAAGAAGGTGGAGATCGCCGAGCGGCTGATCGGTGACCTGACCGGGAACTGGGGCATTCACGAGTCGGACATTCTCGTCGACTGTCTGACCTTCACGATCTGCACCGGCCAGGAGGAGTCCCGGGGTGACGGCGTGGCGACCATCGAGGGCATCCGGGAGCTCAAGCGTCGCCACCCGGATGTGCAGACCACCCTGGGCCTGTCGAATATCTCGTTCGGTCTCAATCCGGCCGCCCGGATCCTGCTCAACTCCGTGTTCCTGGACGAGTGTGTGAAGGCGGGTCTGGACTCGGCGATCGTGCACGCTTCGAAGATTCTGCCGATCGCGCGGTTCGACGAGGAGCAGGTGACCACTGCCCTGGATCTGATCTACGACCGTCGCCGTGAGGGGTATGACCCGCTGCAGAGGCTGATGGCGCTGTTCGAGGGTGCGACCGCGAAGTCGCTGCGGGCGTCGAAGGCCGATGAGCTGGCGGCGCTTCCGCTGGATGAGCGGCTCAAGCGGCGCATCATCGACGGTGAGAAGAACGGCCTGGAGCGGGATCTGGATGACGCTCTGGCGGAGCGTCCGGCGTTGGACATCGTCAACGAGACGCTGCTGGACGGTATGAAGGTGGTCGGTGAGCTGTTCGGCTCCGGCCAGATGCAGCTGCCGTTCGTGCTGCAGTCCGCCGAGGTGATGAAGACCGCGGTGGCCCACCTGGAGCCGCACATGGAGAAGACCGACGACGACGGCAAGGGCACGATCGTGCTGGCCAC
>NZ_JBHYOB010000035.1:0-30075 GCF_042744565.1 Streptomyces sp. NPDC058812
CCGCGCCCCTGAAAGGGGCGCGGGGAACCGCGCGAATCGGGGGTCTGGGGGCGGAGCCCCCAGGGTCGGGAAGGGAAGGGGCGGCGGGGGCGAGGAACTAGGCGCGGGGGGCGCAGCCGAGGACGTGGGACTTGACCAGGTCCGCGATGCGCGGGTCGCGGCGTCGGAACGCCGCGACCAGCTCCTCGTGCTCCTCCGCGTACGACTGCTGCACCGTGCCCAGCCACCGTATCGACAGCGCCGTGAACACCTCGATGCCCAGCCCCTCCCACGTGTGCAGCAGCACCGAGTTACCCGCGGCCCGCACCAGCTCCCGGTGGAAGCCGACCGTGTGCCGCACCTGGGCCGTGCCGTCGGACACCCGGTCGGCCGCGTACAGCGCGGCGACGTGCGGTTCGAGGGCCGAGCAGTCCTCGGCGAGCCGATCCGCCGCCAGCTCCGCGGCGATCGCCTCCAGGCCGGCCCGGACCGGATAGCTCTCCTCGAGGTCGGCGGCGGTCAGATTGCGTACCCGCACGCCCTTGTTCGGCGCCGACTCGATCAGCCGCAGGGACTCCAGTTCGCGCAGCGCCTCCCGTACGGGGGTCTGGCTGACCTCCAGCTCGGTGGCGATCCGGCGCTCCACGATCCGCTCGCCCGGCTGCCAGCGTCCGCTGATGATCCCTTCCAGGATGTGCTCGCGGATCTGTTCGCGCAGCGAGTGGACGACGGGCGCGGTCATGGGAGCTCCTTCGGGAGGGTCCCCTTCGGACCCTTGGGGCGTTTGACGGTTAGACAATACGGCCGTCGCGGCGGGCGGGAAGGGCGCACGGGGGCGCTTTTACGCAGGTGAGACGAGACTTACACAGCGTGCCGCCGCCGAAACGCGACGGTGCCCCCGCCCGGAGAGCTCCGGGCGGGGGCACCGTACAGGTCCACTGGCAGCGGGTTACAGGCCGAGCTCGACCTCGAACTCGCCCGCCTCCAGGATCGCCTTGACCGCCGTCAGGTAGCGGGCGGCGTCGGCGCCGTCCACCAGACGGTGGTCGTAGGACAGGGTCAGGTACGTCATGTCGCGGACGCCGATGGCCGTGCCCTCCTCCGTCTCGATGACGGCGGGGCGCTTGACCGTGGCGCCGATGCCGAGGATGGCGACCTGGCCCGGCGGCACGATGATCGTGTCGAACAGCGCGCCGCGCGAACCGGTGTTGCTGATGGTGAAGGTCGCGCCCGCCAGCTCGTCCGGGCTGATCTTGCTGGCCCGCACCTTGCCCGCCAGGTCGGCGGTCGCCTTGGCGATGCCGGCCAGGTTGAGGTCACCGGCGTTCTTGATGACCGGGGTCATCAGGCCCTTCTCGGAGTCCACCGCGATACCGACGTTCTCGGTGTCGAAGTAGGTGATGGTCCCCTCGG
This sequence comes from Streptomyces sp. NPDC058812, assembly GCF_042744565.1. NCBI lineage: Bacteria > Bacillati > Actinomycetota > Actinomycetes > Kitasatosporales > Streptomycetaceae > Streptomyces > Streptomyces sp. NPDC058812. The sequence goes on from NZ_JBHYOB010000035.1 coordinate 1,393, forward strand.
CCTCGTTGATCTTGGCGTTGATCGGCGCGTGCGCCTTCAGCGCCTGGGCCGCGGCCTTGACGAAGAACGGCATCGGCGAGAGCTTGACGCCCTCACGCGCCGCGAACGCGTCCTTGGCGCGGGCGCGCAGCTTCATCAGGCGGGTGACGTCGACCTCGACGACCGACGACAGCTGGGCCTGCTCGTGCAGCGCCTTCACCATGTTGTCGCCGATGACCTTGCGGATGCGCGGCATCTTGACGGTCTGGCCGCGCAGCGGGGAGGCCTCCAGAACGGGGGCCTTCTTCGCCGCGGGGGCGGCGGCAGCGGCGGCCGGAGCCGGGGCGGCGGCCTTGGCTGCCTCGGCGGCGGCGACGACGTCCTGCTTGCGGATACGGCCACCGACGCCGGTGCCCTTGACCGTGGACAGGTCGACGCCGTTCTCGGTGGCGAGCTTGCGCACCAGCGGGGTGACGTAGGCGCCGTCGTCCACCGGCTGGGCGGCGGCCGGGGCGGCCGGAGCGGCGGCCGGGGCCGGCGCGGGCGCCGGGGCGGCCGGAGCCGGGTCGGGTGCCGGGGCGGTCTGCTGCTGCGGCGCCGGAGCCGACGGGGCCTGCGGAGCCGCAGCGGCGGGAGCCTGCTGGGCCGGGGCGGCCTGCTGCGGGGCCGGGGCCTGGGCGGGCTCGGGCTGCGCGGGGGCGGCCGGGGCCTCCTGGGCCGGGGCGGCACCCGCCTCGCCGATGACGGCGAGCTTGGCGCCGACCTCGGCGGTCTCGTCCTCGCCGACCACGATCTCCAGCAGGGTGCCGGAGGCGGGCGCCGGGATCTCGGTGTCGACCTTGTCGGTGGACACCTCCAGCAGCGGCTCGTCGGCCTCGACCGAGTCGCCGACCGACTTCAGCCAACGGGTGACGGTGCCCTCGGTGACGGACTCGCCGAGCGCCGGGAGCACCACGTCGGTGCCCTCGGCGGAGCCACCGCCGGCCGCGGCCTCGGTGGTGGGAGCGGGCGCCGGGGCGGCCTGCTCGGTGGAGGGAGCGGCCGGGGCGGGCTCGGGCGCCGGCTCGGCGACCTGCTCGGCCTGCGGGGCCTGCTCGGCGGCCGGGGCCTCCTCGGCCGCCGGTGCGCCGGTGCCGTCGTCGATCAGCGCCAGCTCGGCGCCGACCTCGACGGTCTCGTCCTCGGCGACCTTGATGGAGGACAGCACGCCGGAGGCGGGGGCCGGGATCTCGGTGTCGACCTTGTCGGTCGAGACCTCGAGCAACGGCTCGTCGGCCTCGACGCGCTCACCCTCGGCCTTCAGCCAACGGGTGACGGTGCCCTCGGTGACGCTCTCGCCGAGCGCCGGAAGGGTTACGGAAACCGCCATGGTTTCGGTTGCTCCTTACGAATTGCGGAAGTCTGTGTCGTCGCGCCCAATGACCGAGGGAGGTCAGTCGTGGGAGTGCAGGGGCTTGCCGGCCAGCGCCAGGTGTGCCTCGCCGAGCGCCTCGTTCTGCGTCGGGTGGGCGTGGACGAGCTGGGCCACCTCGGCCGGCAGCGCCTCCCAGTTGTAGATCAGCTGGGCTTCGCCGACCTGCTCGCCCATGCGGTCGCCGACCATGTGGACGCCGACCACGGCACCGTCCTTGACCTGGACGAGCTTGATCTCGCCCGCGGTCTTCAGGATCTTGCTCTTGCCGTTGCCCGCCAGGTTGTACTTCAGGGCGACGACCTTGTCCGCACCGTAGATCTCCTTGGCCTTGGCCTCGGTGATGCCGACGGAGGCGACCTCCGGGTGGCAGTACGTCACCCGCGGCACACCGTCGTAGTCGACCGGGACGGTCTTCAGGCCGGCGAGCCGCTCCGCCACCAGCATGCCCTCGGCGAAGCCGACGTGCGCGAGCTGGAGGGTGGGGACGAGGTCACCGACGGCGGAGATCGTCGGGACGTTGGTCCGCATGTACTCGTCGACCAGGACGTAGCCGCGGTCCATCGCGACCCCGGCCTCCTCGTAGCCCAGGCCCTGCGAGACCGGGCCGCGGCCGATGGCGACGAGCAGCACCTCGGCCTCGAACTCCTTGCCGTCGGCGAGGGTGACCTTGACGCCGTCCTGGGTGTACTCGGCCTTCTCGAAGAAGGTGCCCAGGTTGAACTTGATGCCCCGCTTGCGGAAGGCGCGCTCCAGCAGCTTGGAGCTGTTCTCGTCCTCGACCGGCACGAGGTGCTTGAGGCCCTCGATGATCGTGACGTCGGTGCCGAAGGACTTCCACGCGGAGGCGAACTCGACGCCGATGACGCCGCCGCCCAGGACGATCGCGGACTTCGGCACGCGGTCCAGCTTGAGGGCGTGGTCGGAGGAGATGATCCGGTCGCCGTCGATGTTCAGGCCCGGCAGCGACTTCGGCACGGAGCCGGTCGCCAGCAGGACGTGGCGGCCCTGGACGCGCTGACCGTTCACATCGACGGAGGTCGGCGAGGACAGCCGTCCCTCACCCTCGATGTAGGTCACCTTGCGTGAGGCGATCAGACCCTGGAGGCCCTTGTACAGGCCCGAGATCACATCGTCCTTGTACTTGTGGACGGCCGCCATGTCGATGCCCTCGAAGGTGGCCTTCACACCGAACTGCTCGCTCTCGCGGGCCTGGTCGGCGATCTCGCCCGCGTGCAGCAGGGCCTTGGTGGGGATGCAGCCGTTGTGCAGGCAGGTACCGCCGACCTTGCCCTTCTCGATCAGGGCGACGTCCAGGCCCAGCTGTGCCCCGCGCAGCGCCGCGGCGTAACCACCGCTGCCGCCGCCGAGGATCACTAGGTCGAAAACAGTGCTGGCGTCGTTCGCCACGTCACGTCCTCCATGCATGTGCGCCACGCCGGTCTCCAGTGACCGGTCGGCGGCTGGTGTCCGGCCGCTCTTTGTTCTCGGCCCTTGAGGTGGGCCCTGTCCTGCCGAGCCCCATCTTCGCACTTGTAGGGGACCAACGAGACGTGGGGCCGGTGTGTGAGACGTCCCACGTTCACTCGACGAGGGACGGTGGGACAGTGCCGCCAGGGGCGCGGGGCTGTGTTTGATCTGCGGCTCCGCCGCGTGGGCGCGACCGGCCGGGCCAGTCGATCACCGACGGCGGGACGACGCAGCCAGGGGCGCGGGGAACTGCGCGACCAGCCACAACGGACGCGCAGCCGCCGAATCACCCGCACCCCCGAGCTCTCCGGCGCCCTTGGGCCTGTCTGACAATTCCCGCCTGCCTCGCGACGCCATGCACGCACTCTCGCCGCACCGGGCGCAGAGCCAAGTACATCCAGTACGAGGCTCTACGCCCGGCACGCCGAGAGCACGCACCTGACGCCGCGAGGCCGCCCTTCGGGCGACGACGTGAATTGTCAGACAGGCCCTAGCCCAGATCGCCCGCAGCCGTCAGCTCGGCGACCCGCACCAGCGTCCGCACGGCCGTCCCGGTCCCGCCCTTGGGCGTGTACCCGAACGGCCCGCCCTCGTTGAACGCCGGGCCCGCGATGTCCAGGTGCGCCCACGCGATGCCCTCGCCGACGAACTCGCGCAGGAACAGGCCGGCCACCAGGCCGCCGCCCATCCGCTCGCCCATGTTGGCGATGTCGGCGGTCGCCGAGTCCATGCCCTTGCGCAGGTGCTCCGGCAGCGGCATCGGCCACGCCGGCTCGCCGACCTCCTCGGCCGCCTCGTACACCGCGGTGCGGAACGCGTCGTCGTTCGCCATGACGCCGTACGTCCGGCTGCCCAGCGCCAGCATCATCGCGCCGGTGAGGGTCGCCACGTCGATGATCGCGTCCGGCTTCTCCTGCGAGGCCGCCCACAGCGCGTCGGCGAGCACGAGCCGGCCCTCGGCGTCGGTGTTGAGCACCTCGACGGTCTTGCCGCTGTACATGCGCAGCACGTCGCCCGGGCGGGTGGCGGAACCCGACGGCATGTTCTCGGCCAGCGCCAGCCAGCCGGTCACGTTGACCTCCAGGCCGAGGCGCGCGGCGGCGACGACCGCGGCGAACACGGCGGCGGCACCGGCCATGTCGCACTTCATCGTCTCGTTGTGCCCGGCCGGCTTCAGCGAGATGCCGCCCGAGTCGTAGGTGATGCCCTTGCCGACGAAGGCGAGGGACTTCGTCGCCTTGGACGACGTGTACGACAGCTTCACCAGGCGCGGACCGGAGGCCGAGCCGGCGCCGACGCCGAGGATGCCGCCGTAGCCGCCCTTGGTGAGCGCCTTCTCGTCGAGCACCTGCACCTTGATGCCGTGCTCCTTGGCGGCGGCCTGCGCGACCGCCGCGAACGCCTCGGGGTCGAGGTCGTTCGGCGGGGTGTTGATCAGATCGCGGGCGCGGTTCAGCTCCTCGGAGACGGCCGCGGCACGCTCGATCGCCGCCTTGTACGCCTTGTCGCGGGGCTTGCCGCCGAGCAGCGCGGCCTCGGCCAGCGGGGCCTTGCCGTTCTTGGCCTTGGCGGCGTCCTTGCCCGACTCCTTGTAGGCGTCGAAGGAGTACGCGCCGAGCAGCACGCCCTCGCCGACGGCGCCGGCGTCGGCGGCCTCGGTGAGCGGGAGGGCGAAGGCGGCCTTCTTGGCGCCGGCCAGGGCGCGGGCGGCCACGCCGGCGGCCCTGCGCAGTGCCTCGGCGTCGAAACCGGCGTCCTTCTCGGGCTCGGCGCCGAGGCCCACCGCCACCACGACGGGCGCCTTGAAGCCGGACGGAGCGGGCAGCTTCGTCACCTCGCCCTCGGCGCCGGTGGCCCCGAGGGTCTCCAGAACGCCGGCGAGCCGGCCGTCGTACGCCTTGTCCACGGCCTCCGCGCCCGGTGCGACGACCGGGCCCTTGGCGTTCTTGGCGACACCGATCACGATCGCGTCGGCCCGCAGGCCGGGCGCCGCGGCGGTGGAGAGAGTGAGAGCAGTCACGGTGGTGAATTCTCGCTTCCGTATGAAGTCTTGTATGGCCGAATGCGGGTGGGTCGACCGGGCCCGACAACCGACCCTAGATCCCTCCTGCGATGCGGTCTTCGCCTGGGCAGGCAAACACCCGGGACGAGCCTACGCTCGCGCCCGCCTCCGCTCCCTCCCGCGGGGCCGCGGTTTCCCACGGGCCGCGGTTTCCCGCTCGGTTCCCGGGATGGGAGATCATTCCTGGGGTACGCCACCGCGCCACCCCACACCATGGAGCACGCCCCGTGAGACGCCCGGTCCTGTCGATAGCCCTTCTCCTGCTGCTCGCGGGCTGCTCATCGTCCCCCGACGACGGGCCGGAAGCCGGCGACCACTGGCAGCCCCGGCCCGGCACCGCCTGGCAGTGGCAGCTCAGCGGCAAGCTCGACACGTCTGTCGACGTACCGGTCTACGACATAGACGGGTTCGACCACACCAGGTCCACCGTCGCCGCGCTGCACGACGACGGCCGCAAGGTCATCTGCTACCTGTCCACCGGAGCCTGGGAGGACTTCCGCCCCGACGCGGAGAAGTTCCCGAAGTCGGTGCTGGGCAAGGGCAACGGCTGGGAGGGGGAACGCTGGCTGGACATCCGCGAGACGGACGTCCTGGCGCCGCTGATGGCCGAGCGCATCGACATGTGCCGCGAGAAGGGCTTCGACGCGGTCGAGCCGGACAACATGGACGGCTACAAGAACGAGACCGGTTTCCCGCTCACCGCCGACGACCAGCTCCGCTACAACCGGCTGATCGCGAAGCTCGCCCACGACCGCGGCATGGCCGTCGGCCTGAAGAACGACCTGGACCAGATCCCCGAGCTGGTGGACGACTTCGACTTCGCGGTCAACGAACAGTGCGCCCAGTACGGCGAGTGCGCCGACAACCAGCCGTTCATCGACGCGGACAAGGCCGTCTTCCACGTCGAGTACGAGCTGCCGACCGACCGCTTCTGCGCCGAGTCCCGTGAGCTGAGGCTGAGTTCGATGCTGAAGAAGTACGAGCTGGGGGTGTGGCGCGAGGCCTGCTGAGCCCGCGTTCAGCCGAGGACCAGCACCACGAGTGCGGTGGTGGCCGCCGTCTCCGCGACCCCGCCGAAGACGTCGCCGGTGACCCCGCCGAAGCGGCGGACGCAGTGCCGCAGCAGCAGTTCGGCGACGGCGACGGCGCACAGCACGGCGAGCGCCGTACGGACCGCGTCGTACGGCCCGAGGAGCGCGCCCGCCGCCGCACCGGCCGCCGTGACTACGGCGGTGACCGCCGGCGCGCCACCCGCCGGCACCACTCCGGCGACCGCCGCGCCCAGCCCTTCCGGGCGGGCGGCGGGCACCCCGGCCCGGGCGGCGAGCGTGAGCGCCAGCCGGGCCGCGGTCGCCGAGACCACGGCGGCGAGCGCGCCCCGCGCCCAGGACCCGTCGTAGGCCTGGGCCAGCGCGGCCACCTGGGCGAACAGCACGAACACGAGGGCGAGTACGCCGAACGGCCCGATGTCCGACTGCTTCATGATCCGCAGCGCGTCCTCGGCGGGCTTCCCGCTGCCGAGCCCGTCCGCGGTGTCGGCCAGTCCGTCCAGGTGCAGGCCGCGGGTGAGCACGGCGGGTACGGCGGCCGTGGCGACCGCCGCGAGCAGGCTTCCCGCGCCCAGGAGCAGCAGCAGGAGCCCGGCCGCCGCGGCGACCAGGCCGACGGCCAGTCCGGCCAGCGGCGCGCACAGCATGCCGCCGCGCGCCGCCTCCCGGTCCCAGCGGGTCACCTTGACCGGGAACACGGTGAGGGTGCCGAAGGCGAAACGGAGGCCGTCGGGGGAGGGGGTCCTGAGCACCGGCGCAGACTACCCGGCGGTCACCAGGGCACCGGCGCGGCCCGGGGATAAAGTTCGCGTATGGGAGATTGGTGGCAGCGCAACATCATGGAACCGGGCAAGCTGCCGCTGCTCCTCGCCCTGGCGGCCTTCGTCCTGACGTTCGTGATCACCCGGGTCGTCACCCGGCTCATCCGGGCCGGCAAGGGCCCTTTCGGCAACGTCGAGGCGGGCGGGGTGCACATCCACCACGTCGTCCCGGGGATCGTCCTCACCGTCGTCGGGGGCTTCGGCGCGGTCGCGGGGGGCCGGCACGGTTTCGGCTCCGCCCTCGCGGCGGTGGTCTTCGGTATCGGGGCGGGCCTCGTCCTGGACGAGTTCGCGCTGATCCTGCACCTCGACGACGTCTACTGGACCGAGGCGGGCCGGCAGAGCGTGGAGGTCGTGGCGGTCACCGCCGCCCTCGTCGGACTGGTCCTCGCCGGATTCACGCCGTTCGGCGTCGACGGCATGTCCGAGGACGAGTTGCAGGACCGCGCCAACGTCATCGCGACCGTCGCGGGGAACTTCTTCTTCTCCCTCCTCGCCCTGGCCAAGGGCAAGGCCCGCCTCGCGATCTTCGGGGTGATCGTCCCCCTCGTCGCCCTGATCGGCGCGGTCCGGCTGGCCCGCCCGGACTCGCCCTGGGCCCGCCGCTTCTACGGCCGCCGCCCGCGCGCCCGTGCCAGGGCCCGCCTGCGCGCCTACCACCACGACCGCCGCTGGTCCGGCCCCCGCCGCGCCTTCCAGGACTGGGTCGGCGGCCGCCCGGACCCGGCTCCGGACCGCCGTTGATGCCTGCGGCGGCCTGTGCGGGTTTTGTGGGGGTGCGGGTAGCGCGTTCTGTTTTGTTGTGGGTCGGGCCGTGCCGGGGGGTGTCCGTCCTCGGAACGGCGCGGAATCGGTCGGCCGCGGAAGTGCCGGCGTTGACGCGCCAACCGCTGCGGGCGGACACCCCCCGACACGTCCCTTCGCGCCGTACGCGGCTCTCCGCCCCGCGTAGCTGCGGGCAGTCGTGCCGCTGGGGCGGCACGGGTGGGCGCGGCGGCACCCCGCAGCGCCGGGCCGCGCGACCCACCCCGCCCGGCGTCAACGCCGGGTGAGCCGGTGGCGCCCGTTCACTGAGCGCCGACGGGTGCCTTGCCGTCGGAGACCTCCGGCAGCTCCGCCGCCAGCGCCGCCGCGGCCTGGACCAGCGGCAGCGCCAGCAGGCCCCCCGCGCCCTCACCCACCGTCACGCCCTGGGACAGCAGCGGCTCCAGGGCCATCCGGTCCAGCGCCTTGGCCTGGCCCGGCTCCCCGCTGTCGTGGGAGGCCAGCCACCAGTCGGGTGCCCGGAAGGCGACCCGCTGCCCGACCAGCGCGCAGGCGACCGTCACGACGCCGTCCAGGATCACCGGCATCTTCCGCACCGCGCTCTGCAGCAGAAAGCCCGTCATCGCGGCGAGGTCGGCACCGCCCACGGTCGCGAGCAGCTGCAACTGGTCCCCGAGCACCGGCCGGGCGCGGCGCAGCGCGTCGCGGATCGCCGCGCACTTGCGCATCCAGGCCAGGTCGTCGATGGCCAGCCCGCCCCGCCCGGTGACGACCGACGCGTCCGTCCCGCACAGCGCGGCGACCAGCACGCCCGCCGCGGTGGTCCCGCCCACGCTCACATCGCCGAGCACCACCAGATCCGTGCCGGAGTCGGCCTCCTCGTCGGCCACCGCCATCCCGGCCCGGAAGGCGGCCTCGGCCTCCTCCAGGGTCAGCGCGTCCTCGATGTCGATGCGCCCGCCGCCGCGCCGCACCCGGTGCCGCACGACGTCGGCCGGCAGCGTCTCCGGTTCGCAGTCCAGGGCCATGTCGACGACCCGCACCGGCACGCCGAGGCGCCGGGCGAGCACGGACACGGGCCGGCCGCCCTCCATGACCTCGCGCACCAGCTCGCCGGCGCCGCCCGCGGGCCGCGCCGAGACGCCCAGCTCGGCCACCTTGTGGTCACCGGCGAAGAGCACCACCCGGGGCCGTTCGACCGGCCGCACCGGTACGGCGGACTGCGCCGAGGCCAGCCACTCGCCCAGGTCGTCCAGGCGGCCCAGCGATCCGGGCGGGACGACCTGACGCTCCCGGCGCGCCTCGGCGTCGCGGCGCACCCCGCCGTCGGGGCGCTCGATCAGATCGGTGAAGTCGTCGAGATTCAGCGAGCTCATTCGTCGAACAGTACCGGCCCCGGGTGGCCGCGACGGCGGGCCCGTGCGCACCGCGCCCGAGCTGCGTCGTTGCGCCCCGGATCGCGATCACCTACGTAACGTTTTGCGGGAATTGTCGTACACCGTCCTCTGTGTCCTCGTCTCGCGTCGGGAGCCGCCCATGACCGCACCCCCCGCCCCCTCGGCACCGCCTCCCGCCCCCCGGGTGCCTCCGGTGCCCCGGTACGGGCCGCACCGCGCGGACTGCCCCTGGTGCGGCTCCCGGCGGCTGCGCGCCCGCCCGCGCCGCGAGGACCCGCGCCGGGCCGGCCCCGGCCGGTCCGTCCTCGAACGCTGCCTGGACTGCCGGCACGTCTTCCGCAACCCCCCGTTCACGCCCGGCCCCGAACACCCGCTGGTCCGGGCCGGAGTCCGCCTGAGACACGGCCTGGCCGCCCGCGCGATGCTCCGCCGCCGCCCCGACCCCGAGAGCTGGCTCGACGTGGGCACCGGCGACGCCGACTTCCCCCGCACCGCGCGCACGTACTTCCCGTACACCTCCTTCGACGGCCTGGACCCCACCCACCGGGTCCTGCGCGCCCGCGCGGTCGAGCGTGTCGAGGAGGCGTTCGTCGGCCGCCTGACGGACCCGCACATCGCGGCCCGGCTGCGCGCCCGCTACGACGTCGTCAGCCTCTTCCACCACCTGGAACGCGTCCCGGACCCCCGCGCCGAACTGCGCGCCGCCCTCCACGTGCTCCGCCCCGGCGGCCATCTGCTCGTCGACGTGGCGGACCCGCGCCGCCTGCTCGCCCTCCCGCCCGGCACCTCGCACCCGGCGGGTCTGCGCGTCGAACTGGCGGCCCAGGGCTGCACGGTGCTCACCGGCGTACGGACGCACCGCGTCATCGCGCGCAAGGACGCCTCAGTCCCGTAGCACCAGCGCCTGGCCCGCGACCACCAGAAGCACCTGCTCGCACTCGGCCGCGAACGCCGCGTTGAGCCGCCCGAGTTCGTCCCGGTAGCGGCGGCCCGAGGCGGTGGCGGGCACGATGCCCGAGCCCACCTCGTTCGACACCGCGACGAGGGTGCGGCGGGTGGCGCGCACCGCTTCCGTCAGCTCCCGCACCCGGTCCCGGAGGGCCCGTTCGCCGCCGTCGGCCCACTCCGCGTCGTCCCACGCCCCGACGGCGTCCATCGCGTCCGTCAGCCACAGCGACAGGCAGTCGACGAGCAGCGCCGGCCCGTCGTCCTTCAGCAGCGGCGCCAGGTCGCACGTCTCGACGGTGCGCCACGAGCCCGGCCGCCGCTCCCGGTGGGCGCAGACCCGCGCCGCCCACTCGGTGTCCCCGTTGCGGGAGCCTCCGGTCGCGACGTAGAGCACGTCGGGGAAGGCCTCCAGCCGTCGCTCGGCCTCCACCGACTTGCCCGACCGGGCCCCGCCCAGCACGAGGGTGCGCCGCGGTACGTCGGGCACGTCCTCGTAGGAGCCGACCACCAGCGTCGTCCCGTCCGGCACGGCCCGCGCTCCGGCCGCCGCGAGCCGCCGGTCCAGCTCCCGGCCCGGCGGCACGTCGTGGTCCAGGTGGACGGCGACGACGTCCGTCGTCGGCCCCGCGGCGCCCACCACCCGCAGCTTCGCCAGCGCGTCCGGCCGCCCCACGACGTCCGCGACGACCAGGTCGTAGGACTCGGCGGGCTCCTCCAGACCGGCCGGCGCCCCGCCCGGCGGCAGATACAGGAGCCGCTGCCCGTCCGGGCCGGTCACGGCGTACCCGGTGCCCGGCGAGTCCATCGCCACCGCCCGCACCCGGTGCCCGGTCAGCAGCGCCAGCTCCCGCCCGTCCGGCACCCGCCCCGGCTGCGGCAGCCCGGCCGGCACCTCCACGGCGGGCCCGTCGTGCGGGTGCGACAGCAGCACCTGCCGGACGCCGGTCAGGGAGCGCCCGGCGCGTGCGGCGGCGAACGCGGCGCCGGGCGTCAGGTCGAGCAGCAGCGCCCCGTCCACCAGCAGCGCGGTCGCCGCGCGCGCGTTCGTGCCCTGCGCCGCGGCACAGGCCGCGCAGGGACAGTCGGGGCGGGGGAGTCCCGCGGGGGCACCGGTGCCGAGCAGAGTCACGTCCACGCCCCGATTTTCCCCGGTCGCCCGGCGACGTGCGCGCCCGAGACCCCCTATGGGGCGCGGGTGGCCCCCGCTCCCGTCCCCCCGGCCTTCTACGGCGCACCCGGCTCAGCGCATAGGCTGCGGTCGGAGGCCGGACCAAGATCCGGCTTCCGCTCTGCATGTGCTCACATCTTGGAGGCGTACATGGCGGCATGGACGTGGCGGTTCGAGACGGCCGGCGGGACGGAGGTCCAGCCCGCGGTGCAGCCCGAGGAGTTCACCACGCAAGGGGACGCCGAGTCCTGGATCGGTGAGTACTGGAAGGACCTCAAGGAGGGCGGCACCGACCAGGTGCGGCTGTTCGAGGACGCCACCGAGATCTACGGCCCGATGAGCCTGCACGCCGAAGAGGCCGAAGCGGCCGAAGCGGCCGCGGAGCCGGAGGCCTGACCCGCGGGCGGGGCGGGGGCGGTTCCGAGTGGACCGGCCCCGCCTCCGTCACTGCTCGCCCAGCGTCACCTCGGCGGTGCGCTCGTCGCCGTCGCGGGTGTACGTGACCTTCGTCCGGTCACCCGACTCCATCGACGCCAGCGCCTCGGCCAGCGAGGTGATCGTGGTGATGTCCGTGTCGCCCAGCCGGACGACGACGTCGCCGGGCCGCAGCCCGGCCCTGTCGGCGGCCCCGCCGTCACTGACCTCGACGACGGCCACGCCCGCGGGCCGGTAGCCGTCGTCGACGACCGTACGGGCGGTGACGCCGAGCGCCGCCCGGCCCGAGTCGGTCACCCGGCCGTCCTCGATGATCTGGTCGGCGACCGTCTTCACCATCGACGCCGGGATCGCGAACCCGATGCCGGGCGCCGCGCTGTCACCGAGGCCCGGGTCGGTCGCGGCCAGCGTCGGGATGCCGATCACCTGGCTGTCGAGGTTCACCAGGGCGCCACCGCTGTTGCCGGGGTTGATGGCCGCGGACGTCTGCACCATGTTGCCGATGGTCGCGCCCGTACCGCCCCCGCCGCCGCCCTCGGTGACGGTCCGCCCGGTGGCCGAGACGATGCCCTGCGTCACGCTGGAGGACAGCCCGAGCGGTGAGCCCATCGCCAGCACGATCTGCCCGACCTGGACCTTCGTGGAGTCCCCGAAGCGGGCCGCCTTCATGCCGTCGGGCACCCTGTCCAGCCTGATGACGGCGAGGTCCTGCTCCGGGTAGGAGGAGACGAGTTCCGCGGCCAGGGTGTCCTCGGTGCGGGCGGTCGTCACCCGGAAGGACTCGGTGTCACCGACGACGTGCGCGTTCGTGACGACGTGTCCCTTGTCGTCGTACACGACCCCCGACCCCAGGGAGTCGCCCGCCTGGATCTGCACGACCGACGGGAGTACGTCGTTGATCACCCGCTCGTAGTCGGCCTGCAGATCGTTGGCCGCGAGCGGCGCCGCGGCCTGTGCCGTGTCGCCCTCCCGCCCGCTCCGGGAGCCCGGGGCGGACCCGGCGCCGGAGCAGCCGGCGACGAGCAGCAGGGAGCAGGCCAGCGCGGCGAGCGGACCGAGCAGCCGTGGCACACGGGTACGGGAAGCGGGGGAAGCGTCCATGCCCCGAGTCTCACCGCGCACCTGAAACGCGGCCCCCGGGGAACCCCCGAACGGGCGGAGCCCGGTACTACCCCCGCACCCCGCACAGATGAAGCAGCGCGGCGATCTGGCGGTACGGGTCCGTCCGGCCGGCCCGTTCCTCGGCGGCCAGCAGGGTTTCGAGACCGTCCGCGACCTGGGCGTCGTCGGGTGCCGTGTCCGTGAAGACCCGGACGCCGTACCAGGTGTGCAGCGGGGCGCCGATGCTCGCGAGCTTGGCCGTCAGCGTCGCCGGCCGGTCCGCGCGGACCTCGACGCCGAGACCGTCACGACAGACGGTGGTGTCGAAGGCGGCCAGGGCCTCGGTCCAGTCGCCGCGCAGGCCGGGGCGCATCGCGAGCGCGTCGCCGTTGCGCACCAGGAGGGACAGCAGTCCGCCGGGGGCGAGCATCCGGGCCAGCCCCGCGAGCAGCGGGTCGGGCTCCTCGACGTACATGAGCACCCCGTGGCACAGCACCACGTCGAAACTGCCCGGCAGGAAGTGCACGCCGGTGTCCCGGCCGTCGCCCTCGACGATCCGCATCCGCTCCCGGATGCCCTCGGGCTGGCCGGCCAGGGCGTCGCGTGCCGCGGCGATCATCGTGGCGTCCCGCTCGATGCCGGTCACCTGGTGCCCGGCCCGTGCCAGCCGAAGCGACTGGGTGCCCTGACCCATGCCCACGTCGAGCACCCGGAGCCGCTTGCCGACCGGGAAGCGCCCGGCTATCTGCTCGTCCAGCTGCCGGGCCACCAGCTCCTGCCGTACGACGTCCCGCAGACCACCCGGAGCGGCCGGCCGGGCATCGGCCGCGCCGTCGGCGAACGGCGTCGTGCTCAGGGCCGCTCCCCGCGCTTGAACTGGGGCTTGGGCAGCCGGAGCCGCCGCATCTGGAGGGAGCGCATCAGCGCGTAGGCGACCGCGCCGCGCCGGCGCTCGTCCGGGAAGCGCTCGGCGAGCCGCTTCTTCAGCCGGAAGCCGGTGACGATCGAGTCCAGCACGATCATCACGATCACGACCAGCCACAGCAGCAGCGCCACGTTCTGCAGCGAGGCCACCCGGATCATGCTCAGCACGAGGATGACCACGGCCATCGGCAGGAAGTACTCCGCGATGTTGAACCGCGAGTCGATGAAGTCGCGCGCGAACTTGCGGACCGGGCCCTTGTCGCGGGCCGGCAGGTACCGCTCGTCCCCCTTCGCCAGCGCCTCGCGCTGGCGCGCCATCGCGGTCCGGCGCTCCTCGCGCTGGCGCTTGGCGGCGTCCTTGCGCGTCATCGGAGTGTTGGCGACGCTGCGGCGCTGGGACTGGGCCGCACTGCGCTTGGGCGTCGGCCTTCCCTTGGGGGCCTGCGGGTCACGGGGCTGATTGGAGTCGGTCACCGGCGTCTTGACGAGGCTCGGTGCCTTCTCTTCCTTGGCACGGCTACGGAACACAAAACCCAAGGGTACGGGGTGCCGGGGTGTGGACCCCAGTCCGGTGGGGAACGATCCGGCAACGCCGGTCGTCTGTAAGTGGACAGAGGGGACGTTGCGTACACCCCAGGGCACCGGGTCATTCCGGACAACCCCGGGGAGCACCTACTCCCTACGCCGGACCGGGAGCGCACGCAGTCGTCCTTGGGGATGAGCGCATCCGTCCCCGAACAGTGCGGTAATGGATGCAGGGCCCGTACTGTGGGTTCTGTCGCAGGTGCTGGAGCTGGAGTCGGTCAGAAGGGGGCGCGCGAAGCCCATGAGCGGTGTCATGAAGCGTATGGGGATGATCTTCCGCGCGAAGGCCAATAAGGCCCTTGACCGGGCCGAGGACCCGCGCGAGACCCTCGATTACTCGTACCAGAAACAGCTGGAGCTGCTCCAGAAGGTGCGCCGCGGTGTCGCCGACGTGGCGACCAGCCGCAAGCGCCTGGAGCTTCAGCTCAACCAGCTCCAGTCCCAGTCGTCCAAGCTGGAGGACCAGGGCCGCAAGGCGCTCGCGCTGGGCCGTGAGGACCTGGCCCGCGAGGCGCTCTCCCGGCGCGCCGCGCTGCAGCAGCAGGTCACCGACCTGGAGACGCAGCACGCCACCCTCCAGGGCGAGGAGGAGAAGCTCACCCTGGCGGCCCAACGCCTCCAGGCCAAGGTGGACGCCTTCCGCACGAAGAAGGAGACCATCAAGGCCACCTACACGGCGGCCCAGGCGCAGACCCGCATCGGCGAGGCGTTCTCCGGCATCTCCGAGGAGATGGGCGACGTGGGCCTGGCCATCCAGCGGGCCGAGGACAAGACCGCCCAGCTCCAGGCCCGGGCCGGCGCCATCGACGAACTGCTCGCCTCCGGCGCCCTGGACGACCAGTCCGGCATGCACAAGGACGACATCCAGGCCGAGCTGGACCGGCTCTCCGGTGGTACGGATGTAGAGCTGGAACTGCAGCGCATGAAGGCCGAACTGTCCGGGGGCGGCACCTCCGACCGGCAGGCCATCGAGGGCGGCCAGGACCAGGGCCAGGCGCAGTCCCAGCAGCAGCCGCAGGACACCCCGCGCTTCGACAAGCAGTAGCCCACGCCTAGGAGGGCGACATGATCGTACGGATCATGGGGGAGGGACAGCTGACGCTGGCCGACGGCCGTCTCACCGAGCTGAACAAGCTGGACGACGAGCTCCTGGCCGAGATGGAGAACGGCGACGGTCCCGGCTTCCGCGCGACCCTCCAGGCCCTCCTGGCCAAGGTCCGCGAACTGGGCGAGCCCGTCCCGGACGACTTCCTGGAGCCGTCCGACCTGATCCTCCCGTCCCCGGACGCCACACTGGAGGAGGTCCGGGAGCTGCTGAGCGACGACGGCCTGATTCCGGGGGGTTCCTGACGGACGCCGGCCGGTACTTCCCGCCCGGCCGGTACCTTCAGCCCGTCCGGCGTTTGAGGACGAGACCGTACAGGCCGAAGCGGGGGTCTGGGGGCGCGGCCCCCAGCCGACGCCCACCGCGTGCGGGCCCACCAAGAAGACACGCCCACTCCAGCTACCGTGAATCGCCGTGAGCACCCTCGCCCGCGCCCGCTGCACCATCGGCGCCCACCCCTCCGCCCTGGACGCTGCCATCGCGGCAGCCGTCCTGGTGTGCATGGTCGCCGGCTCCTTCGTGGACCCGCACGGCCCCGAGGGCGTCAGCTGGGGCCTGCGCACCCCTGACGTACTCAGCCTGGTCCTCATGGCCGTCGGCGCCGCGGCGCTCGTCTTCCGCCGCCGCGCCCCACTGGTGGTCCTCGCGGTCACCGGCGGTGTCTCCGTCGTCGAGAGCGTCACCGGCGACCCCCGCGCGCCCGTCGTCATGTCCGCCGTCGTCGCCCTCTTCACCGTCGCCGCCTCCACCGACCGTCCCACCACCTGGCGGGTCGGCCTGCTCACCATGACGGTGCTGACCGGCGCCGCCATGCTGGCCGGGCCGCTGCCCTGGTACGCGCAGGAGAACCTCGCCGTCTTCGCCTGGACCGGCATCGGCGCCACCGCCGGGGACGCGGTCCGCAGCCGGCGCGCCTTCGTCCAGGCCATCCGCGACCGGGCCGAGAAGGCCGAGCGCACCCGGGAGGAGGAGGCCCGCCGCCGGGTCGCCGAGGAGCGGCTGCGCATCGCCCGCGACCTGCACGACGTGGTCGCCCACCACATCGCCCTGGTCAACGTCCAGGCCGGGGTCGCCGCCCACGTCATGGACAAGCGGCCCGACCAGGCCAAGGAGGCCCTCGCCCACGTACGGGAGGCCAGCCGCTCCGCGCTGGGCGAGCTGCGCGCCACCGTCGGCCTGCTCCGCCAGTCCGGCGACCCGGAGGCGCCGACCGAACCCGCTCCCGGCCTGGACCGCCTCGGCGAACTCGTCGCCACCTTCCACCACGCCGGACTGCACGTCGAGGTGGCCCGCACCGACCAGGGCACCGACCGGCCCGCCGCCGTCGACCTGGCCGCCTACCGCATCATCCAGGAGGCGTTGACCAACGTGCAGAAGCATGCGGGGACGCGGGCGAAGGCCGAGGTCAGCGTCGTGAGGGTGGGACCGAACATCGAGGTCACCGTGCTCGACGACGGCGCCGGCGAGGACGAGGCCCCCGGGCCCCCCGCCGACGGCGGCGGCCACGGCCTGCTCGGCATGCGCGAGCGGGTCGCCGCCGTGGGCGGCTCCCTCACCACCGGTCCCCGCTACGGAGGCGGTTTCCGGGTCCATGCGATCCTTCCGGTCAGGAACCGCAACGATGCCGCGGAGGGCCCCGAATGACGATCCGTGTCCTGCTCGCCGACGACCAGGCGTTGCTGCGCAGCGCCTTCAGGGTGCTGGTCGACTCCGAGCCCGACATGGAGGTGGTGGGGGAGGCGTCCGACGGCGCGGAGGCGGCCCGGCTGGCCGCCGAGCAGCGGGCCGACGTGGTGCTGATGGACATCCGGATGCCCGGCACCGACGGCCTCGCCGCCACCCGCATGATCAGCGCCGACCCGTCCCTCGCCCATGTCCGCGTGGTCATCCTGACCACCTTCGAGGTCGACGACTACGTGGTGCAGTCGCTGCGCGCGGGCGCCTCGGGCTTCCTCGGCAAGGGCTCCGAACCCGAGGAACTGCTCAGCGCGATCCGCGTCGCGGCCGGCGGCGAGGCGTTGCTGTCCCCGACCGCCACCAAGGGGCTGATCGCCCGCTTCCTCGCCCAGGAGGGCACGGCGGGCGAGGACCGCGACCCGGCCCGCGCCGAGCGGCTGGAGACGCTGACCGTGCGCGAGCGCGAGGTGCTGGTCCAGGTCGCCGGCGGGCTCTCCAACGACGAGATCGCCGAGCGGCTGGAGGTCAGCCCGCTCACCGTGAAGACGCACGTCAACCGGGCCATGGCCAAGCTGGGCGCCCGCGACCGGGCCCAGCTGGTCGTCATCGCGTACGAGTCCGGGCTGGTACGTCCAAGGGTGGAGTGACCTCTGCCCCGGTGTACTGCGGCAGGAGTATGCGCCGCATAAGGAAATGGACCTGGGACCTAGGGAAGCGGGGGCACTCATGGACCAGGGTGTCGGGGTGGGCCTACAGATGTGCCCCGTCCCCGCCGCTCGGCCACAGAAGAGAGACCCTGATCCATGTCCTGGCTGTCGAGATTCAGCCTCGCGCAACGGGCCCTGATAGGCCTGATGTCGATCGTCGCGCTCGTCTTCGGCGCGATCGCCATCCCCCAGCTCAAGCAGCAGCTGCTGCCCACCATCGAACTGCCCATGGTGTCCGTGCTGGCGCCCTACCAGGGCGCCTCGCCGGACGTGGTCGAGAAGCAGGTCGTCGAACCGATCGAGGACAGCCTCGAAGCAGTCGACGGGATCTCCGGCATCACCGCGACGGCCAGTGAGGGCAACGCCGTCATCATGGCGTCCTTCGACTACGGCAACGGCACCCAGCAGCTCGTCGCCGACGTCCAGCAGGCCGTCAACCGGGCCCGCGCCCAGCTCCCGGACGACGTGGACCCGCAGGTCATCTCCGGCTCGACGGACGACATCCCCACCGTCGTCCTCGCCGTCACCTCCGACAAGGACCAGCAGGCGCTGGCCGACCAGCTCGACAAGACGGTCGTCTCGGAGCTGAAGGACATCGACGGCGTCGCCCAGGTCGTGGTCGACGGCGTCCGGGACGTGCAGGTCACCGTCACGCCCGACCAGGCGAAGCTGGCCAGGGCGGGCGTGAGCCCGCAGGCCCTCGCCCAGTCCCTCCAGGCCGGCGGCGCGACCGTCCCCGCGGGCTCCTTCGACGAGGCCGGCGCCAACCGCACCGTCCAGGTCGGCGGCGGCTTCACCTCGCTGAAGCAGATCCAGGACCTGATGGTCACCGGCGAGGGCGTCGACAAGCCGGTCCGCCTCGGTGATGTCGCCACCGTCGAGGAGGAGGAGGCCAAGGCCGACTCCCTCACCCGCACCAACGGCGAGCCGAGCCTCTCCGTCGCCGTCACGATGGACCACGACGGCAGCGCGGTCGCCATCTCGGACGCCGTCGAGGACAAGCTCCCCGACCTGCGCGAGCAGCTCGGCTCCGGCGCGACGCTCACCGTCGTCAGCGACCAGGGCCCGGCGGTGTCCAAGGCCATCGAGGGCCTGACCACCGAGGGCGCCCTCGGCCTGGTCTTCGCCGTCCTGGTCATCCTGGTCTTCCTGGCGTCGATCCGCTCCACCCTGGTCACCGCGGTCTCCATCCCGCTGTCGGTGGTGCTCGCCCTGATCGTCCTGTGGACGCGCGACCTGTCGCTGAACATGCTGACGCTGGGCGCGCTCACCATCGCCATCGGCCGGGTCGTCGACGACTCGATCGTGGTCCTGGAGAACATCAAGCGGCACCTCGGCTACGGCGAGGAGCGCCAGGAGGCCATCCTCAAGGCCGTCCGCGAGGTCGCCGGAGCGGTCACCTCCTCGACGCTCACCACGGTGGCGGTGTTCCTGCCGATCGGCCTGGTCGGCGGCATGGTCGGCGAGCTGTTCGGCTCCTTCAGCCTGACCGTGACCGCCGCGCTGCTGGCCTCCCTGCTGGTGTCGCTGACGGTCGTCCCGGTCCTGTCGTACTGGTTCCTGCGCCCGCCGAAGGGCACCCCCGAGGACGCGGACGAGGCGCGCCGGCTGGCCGAGGAGAAGGAGGCGAAGAGCCGCCTCCAGCGCTTCTACGTCCCCGTGCTGCGCTTCGCCACCCGCCGCCGCCTGACCAGCGTGGCCATCGCGGTCGTCGTGCTGATCGGCACGTTCGGCATGGCGCCGCTGCTGAAGACGAACTTCTTCGACCAGGGCGAGCAGAAGATCCTCAGCATCAAGCAGGAGCTGAAGCCCGGCACCAGCCTGGCCGCGACCGACGCCCAGGCCGAGAAGGTCGAGAAGCTGCTCGGCGACACCGAGGGCGTCAAGGACTACCAGGTCACCATCGGCTCGTCCGGCTTCATGGCCGCCTTCGGCGGCGGCACGGACACCAACCAGGCCTCGTACCAGCTCATGCTGAAGGACTCGGCGTCCGCCGAGGACGTGCAGGACCACATCGAGGACGGACTCGCGAAGCTCGACGGCATCGGCACCACCACGGTCGCCGCCGGTGACGGCTTCGGCAGCCAGGACCTGAGCGTCGTCGTCAAGGCCGCCGACGCGCAGGTGCTCCGCGAGGCATCCGAGGAAGTCCGCGAGACGGTCGCCGGGCTCGACGACGTCACCGACGTCACCAGCGACCTGGCGCAGAGCGTGCCGCGCATCTCGGTCAAGGCCAACGCGAAGGCCGCCGAGGCCGGGTTCACCGACCAGACGCTCGGCGCGGCCGTCGCCCAGGCGGTGCGCGGCACTCCGGCCGCCAAGGCGGTCCTGGACGACACCGAGCGCGACGTCGTGATCAAGTCGGCCCAGCCGGCCGAGACGCTGGCCCAGCTGAAGGCCCTGAACCTGGGCCCGGCGAAGCTCGGCGACATCGCCACGGTCGAGCTGGTGGACGGCCCGGTGTCGATGACCCGCATCGACGGGCAGCGCGCGGCGACCATCACGGCCAAGCCGACCGGTGACAACACCGGCGCGGTGGGCACGGAACTCCAGTCGGAGATCAACGGCCTGGACCTGCCGGCCGGTGCCACGGCCGAGATCGGCGGCGTCACCGCCGACCAGGACGAGGCGTTCGTCAACCTGGGCTTGGCCATGCTCGCGGCGATCGCGATCGTGTTCATGCTGCTGGTCGGCACCTTCCGGTCGCTGGCCCAGCCGCTGATCCTGCTGGTGTCGATCCCGTTCGCGGCGACCGGCGCGATCGGTCTGCTGCTGGCGACGGGCACCCCGATGGGCGTCCCGGCGATGATCGGCATGCTGATGCTGATCGGCATCGTGGTCACCAACGCGATCGTGCTGATCGACCTGATCAACCAGTACCGGGGGCAGGGCTACGGCGTCGTCGAAGCGGTCATCGAGGGCGGCCGGCACCGGCTGCGGCCCATCCTGATGACGGCCCTGGCGACGATCTTCGCCCTGCTCCCGATGGCGCTGGGCGTCACCGGCGAGGGCGGCTTCATCGCCCAGCCGCTGGCGGTGGTGGTGATCGGCGGTCTGATCACGTCGACCCTGCTGACCCTGCTGCTGGTCCCGACGCTCTACGCGGTGCTGGAGCTGCGCAAGGAGCGGCGCGCGAAGAAGAAGGCGGCGAAGAAGGGCGGCGACGTGCCGTCTCCGTCGCAGGCACCGGACGAACCGGAGCCCGCGAACGTCTGAGCCCGCGCGAGAACGGCTCGGGTCCCGCCCGACACCGAAGGTGGTCGGGCGGGACCCGAGCCGTTTGAAACACCCCGCACGGGCAGGTGGGTGGGAAATCGCCCCCCTACGGCAGCGCCAGCATCCGCTCAAGCGCCAGCTTCGCGAACGCCTCCGTCTCCTTGTCGACCTCGATGCGGTTGACGAGGGTGCCCTCGGCGAGCGACTCCAGCGCCCAGACCAGGTGCGGCAGGTCGATGCGGTTCATGGTCGAGCAGAAGCAGACCGTCTTGTCGAGGAAGACGACCTCCTTGTCCTCGGCGGCGAAACGGTTCGCCAGCCGCCGGACCAGGTTCAGCTCGGTGCCGATGGCCCACTTGGATCCGGCCGGGGCCGCCTCCAGGGCCTTGATGATGTACTCGGTCGAGCCGACGTAGTCCGCCGCCGCGACGACCTCGTGCCGGCACTCGGGGTGCACCAGGACGTTGACGCCCGGTATGCGCTCGCGCACGTCGTTCACCGAGTCGAGGCTGAAGCGGCCGTGCACCGAGCAGTGACCCCGCCACAGGATCATCTTCGCGGCGCGCAGCTCCTCGGTGGTCAGCCCGCCGTTCGGCTTGTGCGGGTTGTAGAGGACGCAGTCCTCCAGGGACATGCCCATGTCCCGCACCGCCGTGTTCCGGCCCAGGTGCTGGTCGGGCAGGAACAGCACCTTGCTTGTTGAGGGCTCCCCCTGCTCGAAGGCCCAGTCCAGGGCCCGCTTGGCGTTGGACGACGTGCAGATGGTGCCGCCGTGCTTGCCCGTGAACGCCTTGATGTCCGCGGACGAGTTCATGTACGAGACGGGCACGACCTGCTCGGCGATGCCGGCCTCGGTCAGCACGTCCCAGCACTCGGCGACCTGCTCGGCGGTGGCCATGTCCGCCATGGAGCAGCCGGCGGCCAGGTCGGGCAGGACCACCTTCTGCTCGTCGGAGGTCAGGATGTCGGCCGACTCCGCCATGAAGTGCACACCGCAGAAGACGATGTACTCGGCCTCCGGGCGCGCGGCCGCGTCCCGGGCCAGCTTGAAGGAGTCACCCGTGACGTCGGCGAACTGGATGACCTCGTCGCGCTGGTAGTGGTGACCGAGCACGAAGACCTTGTCCCCGAGCTTCTCCTTGGCCGCGCGGGCGCGCGCGACCAGGTCCGGGTCGGAGGGCGAGGGCAGGTCGCCGGGGCACTCCACGCCGCGCTCGCTCCTCGGGTCGGCCTCGCGGCCGAGCAGCAGCAGGGCGAGCGGCGACGGCTGTACGTCGAGCTCCTGGGTTTGGGCGGTGGTCACGACACGCACCCTTTCTACTTTTCGTCTAACTGACGCTATATATCATAACCGGTTCACGTCAGTTTGACGATGCCCATAGTGTCGGTGTGACGTGAATCCCGGTGTCCGGACCGCCGTCCACAGCCGCTGTCCGCTGCCCGACGCGTGTGCGAGCATGAAGGGAAGGCCGAGGACGAAGACACGGGCCCGCCCGGAATGAATCCGCGGCCCCGCCGGTTGGAACCGTCGGCAAGCAGTCTCCGTACAACCTTGGAGAGATGTAGATGTCCGTATCGGACGAGACCACCACCGTCACCGACGGCATCATCCTGACCGACGCCGCCGCGGCCAAGGTCAAGGCCCTGCTCGACCAGGAAGGCCGTGAGGATCTGGCGCTGCGCGTCGCCGTCCAGCCCGGCGGCTGCTCCGGCCTGCGCTACCAGCTCTTCTTCGACGAGCGCTCGCTCGACGGCGACGTGGTGAAGGACTTCGACGGCGTCAAGGTCACCACCGACCGCATGAGCGCCCCGTACCTGGGCGGCGCCACCATCGACTTCGTGGACACGATCGAGAAGCAGGGCTTCACGATCGACAACCCGAACGCGACGGGCTCCTGCGCCTGCGGCGACTCCTTCAGCTGAGCCGCGCGGCGGAGGCGCCACAGTCATAAGAGGGCGGCGGCCCGGGACCGATCCCGGGCCGCCGCCCTCTTGCCTGCCCGCCCACGGGATCGCCGTCACCGGCCCCCGGACGGTGCCGGCAGCCGCGCGCCCGGCTTGTGCAGCGGGATCTCCTCACCGTCCGAGCCCACGACCGTCCGGTCGCCGAGCGGCTCGTCGAGCGGCACCGTCCGCTCGTACTCCTTGGCGATCAGGATGCAGACCTTCTCCGGGTGCGGGGTCTCGGTCACCGTGACGGTCACCTTGCCCGCGCTCTCCTTCGCCTTCGCCTCGTAGTCGGAGCACACCCCGCCCGTGAAGTGCACCGTCAGCTCCCTGCCCTCGGCCGTGTAGCCGCTCACCCCGACGTCGCGGGGCTCACCCGGCGCCGAGGTCGGCTCGTCGGACGAGGACGAGGACGGTGACGGCGAGGCGGGGGCCGCGGACGTCAGGTACTTCGGGTCGACCGCCGGATACGTCACCGTGAAGGCGTCCCGCGTGCCCGGCGCCCGCACCTCGAACAGCCACGACGGCACCAGCGTCTGCCGCCCCTGCACCGGATGCGCGGCCAGCCCGAACACCGCGTCCTCGACCGTGATCGTCTGCTTCTCCGGCTGCTGCGGCTTCACCGGCTTCCTCGGCGTGCCCGTCCGCGGCTCGCAGGGCGTGTCCGCGCCGTCCTGATGCGGTACGGGGCTCGCGCAGCCGCCGATGCCGGCGCCGGAGCCGCCGCCCGGCGCGTTCAGCAGCGCCAGCGTCTCCTCGGCGCCCAGGACGGGATACGTGTCCCCCTTGACCGGCGCCTTCACCTGGCCGCTGCCGCCGACCACCTCGCCCCGCGCGCCGACGACCACACCGGTCGTCCAGCCGTACGTGGGCAGCCCGCCGACCTCGGGTTCGGCGTTCACGGCCCGCCGGGCGCCCATGACCTGGCCCGCGTCCAGCTTGGCGGCGTCCTGGCCCAGTGCCTTCAGCACCGGCGTCGCCGCCTTCTTCGCGGCCGCCTCGCTCACCGGCTCCCCCTCGGCGGACGGGCCCTTGCACGCGGCGCCCTTCTTGCAGTTGTCGGTACCGGGCGTGTAGCGGTGGAACGT
The DNA here is from genome assembly GCF_042744565.1 of Streptomyces sp. NPDC058812. Classification (NCBI taxonomy): domain Bacteria; kingdom Bacillati; phylum Actinomycetota; class Actinomycetes; order Kitasatosporales; family Streptomycetaceae; genus Streptomyces; species Streptomyces sp. NPDC058812. The sequence continues at coordinate 25,248 of NZ_JBHYOB010000035.1, forward strand.
CCAGGTGCCCGGCGCCTGCGTGTTCACCGTCAGCAGCGGACCCGAACCGTCGTTGGCGTTGCCGACCTTCCACGCCTCGCCCTGCACGCGCGGCGCGCCGTCGACCCCGAGCGCCTCGGCCAGCCGGGCCACCTCCGCCTCGGTGACCTCACCCTTCGCCCGGTACACGGGCGCCGAGCCGGGGCCGTCGGGCAGCGAGCCGTCGGCGCGGTAGGTGACGCCGTAGGGGTTGGGCTCGCCGGGCGCGATGCCGTTCGTACCGCCGCTTCCGGACGGCGCCCCGTGGTCGTCCAGGGCGAGCGGCGGGGGAGTGTCGTCGCCGGACGCCCCGGACGCCGTACCGCCGTGCGGGCCGCCGCCGGAGGCGGACGTGGCCAGATAGGCCCCGCCGGTCCCGACCAGCAGCACGGCGGCGGCGACGGAGGCGACGGCGACCGCCCGGGGACGCCGCCGCGCGGGACGCCCGGTGCCGGCCTCGTCGGCGGCGTCGGCGTCGTCGTTGTCGGGTCGCTCGGTGTTCACCGCATCGCTCCTTCGGCTGTTACTGGGGACAGCGATGGGACGCGGTGGGGGAGGATCCGGTTCCCGGCGGCGTCACGTGCCGCCCGAACGGCCTCGAAGTCGCCGGACGGACCTCAGTCGCCGTAGTCCGACATCGCGTCCAGCAACCGCGCCGACGTCTGGGGCACCCGCACGCCGTGGATGAGGGAGACGGGGACGGGACGGGTGGCGGCGTGGGCCGGAGCCTCCCAGCGCGGGGCCATCCGGGCGCAGTCACCGCGCAGCGACGCCAGGTCGCCGTCCAGGTCGGCCGGGGCGGGGTCGGCGGTCCTCAGGTTCGTCATAACAGAACCGTAGGCACGTCCCGGACCGCGAAGAAAGTTGTACTACCGGGTAGTTTTGCCTGCTTCGGACCTGGGACACTCCCGGGTAGCGTGAACTGTCAACCCGCCTCCCCTTCAGGAGAGAGTCCACGCCGTGCGCATCGCAGTCACCGGCTCCATCGCCACCGACCACCTCATGACCTTCCCCGGCCGCTTCTCCGACCAGCTCGTCGCGGACCAGCTGCACACGGTCTCGCTCTCCTTCCTCGTCGACCAGCTCGACGTACGCCGGGGCGGCGTCGCCGCGAACATCGCCTTCGGCATGGGCCAGCTCGGAACCCGGCCGATCCTGGTCGGCGCGGCCGGCTCGGACTTCGACGAGTACCGGGCCTGGCTGGACCGGCACGGCGTCGACACCGGCTCGGTGCGCATCTCCGAGACCCTGCACACCGCGCGCTTCGTCTGCACCACCGACGCCGACCACAACCAGATCGGCTCGTTCTACACGGGCGCGATGAGCGAGGCCCGCCTCATCGAGCTGAAGACCGTCGCCGACCGGGTCGGCGGTCTCGACCTGGTCTCCATCGGTGCCGACGACCCGGAGGCGATGCTCCGGCACACCGAGGAGTGCCGCGCCCGGTCCATCCCGTTCGCCGCCGACTTCTCCCAGCAGATCGCCCGGATGAACGGCGACGAGATCCGGATACTGCTGGACGGGGCGACCTACCTCTTCTCCAACGAGTACGAGAAGGGGCTCATCGAGACCAAGACCGGTTGGACGGACGAGGAGATCCTCGGCCGCGTGGGTCACCGCGTCACCACCCTCGGCGCGCGGGGCGTGCGCATCGAGCGGGTCGGCGAGCCGACCGTCGAGGTCGGCGTCCCGGACGAGGAGCGCAAGGCCGACCCGACCGGTGTCGGCGACGCCTTCCGCGCGGGGTTCCTGTCGGGACTGGCGTGGGGGGTGTCGTTGCAGCGGGCGGCGCAGGTGGGCTGCATGCTGGCGACGCTCGTCATCGAGACGGTGGGGACGCAGGAGTACCAGCTGCGCCGCGGGCACTTCATGGAGCGGTTCACCAAGGCGTACGGGGACGAGGCGGCGGACGAGGTCCAGGCGCACCTGGGCTGAACCGCCGGGTGGGGTGCCGTTCAGGTCGACCGGCGGACCAGGTAAGCCGTTCCCTTCTCCGCCGGCTCCTCGCCCGCGTACTCCTGCCCCCGCATCTCGCACCACGCCGGGATGTCCAGGCGGGCCGCCTCGTCGTCGGACAGGACGCGGACCGTGCCCCCGACGGGCACGTCGCCGATGACCTTGGCCAGCTCGATCACCGGGATGGGGCAGCGCCGGCCGATCGCGTCCACGACGAGGTCGCCCCCGGTCTCCGGGACGGCCTCCGTGGCCACCGGCGCCCCCAGCCTCTCCCGCACCGCGGCCACCGTGCCCGGCAGCACCTCCAGGAACCGGTCGACGTCCTCGGGCGGCGTCCCCGGCGGCAGCGACACCCGGACGTTGCCCTCGCTGAGCACCCCCATCGCCTTCAGGACGTGGCTCGGCATCAGGGTGCTGCTCGTGCAGGACGACCCGGAGGAGACCGAGAAACCGGCACGGTCCAGTTCGTGCAGCAGAGTCTCCCCGTCGACATAGAGACACGAGAAGGTGACGACACCAGGCAGCCTGCGCACCGGATCGCCGACCACCTCCACATCCGGCACCAGAGCCGGCACCCGCGCCCGGATCCGCTCCGTCAGCTCCCGCAACCGGGCCGCCGCCTCGGCCGCCTCGGCCCGCACCGCCCGCAGCGACGCCGCCGCGGCCACGATGGCGGGCAGGTTCTCGAAACCGGGCGCCCGGCCCGACTCCCGCTCGTCCCCGGGCCCTTGCGGCGCGAACCGGACCCCTTTGCGTACGACGAGCAGCCCGACCCCGGACGGCCCGCCCCACTTGTGGGCACTGGCCGCCAGCAGCGACCAGTCACCCGCGACCTTCCCCCACCCCAGCGACTGGGCCGCGTCCACCAGCAGCGGCACTCCCGCCGCCCGGCAGATCTCGGCGACCTCCGCCACCGGCTGCTCGGTGCCCACCTCGTGGTTGGCCGACTGGAGACAGGCCAGCGCGGTGTCGCCGCGCAGGGCGGCCGCGTACGCCGCCGGGTCCACCGCCCCCGTCCGGTCCACGGGCACCTGCGTGACCGTCCCACCGCCGGCCTCGTGCACTTCGGCCGCGTGCAATACGGAGGAGTGTTCGACCGCTGACACGATCAGGTGGGATCCGGCCCGCCGACGCCCGGCCAGCGCTCCCGCGACCCCCGCATGCACCGCCCGCGTACCCGAAGGGGTGAACACCAACTCGTCCGCCCGACACCCCACGGCCTCCGCGGCCGCCTCCCGGGCGGCGTCGAGCAGCATCCGCGCCCGCCGCCCTTCCCGGTAGAGCCGCGCGGGATCGGCCCACCCTTCGTCGAGCGAGGCCTGAAGGGCCTGCCGGGCAACGGGATGGAGAGGAACGGCGGAAGCAGCGTCGAAGTAGGCCACACAGCAACGCTATGACGTCCGGCAGGGAAGCGCCGCCAAGGGGCGCGGGACTGATTCGGCATGCGGCTCCGCCGCGTGGGCGCGAGCAACCACGACGAACCGTCAGCCGCCGAACAACCCCAGCTCGCACCCCCCGCAGGCGCCCGACCCCACCCTTTCAGGGTGCCCCCCGGCGCGTATGCCACCCTCCCCGCGACCCCCCGGAGGGCGTCGGCTAGGGTTTGGTCCGCATAAACATCAAACCCCTGCCCGACGCAGGGCGGCGACCGACCAGCGAGAAGGCCGCAGCCGAACAGCGCGGGCGAGACTCTCGGGAAGGCGCTACGTGAGTCCCAACGGCTCCGACCGCTCGCCGCGGCGCCCGATGCGGCGGAAGCTGCTGCAGGCACTGACCGCGGGCCTGGTCCTGGCGACCGCCACCGGTTGCACATACGAGGACTTCCCCCGCCTCGGCATGCCCACCCCAACCACGGAAGAGGCTCCGCGGATCCTCTCCCTGTGGCAGGGCTCCTGGGCAGCCGCGCTGGCCACCGGCGTGCTGGTGTGGGGCCTGATCCTGTGGAGTTGCTTCTTCCACCGGCGCACCCGCACCAAGGTCGAGGTTCCTCCGCAGAACAGGTACAACCTGCCCATCGAGGCGCTGTACACCATCGTTCCGCTCGTCATCGTCTCGGTGCTGTTCTACTTCACCGCCCGTGACGAGTCCGAGCTCATGAGCCTCAAGAAGAAGCCCGACGTCACGGTCAACGTGGTCGGCTTCCAGTGGAGCTGGTGCTTCAACTACGTCGAGAGCGTCGACGGGTCCACCGGCGACGCCAAGACCTCCAAGGAACTGGCCGCGATCCCGGACCGGTTCAAGGAGGACTTCCCGGCGAACGCCGGCGGCACCTACGACTGCGGTGTTCCGGGCACGGAGAACCCGCAGACCGGCAACCCCGGCCCGACCCTCTGGCTCCCCAAGGGCAAGACGGTCCGCTTCGTCCTGACCTCGCGTGACGTCATCCACTCCTTCTGGGTGGTGCCGTTCCTCATGAAGCAGGACGTCATTCCGGGCCACACCAATGCCTTCGAGGTGACCCCCAACAAGGAGGGCACCTTCCTCGGCAAGTGCGCCGAGCTGTGCGGCGTCGACCACTCCCGGATGCTGTTCAACGTGAAGGTCGTCTCCCCGGAGCGCTACGAGCAGCACCTCCAGGACCTCGTGAAGAAGGGGCAGACCGGTTACGTTCCCGCGGGCATCGCACAGACGAGCCACGAGAAGAACCGGGAGACGAACAACCTGTGAGCATCCTCAACGAACCCCAGGGTGCCTCGGCAGCGGAGGACTCGTACGAGAACGAGCTGCCGGTACGGCGCAAGCAGCCCGGCAACGTCGTGATCAAGTGGTTGACGACCACTGACCACAAGACGATCGGCACGCTGTATCTGGTGACGTCGTTCGCGTTCTTCGTGATCGGTGGCGTGATGGCGCT
>NZ_JBHYOB010000036.1:0-28850 GCF_042744565.1 Streptomyces sp. NPDC058812
AACGATCCGACGACCGAGGAGCCGTCCGAGTCGCCGACGCAGTCGCCGTCGAACAGCCCGTCCACCGAACCACCGCCGACCGGCGGTGAGTCCACCGAGCCGGAGAACCCGGACTTCCCCGGCGGGGACTGGCAACCGTAGCCCGCCAGGAGTCGCGTTTCAGCTCGAACCACACCACGAGTCTGCCGCAGGGTTCGGGACACCTGGCCGGGCTCGCTGAGAGGCGGCTTGAAGAGACGTTGCAGAACCTAAGCCGTATCCGAGGGAGTCTCCGCGAGGACGCGCATCGGCGTCGGGTGAGTCGGCCGAGTTGTGCGAGGCACGCAGATCCGGCTGCTGGAGGAGGAGAACGAGGTGCTGAAGGTGGCTGCGGCGTATCTGCCGCAGGCGCTCGCCCAGACCGCATCAGGCCCTCTAGCTGCCTGCAGCCGGCCCACCGCACGAACCGTCCGCTGCCGGTGGGCAACTACGGCCTGCTCGACCAACAGGCGGCGCTGCGCTGGACACAGCGCAACCGTCGACCGCGGGAAATGCAGGCCGGTGCGAAGGACTTCGTCGCCGGTGTCCTGAGCGGTCCGCCGCCCGTGTCTGGGGTCCCCGAACTGCCCCTCCCGCCGATCGAAGCCGTACGCACCGGCCGGACCGCCAACGTCCCCCTCCTCATCGGCCACATCCGTGACGTGGTGCGCGCGTGGGCACTGCCGTTCGCGCAGGCGACGAAGAAGCAGTACGAGCGAGCGGTACGGATCGAGTTCGGGGACGAGGCCGACACCGGACTCGCGCACTATCCGTTCGACGCCTATGGCGACTCACACACCGGGTCTTACGCCTTCGGTGCGCTGTGGGGACTGCCAGTACCAGAACCTCACGGCCCGCCCACCGGCCGGCCCTCGACCGGCTTCGACGCGGGTGCCTCGCGCATGCCAGCGAGATGGCGTACCTGTTCTCCTCGGCGGTCCCGGAACTGCTGTCTCCCGGGCAGAGGCAGCTGTCCGGGGAGATGGTGCGCCACTGGGGCTCGTTCGTGAAACACGGGAACCCCGCTGCTCCGGGACTCGCCGCCTGGCGGTGAGAGCCGGGCCCTGAAGACCGGAGTGTACGAGGCGTGCCGCCAGTGCGGCTTCTGGAACGCCATCGACTACGACTGGCTGCCCGTCGAAGAGTCGTCAAGACACCGTTCATGGCGCGTCCGCCGCCATCGGGGCAGCCCTCTACGGCCTGGCCACCAGGGCCGCGAGACGCCTGCCCCGGGACATGAGCCTGACGTCCGCCGCCACCCTGACCACCCTGGACCGGACCGGCCCGCGGCGCATCACCGATCTGGCCGCGGTCGAGGGCGTCACCCAGCCCGCGATGACGACCCTGGTCCGGGTTATGGAGGAGTCCGGCCTGGTCGAGCGACGGGGGGACTCGTCCGACAAGTGGGTCACACTGGTGTGCCTGACCGAGGCCGGCGCCTCCTACGTTCGCACCCGGCACCAGGCGGGCGTCCACGCCTTCGAGCGGTTGATCGGCGGGCTCACCGGCGACGAGGTCGAGGCGCTGGTGGCGGCCCTTCCGGCGCTGAAGCATCTGGCGGAACTCGAAAGCCGGGACCGCGAACGGCCGAAGCGGTGACCAGACAGCCGGTCGACGGGGCCGCGGTGACGGCGTTCCCGGGGGCGCGTTCCGACGCGCGGCCGCTGGTCCCCGCCCTGTTGTTCATCGCTCTGGTCGTGGCGGCCGTCGCCAGCCTCGGGGCGCCGCTCATCACCAGCGTGGCGACCTCGTTCCACGTCTTGCTCGGCAGCGCGCAGTGGACGCTGACCGTCGCGCTGCTCAGCGGCGCCGCCGCCACGCCGGTCCTGGGCCGGCTCGGAGCCGGCCCAGGACCGGCGGTCCACGATCCTCGCCACGCTGGCGGTCGTCGTCGCCGGCAGCGCGCTCACCGTGCTGCCGCTGCCGTTCGCGTGGCTGCTGGCCGGCCGGGCGGCCCAGGGTGTCGGGCTCGGGCTGACCGGCGCTGATGATGGGCGTGGCCCGGGACCACTTCCCGAGGAGCGCGGCGCGGCCGTGATCGCCCTGGTCTCGGTGGTCTCGATCATCGGGGCCGGCGTCGGCTACCCGCTGGCCGCGCTGCTCGCCGGGCTCGGCGGGGTACGGGCCGCCTACGGCCTCGGCCTGGTCGTCACCGCCGCCGCTCTGCTGACCGCGTGGCGCTCCATGCCCGAAGCTCCCGAAGGCCGCTTTGCCCACGTGGACGTGGCAGGCGCGGTCGTCCTGGCCGCCGCGCTGTTCCTGGTGCTGTTCCTCGCCGGCCAGTCGGCACCGCGCGGGACCGCCCGACATGGACGCCCTCGGTCTCGTAATGCGTAGGTCTCGCGACCTGGTTCGCAATGACTGCAATCACCCCTGAGGCGTCGTCAAGGGTGTTGTGCCGGTCCGGACACCGGGCCCAGGTTCAGCCTCGAACAGTGCTGTGCCCCAGGGACTTTTCAGGGACTTTCACGCCTGTCTCAGGGCGTTTCCAGGGAATTTCCACCGCGTAAGCAGCGAAGGCCCTGACAGCGCTGAAAGAGAGAAACACGCTGGTCAGGGCCTACTTGCTCAGCACTCGATGATGTTGACCGCCAGCCCGCCCCGCGCCGTCTCCTTGTACTTCACCGACATGTCCGCGCCGGTGTCCTTCATGGTCTTGATGACCTTGTCGAGGGACACCTTGTGGGACCCGTCGCCCCGCATCGCCATCCGCGCCGCCGTGACCGCCTTGACCGCGGCCATGCCGTTGCGCTCGATGCACGGGATCTGGACGAGGCCGCCGACCGGGTCGCAGGTCAGGCCGAGATTGTGCTCCATGCCGATCTCGGCGGCGTTCTCCACCTGCTCCGGGGAGCCGCCCAGCACCTCGGCGAGCGCGCCGGCCGCCATGGAGCAGGCCGAGCCGACCTCGCCCTGGCAGCCGACCTCGGCGCCGGAGATGGAGGCGTTCTCCTTGAAGAGCATGCCGATCGCTCCCGCGGCCAGGAGGAAGCGGACCACGCCCTCCTCGTCGGCGCCGGGCACGAAGTTCATGTAGTAGTGCAGGACCGCCGGGATGATGCCCGCCGCGCCGTTCGTCGGGGCGGTGACGACCCGGCCGCCGGCCGCGTTCTCCTCGTTCACGGCCATGGCGTAGAGGGTGATCCACTCCATGGACAGGGCCAGCGGGTCGCCCTCCGAGCGCAGCTTGCGCGCGGTGTTGGCGGCGCGGCGGCGGACCTTCAGGCCGCCCGGCAGGATGCCCTCGCGGGACATGCCGCGGTCCACGCACGCCCGCATCACGCGCCAGATCTCCAGCAGGCCCTCGCGGATCTCGTCCTCGTCGCGCCAGGACCGCTCGTTCTCCAGCATCAGCGCGGAGATGGACAGGCCCGTCTCCCGGGACAGGCGCAGCAGCTCGTCGCCGGTGCGGAAGGGGTACTTCAGCACCGTGTCGTCGAGCACGATGCGGTCCGCGCCCACCGCGTCCTCGTCGACGACGAAGCCGCCGCCGACCGAGTAGTACGTCTTGGAGAGCACTTCCGTGCCGGCCGCGTCGTAGGCCCACAGGGTCATGCCGTTGGCGTGGTAGGGGAGGGCCTTGCGGCGGTGCAGGACCATGTCGTCGTCGTAGGCGAAGGCGATCTCGTGCTCGCCGAGGAGGCGGATGCGGCCCGAGGACTTGATCGTCTCGACGCGTTCGTCCGCCGTCTCCACGTCCACCGTGCGCGGCGAGTCGCCCTCCAGGCCGAGCAGCACCGCCTTGGGCGTGCCGTGGCCGTGGCCGGTGGCGCCGAGTGAGCCGTACAGCTCGGCGCGGACCGAGGCGACGGAGCCGAGCAGCTCCTCGTTGCGCAGGCGGGCGGCGAACATGCGGGCCGCGCGCATCGGGCCGACCGTGTGCGAGCTCGACGGGCCGATGCCGATCGAGAACAGGTCGAAGACCGAGATGGCCACGGGGACTCCTCAGAACGGGGGTGGTGCAGAGGTGGTGCTTCGGGGCGGGGCGCCGGGCTCGCTTGTGGCGGGTACGGCGCCCCGAACACGCGCGGTGTCTACTTGTTGTTCAGACCCGGGTACAGCGGGTGCTTGTCGGCCAGGGTCTTCACCCGGGCCTTGAGGGCCTCCGCGTCGTAGGACGGCTTCAGCGCCTCGGCGATCACGTCCGCGACCTCGGCGAAGTCCTCGGCCGTGAAGCCGCGGGTCGCCAGGGCCGGCGTACCGATGCGCAGACCGGAGGTCACCATCGGCGGACGCGGGTCGTTCGGGACGGCGTTGCGGTTGACCGTGATGCCGACCTCGTGGAGACGGTCCTCGGCCTGCTGTCCGTCCAGCTCGGAGTCGCGCAGGTCGACCAGGACCAGGTGGACGTCCGTGCCGCCGGTCAGGACCGACACGCCCGCCGCCTTCGCGTCGTCCCGCACCAGGCGCTCGGCCAGGATGCGGGCACCCTCCAGCGTACGGCCCTGGCGCTCCTTGAAGTCCTCGCTCGCGGCGACCTTGAAGGCGACGGCCTTGGCGGCCACCACGTGCTCCAGCGGTCCACCCTGCTGACCGGGGAAGACGGCGGAGTTGATCTTCTTCGCCAGCTCGGCAGTGGAGAGGATCACACCGCCGCGCGGGCCGCCCAGCGTCTTGTGGGTGGTGGTGGTCACGACGTGGGCGTGCGGCACCGGGTTCGGGTGCAGGCCTGCCGCGACCAGACCGGCGAAGTGCGCCATGTCGACCATGAGGTACGCGCCGACCTCGTCCGCGACCTTGCGGAACGCGGCGAAGTCCAGCTGACGCGGGTAGGCCGACCAGCCGGCCACGATCAGCTTCGGCTGGGTCTCCTTGGCGAGGCGCTCCACCTCGGCCATGTCGACCTGGCCGTCGTCGCCCACGTGGTACGGGACGACGTTGTAGAGCTTGCCGGAGAAGTTGATCTTCATGCCGTGGGTCAGGTGCCCGCCGTGGGCGAGGTTCAGACCCATGATCGTGTCGCCGGGCTTGAGCAGCGCGAACATCGCCGCCGCGTTGGCCTGGGCGCCCGAGTGCGGCTGCACGTTGGCGTGCTCGGCGCCGAAGAGCGCCTTGACCCGGTCGATGGCGATCTGCTCGACCACGTCGACGTGCTCGCAGCCGCCGTAGTAGCGGCGGCCGGGGTAGCCCTCGGCGTACTTGTTCGTGAGGACCGAGCCCTGGGCCTCCATGACCGCGACGGGCGCGAAGTTCTCGGAGGCGATCATTTCCAGGGTGGACTGCTGGCGGTCCAGCTCGGCGTCGACGGCGGCGGCGACGTCGGGGTCGAGCTCGTGCAGGGGTGTGTTCAGAAGCGACATGCGGTCGTGACTCCTCAGCCGGCGGTGAAGGCGGTGTACTCGTCGGCGGAGAGCAGGTCGGCCGGCTCGTCCGTGACGCGCACCTTGAACAGCCAGCCGCCCTCGAAGGGCGCGGAGTTCACCAGCGACGGGTCGTTGACGACGTCCTCGTTGACCTCGGTGATCTCGCCGGAGACGGGGGAGTACAGGTCGGAGACCGACTTGGTGGACTCCAGTTCGCCGCAGGTCTCGCCCGCGGACACCGAGGCACCGACCTCGGGGAGCTGGACGAAGACGACGTCACCGAGCGCGTTGGCCGCGTGCTCCGTGATGCCGACCGTCGAGGCGCCGTCCTCGGCGCCCGACAGCCACTCGTGCTCCTTGCTGTAGCGCAGCTGCTGGGGGTTGCTCATGGCCTGGATTCTCCTGTACGCGAGGGAGTGCTGGTGAAGGGGGCTGCTGGTACGGGGAACTGCTGACACCGCTGGTGAGCAGCGAGGACGCGCGCGGGACGACAGGGTCCCGCCGCCCGGTGTCAGTGTGCAGTGTCTACTTCCGGCGCTTGTAGAACGGCAGCGCCACGACCTCGTACGGCTCGTGGCTGCCCCGGATGTCCACGCCGACACCCGCGGTGCCCGGCGCGGCGTGCGCGGGGTCGACGTACGCCATGGCGATCGGCTTGCCCAGCGTCGGGGACGGCGCCCCGGAGGTGACCTCGCCGACGACCTCGCCGCCGGCGACGACCTGGTACCCGGCGCGCGGGACCCGGCGGCCCTCGGCGACCAGGCCGACCAGGACGCGCGGCGGGTTCTGCTCGGCCCGGGAGGCGGCCTCGGTCAGCGCGGCGCGCCCGACGAAGTCGCCCTCCTTCTCGAACTTCACCACCCGGCCGAGTCCGGCGTCGAAGGGCGTCAGCGCGGTCGTCAGCTCGTGCCCGTACAGCGGCATGCCCGCCTCCAGGCGGAGCGTGTCCCGGCAGGACAGCCCGCACGGGGCCAGCCCGGTGCCCTCGCCCGCCTCGGTCAGCGCCTGCCACAGCTCCACGGCGTGCTCCGGCTTCACGAACAGCTCGAAGCCGTCCTCGCCGGTGTAGCCGGTGCGCGCGATGAGCGCCGGGACGCCGGCCACGGTGCCGGGCAGGCCGGCGTAGTACTTCAGGCCGTCCAGGTCGGCGTCGGTGAGCGACGCGAGGATGCCCGGGGACTCCGGGCCCTGCACGGCGAGCAGCGCGTAGGCGTCGCGGTCGTCGCGTACCTCGGCTTCGAAGCCGGCGGCTCGCTCGGTCAGCGCGTCCAGCACCACCTGGGCGTTGGAGGCGTTGGCGACGACCATGTAGTGGGAAGAGGCGGCCTCGCTCTCACCGAGCCGGTAGACGATCAGGTCGTCCAGGATGCCGCCGTCCTCCCGGCAGATCATGGTGTAGCGGGCGCGCCCCGGCTTCACGCTGCCGATGTTGCCGACCAGCGCGAAGTTCAGCAGCTCGGCGGCCTGCGGACCGGTGACCGTGATCTCACCCATGTGCGAGAGGTCGAAGAGCCCGGCCCGGGTGCGCACCGCGACGTGCTCGTCGCGCTCGGAGCCGTAGCGCAGGGGCATGTCCCAGCCGGCGAAGTCGGTCATCGTCGCGCCCAGCGCGCGATGCGTGGCATCGAGCGCGGTACGGCGGAGTTCTGTACTGCTCATCGGTCGGTCGTCTCCCAGGACAGGACGTGGCGAGGTCGATCCTCCCCATCTGTCATCGAAACCTGAGAGGTTCGCCACGACCACCGGAGTACGGCGACCAGGACTTGCACCTTGGGTGGGGCAGCCCGTCGAGGGGCGGCCCGCTTTTCAGATGTGCCTCGCCCGCGCGGTAACGGGGCCTGAGAGATTCAAGGGAGGGACTTGCTCCTTCGGCGCCCCGGCGATGGCCGGGGACTCTCCCGCGCGGATTCAAACGGCCGGTATGCAGTTGGCGCCGCCATCATTGCACGCCCGGCCGATCCATGGCAGACCGTGATCTGTAACCGGCCTGTGGCAGTAAGCGCACGAAAACGCGAGACCTGCGCATTACCTTCTCTTTACACTCGACGGGGATGGGAACTCGTGAACCGCCCCAGGGGAGGACGATCACGGTGAACAGGACCACGGCGTACGCCACGACCTCGGGACTCGCGCTGCCCAAGCAGCCGGTCGCCCCGGCACCGGAGGCGTGCGCCGAACTGCCCGCGCCCGTCGTCCGCGACCTGCGGGACCGGGAGGGCCACAGCCCGCACGCCCTGCTCTTCGGACCCCGGGACCTGGTGGTGATCACCGGCCTGCCCGGCAGCGGCAAGTCCACGCTGATGGAGCGCACCGTGCGCGGACTGCGCATCGACTCCCAGGACACCCGCGACCGCTGGGACCGCCGCATGCCGCGCTTCCTGCCGTACGGGCTCTACCGCCCCTTCGTCCGCCTCGCCCACTACGCCGGACTGCGCAGGGCGCTGCGCTCCGGCGAGGGCGTCGTCGTGCACGACTGCGGCACCCAGGCCTGGGTGCGCGGCTGGCTGGCCCGCGAGGCCCGCCGCCGTGACGGCACCCTGCACCTGCTGCTGCTCGACGTCGATGCCGGAGAGGCCCTGGCCGGCCAGCGCGAGCGCGGCCGGGGCGTGTCGCGGTACGCGTTCCTGCGCCACCGCACGGCCAACACCCGCCTGCTGCGCGCGGTGACCGAGGGCACCCTGCCCGCCGGCTGCACCTCGGCGATCCTCCTGGACCGGGCGGCGGCGGACACACTGCGCCGGATCGCCTTCACGGGGTGACGCAACGTAGGGCCGCAGGGCCGAACGGGTTAGCCTTTTCAGCCACAGCAGCGGTACCAGGCAGGCGGTAGGCAGATGGACATCCCAGGGGGCCTCCCGGCGGACTTCTCCGCGGGATTCCCGGCGCAGGCGCACCCCCACCCGCACGGCGGGTGGCCCGGCAACGAACTGGAGGAGGTGCTGTCCGCCTCCCTCGGCGTGCCGGGCGCCGGTGGCCGGATCGTGGAGGTGCTCGGCCGCAGCTTCGTGTGGATACCGCTGCCGAACGGCGGCGGCCCGAACAGCGGCCCCCTCGACCTGCCCTCGCTGGAGATCGAGGGCCAGGCCTTCGTGCCGGTGTTCAGCTCGGAGGAGCAGCTCCGCCAGGTCGCCGGCGCGCAGATGGCGTACACCATCGCCCCCGCCGCGGAGTTCGCCCGCGGCCTGCCCCCGCAGATCGGCATCGCCGTGAACCCGGACGGCGTGGTCGGCATCCCGCTGCCGCCACCGGCCGTGGCCGAGCTGTGCCGGGCCGGCCGCACCCCGCTGGACGGACCCGCGTCCGGCGGCCGGGTCCGCCTCTTCGAACCGGACTGGCAGGACGACCCGGTGGACTTCCTGGCCGCCGCCTCCGCCGAGTTCGCCGCCGTCGGCGTCGTGCGCACCGCCCGCCGCTGCCTGGCCGCCGTCGAGACCGCCGACCCCGTCATGTTCGTCGGTGTGGAACTCACCCACTGGGAGGACGACGCCCGCACCCTCCCTCTGGACGCCCTCGGCCGGGCCCTGACCAAGGCCCCCTTGAAAACCCAGGTCAACCTGGTCCTCCTGGAGGCGGCCCAGGACCCGGTCTGCGACTGGATGAGGGCAAACGTCCGCCCGTTCTACGACCGCGACTTGTAGAGAGCAATCTGCGGGACTCCTGGACGCCGGTCAGGGAAGCCAACCCAGGGGCGCGGGGCTGTATCGATGTGCGGCTCCGCCGCGTGGGCGCGACCAGCCGCGACCAACCCGCACCCGCCAACGGACACCGCACCCCGAGCTCATAGGCGCCCCCCACCCGGCGGAGCCTTAAGCTGGTTCCATAACCGGGAACTTCTCGAAGGGGCGATACACGTGAGCGCCAGCGGCACCGCGACCGGACAGGTCGAGCACATGCTGCGCCAGGTGACGCCCGGGCGCTACGACGCCTACGAGGCCCTGCTGCGCGCCCTCGCCACCCCCACCTCCGGCCAGGTCTGGATGCTGCTCTGGCACGGCCAGGCCGGCTCCCCGGACGCCCAGTACGGGAACATGGAGGTCGACGGCTACGGCTACGCGCCCTGCGTCACCTCCGCCCAGGAGCTGTCGGCCAGCGGCTGGAACCGGTCGTACGAGGTGGTCGACGGCCTGGAGGCGGCCCGCGCCCTCTACCCGGACCACTACGGCCTCTGGCTCAACCCGCACGCCCCCGGCGGCGGCGTCGGCATCCCCTGGCTGGATCTGCGCCGCATCGCCTCCGGCCTGGACCGTCAGCCGGCGGGGCCCCTGCGCCTGTCCGAACCGGCCATCGAGGTCCCCCAGTTCTACGCCCTGCTCGCGCAGAACGCCCACCGCACCCCGGCGGTCCGGGCGCTTCGCCGCGCCTGGGTGCAGCCGGCGCTGGGCGCGCCCTATCTCGCCATCGGCCTCGACGTGTACGACACCTCCCCGCCGGCCGTCGACGCGGTGCGCGGGATGATGCAGCAGTCCGTCGGCGCGGTGCCGGACGGGCTGCCGGTGTCGACGGTGGCGATGACCGACACCCACGACCCGGTCGCCATGTGGCTGCGCGCCCACGCCCGCCCCTTCTACGACCGCGAGGCCCACGGGGCCGCCCCCGCCCAGGCACCCGCGGGCGGGTACGGATACCCTCCGGCCGGGGGCCGGTACTGACCTTCGCAGGGCCCGTCCCGCCGCCGGTGGGCGGACATCTTCGCGCGTAGACGAGGGCATAAGGCGCCCCTCTGTCCTCGATGTCCCAACTCGTCCGCGTCCGGCCCCCGTTACCCAGTGTCCGGATAACGGAACACCTCAAACAGCATCACGGTTGCGCATCCATTCCCCTTCAAGTCTGGCTACAGATCGCCAAAGCGTTGAAGACTCCGGCAACAAGGGGTGGCTGTCCGCCCCTGCGTACGACGGACTGATCACGCCGCTACAGCGGCAAGTGCGGGCCGGCTACCGCCGGTTGAGAGGGGTCCCTGCCAGATGACGGCACCATTGCACGAGCCGACCGCGGAAGCGGCCCCGAGTGCGGCCGAGGAAGCGGCGGTTGCCGGCGCCGACGCCAAGGCGGTACAGGGGCGTTCCCTGGGCCGGATCGCCTGGGAGCGACTGAAACGGGACAAGCTGGCCCTGACGGGCGGCATCGTGGTGCTCGTTCTCATCGTGATCGCGGTGCTCGCGCCCGCGATCACCTCCCTCTACGGGCAAGATCCCAACTCGTTCAACGAGGACAGGATCGACCCACTGTTCGGCACCCCCGTGGGGTCCCTCGGCGGCATCAGCGGCGAGCACTGGCTCGGTGTCGAACCGGTCAACGGCCGCGACGTCTTCGCCCGCATCGTCCACGGCGCACGGATCTCGCTGCTCGTGGGCTTCCTGTCCGCGCTCGTCGCCGTGGTCATCGGCACCGTCCTGGGTGTCCTGGCCGGCTTCTTCGGCGGCTGGGTCGACGCCCTCATCAGCCGGGTCATGGACGGCCTGCTGGCCTTCCCGCAGCTGCTGTTCATCATCGCGCTGGTCTCCGTCATGCCCGACAACATGCTGGGACTGAGCGGCACGGGCGTGCGTCTGCTCATGATGATCCTGGTCATCGGCTTCTTCGGCTGGCCCTACATCGGTCGCGTGGTCCGCGGCCAGACACTCTCGATGCGTGAACGGGAGTACGTCGAGGCGGCCCGGTCTTTGGGAGCCGGACGGTTCTACATCCTGTTCAAGGAACTGCTGCCCAACCTGGTGGCGCCGATCATCGTCTACACCACGATGATGATCCCCACCAACATCCTGACCGAGGCGGCACTCAGCTTCCTGGGCGTGGGCGTCAAGCCGCCCACCTCCTCCTGGGGGCAGATGCTCTCGAGCGCGATCGACTACTACCAGTCCGATCCCATGTACATGGTGATCCCGGGTGTGGCGATCTTCATCACCGTTCTTGCCTTCAACCTCTTCGGTGACGGCGTACGCGACGCGCTGGACCCGAAGGGCTCCCGCTGACCTGCCGTACCGGCAAGCGACCCGTGGCTCCCGCACGGGGTCTCTCATCTAATCCGGAGGATCCGAGATCGTGACTACCCAACGCACCTCAGGGCGGCGCAAGCAGGCTTTGGCCGCTGCCGCAGTGGTCGCCGCGCTGCTGACCACGGCGGCGTGCGGCGGCGGCGGCGACGACAGCGGCGGCGGCGGTTCGAAGAACGGCGCGGCCAAGTTCGACGCGGCCAACAACAAGGTCCTTCAGGCCTCCGAGGCCAAGAAGGGCGGGACGCTGAAGTTCGCCAGCACGCAGGACGCCGACTCGTGGGACACCACGCGTGGCTACTACGGCTTCATGTGGAACTTCTCCCGCTACTACAGCCGCCAGCTCGTCACGAACAAGACGGAGCCGGGCGCCGCCGGCGCGCAGGTCACCCCCGACCTCGCCACCGGGCTCGCCAAGGTCTCGGACGACGGCAAGACCTACACGTACACCCTGCGTGACGGCGTCACCTGGGAGGACGGCAAGCCGATCACCTCCAAGGACGTCAAGTACGGCATCGAGCGCGTCTGGGCGCAGGACGTGCTGTCCGGCGGCCCGACGTACCTCAAGGAGGTGCTCGACCCGAAGGACGAGTACCCGGGTCCGTACAAGGACAAGTCCAAGGACAAGCTGGGCCTGAAGGCGATCGAGACGCCGGACGACAAGACCATCGTCTTCAAGCTCCCGCAGGCCAACTCGGACTTCGAGGAGATGCTGGCGCTGACCTCGGCGTCCCCGGTCCGCCAGGACAAGGACACCAAGGCCAAGTACACGCTGCGGCCGTTCTCCTCGGGTCCGTACAAGTTCGAGTCCTACAACCCGGGCAAGGACCTCACCCTGGTCCGCAACACCGAGTGGAAGCAGGAGTCGGACCCGGTCCGCAAGGCGTACCCGGACAAGATCACGATCAAGTTCTTCTCCAACGCCAATGAGCTGGACGCCCGTCTGATCTCCGGCGACTACGACCTGGACCTGGCCCAGACCGGCCTGTCCCCGCAGGGCCGCACCACCGCCCTGAAGGAGCACAAGGGCAACCTGGACAACCCGGTCTCGGGTTACATCCGGTACGCCTCGTTCCCGCAGAACGTGAAGCCGTTCGACAACATCCACTGCCGCAAGGCCGTCCTCTACGGGGCCGACCACGTCTCGCTGCAGACCGCGCGCGGCGGCCCGGTCGCCGGCGGCGACATCGGCACCAACATGCTGCCGCCGTCCGTCCCGGGCTCCGAGGGCCAGAAGTACGACCCGTACGAGATGGCCGGTGCGAACAAGAAGGGCAACGTCGAGAAGGCCAAGGAAGAGCTGAAGGCCTGCGGCAAGCCGAACGGCTTCAAGACCACCATCGCCGTCCGCAACAACAAGCCGGTCGAGGTGGCCACCGCCGAGTCGCTCCAGGCGTCGCTGAAGAAGGTCGGCATCGACGTCGAGATCGACCAGTACGACGGTGCGCAGTACGCCAGCACGGTCGGCAGCCCCTCGAACGTGAAGAAGAAGGGCTACGGCATCATCATCATGGGCTGGGGCCCGGACTTCCCGTCCGTCCAGGGCTACGGTCTGCCGCTGTGGCACAGCGACTACATCCTCGACAGCGCGAACAACAACTTCGCGATGATCGACGACAAGAAGATCGACGGTCTGTTCGCGGACTACCTGACCCAGCTGGACGACGCGGGCAAGGCCAAGATCGCCACGGAGATCAACCACAAGGTGATGGAGGGCGCGTACTACCTGCCCTTCGTCTTCGAGAAGTTCATCAACTGGCGCTCCAACCGACTGGCGAACGTGTACACCACCGACGGCTACAGCGGTATGTACGACTTCGTCAACCTCGGTCTGAAGTCCACGAAGTAACCGGTACACCCGCCGTACGGCACGAAAGGCAGGTGAAGGCCGGCGCGGCGTGACCGTGGGCCGCCGGAAGTCCCCCACCGCCCACAAGGCGTGGGAGGCACCCCTCCGGCGGCCCGTGGTCCGCAGCGGGCCGCAACCCGTGCTCGCTTATCTCATCAGGCGGCTGTTCGCCGCCGCAGTGATGCTGGTGGTCATCATTCTGGTGGTCTTCGGCATCTTCTTCCTCGTCCCCAAGTGGGCCGGCGTCGACGTCGCCCTGAGCTTCGTGGGCAAGCAGGCGGACCCCGCCGCCGTGGAGGGTGTGCGACAGAAGCTGGGTCTGAGCGACCCGGTCTTCGTCCAGGCCTGGGAGTTCTTCAAGGGCATCTTCGCGGGCCGCACCTACGCGGCCGGTGGCGACGTCACCAACTGCTCCGCGCCGTGCTTCGGTTACTCCTTCCGTACCGAGCAGGCCGTCTGGCCGGTACTGACCGAGCGTTTCCCGGTGACCCTGGCTCTCGCGCTCGGTGCGGCCGTCCTGTGGCTGATCTTCGGCCTCGCCGCCGGTGTCCTGTCCGCGCTCAAGCGGGGCACCCTGTGGGACCGCGGCGCGATGGTCGTCGCGCTCTCGGGTGTGTCCCTGCCCATCTACTTCACCGGTCTGCTCAGCCTGGCGATCTTCTCCCACGGTCTGGGCTGGATCAACGCCGAGTTCGTGCCCCTGGAGGACAGCCTCTCCGGTTGGCTCGGCGGCATGATCCTTCCGTGGGTCACCCTGGCCTTCCTGTACGCCGCGATGTACGCCCGGATCACCCGGGCCACCATGATGGAGATCCTCGGCGAGGACTACATCCGCACCGCGCGTGCCAAGGGCCTCAAGGAGCAGGTCGTCATCCGCAAGCACGCCATGCGGTCGACCCTGACTCCGCTGCTCACCATGCTCGGCATGGACCTCGGCGCCCTCATGGGCGGCGCGATCCTGACCGAGACCACGTTCAGCCTCCCCGGCCTCGGCCAGAAGGTTCTGGACGCGATCCAGAACCAGGACCTGCCCTTTATCCTGGGCGTCGTCCTGATCACTTCTCTCGCGGTGCTGATCGCCAACCTCGTGGTGGACATCCTGTACGCCGTGATCGACCCCCGAGTGAGGCTCGCATGACCGACCTCAGCAAGAGCGGAGCAGCCGTGGGCGAGCCCACCGGTACTTCGCCCACACCGAAGGCCTTCCTGGAAGTACGCGACCTGAAGGTGCACTTCCCGACCGACGACGGACTGGTCAAGTCCGTCGACGGGCTCAGCTTCCAGCTGGAGAAGGGCAAGACCCTCGGCATCGTGGGCGAGTCCGGCTCCGGCAAGTCGGTGACCTCGCTCGGCATCATGGGCCTGCACACCGCCGGCCAGTACGGCAGGCGCAAGGCGCAGATCACGGGCGAGATCTGGCTGGACGGCACCGAGCTGCTGTCCGCCGACCCGGACCACGTGCGCAAGCTGCGCGGCCGCGAGATGGCGATGATCTTCCAGGACCCGCTGTCCGCGCTGCATCCGTACTACACGATCGGCCAGCAGATCGTGGAGGCGTACCGCATCCACCACGACGTGGACAAGAAGACCGCCAAGCGCCGTGCCGTGGAGATGCTCGACCGCGTCGGCATCCCCCAGCCGGACAAGCGGGTGGACAGTTACCCGCACGAGTTCTCCGGCGGTATGCGCCAGCGCGCGATGATCGCGATGTCGCTGGTCAACAACCCCGAGCTGCTCATCGCGGACGAGCCGACGACCGCCCTGGACGTGACCGTCCAGGCGCAGATCCTCGACCTGATCCGCGACCTGCAGACGGAGTTCGGCTCCGCGGTCATCATCATCACCCACGACCTGGGCGTCGTCGCCGAGCTGGCCGACGACCTCCTGGTGATGTACGGCGGCCGATGCGTCGAGCGGGGCCCGGCGGAGAAGGTGTTCTACGAGCCCCGGCACCCCTACACCTGGGGCCTGCTCGGCTCGATGCCGAGGCTCGACCGCGACCAGCAGGAACGCCTCATCCCGGTCAAGGGCTCCCCGCCCTCTCTCATCAACCTGCCGTCCGGCTGCGCCTTCAACCCGCGCTGCCCGTACGCCGACGTGCCCAAGGACGACGTCACCCGCACGGTCCGCCCCGAGCTGACCGAGGTCGGCAGCAAGCACTGGGCCGCCTGCCACATGTCGCAGGAGCAGCGGGAGCGTATCTGGACCGAAGAGATTGCGCCGAAGCTGTGAGCGAGAACGCCAAGGACGAAGCAGTGGCCATCCCTGCGCAGAGCGACGGCACACAGAGCGAGGCCGCCGGCACCGCCACCCTCACCAAGGACGCCGCCCCCGGCGAGACCCTGCTGAAGGTGACCGGGCTGCAGAAGCACTTCCCGATCAAGAAGGGCCTGCTGCAGCGCCAGGTCGGCGCGGTGCGCGCCGTCGACGGCATCGACTTCGAGGTGAAGTCCGGTGAGACCCTCGGTGTCGTGGGCGAGTCGGGCTGCGGCAAGTCGACCATGGGCCGACTGATCACCCGCCTCCTCGAGCCGACCGCCGGCAAGGTCGAGTTCCAGGGCAAGGACATCACCCACCTCGGGGTCGGCGGCATGCGTCCGCTGCGCCGCGACGTGCAGATGATCTTCCAGGACCCGTACTCCTCGCTGAACCCGCGCCACACCATCGGCACGATCATCAGCGCCCCCTTCAAGCTCCAGGGCGTCGAGCCCGAGGGCGGGGTCAAGAAGGAGGTGCAGCGGCTGCTGTCGGTGGTCGGTCTCAACCCCGAGCACTACAACCGCTACCCGCACGAGTTCTCCGGCGGTCAGCGCCAGCGCATCGGCATCGCCCGCGCGCTCGCGCTGAACCCGAGGCTGGTCGTGGCCGACGAGCCGGTCTCCGCGCTCGACGTGTCGATCCAGGCCCAGGTCGTCAATCTGCTCGACGACCTCCAGACCGAGCTGGGCCTGACGTACGTGATCATCGCGCACGACCTGTCCGTCGTCCGGCACGTCTCGGACCGGATCGCGGTGATGTACCTCGGCAAGATCATGGAGCTGGCCGACCGCGACCTGCTCTACAAGACGCCGATGCACCCCTACACCAAGGCGCTGATGTCGGCGGTCCCGATCCCGGACCCGGCACGCAAGTCGACCAAGAGCGAGCGCATCCTGCTCAAGGGCGACGTGCCCTCGCCGATCTCGCCGCCGAGCGGGTGCCGCTTCCACACCCGGTGCTGGAAGGCGACGCAGATCTGCACCACGACCGAGCCGCCGCTGAAGGAACTGCGCCCCGGCCAGCAGGTCGCCTGCCACCACCCGGAGAACTTCGAGGACCAGGCTCCGCAGGACGTCGTCCTGCTCTCCGACGCCAAGGAGGCGGCGGAGCTGGTGTCCGGGAAGGCGCTGGCGGAGTCGGCGCAGACCTCGGCGGCGGTGGCCGCGGAGGTCGAGGCGACGGACGCCGTGGCCCCGGAGGCCGAGTCCGGCGCCGAGCCCGGCGAGGGCACCGGTGCCGCCGAGAATTCTGGTCCGGCCGAGAGTTCTGGTCCGGCCGAGGGCTCTGGTCCGGCCGGTGGCTCCGACGAGGAGCCTCCCGCCAAGGAGAAGTGACTTCGGCCCGCCGGTGAGCCCCCGCCTTCGTTTGTAAGGCGGGGGCTCACCGGCAGGTGAGAATGTCGGGGTGTACGAGCAACTCTTCAGCCCCACCGTCCAGCACACGCTCGACCTGGTCGGCATCTTCGTCTTCGCCATCTCCGGCGCGCTGCTGGCCGTACGCAAGAACTTCGACGTGTTCGGCATCGCCGTCCTCGCCGAGGTCACCGCGCTGGGCGGCGGGTTGTTCCGGGACCTGGTCATCGGCGCCGTACCGCCCGCGGCCTTCACGGACCTGGGGTACTTCATCACCCCGCTCTTCGCCACGCTGCTGGTCTTCTTCCTCCACCCCCACGTGGAGCGCCTCCAGACCGGCGTGAACATCTTCGACGCGGCCGGCCTCGGCCTGTTCTGCGTCGCCGGCACGACCAAGGCGTACGACTACGGGCTCGGCCTGACCGCCTCCGCCTGCCTGGGCCTGACCACCGCGGTGGGCGGCGGCGTACTGCGGGACGTGCTGGCCAACGAGGTGCCCTCGCTGCTGCGCTGGGACCGCGACCTGTACGCCGTCCCCGCCATCGTCGGCGCCACCATGGTCGCCGTGTGTATCCGCTACGACGCCCTGACCTCGTTCACCACCGCGCTCGCGGTGGTCACGGCCTTCGTCCTGCGCCTGCTCGCCCTGCGGTTCCACTGGCGGGCACCGCGCGCCTGGAACCGGCGGTCGACGGTGTCGGAGGGGGAGTGAGACCGGTGCCGGCTAGGGGGTGTCGTCTGGGTCAGGTCGGCTCCAAGGTGACGGCGCCTGGCGACGGAGCCGAGCCCCGCGATCCCGGCGAGATCCAAACGTCACCCCCTAGCTCCGCGATACGTCCTTGACGAATACCAGCCCGTCGATCGTGGCCAGGTGGGCCGGGTCGAGCGAGGCATAGCCGAACCAGGGGGACACGCGGGGCGCGGGCAGCGGGTCGCCGAGGGCCGTGGCCAGCCGGGAGGGGTCGACGACGTACCGGTCCTCCGGGAGTCCGTACAGGAGCCCTTCGACGGTGTCCGGCGGCGGGGTGTCCACTCCTCGGTGCCGGATCGTGCCGAGGGCCGTGGCCACGAAGGCGTACTCCTCGCCGAGCCGGGCGCTCACCAGCGCGCCGGCGCTCCACCACTCCATCGGCCCCTGCCACATCCGCATCGTGCTCTTCTCCCGCTGGAGATGGGCGTTCTGGGCGTGGACGAGTGCCGGACCCCGAGCGGCGAGTGCGAGGAGGTTGCGGGCCATGATCCGGTCCCGCACCCCCAGCAGCCGGGACATGCGGGCCGGTGAGGTGTCCGCCATCCAGTAGTGGTAGCTCAGCAGGCCGGTCGCGGTGCGTCCGTACAGGCGTGCCCGCTCCCAGTCGTCCCGCGAGGTCGCCGCGAGCAGGTGCGGCGCGTGCTCGTCGAGCAGTGACACCAGGTCCTCGGCGAGCGTCCGCAGCTCCCCGGCCTCGGCCGACCGTCCCGCGGACCGGGCCGGGTCCGTCATCGCGGCGGGCTCGGTCCACCGGTCGTCGGTGCCGAGCAGGCGGTCGAGCGCCTCCGCGGTGCAGGGGAGCAGGGTCGCGTCCACCCGGGCCGAGAGGTAACCGTGGAGTGCGGTGAGTGCCTGCCGGGGGCTCGCGGCGTGGGTGATCTCCAGCGGGCCGTCGAAACCGGCGAAGCGGAGCCGCTCGGCGGCGGGCCGGCCGTCGTTGTGGGCGCGCATCCAGCGCACGAGTTCGCGGTTGGCCGCGGACGCGCCGAACCCGTGGCTGAATCCTTGCTCCATGACCTCGTCGAGGGTGCCCGTGCCCGAGGTGACGTAGTCGTCCACGACCAGGCC
The DNA here is from genome assembly GCF_042744565.1 of Streptomyces sp. NPDC058812. NCBI lineage: Bacteria > Bacillati > Actinomycetota > Actinomycetes > Kitasatosporales > Streptomycetaceae > Streptomyces > Streptomyces sp. NPDC058812. Next base: position 18,594 of record NZ_JBHYOB010000036.1, read on the forward strand.
CATCAGGCAGTCGCTCTCGATCGTGATCGTCCGGTAGCCCTCCTGCTCGACGAGCTGCCGGAAGAGTTCGTTGCGCACTTCGAGCAGGGCGTCCTCGCCATGGGTGGGCTCGCCCAGGGCGAGCAGCCGGGGCCGGGCGGTGAGCAGCCTCATGACGCCGGCGGCCTCGACGGGGCGGGCGGTGTCCTTGATGTCAGCATTGGCCATGCCTTCAACCGTATCGTTGAACTTTCGGTTGAGACTTTGCGGCGATACGGTCCGTACCATGGCCCATAAGCTTCAAAGCGGCGGCAAGCTCAGGCCGATCGACCTGGCACGCGGGCACGGTCTGTCCACCCAGGCCGTCAGGAACTACGAGGAGGCCGGCATCCTCCCGGCCGCCGGTCGCACGGCTCACGGATACCGCACCTACACCCCGCTGCACGCGCGGGCGCTGGGCGCGTTCCTCGCCCTGGTGTCCGGCCACGGCCACCAGCCGGCGGCGTCGATCATGCGGGCCGTGAACCGGGGTGCCGTGGACGAGGCGTACCGGCTCATCGACGAGAGCCACGCACAACTGCTCGACGACCGGCGCACACTCCGGGCCGTGGAGGGCGCGTTGCGTGACCTGGCGCCCGAGTCCACCGGGGGTGCGCCGGGGTCGACGGGTGGGTTCATCGGGACGCTCGCGGCGGAACTGGGTATCCGGCCCGCGACCCTGCGCAAGTGGGAGCGCGCCGGCCTGGTGCGCCCACGCCGCGACCCGGTGACCGGATACCGCCGCTACGACGAGGCCGACGTCCGGGACGCCCGCCTCGCCCACCAGCTCAGGCGGGGCGGCTATCCGCTGGAGCGGATCGCGTCCGTGATCGCCCAGGTGCGCTCGGCCGGGGGACTGGAGCCACTGGAGGCCGCCCTGCGCGAGTGGCACGACCGCGTGTCCGCCCGTGGCCGGGCCATGGTGACCGGGGCGGCGGAGCTGGAGACGTATCTGCGAGCAAGGGAGCGAGAAGAGAAAGCTACCGCTTAGTATTCTCCTGTTGTACCGTGCCGTCATGCCAGAAGCAGCCTCCGCAGCGGCCGTACGGGCCACCATCGGCGACAGTGAGTTCGACCGGGACACCGCCGTCACCCCGCGCGCGCCCGGCGTCTACGACATCGACCTCTCCGCCGGCTGGACGATCATCAACGCCGTCAACGGCGGCTATCTGCTGGCCGTCCTGGGCCGTGCCCTCGGGGACGCCCTCCCGCACCCCGACCCCTTCACCGTCTCGGCCCACTACCTCACCGCCTCCCGGCCGGGCCCGGCGGTCGTGCGCACGGAGGCCGTCCGCACGGGGCGCACCCTCTCCACCGGCCAGGCCTCCCTCTTCCAGCACGACGACCAGGGCAACGAGGTCGAGCGCATTCGCGTCCTCGCCTCCTACGGCGACCTCGACACGCTGCCCGACGACGTCCGCACCTCGGCGACGCCGCCCGCGATCCCGCCGATGGACCAGTGCTTCGGCCCACAGGACGGCCCCGCCCCGGTGGAAGGCAGCTCGGCCATCGCCGACCGGCTGATGCTCAAGCTGGACCCCGCGACGCTCGGCTGGGCGCTCGGGCAGCCCTCCGGCCGGGGCGAGATGCGGGCCTGGTTCGGGCTCGCCGACGGCCGCGACGCCGACCCCCTGTCGATGCTCCTCGCGGTGGACGCGCTGCCCCCGACCGCCTTCGAGCTGGGGCTCAAGGGCTGGGTGCCGACGGTCGAGCTGACCGTGCACGTGCGGTGCCGCCCGGCGCCGGGCCCGCTGCGCGTCTCCATCACCACCCGCAACCTCGCCGGCGGCTTCCTGGAGGAGGACGCCGAGGTCTGGGACAGCGCCGACCGACTGGTGGCCCAGTCCCGCCAGCTCGCCCGGGCCCGGCTCGGCTGACCCACGGCCCCCGGTGCACGCTGGTCCCGTGAAGTCCGACCGCCTGCTGTCGATCCTGCTGCTCCTGCAGACCCGCGGCCGCGTGCCCGCACGCGAACTCGCCGAGCGTCTCGAGGTGTCCGTCCGCACCGTCTACCGGGACGTCGAGGCCCTGTCGGCCTCCGGCGTCCCCGTCTACGCCGAACGCGGGCGGCACGGCGGCATCGAGCTGCTCGCCGGATTCCGTACCGACGTCACCGGCCTGACCGCCGACGAGTCACGCGCCCTCTTCGTACTGGCCGCGCGGGGCGCCCACGCCGCCCTCGGCCTGGACGCCGCCCTCGGCTCGGCGCTGCGCAAGGTGATGGCCGCACTCCCGGAACCGCACCGGCCGGCCGCCGAGACCGTCTCCCGCCGCGTCCTCGTCGACGCCACCCGCTGGAAGGGCGGGCCGGGGTCGGCCGTCGACCTGGACGCGCTGCGGGACGCGGTCTTCGCCGACCGCCGCCTGCGCCTGCGCTACCGGCACAGCGGCGAGCGGGAGACCCGGACGTACACCGTCGACCCGTACGGCCTCGTCGCCAAGGCCGGTGTCTGGTACCTCGTCGCCGACCGGCGCGGCAGGCCCCGCCTCTTCCGCGCCGACCGGACGCGCGCGGCGACCGTCCTGGACGACCCCGTACGACGCCGGCCGGGCGTCGAACTCGCCGACGCCTGGGAGGTGCTGCGCCGCGAGGTCGAGGAGCGCCCCGGCGGGCTGGACGTCACCGTCCGGGTCCGCCCCGACCGCCTGGACATGTTCCTGCGCCTCAACGCCGCGTACCTGACCGCCCCGCCCGAGGACGTCTCCGCGGGCGAGGCGGGCGAGGCGGGTAAGGCGGACGAGGCGGGCGACGCGGGCGGGCCGGCCGGCGCGGACGCGTGGCCGACCGTGCGGCTGACGTACGGCGCCCTGGTCGAAGTCCGGCAACTGCTCGCGTTCTCCGACCGGGTGGAGGTGGTCGCCCCACCCGAGGCACGCGAGGAGCTGGCCCGGGCCGCGGCGGCCGTCGCGGAACTGTACCGGCCGCCCGCCGACGGCTGACTCCCTGTCAGTCCAGCCAATGCCGACGGCCGATGCTGATCAGCCGCATCTGCCGGGTCGCGGTGTCGGCGGCGCGCCTGCGCACCTCCTCCTGAGCCTCCAGCGCCTCCAGCGCTTCCAGGAAGAGGGAGCCCGTGACGAGCATCTGGTCGACGTACAGACCCGCGAGCATCAACAGGTCGGCGTCGCTCCAGCCGGCCGACACGGGGTCCTTGGCCAGCTCGGCCTTCACCTCCTGGGCGAACCGGGCCAGTTGCTCCCGTATGGCGTCCCGCACCGGCTGGACCCCGCCGTGCCGTTCGCGGGCGATGAACCGGACGTGGGCGGGGTGCGCGGCCACATGGCCGGCGATCAACTCGACCGCGCGGGCGATGCGTTCGTCGCTGTCCTCGGCCGGCGACACCGTGGTCCGGATCATCGGATGCAGGCTGCCCAGCGCTTCCTCGACCAGCGCCACGCCGAGGTCGGCGACGGAGGGGAAGTGCCGGTAGAAGGCGGTCGGGGCGACGCCCACGGCGCGAGTGACCTCGCGCAGGCCCAGGCTGCTCAGGCTCTGCTCCTCCAGCAGTCCGAGGGCCGCGTCCATAAGCGCCTGCCGGGTCTTCTGCTTCTGGGCCTGCCGAACCCCGGGAGTGTGACTCATGCCATGCAGTTAACAACTGTTCTCTGGAATTGAAAAGCCGTGCGGCGCGCTAGACTGACTAGTCAGTGAACAACTGTAACTACAATCGTTCACCCAAGGTTGGGGGATCCGCACCATGCTGTTTCTCGTCGCCGCACTCCTGCTCCTCGGCGTGGTGCTGGGCACCGTCGCCCACGCACCGCTCACCTTCTCCGTCGCCATCGGCCTGGTCATCGCCGTCTGGCTCGGCATCTTCGCGATCCGCGAGCGGCACGGCCGCCGACGGAGCACCTCCGTCCAGTGACGCACGGCACTGACGCACGGCACTGATGCATGTCACTGACGCACGGCAGGGAGAACACCATGCAGCTCACCGCACCGGCCACCACCCGCCGGACCGGCATCCGGGACACCGACGGCATGGCCGTCGCCTCCTTCGTCCTCGGCCTGCTCGGCCTGCTCGTCCTCAACGTCTTCCTCGGTCCGATGGCCATCGCCCTGGCGAGCATCGCCCTGTGGCGCGGCACCGCCCGCCGCGGCCGGGCCCTCCTCGGCCTCGGACTGGGCGTCGCCGACCTGTTGGTCCTGGTGGCGTTCATGGCCGCGGACAACACGATGTCGTGGAGTCTTTGAGTCACGCCGCGGACCACGTGAGCCGCCGCACTGTCCGTACGGCCCGCACGAAGAGGCAGACCACGAAGAGGCAGACCACGAAGAGGCCAACCTTGATCTGAGGCCGGGCGGCCCCGCCCCGTAGAATCGGCCGCACCATGGCTTACCTCGACCACGCCGCGACCACCCCGATGCTTCCCGAGGCAGTCGAGGCACTCACCGCGCACCTGAGCGTCACCGGCAACGCCTCCTCCCTCCACGCGTCCGGCCGCCGCGCACGGCGCACCGTCGAAGAGGCCCGCGAGACCCTCGCCGAAGCCCTCGGTGCCCGCCCCAGCGAGGTGGTCCTCACCTCCGGCGGCACCGAGGCCGACAACCTCGCCGTCAAGGGCCTGTACTGGGCCCGCCGCGACGCCGACCCGGGCCGCACCCGGGTCCTGGCCAGCCCCGTCGAGCACCACGCGGTCCTCGACGCCGTCCACTGGCTCGGCGAACACGAGGGCGCGAGAGTCGAGTACCTGCCGGTCGACGCCCACGGCCGCGTCCACCCCGAGGCGCTGCGCGAGGCCATCGCCCGCGACCCCGCCGACGTGGCCCTCGCCACCGTGATGTGGGCCAACAACGAGATCGGCACGATCATGCCGGTCCGCGAACTCGCCGACGTGGCCGCCGAGTTCGACGTGCCGCTGCACGCCGACACGGTCCAGGCCGTGGGCCAGCTCCCGGTCGACTTCGCCGCCTCCGGGCTCGCCGCGATGACGGTTTCCGGCCACAAGATCGGCGGTCCCTACGGCATCGGCGCGCTGATCCTGGGCCGCGAATACAGCCCCGTACCGGTCCTGCACGGCGGCGGCCAGGAACGCCACGTCCGCTCCGGCACCCTCGACGTCCCCGCCGTCGCCTCCTTCGCGGTCGCCGGCCGCCTCGCCGCCGAGCAGCGCGAGTGGTTCGCCCGCGAGATCGGCGCCCTGCGCGACGACCTGGTCGACGCGGTCCGTACGGCGGTGCCGGACGCGATCCTCGGCGGCGATCCGGCACCGGAGGGCCGCCTCCCGGCCAACGCCCACTTCACCTTCCCCGGCTGCGAGGGCGACTCCCTCCTCCTCCTGCTCGACGCCCAGGGCATCGAGTGCTCCACCGGCTCCGCCTGCACCGCGGGCGTCGCCCAGCCCAGCCACGTCCTGCTGGCCACCGGCACCGACCCCGACCTGGCCCGCGGCACGCTGCGCTTCTCCCTCGGCCACACCTCCACGGAGGCGGACGTCGAGGCGCTCGCCAAGGCCATCGGCCCTGCGGTGGAACGGGCCCGGGCCGCGGGGCTGACGTAGGGGTCAGGCGCTCTTCGAGGCGCTGGGGGAGGGGGCACTCGTGGCCGCCCGCCGCACCAGCTTCAGGTACCGGTCCCAGTCCCAGTGCGGTCCCGGATCGGTGTGGTCGGTGCCCGGCACCTCCACGTGGCCGATGATGTGCTCGCGGTCCAGGGGTATCTCGTACCGCGCGCAGATTCCCGCCGTCAGACGCGCGGAGGCGGCGTACATCTCGTCGGTGAAGTCCTGCGGACGGTCCACGAAGCCCTCGTGCTCGATGCCGACACTGCGCTCGTTGTAGTCGCGGTCGCCCGCGTGGTACGCAACGTCCAGCTCGCGGATCATCTGGGTGACGCGCCCGTCCTGCCCGACGATGTAGTGCGTGGCCGCCTTGTGCCCCGGATCCTGGAACGCCCTGACCGCGCTCGCGAAACTGCCCTGCGTGACGTGGACGATCACCATGTCGACGCCGAAGTCGTCGGGCCGGTCGGCACGCCGCCAGTTCTCGTCCGACGCCGCCACCCATCGCGCGCCGCTGTAGTCGACCGCGCCCGCCTCGCGGGGCCGCTCGACTCCCGGTACGCGCCACCACAGGCGGGCCAGCTCGTCGCGGGCCAGCGCCGCCGTGCCCACGGCCGCCGCCGTGCCGCCGACGATCAGCGCCCGACGGCCGATGCGCCGGTCCGCGTCCTTGGAACCGCCGGCGGGGCCGTTGCCGGAGCCACCGGTGGACGCGCTTCTGGATTCGTGCTTCGCCCCCATGCGATCTTCAACGCATACTCGCGCGCTCCGGTTCCCGCCTCCCCGTACCCTGGAAGGGTTATGACTGAGACCCCGCAGCGCACCCGTCCCCTCCGCGTCCTCGCCGCCATGTCGGGCGGAGTCGACTCCGCCGTCGCCGCCGCCCGCGCGGCCGAGGCGGGGCACGACGTGACCGGCGTCCACCTCGCGCTCTCCGCGAACCCGCAATCCTTCCGCACGGGCGCGCGGGGCTGTTGCACGATCGAGGACTCGCGGGACGCCCGCCGCGCCGCGGACGTCATCGGCATCCCGTTCTACGTGTGGGACCTCGCCGACCGCTTCCGGGAGGACGTGGTCGAGGACTTCGTCGCCGAGTACGAGGCCGGCCGCACCCCGAACCCCTGCCTGCGCTGCAACGAGAAGATCAAGTTCGCCGCACTGCTCGACAAGGCGCTGGCCCTCGGCTTCGACGCCGTCTGCACCGGCCACTACGCCCAGGTGGTCCGGCGGGACGACGGCACACGTGAGCTGCACCGCGCGTCCGACATGGCCAAGGACCAGAGCTACGTCCTCGGGGTGCTGGACGACCGGCAGCTCGCGCACGCGATGTTCCCGCTCGGCGACACGCTCACCACCAAGGACGAGATCCGCGCGGAGGCCGAGCGCCGGGGACTGGCGGTCGCCAAGAAGCCCGACTCGCACGACATCTGCTTCATCGCCGACGGCGACACCCAGGGCTTCCTCGCCGACCGGCTGGGCCGCTCCGAGGGCGACATCGTCGACGAGGCGGGCAACCGGCTCGGCACCCACGAGGGCGCGTACGGCTACACCATCGGCCAGCGCAAGGGGCTCCGTATCGGCACCCCGGCCCCCGACGGCAAGCCCCGCTACGTCCTGGACATCTCCCCGGTGACCAACACGGTGACGGTCGGCCCCGCGGACGCCCTGGACGTCAACGCGCTGCGGGCGATCAAGCCCCGCTGGTGCGGCGCCGCCCCGACCGGACCCGGCACCTACACGGCCCAGCTCCGCGCCCACGGCGGCGAGACCGAGGTACGGGCCGAAGTGGTCGACGGCGCCCTGGAGGTGTCGTTCCGGGAGCCGGTGCGCGGCGTCGCCCCCGGCCAGGCGATCGTGCTGTACGACGGCACCCGCGTGGTGGGCTCGGCGACCATCGCGTCCACCACGCGCGCGACGGCCGGCGTGGCCTGAGCCGGCGGCGACGCCCGACTCCGCTGACGCCGCGCAGGCCGCTGACGCCGCGCGGGCCTCCTACTTCGCGAAGAACTCCGTCAGCACCGGCGCCAGTACACCCGGCTCCACCATGTGGGTCTGGCCCGCCACGGTGCCGTACGTCCCGCCGGGGGCCGCCTCCGCGATCGCGCGGGCGGCCTCGTGCCACCACGCGTCGCTCGCGCCGCCCGCCAGGGCCAGCAGGGGAGCGGTGACCGTGGCGAGCCCGGACCGGGGGACCCGGTTGTCGCCCATCACGGCGTCGTCGTACGCCAGACTCGGCGCGACCGACTCCATGCCGGCCCACATCGGCGACTGGCGGGCGCCCTGGATCATCTCCTCGCCCAGGCCGGTGAACCGCAGGAACAGCTCCACCGCGTCCCCGCGCCGCCCCTGCCCCAGCGCCTCGGCCAGCCGATCGGTGTACTCCGCGGCGGCCCGCGCGGCGGCGTCGTCCATGGCGTACGGCACCTCGTACACGGCCACCCGGCGTACCGGCAGCCCGCTCGCCGCCGCCCGGAGCACCAGCGCGCCGCCCGACGACATGCCGTACAGCGACACCTCGCCGCCCACCGCCTCGATCAGCGCGGCAAGGTCCTCGATCTCGCGTTCCACCGCGTAGGGCTCCGTGTCACCGCTCGCGCCGCGGCCCCGGCGGTCGTACACGGTGACGTCGAGACGCGCCGACAGCTCCGCGGCCAGCGGCGCGACCGTGGCGCCCGTCGACATGGCGCCGCTGACGAGGATGACCGCGGGGCCCTGCCCGGTGCGTTCGTAGGCGATGCGCGTGCCGTCGCGCGAAAGAGTCTTCTTCTCCATGCCTGTGCAGACTGCCCTACGGCACGCGATTCATCGCTCAGGACACGAAGCGGTCAGGACACCTCGACTTCGTAGAAGCAGAGGTGGTCCTTGATCTCCGCCACCTCCGGCTTCGGGTCCGGGTACGCCCAGACGACGTCCGCCGCGTCCGGCAGCGACCAGTAGGACGCGTCGCCCTTGAAGGGGCAGTGCGTGTGCGTGCCGGACGGCGTCAGCAGGCCGAGCCTGACGTCCTCGGCCGGGATGTAGTAGCGCTCCGGACAGCCCGTCTCCCGCAGGACGAGCGCCCGGTCGCTCTCGGCCAGGAGCTGCTCGCCGTGCACCACGCGCACGTGCCGGTCGCTCCGCTCGACGGTGATGCGGTGTCCCTTGGTCACGATCGTCCTCCTCGGTAGCCGGCTCTCCCGACGCTTCTCCTGATGACAGCGCGGCCGGAAGCCGGGTTCTTCCCCGTGGCGCGCCGAACGTACCGTTGCCCCATGAACATCTGCGTCTTCCTCTCCGCCGCCGACCTCGACGAGCGCTACACGCGCCCCGCGAAGGAGTTCGCCGAACTGCTCGGAAAGGGCGGTCACACTCTCGTCTGGGGCGGCTCCGACGTCGGCCTGATGAAGGTGGTCGCCGACGGCGTGCAGCAGTCCGGCGGGCGGCTGCTCGGTGTCTCGGTCGACTTCCTGGCGGCCAAGGCGCGCGAGGGTGCCGACGAGATGGTGATCGCGCGGGACCTCGCCGAGCGCAAGCGGCTGCTGCTGGAGAAGGCCGACGCCGTCGTGATCATGGTGGGTGGTACCGGCACGCTGGACGAGGCGACGGAGATCCTGGAGCTGAAGAAGCACGGGCACACCGACAAGCCCGTCGTCCTGCTCAACACGGCGGGCTTCTACGACGGCCTCAAGGAGCAGTTCCGCCGCATGGAGGACGAGGGCTTCCTGCCCCGCCCCCTCACCGAGCTGGTGTTCTTCGCCGAGGAGCCGGTCGGGGCGCTCGCCTACCTGGAGGAGAGCCAGGGCATCGAGTGACCCGCCGGTGATGCGAGCATGGCGGGCATGGCTACACATGTGATCACCGGAGCGGGCTCCGGCATCGGCGCGGCCGTGACCCGCCGCCTGCACGAGCGCGGCGACGAGGTCGTCCTGCACGCGCGCGACGCCGGCCGGGCGAAGGAACTGGCGGCCGCGTTCCCCGGCGCGCAGACGCTGGTCGGCGACCTGGCGGACCCGGACAAGCTCTCCTGGGCCTTCTCGCACCAGACCCTGCCCGGCCGCGTGGACTCGCTGCTGCACATCGCCGGGGTGGTCGACCTCGGCGATGTCGGCGACCTCACCCCCAAGGCCTGGCGCAACCAGCTCAACGTCAACCTGGTCGCGCCCGCCGAGCTGACCCGCCTCTTCCTGCCCCAGCTCCGCGTCGCCCAGGGCCACGTGCTCTTCGTCAACTCCGGCTCCGGTCTCAACGCCCACGCCGGCTGGTCCGCGTACGGCGCCTCCAAGCACGGCCTGAAGGCGCTGGCCGACGCGCTGCGCCAGGAGGAGCACGCGAACGGCGTCCGCGTCACCTCGGTCTACCCCGGCCGCACCGCCAGCCCCATGCAGGCCAAGGTCCACCAGCAGGAGGGCAAGGAGTACGACCCCGCCAAGTGGATCGACCCCGAGTCGGTCGCCACGACGATCCTGATGGCCCTGGACCTGCCGAGGGACGCGGAAGTCAACGACCTGACGGTACGCCCGGGACGGTGAGCCCTCTTCTCGGACGCCGGTCCGGTGCGCTCAGCCCGCCCGGCGTTCGAGGACGAGGCCGTCAAGGCCGAAAGCGGGGGTCCGGGGGCGCGGCCCCCGGGGACGGGAAGGGGCGGCGGGGGGGGGACCCGCCCCGCCCCCCCCACCCCCCCCCCCCCCCCCCCCCGCGCCCCGCGGGGGCGGGGCCCCGGTGCACAGATCAGCCCCCGCCGCCCCCCCCCCCCCGCGG
>NZ_JBHYOB010000037.1:0-28751 GCF_042744565.1 Streptomyces sp. NPDC058812
GCAGAGGGGCTGGGGGCTGGGGGCTGGGGGCTGCCGCCGGGACGCCGTGTCGCGTGCACGGGCGCCATGTCACGTACACCGGACTCCGCGTCGACCGCACAAGTGCCGTATCGCATACACCGGACTCCGCGTCGACCGCACGGGCGTCGTATCGGCTGCACGGGCGCCGTGTTCGGCTGCACGGGCCCCGTCTTCGCCTTGTCCGCGCGTTCCGGTCCGCCCAGCCCGCGGCCCTCGGCACCGGCGCAACGGCGTCGTGCCGCGGGGACGGCGTCCGGCGACCGAGGCGGGGGCCGCCTCCGGGGCCTGCCCCGGCCGGTGTCGCCGGCTGCCGGAGACCGGCCGGGCGGGGGCCGGCGCGTAGCCGACTTTCCCGGCGGGTGTTCCCGCGCGCCCGGCCCGGCCCCGGCCGGCCGGAGGTACGCCCCGGCCGACTCGGCCGACTCCCTACGGGTGTTCCACCCCGTCCTCCAGGCGCTGGCCCCGCAGCAGGAACCAGGACGCCACGGCGGCGGCCAGGAGGACGGCCGCGCCGACGCCCGCCGCGAGGGTCAGGCCGTCGACGAAGGCCTGGCGGGCGGCGTTCAACATGGCCTCGGCCGTGTGCGCGGGGAGGTCCGAGGCGACCTCCACCGCACCGCCCAGCGACTCGTGTGCCGCGGCCGGGGTGCCGTCCGGGCCGGTGAAGTCTCGGTAGACGCCGGTCACGATGGAGCCGAGCACCGCGATGCCGAGGGCGGCGCCGAGTTCGTACGCCGTCTCGGAGACCGCGGAGGCGGCTCCCGCCTGTTCGCCCGGCACACTGGACAGGATCACGTCGGCGGTGACGGTGAACGAGAAGCCGGCGCCCACGCCGACGACGAGCAGGACCGCGCCGAGCAGTGGGTAGCCGGTGTTCTGGCCGATGACGGTCAGCGCGGCCAGCGCGAGGCCGACGGCGGCGAGACCGCCGGAGACCACGGCACGGACCGAGAAGCGCCGGGCCGCACGGCCGGCGATCAGGCCGGCCACCACCGCACCGATGGCGGCGGGCAGTTCGGCCAGCCCTGCCTCGAACGGGCGCCTGCCCTGTACGAGTTGCAGGTACTGGGAGAGGAAGAACACCAGCCCGGACAGGCCCAGGATGGTCAGCAGGTCGGCCAGCACCGCACCGCTGAAGCCGCGGTTGCGGAACAGCCGCATGTCGAGCAGCGGGACCGGCATGGTCAGCTGGCGGCGGACGAACCCGTACAGGGCGGCGGCGCCGAGCAGACCGGCGGCGAGCGTGGCCCACGCGAACCCGTGCGCGGCGGCCTCCTTGACGGCGTACACGACGCCGACCATGCCGACCAGCGAGAGGGTGACGCTGAGCAGGTCCCAGGGGCCCGGGTTCGGGTTGCGGGACTCGGGCAGGAGCTTGACGCCGACGACGACCAGGACGGCCATCACGGGCAGGTTGATGAGGAAGACCGAGCCCCACCAGAAGTGCTCCAGCAGGAAACCGCCGACCACGGGACCGACCGCCGCGCCGGCCGAGGCCGCGGCGCCCCATATGCCCACGGCGAGGCTGCGTTCGCGCGGGTCGTGGAAGAGGTTGCGGATCAGGGCGAGGGTGGCGGGCATCAGGGTGGCGCCCGCGACGCCGAGCAGGGCCCGGGCGACGATCATCAGCTCGGGCGTGGACGCGTAGGCGTTGAGGACCGAGATCGCGCCGAACGCCGTGGCGCCGACGAGCAGGATCCGCTTGCGGCCGATGCGGTCGCCGAGGCTGCCCATGGAGACCAGCAGACCGGCGATGACGAAGGAGTAGACGTCGCCGATCCAGAGCAACTGGGTGCCGGAGGGGGCGAGATCCTCACTGATGTAGGGGGTCGCGAGACCGAGAACGGTCGCGTCGACGGCCACCAGCAGCACGGCCAGCACGAGGACGGACAGCGCGAGCCAGCGGCCGGGGCGCTTCACCGCCTCGGTCGACTGCGCCGACTGCAGGGTGCGGGTCATGGTTCACTCTCTCCGAAGTGCGCCGCCGAGCAGCAGCTCGACGGTCATGTGGGTGAAGTCGTTGCGGGCCACACGGCCCTCGGTCACGGCCCAGGCGCAGGCGCCCAGCAGCCCGTAGAGGGCCTCGGTGAGCCAGGCGGGGGTGAGGTCGATGCGGAACTCGCCGTTCTCCTGGCCGCGGCGGAACACCGCGGCCATCCGGGCGTCGATGCGGGCCCAGCCCTCGTTCTGCTCCTCGCCCTCGAACAGCTGGTTCTCGGTGTAGAGGAAGGCGAGCAGGCCGGCGGCGGGCTCGATCTCGCGCACGAGCCGGCGCACCGCTTCGGCCGCCGGCCCGTCGTCGAGGCGGGCCGCGTCCAGGGCGGCCTCGCACTCGGCGATGCCGAGGGACTCCAGCGCCCGGACGAGGGCGTCGCGCCCGGCGAAGTGCCGGTGCAGCGTGGCCCGGCTCAGCCCGGCCGCCCTGGCGACCTCGTCCATGGTCGCGGTGGCTCTGCGGGTCAGCAGGGCGGCGGCACTGCGCAGTACCTGGTCACGGTCAACAGCCATGAGACAACGATAACCCACATGAGACACTATTGTCTCACATAGGGCATGCGTGACTCACCTCACGACCACGGGACAGGTCAGTGCCAGGGCAGCTGCCCGCGCCGCTCCCAGTAGGCGCCCGGGTCCTCGACGAGCGCGCCGAGACGCGCCACCTGGTCGTCGTCGAGGTCGACGGCGGCGGCGTGGAGGTTGGAGCCGAGCTGGTTCACGGTCGCGGCACCGGAGAGGACGACGCCGGCCCAGGGCTGCCGCAGGATCAGCGCGAGGGCGACCGCGTCGCAGCCCAGGGCGGTCTCCTCCGCCACGGCCTTCAGGGCCGCCGGCGCATGCGGCTCCGCGAGGCGGCCGTTGGCCATGCCCTCCTTGACGATCACGGTGAGCCCGGCCTCGTGCGCCTCGGCCAGCGCGGGCCCGGCGGAGGTGTCGAGCACGTTGTACGTCGACTGGACGGTACGGAAGAGGGGTTCGCCGTCGACGGTCACGGCGAGCGCGGCACGGATCGCGTCGGCCTGGGCGGGACCACTGGTGGAGAATCCGACGGTGACACCCCGCGCGGCGGCCTCGGCCAGCTTGGCGTGCAGCTCCTTGTCGGTGAGTGCCGGACTGTCGGGGGTCAGCGAATGGATCTGGTAGAGGTCGAGCAGGTCGCCGAGCAGGGCGTCGGTCTCGGCGCGCTGGCGCTCGTACGTCGCGACGCCGTGGTCCTTGACCTCGTGCCGCTCGGCGTCGGCCGACCAGTCGGCCGTGTAGGTGTAGCCCCACTTGCTGCCGACGACCACGTCGTCCACGTCTGGGCGCTCCCGGAGCCAGTCGGCGAGGAACTCCTCCGAGCGCCCGTAGGAGCGGGCCGCGTCGAAGTACCGGACCCCCTGCGCGTAGGCGGCGTCGAGGATGTCGTGGGTGCGCTCGCGCATCGCCTCGACGCTGCGGTCGGCCGGCAGGTCCCGGTCACGGCCGAGATTGATGTAGCCGGGGCGGCCGACGGCGGCGAGACCCAGGCCGATGTGGCAGGTGGGGGTCGTGGCCGCGGCCAGGCGGGCGAAGGGCATCGCGGGCTCCGTTCGGTCGGCTGCTGGAGCTGTTGAAGCTGCTGAGCTGCTGAGCTGCTGAGCTGCTGAGCTGCTGAGCTGCTGAGCTGCTGAGCTGCCACCAACGTAACCGCGATGCCCCTCGGACACACCGGCTGCTACTTCTTGGCGTTCGCCCACGCGTGCTGGCCGGCCACGTCCGCCTTGACCTCGGCGAGCTGGACGGCGACCGCACTGGGTGCCGTACCGCCGCGGCCGCTGCGGGAGGCGAGCGCGCCGGGGACGTCGAGGACGGTGCGCACCTCGGGGGTCAGGTGGGCGGAGATCTTCGCGAACTGCTCGTCGGTCAGCTCGTCCAGCTCCTTGCCCTCGGCCTCGGCCGCCTTCACGCACTCACCGGCCACCTCGTGCGCGACACGGAACGGCACGCCCTGCTTGACCAGCCACTCGGCGATGTCGGTGGCGAGCGAGAACCCGGCCGGGGCCAGCTCCTCCATCCGCTCCCGGTGCACGGTGAGGGTGGCCATCATGCCGGTGAAGGCGGGGAGCAGGACCTCCAGCTGGTCGATGGAGTCGAAGACCGGCTCCTTGTCCTCCTGGAGGTCGCGGTTGTACGCGAGCGGGAGGGCCTTGAGAGTGGCCATCAGGCCGGTGAGGTTGCCGATCAGACGGCCGGACTTGCCGCGCGCCAGCTCGGCGATGTCCGGGTTCTTCTTCTGCGGCATGATCGACGAGCCGGTGGAGAAGGCGTCGTGCAGGGTCACGAAGGAGAACTCCTTCGTGTTCCAGATGATGATCTCCTCGGCGATCCGGGAGACGTTCACGCCGATCATCGCGGTGATGAAGGCGAACTCGGCGACGAAGTCGCGGGAGGCCGTGCCGTCGATGGAGTTGCCGGCGCTGCCGTGCTCGAAGCCGAGGTCCTTCGCGACCGCCTCCGGGTCCAGGCCGAGGGAGGAACCGGCCAGGGCACCCGAACCGTACGGCGAAACGGCCGTGCGCTCGTCCCACTGGCGCAGCCGCTCCGCGTCCCGGGACAGCGCCTGGACGTGGGCGAGGACGTGGTGGGCGAAGAGCACCGGCTGGGCGTGCTGGAGGTGGGTGCGGCCGGGCATCGCCACGTCGGGGTGGGCCTCGGCGAGGCCGACCAGCGCGTCCTGGAGATCGGCGATCAGACCGCCGACGGTCCGGGCGTGATCGCGCAGGTACATGCGGAAGAGGGTCGCCACCTGGTCGTTGCGGGACCGCCCGGCACGCAGTTTGCCGCCGAGGTCGGGGCCGAGCCGCTCCAGCAGGCCGCGCTCCAGGGCGGTGTGCACGTCCTCGTCGGCGATGGTGCCGACGAAGGAGCCGTCGGCGACGTCCGCCTCGAGCCGGTCGAGCCCGGCGGCCATGCGGGTCAGCTCGTCCTCGGTGAGCAGGCCCGCCGCGTGCAGCACGCGCGCGTGGGCACGCGAACCGGCGATGTCGTAGGGCGCGAGCCGCCAGTCGAAGTGGACGGACGCGGACAGTTTCGCCAGCGCCTCGGCGGGACCGTCGGCGAAACGGCCGCCCCAGAGCCGGACGTCACCGCTGTTGTTGCTCACTTGTCGCTCCTCACCGTGCCATCACCGTCTTGCATGAGTATGCAGAGTGCTGCATGAAACGTCAATTTCGCAGGTCGGCGAGACACTCCGCACTCCCACACTCCATAATCGTTAGACATGGGAAAGACTTATGAACGCATAGACGGCAGACTCCGCACCTTCATCGAGGCACAGCCCCTCTTCTTCACCGCCACCGCTCCCCTGGCCGGCGACGGCACGGTCAACCTGTCCCCCAAGGGCCTCACGGGCAGCTTCGCGGTGCTCGACGAACTCACCGTGGCCTACCTCGACTTCGCGGGCTCCACCGCCGAGACCGTCGCCCATCTGCGCGAGAACGGGCGGATCACGCTGATGTGGTGCGCCTTCCAGGGGCCGCCGAACATCGTTCGGGTGCACGGTCGCGGCGAACCGGTCTTCCGCGACGACCCCCGCTTCCCGGAGCTGCTCGCCCACTTCCCCGACATCGACACCACCCAGCACGGGCTGCGCGCGATCATCATCGTGCACGCGGAACTCGTCCGTGACTCCTGCGGCTACGCCGTCCCCTTCATGGCGTACGAGAGCGACCGGGACCTGCACGGCAAGCGGTTCGCCCGCGAGGACGACGCGTCGCTCAGTGCGTACTTCACCAAGAAGGAGCACATCGCGACGAGCATGGACGGCCTCCCCGGGCTGCCGTTGCCGCTGCCCCCGTCTACCGTCTGACCCATGCGCCCCGGTGTCGTCGCCGTCCTCGTCTCCGCCTCCCTCCTCGTGCTCGGTGCCGCGCCCGCCGGCGGGCCCGCTGCCCGGCCGCTGCCGGCCCGGATGGCGGACACCGGCGGCGGCACCCAGCTGATCACCGCGGTCGCCCCGCGGACCGGCTCGACCGAGGGCCGGGTCACCTGGTGGGACCGCAGGGGCGGCGGCGCAGGCGGCGGCCGTTGGGTGAAGGCCGGTTCCGCGCCGGCCCGCTTCGGGGCCAACGGGCTGGCCGACGGGGCGACGCGCGAACAGGGCACGAACACCACCCCGACCGGGCTGTACGACCTGCCGTACGCCTTCGGCATCCGGGCGGCGCCGCGCGGGACGGCGTACCGGTACCGCCCGGTGACCCAGGACGCCTGGTGGTGCCAGGACAACGCCTCCCGTGCCTACAACCGCTGGACCGAGCCGCGCCCCGCCGACTGCCGCGCCGCCGAGGCCGAGCACCTGATCACCTACACGGCGCAGTACGCGCACGCCCTGGTCGTCGGCTTCAACTACCACCGCCCGGTGCGCGGACGCGGCGCGGGCATCTTCCTGCACGTCAACGGGCGAGGGGCGACGGCCGGTTGCGTGTCGGTGCCGGCGGAGGCGATGCGCCGCATCCTGCGGTGGGCCGATCCGGCGGCCCGGCCGCACATCGCGATCGGCACCTCGGGCGGGGCGACGGCGATCACGCGCTACTGAACCGGGGCGGGAGTACCGGCACGGACTGAACGCTCCGGGGGTGCGGCGCGTATCTGTGGGCCAAGGGCCAAGTCCCCACGGAGGAACCGTGACCACCACGCTCGCCGGCGGCCGTGCCGCCCGCCGTCAGACGATGCGGCGCATCCGTCCACGCCGCTCCCCCGCCGTCCCCCTGCTGCTCGCCGTGTGGGCGGGCGCGGCGGGCGTGTTGTGGCTGTGGTGGCGCAACACGCCCGCCATCTCCGACCAGACCGGCATGATCCTCAACGCGGGCCGGATCACCGGTCTGCTCGCCGGGTACCTGATGGCACTGGTGGTGCTCCAGATGGCGCGCGTGCCGGCGCTGGAGCGGCGGGTGGGCTCCGACCGGGTCGCCCGCTGGCACGCCATGACGGGCCGCTACACCCTCTGCCTGGTCCTCGCCCACGTCTTCCTGATCATGTGGGGGCACGCCGCCCAGGCCGGCAAGGGCCTCGGTGACATCGTGCAACAGACGGTCACTTCCGTGAACCAGCTGCCGGACATGGGCAAGGCGGCCGTCGGCACCGGGCTGCTGGTCCTCATCGGACTGCTGTCCGTCGGCCCGGTCCGCCGCCGGATCCCGTACGACGCCTGGTACCACGTGCACCTGCTCACCTACGTGGCGGTGTTCCTGACCTTCTGGCACCAGCTGACCACCGGCAACGACTTCGCCGTCGAGCCGGTCGCCGAGACCGTCTGGTACGCGCTGTACGGGACGGTGACCGCGCTCGTCCTCTGGTACCGCGTCCTGACGCCCCTCCGCCTCAACCTGCGGCACCGCATGCGGGTCGAAGCGGTGATCGAGGAGACGCCCGGGATCGTGTCGGTACTGATCGGCGGGCGCCGCCTGCACCGGATGGGCGCGGAGGCCGGGCAGTTCTTCCGCTGGCGGTTCCTGGCGCCGGGGATGCGGTTCAGCTCGCACCCGTACTCGCTGTCGGCGGCGCCGCGCCCGGACATGCTGCGGATCACCGTGAAGGCGATCGGCGACCACAGCGCCCGGCTGCGCGAGCTGGAGCCCGGCACCCGGGTGTGGGCGGAGGGCCCGTACGGCGCGCTGACCGCCCAGCGCCGCAGCCGCGGCAAGGTGCTGCTCGTGGCGGGCGGGGTGGGGATCACGCCGATGCGGGCGCTGTTCGAGACGCTGCCCGGCGCGTCCGGCGACATCACCCTGCTCTACCGGGCCAACAGCACCCAGGATCTGGCGCTGTGGGACGAGCTGGCCGGGATCGCCGACGAGCGCGGGGCCCGGCTGATGTACGCGGTGAACAGCCCGGGCGGGGAGCGCCCCGACATCTCCGCGGAGACGCTGAGCCGCAAGATCCCGGACGTCGACCGCCACGACGTCTTCCTGTGCGGGCCGCCCGGCTTCGCCCAGTCGGTGTACGAGGCACTGCGCGGCGCGGGAGTCCCCGCCCGCCGTATCCATCACGAGTCGTTCGAGATGTGAGCGACGGACATCAGGAGTTCAGGACCGATGAGGAAAAGCCACCCCGTCCGGCGTGCCGTGCTCGCCGGGGCCGCGACCGTGTCCGGGATCGTGCTGCTGCTGTCGCTGAAGCCGGCGTCCGACCCGGGCTCCGCCTCGGCGGCGGGCGGCGCGGCGCCGCCGGTGGCCGCGCAGTCGCCGCAGGGCGGGCGGGGCGCGGGCGCCGGCACGGTGACGGGTGACGCGGCCAGTACCCAGTACGGCCCCGTGCAGGTCCGGCTCACGGTGAACGGCGGGAAGATCACGGGCGCCGAGGCCGTGCAGGCGCCCAAGGGCGGGCAGAGCGACCAGGTCACCGCCAACGCCGTACCCGAACTCAACCGGGCCGCCGTCGCCGCCGGCAACGCCGACATCGACGCCGTCTCCGGCGCCACCTACACCAGCGCCGGATACAAGCAGTCCCTGCAATCGGCACTGGACCAGGTGGCGGCCGCCGGGTCCACCGGACAGGACTCGGGCGGGGAGGGTTCGGGCGGCGAAGGCGCGGGCGGTGGCGCGCAGGGCACTCAGACGCTCACCGGCGCCGCCGCGCAGACCCAGTACGGGCCCGTGCAGGTCCGTGTCACCGTCAGCGGCGGGAAGATCACGGGCGCCGAGACCCTCCAGGCGCCCAAGGGCGGGCAGAGCGACCAGGTCACCGCCAACGCCGTACCCGAACTCAACCGGGCCGCCGTCGCCGCCGGCAACGCCGACATCGACGCCGTCTCCGGCGCCACCTACACCAGTGCCGGATACAAGCAGTCCCTGCAATCGGCACTGGACCAGGCCGGTGGCTGACGCCGTGGCCGAACCCGCACAGGCTCCCGCCGCGGTACGTCGGGTGGAGGAGACGATGGGGACCGTCTTCTCCCTCGACGTCCGCGGCGGGGAACCCGCGGCCGTACGAGTGGCGCTGGACGAGGCGGTCGCGGGGCTGCACCGGGTCGACGAGGTGTTCAGCACCTATCGGGCGGGCAGCCGGATCTCGCGACTGGCGCGCGGTGAACTGACCGTCGACGCGTGCCCGCCCGAGGTCGCCGAGGTGCTGGAACTGGCGGCGGAGGCGGAGCGGGTGAGCGACGGCTGGTTCAGCACGTCGTACCAGGGCCGTCTCGATCCGACCGGGATCGTCAAGGGCTGGGCCGTGGAACGCGCCGCCCGGCGGGTCGCGGCGGCGGGTGCGAGTGGCGTCAGCGTCAACGGGGGCGGGGACGTGCAGTTGCTGGGGACGCCGGGGGCGGGGCGGCCTTGGCGGGTCGGTGTGTCGGATCCGCTGCGTCCGGGCGGGCTGGCGGCCGTCGTCTCCGCCGCGGGGGCGGCCGAGCTGGCCGTGGCGACGTCCGGCAGCGCGGAGCGGGGCGCGCACGTCGTCGATCCGCGCACCGGGCGCTCCGCGGTGACCGATCTGGTGGCGGTGACGGTGGTGGCGCCACGGCTGACGTGGGCGGACTGCTGGGCGACGGCGGCGTTCGCGATGGGGTCGCGGGAGGGGTTGCGGTGGCTGGAGTCTCTGGACGGGGTCGAGGGGCTGTTGGTGACCGCGGGGGACGAGGTGCGGTGCACGGGGGGTTTGGCGGGGTGGCTGGGGTGAGCGGTGTTGGTGAGTGAACGGCGCTGCGGCTGAGGTACCGGGGTGTCACTCGCCCGCGTTGGCGGGGTGCCGCTGTGCCCACCCGTGCCGCCCCTGGGGGTACCTCCCAGGCCGTTCAGGCACTGGCGGAGGCAGGACTGCCCGCAGCGCGCCGAAGGGGCGCGGGAAATGCGCGACCAGCCACCGATCACCCGCGCCCTGCCTACGGCACAAGCCGCCGCGGCGCTCAGTGGTCGTTCTGAGCCAGCCGCAGCAGATGGTCCGCCAGCGCCTGCCCACCCGTGGGCTCCCTGCTGATCAGCATCAGCGTGTCGTCCCCCGCGATCGTCCCGAGGATGTCGTGCAGCTCCGCCTGGTCGATCGCCGAGGCGAGGAACTGCGCCGCCCCCGGAGGGGTCCGCAGGACCACGAGGTTCGCGGAGGCCTCCGCGGAGATCAGCAGCTCCGCCGAGAGCCGCCGCATCCGCTCCTCCTTCGCCGACTCCCCGAGCGGGGCCCGCGGGGTGCGGAAGCCGCCCTCGCTGGGCACCGCGTAGATGAGGTCGCCGTCGGTGTTGCGGATCTTCACCGCGTTCAGCTCGTCCAGGTCCCGGGAGAGCGTCGCCTGCGTGACGGTCAGCCCGTCGTCGGCGAGCAGCTTCGCCAGCTGGCTCTGCGAGCGCACCGCCTGCCGGTTGAGGATGTCCACGATCCGGCGGTGGCGTGCGGTGCGGGTCTGCGGAAGGGCGGGCCCGGTCGCCTGCTCGTGCTCCTGCGCATGGCTCATCGTCGTCTCATTCTCCGGATCGTCCGTCCCCGTGGGCCGCGTCGGCGGCCTGGTCAAGGATGCCGGGCAGCGCCCCGAGGAACGCGTCCACCACGTCGTCGCCGAGATTCAGCGCGGGCATCAGCCGTACGACATCGGGTGCGGGCGCGTTCACCAGGATTCCGGCGTCCTGAGCCGCCTGCTGCACCTGGGGTGCGAGCGGCCCGGTGAGCACGATACCCAGGAGCAGCCCCGCGCCCCGGACGTGGCCGATCAACGGGTGGCCGAGCGCCTCGACTCCGCCGCGGATCTTCTCGCTCTGCCGCTTGACGTTGTCCAGCAGTCCCTCGTCCGCGATGGTGTCGAGGACCGCGAGTCCGGCGGCGCAGGCGACCGGGTTGCCGCCGAAGGTTGTGCCGTGCTGACCGGGCTGGAGCAGCTCGGCCGCGCGGCCGAAGGCGACCGTCGCACCCAGCGGCAGTCCGCCGCCGAGGCCCTTGGCCAGGGTGACGACGTCCGGCAGGACACCCTCGTGGGCCTGGTACTCGAACCAGTGCCCGGTCCGGCCGATGCCGGTCTGCACCTCGTCCAGGACGAGCAGCGCGCCGGTGGCGGCCGTGATGGCCCTGGCGGCCTTCAGGTAGCCGGGCGGCGGGACGACGACGCCGTTCTCCCCCTGGATCGGCTCGATGATCACGAGCGCCGTCTCCTCGGTGACCGCTGCGGCCAGCGCCTGCGGGTCGCCGTACGGTACGTGCGTGACGTCGCCGGGCAGCGGCAGGAACGGCTCCCGCTTGCCGGGCTGGCCGGTCAGGGCCAGCGCGCCCATGGTGCGGCCGTGGAAGCCGCCGTCGGTGGCGACCATGTGCGGCCGCCCGGTCAGCCGGCCGATCTTGAAGGCGCCCTCGCTGGCCTCGGCGCCGGAGTTGCAGAAGTAGACCTTGCCGTCGCGGCCGAAGCGCTGGAGCAGCCGCTCGGCGAGGGCGACGGGCGGCTCGGCGACGAAGAGGTTGGAGACGTGGCCGAGGGAGGCGATCTGCCGGCTCACCGCCTCCACCACGGCCGGATGGGCGTGGCCGAGCGCGTTGACCGCGATGCCGCCGACGAAGTCGAGGTACTCCTTGCCGTCGGCGTCCCAGAGCCGGGATCCCTCGCCGCGCACCAGGGGCAGGCGCGGGGTGCCGTAGTTGTTCATGAGCGCGCCCCGCCACCGCCCGGTCAGCTCCTGGTTGGTCATGCGGCATCCCCCTCTTGCTCGTCGGGCACGACCATCGTGCCGATGCCCTCGTCGGTGAAGATCTCCAGCAGGATCGAGTGCTGGACCCGGCCGTCGATGACGCGGGCGGTGGTGACTCCGCCCCGTACGG
The DNA here is from genome assembly GCF_042744565.1 of Streptomyces sp. NPDC058812. Lineage (NCBI taxonomy): Bacteria > Bacillati > Actinomycetota > Actinomycetes > Kitasatosporales > Streptomycetaceae > Streptomyces > Streptomyces sp. NPDC058812. The sequence goes on from NZ_JBHYOB010000037.1 coordinate 11,767, forward strand.
CGTGCAGGCAGCCCTCCATCTTCGGCACCATGCCCGAGGACAGGTCCGGCAGCAGCTTCTCCAGCTGGGACGCGGTGAGGCGGCTGATCACCTCGTCGGAGTTCGGCCAGTCCTCGTAGAGGCCCTCGACGTCGGTGAGGACCATGAGAGTCTCGGCGTCGAGCGCCGCAGCGAGTGCCGCAGCCGCCGTATCAGCATTGACGTTGTAGACATGGTGGTCGTCCTGGGAGCGGGCGATCGACGAGACGACCGGGATGCGGCCGTCGGCGAGCAGCGCCTCGATGGCGCCGGTGTCGATCTCGGTGATCTCACCGACCCGTCCGATGTCGACGAACTCGCCGTCGATCTCGGGCTGGTGCCTGGTGGCGGTGATGGTGTGCGCGTCCTCGCCGGTGAGGCCGACGGCGAACGGGCCGTGCTGGTTGAGCAGTCCGACCAGCTCGCGCTGCACCTGCCCGGCCAGCACCATCCGTACGACGTCCATGGCGTCCTCGGTGGTGACGCGCAGGCCGGCCTTGAACTCGCTGACGATGCCGGCCTTGTCGAGCGCCCGGCTGATCTGCGGGCCGCCGCCGTGGACGACGACGGGTTTGAGGCCGGCGTGGCGCAGGAAGACGACGTCCTGGGCGAAGGCGGCCTTCAGGTCCTCGTCCACCATGGCGTTGCCGCCGAACTTGATGACGACGGTCTTGCCGTGGTGCCGGGTCAGCCAGGGCAGCGCCTCGATGAGGATCTGGGCCTTGGGGAGCGCGGTGTGCTTCCTCGTCGTACTCATGAGCTGTACGCGCTGTTCTCGTGGACGTAGTCGGCGGTGAGGTCGTTGGTCCAGATGGTGGCGGTGGCGTCGCCGGCAGCGAGGTCGGCCACGATGTGGACTTCCCGGTAGCGCATGTCGACCAGCTCGCGGTCCTCGCCGACGCCGCCGTTCTTGCAGACCCAGACGCCGTTGATGGCGACGTTGAGGCGGTCCGGCTCGAAGGCGGCCGACGTGGTGCCGATGGCGGAGAGGACGCGGCCCCAGTTGGGGTCCTCGCCGTGGATGGCGCACTTGAGGAGGTTGTTGCGGGCGATGGTGCGGCCCACCTGGACGGCGTCGTCCTCGGTCGCGGCGTTCACGACCTCGACCTTGATGTCCTTGCTGGCGCCCTCGGCGTCCCGGATGAGCTGCTGCCCGAGGTCGTCGCAGACGGTCCGTACGGCTTCGGCGAACGCCTCGTACTCCGGGGTGACGCCCGAGGCGCCCGAGGCGAGCAGCAGCACCGTGTCGTTGGTGGACATGCAGCCGTCGGAGTCGACGCGGTCGAAGGTGACCCGGGTGGCGTCGCGCAGGGCGCGGTCGAGTACGCCGGTGTCGAGGTCGGCGTCGGTGGTGAGGACGACGAGCATGGTGGCGAGGCCGGGAGCGAGCATGCCGGCGCCCTTGGCCATGCCGCCGACGGTCCAGCCGTCCTTGGTCACGACGGACGTCTTGTGCACGGTGTCGGTGGTCTTGATGGCGATGGCGGCCTTCTCGCCGCCGTGCTCGGAGAGCTGACCGGCGGCGGTCTCCACCCCCGGGAGCAGCTTGTCCATGGGGAGCAGTACGCCGATGAGCCCGGTGGAGCAGACAGCGACCTCTCCGGCACCCGTCCCGAGCACCTCCGCGACCTTCTCGGCGGTGGCGTGGGTGTCCTGGAAGCCCTTGGGGCCGGTGCAGGCGTTGGCGCCGCCCGAGTTCAGGACGACGGCGGACACCTGCCCGCTCTTCAGCACCTGCTCGGACCAGAGCACCGGCGCGGCCTTGACGCGGTTGGAGGTGAAGACGCCCGCGGCGGCGCGGCGGGGGCCGGTGTTGACCACGAGGGCCAGGTCGGGGTTGCCGCTCTCCTTGATTCCGGCGGCGATACCGGCCGCCGTGAACCCCTTTGCTGCCGTCACACTCACGGCGCGACTCCGATCGTCGTCAGTCCGGTGGTCTCGTCGAGACCCAGGGCGATGTTCATGCTCTGGACGGCACCGCCCGCGGTGCCCTTGGCCAGGTTGTCGATGGCGCTGATGGCGATGATGCGGCCCGCGGCGGCGTCGTACGCGACCTGGATCTGAACGGCGTTGGAACCGTGGACGGACGCGGTCGCCGGCCACTGGCCCTCGGGCAGCAGGTGCACGAACGGTTCGTCGGCGAAGGTCTTCTCGTAGGCGGCGCGGACGGACTCGGCGGTGACACCGGGCTTCGCCTTGGCGGTGCAGGTGGCGAGGATGCCGCGGGGCATCGGCGCGAGGGTCGGCGTGAAGGAGACGGAGACCGGCTCTCCGGCGGCCGCGCCGAGGTTCTGGATCATCTCGGGGGTGTGCCGGTGGCCGCCGCCGACGCCGTACGGCGACATGGAGCCCATGACCTCGCTGCCCAGGAGGTGCGGCTTGGCCGCCTTGCCCGCGCCGGAGGTGCCGGAGGCGGCGACGATCACGGCCTCGGGCTCGGCGAGCGAGGCGGCGTACGCCGGGAAGAGCGCCACGGACACGGCGGTCGGGTAGCAACCGGGCACCGCGACGCGCTTGGACCCCTCCAGCGCGGCGCGGGCGCCCGGCAGTTCGGGCAGGCCGTAGGGCCAGGTGCCGGCGTGCGGGGAGCCGTAGAACTGCTCCCAGTCACCGGCGTCCTTCAGCCGGAAGTCGGCACCCATGTCCACGACCAGTACGTCCGGCCCGAGCTGCTCGGCGACGGCGGCGGACTGCCCGTGCGGCAGCGCGAGGAAGACGACATCGTGCCCGGCCAGCACCTCGGGCGTCGTCGCCTCCAGGACCCGGTCGGCCAGCGGCAGCAGATGCGGCTGCAGCGCGCCGAGCCGCTGTCCGGCGTTGGAGTTGCCGGTCAGGGCGCCGACCTCGACCTCGGGGTGCGCGAGGAGCAGACGCAGCAGCTCACCGCCCGCATACCCACTCGCTCCGGCCACCGCCGCACGTACCGCCATGACATCCTCCTCCTCGATGGCATGACTATACGTATCACTGCACGTTTATGCAATTCGTGCCCAGCCGCGTTCACCGATGAGCGGCCAGCACTGCCGCGAGGCCCTCTTGCAGGTCTTTGACGAAATACTCGGGGGCCTCCAGCGACGGGAAATGCCCCCCGGCCTCGGGTGACCTCCAGCGGACGATCTGGCGGTACCGCTCCTGTGCCCAGGCGCGCGGGCTCTTCTCGATGTCGCGGGGGTACATAGTGATCGCCGACGGGACGTCGACCCGGAGTTCGGGGTCCAGCGAGTTGTGGCTTTCGTAGTAGATGCGGGCCGACGATGCGCCGGTCCGCGTCAGCCAGTACAGGGTGACGTCGTCGAGAACGCGGTCCCTGGGAATCGTCTCGAACGGGCTGTCTTCGGTGTCCGACCACTCGGCGAACTTGTCGAGGATCCAGGCAAGAAGCCCGACCGGCGAGTCGACGAGTGAGTAGCCGATGGTCTGCGGCCGGGTCGCCTGCTGCTTCGCGTACGCCGCGCGATGGCACCAGAAATCGCGGGTTTCCTCGGTCCACCGGCGCTCGACCGCCGTCAGCCCGTCCGTCGTCAACCCGGGCGGCGCCTCCGCGAACGTGGTGTGGATGCCGAGAACGTGCGCCGGGAACCTGCCGCCGAGGACCGTGGTGATATTGCCTCCCCAGTCGCCGCCGTGGGCCACGAACTTGCCGTAGCCGAGCCTTCCCATCAGTTCGACCCATGCGGCCGCGATCTTTTCGGTTCCCCACCCGGTGGTGGCCGGCTTGTCGCTGTATCCGAAGCCCGGCAGCGACGGGACCACGACGTGGAACGCCGGCGCGTCCGCATCCTTCGGATCCGCCAGCTCCTCGACCACATCGGTGAACTCGGCGATGCTGCCCGGCCAGCCGTGGGTCAAGATCAGAGGAGTGGCGTCCGCGCGCGCGGATCGGCGGTGCAGGAAGTGAATTCCCAGACCGTCGACGGTCGTGCGGAACTGGCCGATCCGGTCAAGGCGCTCTTCGAAAGACCGCCAGTCGTACCCGGTGCGCCAGTAGTCCACGACATCGACGAGGTCGGCGAGAGGAACGCCCTGCTCCCACCGGCGAGAGCCGGGCGCGGCGCCATGGACCGTCTCGGCCTCCGGCAGTCGCGCCGCGGCCAGTCGAGCGCGCAGATCGTCGAGGTCGGCGTCGGTTGCGCGGGCTTCAAACGCTTGCACGTCGCTGGTCGGGCGGGGCATGAGACCTCCTGGCTGCATGGAACCGGCTATGACGGTTCTAACAGTCCTCCGAGCCACGCCGCAACCGGCTATGGTGGTTCCATGCGTGCCGGCTTCCCTGACTTCCGCCTCGGTTCGGTCCTGGCGACCAGCTTCACGGGGACCCTGTCCGAGCGTCACGGCGACGCCGTGGAGCGGATTCCCGTGCCGCACCGGCTCGTCGACTGGCTGGCCGTGTACGGCCTCGCCGTGGACTCCTGCACCACTGCCCAGCTCGACCTCGCCCGGGAACTGAGGGAGTCGATCCACGCCGCCGCGACAGCGGCCGCGATGCAGGAGGCGCTCCCCGCACCTGCCGTCCACGTCATCAACGACCGCAGTGCTCAGGGTCGGGCCGCGGCCGTCCTGACGCCCGAGGGCAAGCGGCGATGGCAGCTCAGCTCGGCTTCCCGCGTGGAAGACGCCCTCAGCGTGATCGCCGCCGACGCGATCAGCATCGTCTCGGGCGAACGAGACGGAAAACTGGCCCTGTGTGCCTCGCCGACCTGCCGAGCCGCCTTCTTCGACACCAGCCGAAGCCGCACCCGCAAATGGTGCGACATGAACACGTGCGGCAATCGTCAGAAGAAAGCCCGCTTCAATGCCAATCACCGCTCCACGCCTCCTGCGTACGGCACCGGGCACTGAGCGCGCTGCCGCACTGGGAGGGGTGCGTCTTCTGTCACTTCTGCCACGGGTGAGGGGCGCACCGGTTCGGGGCCCGGGGCGACCACGCGTGCTGACGTGGCCGCCCCGGGGCGGAACCTACCGCTGCCCGATCCGCAGGAACGTCACCGAGTTCGCCGGGAAGGTGTACGTGAACTCGTCCGCCACTCCCGAGAAGGTCGACCGCACCGGGGTGACCGGTGTGTCCGTCTCGGTGTTGACCGCGTCCGGGTCCGCGGCCAGCGTGGTGACGCGGGCCTTGGAGGCGACCTTGGCGCCGCCGAGGTCGACGGCGGTGCGGGCCGCCGTGTCCTGGGCGTTGACGACCTTGACGATCAGCTCGCCGGTCCGCGCGTCCTCGGTGACGATCTGGCGGAACGGCTCGGCCGGCTTGTCGTCGGTGAAGCTGCCCCACTCCTCGCCGTCGAGGTAGAGGGTCACCTGGCGGCCCCGCACCTTGATGTCGATGTCGTAGGCGCGGCCCGTCTCGATCGACCCGGCCTTGGAGACGAGCGTCGACTTGCCGCCGTCCGAGGCCTGCTCGACAGCGGACTGGGTGTTGTTCCAGCCGCCCAGGTTCCACCAGTAGTAGTTGCCGGTGTCCTTGACGCCGAAGGCGACGAGGAAGCCCTCCTTGCCGGACTTCTTGGTGGCCGTCACGTGCAGGTCGTAGTCCTTCCAGGCCGGGTCACCCGCCGTGACCAGGGTGTTCTCGGCGGCGGGGTCGGTCTGGACGTATGCGCCGTCCTGGACGGTCCAGCTGCCGGCGCCCGAGTGGGTCCACTGCGACGCGTCACCGGAGAAGTCGTCGGTCAGGAGGGTCTTCCCGTCCGCCGACGTCACCTTCACGTCGTCGTAGGCCGCGCTGGTCGCCCAGGTCGACAGGCCGACGGCGCCGGTGATGGGGCCGCTGACGGCCGGCGTGCCGGTCGCCTTCGAGGGGACGACGCGGTCACCGGTGTTGTTCATGAAGAGCTTCTGGACCTCGTAGTTGGCCGAGTTCCAGGACGCGTGGTTGTTGAACCAGATCATGTCCGGGCTCCACTGCACGTAGTCCTCGTTGGCGAGCAGCGGGGCGTAGGAGGCGAGCTTGACGATGTCCGCGTTGCGCTCCAGGCCGGTCATGAAGGCGGCCTCGGACAGCGCGTTCTTCCAGGCGTTGCCCTGGGAGGCGTACTCGCCGAGGAAGACCTTCGGGCCGTTCCTGTCGTACGAGTCGTAGCGGTCGTTGTTCTGGAGGAACCACTGCGGGCTGTTGTAGTAGTGCTCGTCGACCATCTCGACGCCCGCCTCGCGGTTCAGCTGCCAGGCGGTGTCGAAGGTGGTGCCGGAGTCGTCCGGGCCGGAGTTGGAGACCACGGTGATGTCCGGGTACTCCGCCTCGATGGCGGCGCGGAACTCCTTGAAGCGGGCCATGAACTCCCGGGGGAGGTTCTCCTCGTTGCCGACGCCGATGTGGGTGAGGTGGAAGGGCTTCGGGTGGCCCATCTCGGCGCGCTTGCTCCCCCACTCGCTGGTGCGGGGGCCGTTGGCGAACTCGATGAGGTCCAGGGTGTCCTGGATGTGCCGCTTCAGCAGCGCGTCGTCGGTGGTGGCCTTGTTCTGGCCGCAGCCGGTGACCAGGGCGGGCACGACGGGCAGCGGCATGGCGCCGATGTCCTCGGCGAAGCGGAAGTACTCGTAGTAGCCGAGGCCGTAGCTCTGGTTGTAGCCCCAGAAGTTGGCGTTGGTGGCGCGCTCCTCGACCGGGCCGATGGTGTCCTTCCACTGGTAGCTGCGCTCGCGCTGCCAGCCGCTCGCCTCGCTGTAGTCCTCCATGGAGCCGGTGTTGACCAGGCAGCCGCCGGGGAAGCGCAGGAAGCCGGGGTCGAGGGCCTCGATCTTCTCGGCGAGGTCCTTGCGCAGGCCGTTGGACTGGTGCTTGTAGGTGTCGCGGGGGAAGAGGGACACCATGTCGAGGGCGGCGGGGGCGGTGGTGGCGACGGCGAGGCGGCCGTGGCTGCTGGTGCGGGTCGCCGTGAAGGTGGCGGCGTACTTGCGCCACTCCCCCTTCGCGGCGACCTGGCGGACCTTCGCGAGCGTGCCGGCGGCGTCCCGGAGGGTGACGGTGAGGGTGGTGCCGCTCTCGGCGCGGGTCCACACCGAGAAGTCGTACTTCTTGCCCTTCTCCACCCGGATGCCGGTGTTGTAGCCGGCGTTGGCGACGGAGGAACCGGCTCCCAGGGAGAGGTAGTTGCGGTTGCGCTCGTTCAGGCGGCCGTCGTCGTTCACGACCTGTGCCGTGCCCTCGGCCGCCCAGGAGGTGAGCGGTGTGTACGAGGCGTTGTCGGCGGTGGAGTACTCGAAGGACCGGTTCTGCACGAGTTCGGCGTACAGGCCGCCGTCGGCGGCACGGTTGATGTCCTCGTAGAAGACGCCGTACATCGTGTCGTCGATCGCGGCGCCCTCGGCGGACGGGTCGACGGTGATCGCGTAGTCGGTGACGGCCTCCGCGTGTGCCGGGGACGGCAGCAGGGCGGAAGCCGTCAGGAGGGCGGTGACGCTGAGACCGAGTCTCCAGCGGGTGCGTGACATGGATACTCCGCGGCTCTCACTAGATCGTTCGAAATATCGGACATTGGTCAGCACTTCGAACGGCAAGATAGGGAGGGGCCGGAGGCGCGTCAATGGGTCGCGCAGCAACCAGTGGGCTGGGGGCGGAAAGCAGGTGGAAATGGGCGAGTTGTGGCCGGTGCCGGATGTGCTGGCGTATCTCGCGGGCCGGTGGCGCGCCCAGCGGTCGGTGCGGGATCTGGCGAGCGGCGCGGAGGGTCTCTTCGAGGGGACCACCGCCTTCGACGCGCTCGCCGGCGGCGGGCTGGTGAGCCGGGAGTCCGGGGCCTTCACCTGGCAGGGCGTGACCCGGCCCGCCGAGCGGACGCTGCGCTACGAACCGGGGGCCGTACCGGGCACCGCCGACGTGCGTTTCGCCGACGGTCGGCCCTTCCACGGCCTGGACCTGTCCTCGGGACGCCATGTGGCCGACCACCCGTGCGCCGCCGACCTCTACCGCGGCGAGTTCACCGTCCGGGACGGGGACCGCTGGCGGACCGTGTGGCGTGTGGGCGGCCCGGCGAAGGACCTGCTGCTCACGACGGACTACACCCGCGAAACGGGTGACATCCGGATTCCCTAGGCCGGCGCCCCTTCGAAGCGAAGGCTCCAGCGGCCCGCGCGGCCCGTGACGGTGGTCGTCGACAGGGGACGGACGTCCAGGTTCCAGTACGTCGCGGGCGGCGCCTTCAGCGCGTAGACCAGCGCGGCCCGGATCACGGACGGCTCGGCCACGGCGACGATACGGTCGCCGTCCCCGCCGGGACGGGTGTCGAGCCAGCCGCCGACCCGGGTGATGAAGGCCAGCAGCGATTCCCCGCCGTGCGGGGCCGTCCGCGGGTCGGCGAGCCACGCGTCCACGGCCGCCGGCTCCCGGGCCATGGCCTCGCCGAGGGTCAGCCCGCGCCAGCGGCCCATGTCGCACTCCCGCAGGGCGAGTTGCACCAGCGGCGCGCAGCCGATGGCGTCCCCGGTGGCGCGGCTGCGGGGCGTGGGCGAGCAGTAGCGCAACTCGGACGCCGCGAGCGGCAGCAGATCACCCGCGGCGCGCAGCACCTCGTCCCAGCCGGCCTGGTCCAGCGGCCGGTCGTCGTCGAAGCGCTCCGCGAGCAGCGGTGAGCTGCGTGCGGCCGCGACGAACGTGACCCGAAGCGCCATGCGGTGATGGTGCTGCGCGGAGGTGCGCTGGTCAAGGGGTGTTACCTGTGGGTCACCGAGGGTGCGCCCCGGCTCACCGGCCGAAGGCGAGCGCCATCCACTGGTCGGGCCGGTCCAGCGCCGTGAAGCCGAGCTTCTCGTAGACGCCGTGCGCGTCGTGCGTGGCCAGCAGGACGCGCCGCGGCCCGTCCGGCCGCAGGTGCTCGCGCACGGCCGCGACCAGCGCCGTACCGAGGCCCTTGGCGCGTACCGAGGGGTCGACGTACACGTCGCACAGCCAGGCGAAGGTCGCCCGGTCGGTGACCACTCGGGCGTACGCCACCTGCTCCCCGGACACCGCGTCGTAGACCCCGAAGTTGAGCGAGCCCTCGATCGCCCGGTCCTGCTTCTCCCGGGATCGTCCGAGCGCCCAGTACGCGTCGGTGGACAGCCAGTGGTGCACCCGCCCGGCGTCGATCCGGTGCGGGTCGGTGGAGATCTCGTAGCCCTCGGGGAGGCTCGGCGTGTCGGTCATGCCGGGATGTTCGCAGGGCGGGGAAGCGACGTCGACCCGTTATCCCGCCGCCCTTTGTCCCCACACCTCCGCGCAGGCCGTGCGCAGGCGCCGTACCCCTTCCGCGATCTCCCCGACGCCCCCGACCGCCGCGAAGCTCAGCCGGAGGTGGGCGGCCGGGGGTTCGGCACTGAAGTACGGGCGGCCCGGGGTGATCGCGACGCCCGCCCGCAGAGCCGCCGAGGTGAGCGCCGACTCTCCCCCGGAGCCGAAAGCCTGGGCGGTGCCCCCAGTGCCCTCGGGCAGGCGCAGCCACAGGTGGTAGCCGCCGGAGGGGATGTGGGGCAGGGACACCTCGGGCAGATGCAGGCGCAGTGCGGAGGTCATCGCGTCCCGGCGGGCCTTCAACTCCGCCGAGACCGCGCGCAGATGGCGTGGCCAGGCGGGCGAGCCGACGAGTTCCAGCGCCGCCTCCTGGAGGGGCCGGGGCACGAAGAAGGTGTCGACGACCTGGATGGCCCGCAGCCGCTCCAGCACCGGCCCGCGCGCGGCCAGGGCGCTGACCCGGAAGCTGGGCGAGGTCGCCTTGGTCAGCGAGCAGACGTGGACGACGACGCCGTCCGGGTCGTCGGCGGCGAGCGGGGCGGGCAGCGGGCCCGCGTCCTCGTGCACCAGCCGCCGTACGAAGTCGTCCTCGACGACGAAGGCGCCGGCCGCGCGGGCGATGCGCAGCACCTCGCCGCGCCGCTCGGGGGCGAGCACGGCACCGGTCGGGTTCTGGAACAGGGGCTGGCAGACGAAGACGCGGGCGCCGGTGGCCCGGAAGGCGTCGGCGAGCAGGGCGGGCCGCACGCCGTCCGCGTCCACGGGGACCGGTACCGGGCGCAGGCCGGCCGCCCGCGCGATGGCCAGCATGCCGGGGTACGTCGGGGACTCGACGAGGACGGCGGTGCCGGGCGGGGCGAGGGCGCGCAGGGCGGTGGTCAGCGCGGACTGGCCGCCCGCGGTGATCAGCACCTCCGCCGCCGTGATGGCCCCGCCGATGCTGCGGGCGAACCACTCCCGCAGTTCCGGCAGTCCCTCCATCGGCGGCCTGCCCCACGCACCGGGCCGCCGCCCGGCCCGGGACAGGGCCGCCGCCATCGCCCGCTCCGGCTGCAGCGACGTGTGCAGATAGCCGCCGTTGAACTCCACGACGCCGGGCGGCGGCGCGGCCAGCGAGGCCAGGACTCCGGAGGCGTCCACCGAGCGCGGTACGAGGTCGGCGGCGCCGTCGGCGCTGAGCGCGACCTCCTGCCACGAGGTGTCCCCGGAGGGCGCGGCCGACTCGCGTTGCCGGGCGCGGAAGGCCCCGGCGCCGGGCCGGGTGACCACCAGCCCCTCGGCGGCCAGCTGCGCCAGGGCGCGGGAGACGGTCACCGGGCTCACCCGGAACCGGTCGACGAGGGCCCTGCTGGACGGGAGCTTTCCGCCGGGTGAGTAGCGGTCGAGCTCCCGCCGCAGCTGGTTCGCCAGTTCAGCGACACTGCTACGCTCATGCATGAGAGCACAGAGTAGCGCTACCAGCTCCACGGCGATAGCAGTCGGCGGCCCGGGCAGCACAGCCGGCACTGGCACCGGCTCGTCCGGCACCGGCTCGCTCGGCGCCCTCCAGGCCGCCCTCGGTGTCGTCGCCTTCTCCCTCACCTTCCCCGCCACCGCCTGGGGTCTGGAGGGCTTCGGCCCCTGGTCCCTGATCGCCGTGCGCAGCATCCTCGCCGCGGTGATCGCGGGCGGCTGCCTGCTGGCGGTGGGAGTCCCCCCGCGCGAGCGAAGCCGAGCGTGGGGGAGGGTGCCGCTTCCCGAGCGGCGGCACTGGTTCGGTCTCGCGGTGGTGGGCGGTGGCGTCGTCCTCGGCTTCCCGCTGCTGACCACGCTCGCCCTGCAGACCTCCACCACCGCGCACGCCGCCGTCGTGGTGGGCCTGCTCCCGCTGACCACCGCACTGCTGTCCGCGCTGCGTCTCGGCACCCGCCCCTCGCGCACCTTCTGGGTCGCGGCCCTGGCGGGTGCGGCCGCCGTGCTCGCCTTCACGGTGCAGCAGAGCGGCGGCGCCCTGACCACGGCCGACGCCTACCTCTTCGCGGCGCTGCTGGTGTGCGCGGCCGGCTACACCGAGGGCGGCCGGCTGGCCCGGGTGATGCCGGGCTGGCAGGTCATCGGCTGGGCGCTGGTGCTGTGCGTGCCGCTGACCGTGCCGATGGCCGCCGTGGCCCTGTCCTTCGAGCCGGTGCACCTGACGGCGCACAGCGTGACCGGGCTGCTGTGGGTGGCGGCGGGCTCTCAGTTCCTGGGCCTGGTCGTCTGGTACCGGGGCATGGCGGCCATCGGCGTCCCCAAGGCCAGCCAGTTGCAACTGGCCCAGCCGCTGCTCACACTGGTGTGGTCGGTACTTCTCCTGGGCGAGCACCTGACGGTGGCCGCCCCGCTGACGGCCGCGGCGGTACTGGTGTGCATCGCGGTCACCCAGCGGGCCCGGGGGTAGGGCACTGCCCGGCGGCACACAGGTGAGGAGGACTCACGCATGCGAGCAACCAAGGGCGACCAGCTGATCCAGCACGGCCGGGTTGTCGGTGAGCACGACAAGGTCGCGGAAATCGTCGAAGTCATGGGCAAGGAGGGCGCACCCCCGTACCGGGTCCGGTTCGAGGACGGGCACGAGGCGGTGTGCTCGCCCGGCCCCGACTCCGAGATCCGGCACAGGGAGATCCAGCTGTAGCCGGCGCCGGTCCTACCCGTCCCGGCGGGAAGTGCCGGCCGCCCGCGCGTAGTGGTCGGCACTCACCCGCGCCATCGCCCCGATCCGGTCCTCTCCCACCTCCTTCGCGGAGAAGAAGACGTGCCCGCGCACCTCGGGATGCTGCTGGGCCAGCGTGAGGTGCCGGGACAGCTCGCCGGGGTCCTGCCACGCGGCGGGCTGCGCCGGGTCACCCGCCTTGTACAGGGCCTCACCGGCGTACAACTGGGTCCGGCTGCCCTTGGCCACCTCCGCCCACCAGGGGAGCAGCTTCGCGTAGTCGGCGGCGTCCAGGCCGATGTGCCAGTACAGCTGCGGCACGATGTAGTCGAGCCAGCCCTCGCGCACCCACTTGCGGGTGTCCGCGTACAGGTCGTCGTAGGTCTGTACGCCCGCCCTGGTGTCCGAGCCCTTCGCGTCGGTGGCCGCGTTGCGCCACACCCCGAACGGGCTGACCCCGAAGCGGGCGGCCGGCCGGACCTTCTTGACCCGCTCCGCGGTTTCGCGCACCAGCAGATCGATGTTGTCCCGACGCCAGGCGGCCTTGGTGGCGAACCCGCTGCCGAACGTGCTGTAGGTGCCGCCGTCGTCGAAGCTCTGGCCCGCCACCGGGTAGGGGTAGAAGTAGTCGTCGAAGTGGACGCCGTCCACGGCGTACTTCCCCACCGCGTCCATCATCGCGTCCTGGACGAAGGACCGGACCTCGGGCAGCCCCGGGTTGTAGTAGAGCTTCCCGCCGTACGGCACCACCCACGCGGGGTTCTTGCGCGCGGGGTGCGAGGGCACCAGGCGGGCCGGGTCGTCGTGCGTGGCGACGCGGTACGGGTTGAACCAGGCGTGCAGTTCCAGGCCGCGGGCGTGGGCCTCCGTCACGGCCGTGCCCAGGGGGTCCCAGCCCGGGTCGCGGCCCTGGCTGCCGGAAAGGTACTCCGACCACGGCTCGTACGCCGACGGCCACAGCGCGTCGGCCGTCGGACGCACCTGGAAGATCACCGTGTTGAGGCGGTGCCGGACCGCGTTGTCGAGGTGCTCGATCAGTTCCGCGCGCTGCTCCGCCGCGCGCAGCCCCGCGCGGGTGGGCCAGTCGCGGTTGGCCACCGTGGCCAGCCACATGCCCCGCATCCCGGTGACGGCGCGGCGGGCGGGCGGTCCCGCCGCGGGGCCGCCCGGTGCCGGCGGCGGGGTCGGTGCGCCCGACGGGATCGGCGCCGCCGACGCCCGGGGCGCGATGGTGAACGCCGACAACGCCGCCACCGTGAAGGCACGACGCGAGACACGGCCCATGGGAAGACCTCCTGAACGCATGGGATCCGCACGGTCACGGATCGTGAGGGGGAACCCAGCATGCCCGACCCTGGGGACGGAACCGTGGCCATTCGGAGGTAACGTGCACGATCGGAGCAGGCACCGGGGACCCCGGCGTGCCTGCTGCCACAGCCGTGGAGTCAGCGAAAGGGACGATGTGACCGGCATCTCGGGAGATATCACACGCGTCGGCGTGGTGGGCTGCGGTCAGATGGGGGCGGGCATCGCCGAGGTGTGCGCCCGCTCCGGTCTGGAGGTGATGGTCGCCGAGACCACCGGCGAGGCCCTGGAGATCGGCCGCACCCGGCTGTACAACTCGCTGAGCAAGGCGGCCGAGCGCGGCAAGATCAGCGAGGAGGAGCGGGACGCGACGCAGGCGCGCCTGAGCTTCACCACCGATCTCGGCGAGTTCGCCGACCGTGACCTGGTGATCGAGGCCGTCGTCGAGAACGAGCAGGTCAAGACCGAGATCTTCCAGGTGCTCGACCAGGTCGTGACCCGGCCGGACGCGATCCTGGCCTCCAACACCTCCTCGATCCCGCTGGTGAAGCTGGCGGTCGCCACCTCGCGGCCCGACCACGTCATCGGCATCCACTTCTTCAACCCGGCCCCGGTGCAGCAGCTGGTCGAGCTGATCCCGGCGCTCACCACCTCCGAGGGCACGCTCAGCCGGGCGCAGCTGTTCACCGAGAAGGTGCTCGGCAAGCACTCCATCCGCGCCCAGGACCGCTCCGGCTTCGTGGTCAACGCGCTGCTGATCCCCTACCTGCTCTCCGCGATCCGGATGTTCGAGTCGGGCATCGCCAGCCGCGAGGACATCGACAACGGCATGGAGATGGGCTGCGCCCACCCGATGGGCCCGCTGAAGCTGTCCGACCTGATCGGCCTGGACACGGTCTCCTCGGTCGCGTACTCGATGTACGAGGAGTACAAGGAGCCGCTCTACGCCGCTCCCCCACTGCTCCAGCGCATGGTCGACGCGGGCCGGCTCGGCCGCAAGAGCGGTTCGGGCTTCTACTCGTACGGCTGACACGAAGAGTGACGATCGCGGGCCCGGCACCTGGACGAGGTGCCGGGCCCGCGGCGTTCACACGGCGTGTGCGCACCGGGCCCGCATATGCCGTTCGCACACTCTCCCCACGCGCCCACCAGGCGGGTTGACTCACCATGCACATGCAAGGGATGTGAGACGACTACGGAAAGGAGCGGTTCGTGACCGCCGATCCCGAGCATTCCGTCCATCAGGGAGAGCTCGCAGAGTTACGGCGCCGGCTCGATGTGGCGTACGCGCGCGTCGAGGGCGGACTCGCCCTGCTCTCCCATCGCACCGAGGAGAGCGCCAAGGAGCTGGAGGACCTGAACGCCCGGCTGACCGCCCTGGAGCACGCCCGCTGGCCGCTTCCCTCGGTCGCGGTCCTCACGGCCCTGGGTGCCCTGGTCGTGGCGGTGTGGCAGGCACTCGGGCACTAGCTAGGACCGGAGATGGTGCAGCAGGAGTAACGCGGCCGCCATGTTGGCGGCCGGGACCTCCCCGCGGGCGACCATGTCGGGAACGAGCTTGAGGGGGACCCATTCCCGGCGGTCCGACTCGAAGTCGTCCACGGGGTGTCCGACGTACGTGCCCTCGTCGGCCCAGTAGATGTGGTGCCGGGCGTCGGTGAGGCCGTTGGACGGCTCCACGCTCATGAGGTGGCGCAGCGGTCCCGGCCGCCAGCCGGTCTCCTCCTCCAGTTCCCTGGCCGCGGCCACCGCCACGTCCTCGCCGTCCTCGACGACGCCCGCCGCGAGTTCCCAGCCCCAGCTGTCGGTGATGAACCGGTGCCGCCACAGCAGGAGGGCTTCGCCCGCCGCGTTCACGACCGTGGCCACGGCCACGGGGCGCATCCGTATGAGGAAGTGGTCGAGATGCCGGCCGTCCGGTAGCCCGACGTCGGCGAGATTGACGCTGAACCAGCGATTTGAGTACACAGTTTGCTCGTTCTCTTTCGTCCACCGCACTGTTCTGCCACCTTTCCTGGAGTAGGTGGCAATATCGCAGCAGTGGCGTCCCGGCAGCAGGCGCACGGCGGCCGCTCACGGCGCAGCGGTGGGCGCAGGGCGCCCGGGGACCCGGCGGTCACAGCGGGACGCGCAGGGCCCCGTCGATGAGTTCGGCGGCCTCCGCGGTGCCCGCGCAACCGCTGCGCACCAGGTGCTCGCGGACCGCGCGGAGTCTGTCGCGCAGGCGCTGGGACTCCATGCCGCGGGCCTGTTCGGCCATCTGCACCGCGGTCGCCACCGCCTTGTCGGCGTTGCCCTGGCGCAGTTCGATCGTGCTGAGCATGGCGAGCCGGTGCACGCGGCCCCGGTCGTGCGCGGGGTTGTCGACGGCCGCCGCGGCGTGCTCCCCCGCCGCCGCCAGTTCCCCGAGGCTCAGCAACGCCTCCGCCACCTGGACGTTGACCAGGCCGGGCTGGACATAACCGGTCTCGTCGGGCTCGTACCCCCGCCGGATGCGCTCGGCGGCCTGTTCGGCGCGCCGGATGCAGGACAGCGCGCTGGTGCCGTCGCCGAGGTGTGCGTACGCCTTCGCCTGCATCGCGTACAGGTCGGAGGCGAGGGCGGGGGTGATGTGCCGGCCGGCGGCGCGCAGGGCGGCCTCGGCGAAGGCGACGGCCTGCCGGTTCTCCCGCATGAACAGCGCCTGGTTGACCAGCAGGGCGATGACGTAGGCGCCCAGGCCCCGGTCCCCGCTGGCCTTCGCGAGCCGCAGTGCCTGGTGGAAGTAGCGCTGCGCGAGGCCGTGCGCGTCGGAGTCGTACGCGCAGATCCCGGCGACCGCCACCAGACCGCCGGTGGCCCGGTGCAGTTGGCGGCCGGTGGCGTCCGTGTAGCTGCCGCGCAGCAGCGGGGCGGCCTCGGAGTTGAGGAACCCGACGATGCGGGCGCGGGTCGCCATGCCGCCGGCCTTGCGGTACATCTGCTCGTAGTGGGCGCGGGCGCAGCGCAGCGTCTCCAGGTCCCCCGCGGTGACCCGGTGCCGGCCGCCGCGGGAGACGTCCACGTCCTCGGGCGGGTTCTCCCACTCCCACACCGGCATCACGGCGGGCGTGCCGGTGAGCGCGGGAGCGCCGAGGATGTGCGGGCGCTGCTGCTGGTCGGAGCGCCACAGGGCGGTGGCGCGCTCCACGAACCCGGACAGTGAGCCGGTGTGCGGGGCGGCCGGCTCACCGGGGACGCCGAGGCCGATGTCGTCGAGGGTGACGGGGCGGTGCAGCCGGGAGGCGAGGACCTCGCAGATCAGGTCGGGCACCTGACCGCGCGGCCGCTGCCCCTTCAACCACCGTGCGACGGCGGTGTGTTCGTACCTCAGCGCGAGCCCGCGCGCTCTTCCGGCCTGGTTGACGTGCGCGGCCAGTCCCGCGTGCGAGACCCCGGCCTCGTCGAGGATCGCGTCGAGCAGGGTGTTGGGCTGCATGGGTGCCCCCCGGTGACTCGGTGCCGACAGCGTAGTGCGTCGGTCTTCACACGGGGTGTGAACGGAGTACGCGCATCCGTACCGTGTGCGCACTGTCGCGGAGAGTTCCGGGCCGGTTGACTTAACTGCCTCGAAAGAGGCCGGCCGGGCCGCCGGCTCCCCCTCGTACAGTACGGCGGCCCGTTTCCACGCCGTCCGCCCAGCCGCCTGCCCGACACTCCGTGGCGGGGCGGACGGCGCGCCGGCTCCGCCGGTTGCGTGGAGGATCGCGGCGCGTTGTCGCCCGCGGGTGTGTCGTGGTCGCGCGGTTCCCCGCGCCCCTTCAGGGG
>NZ_JBHYOB010000038.1:0-24131 GCF_042744565.1 Streptomyces sp. NPDC058812
GGGGGGTTTCCCCCCTCCCCCTGCACCATCCCGCGTTGATAAAAACCCGGCCCGGGGGGGGGGGGGGGCCCCCCCCCCCCCCCCCCCCCCGCTCCAGAGGTACTCAGCGCAGGAAGGGATCCACCGCGATCGCCAGGAACAGCACCGACACGTAGGTGATCGACCAGTGGAAGAGCCGCATCTCCTTGAGCTTGCCGCCCGTCGCCTCGGCCTTGGCACGGTTCTGCAGCCCGTGCGCCTCCCACAGCCACATACCGCCGGCCAGCAGGGCCACCGCCGTGTAGAACCAGCCGGTGTAGCCGAGCGGCGTCAGCAGCAGCGACACGACGACCATCACCCAGCTGTAGATGACGATCTGCCGGGCGACGACCTTGTTGGAGGCGATGACCGGGAGCATCGGCACGCCGACGCGCGCGTAGTCCTCCTTGACCTTCATGGACAGCGGCCAGTAGTGCGGCGGCGTCCAGAAGAACATCACCCCGAAGAGGATGATCGGCGCCCAGGACATCGAGTCGGTCACGGCCGACCAGCCGATGAGTACCGGCAGGCAGCCGGCGATGCCGCCCCAGACGATGTTCTGCGAGGTGCGGCGCTTGAGGATCATCGTGTAGACGACGACGTAGAAGAGGAGTGCGCCGAGCGAGAGCCAGGCCGACAGCCAGTTGACGGTGAGGCCGAACAGCAGCGTCGAGACGATGGCCAGGGTGATGCCGAAGACGAGGCATTCGGCCGGGCTGACCATGCCGGTCACCAGCGGCCGCTGCGAGGTCCGGTCCATCAGCGCGTCGATGTCGCGGTCGATGTACATGTTCAGCGCGTTGGCGCCGCCCGCGGACAGGTAACCGCCGACACAGGTCAGCAGCACCAGCTTCAGATCCGGAACACCCTGCTCGGCCAGGAACATCACCGGAACGGTGGTGATCAGCAGAAGCTCGATGATCCGCGGCTTGGTCAACGCCACGAACGCCTTGACACGGGCCCCGAACGGCCGGTGACTCGGGCTCTGGCTCGTCCCGATAACCCCCGCAGGACGGGATTCAACGGCCGTCACGCACACCCCTGACAGAGACTCCCAGCAAGCCCGACCGTGTGAAGTGGCGGTAAAGGCTCGCGCGTACCACGCCACTTTAGACGTTGCCCATACCTCGGCCTTCGCGGGGGTGGGGTCGTGTTGAAGGGGGTGCTCCGACGTGCGTTCGGGGAGTCGATTGAGCGGTCAGATGAGCGGCTCCGTATTCACTTGCCGAATGCGGTTTCGCCCAGTCGGCAGGCGGATCCAAGAGAGTCCCGGCAGTCTGGTTTCCAGCGGAAAAACGCACGTACTTACGGGGGTAGGCTCAACAACGGCCGGCCGACTCAGGACGCGCCGGCAGCCGGTGGGCGCCCACGTGCACCGGCATCCGACATGTGGAGAGGAGCCCTGACTCAGGGTGAGCACCAAGCCGACCACCACAGACCTCGAGTGGACCGAACTGGACCAGCGGGCCGTGGACACCGCCCGCGTCCTGGCCGCCGATGCCGTACAGAAGGTTGGCAACGGCCATCCGGGTACGGCGATGAGCCTGGCGCCCGCCGCCTACACCCTCTTCCAGAAGGTGATGCGGCACGACCCGGCCGACGCGAACTGGGTCGGACGCGACCGTTTCGTGCTGTCCGCCGGCCACTCGTCCCTGACCCTCTACACCCAGCTCTACCTGGCCGGCTTCGGCCTGGAGCTGGCGGACCTGGAGTCCTTCCGGACGTGGGGCTCCAAGACCCCGGGTCACCCCGAGTACGGCCACACCACGGGCGTGGAGACGACGACCGGCCCGCTCGGCCAGGGTGTCGCCAACGCGGTGGGCATGGCGATGGCCGCCCGCTACGAGCGCGGCCTGTTCGACCCGGAGGCCGCCGAGGGCGAGTCCCCGTTCGACCACTTCATCTACTGCATCGCCGGTGACGGCTGCCTCCAGGAGGGCATCTCCGCCGAGGCCTCCTCCCTCGCGGGCCACCAGAAGCTCGGCAACCTGGTCCTGCTGTGGGACGACAACCACATCTCGATCGAGGGCGACACCGAGACCGCCGTCTCCGAGGACACCTGCAAGCGCTACGAGGCGTACGGCTGGCACGTGCAGCGCGTCGCCCCGAAGCCGGACGGCGACCTGGACCCGAACGCGCTCTACGACGCGATCGAGGCGGCGAAGCAGGTCACCGACCGGCCGTCCTTCATCGCCATGCGCTCGATCATCGCCTGGCCCGCCCCGAACGCCCAGAACACCGAGGCCGCGCACGGCTCGGCGCTCGGC
This sequence comes from Streptomyces sp. NPDC058812, assembly GCF_042744565.1. Taxonomy (NCBI): domain Bacteria; kingdom Bacillati; phylum Actinomycetota; class Actinomycetes; order Kitasatosporales; family Streptomycetaceae; genus Streptomyces; species Streptomyces sp. NPDC058812. The sequence continues at coordinate 2,286 of NZ_JBHYOB010000038.1, forward strand.
GACGACGAGGTCGCCGCGACCAAGCGGGTCCTGGGCTTCGACCCGGAGAAGTCCTTCGAGGTCTCCGACGAGGTCATCGGCCACACCCGGCAGGCGCTGGAGCGGGGCCAGGCGGCCCGTGCCGTGTGGGAGAAGTCCTTCCAGCAGTGGCGGGACAACAACCCCGAGCGCGCCGCCGAGTACGAGCGGGTCGCCAAGGGCGAGCTGCCGGGGGGCTGGGAGGAGAAGATCCCGGTCTTCGAGACGGGCAAGGGTGTCGCCACCCGCGCCGCGTCCGGCAAGGTGCTCCAGGCGCTCGGCGCGATCGTCCCCGAGCTGTGGGGCGGCTCCGCCGACCTGGCCGGCTCGAACAACACGACGATCGACAAGACGTCCTCCTTCCTCCCGGCGGACAACCCGCTGCCCGAGGCGGACCCGTACGGCCGCACGATTCACTTCGGCATCCGCGAGCACGCGATGGCCGCCGAGATGAACGGCATCGCGCTGCACGGCAACACCCGCATCTACGGCGGAACGTTCCTGGTCTTCTCCGACTACATGCGCAACGCCGTGCGACTGTCGGCGCTGATGCACCTGCCGGTGACGTACGTGTGGACGCACGACTCCATCGGTCTGGGCGAGGACGGCCCGACCCACCAGCCCGTCGAGCACCTCGCCTCGCTGCGCGCCATCCCGGGTCTGAACGTGGTCCGCCCGGCGGACGCCAACGAGACGGCCATCGCCTGGCGCGAGATCCTGCGCCGCTGGACGAAGGAGTTCGGCAAGGGCCAGCCGCACGGTCTGGCGCTGACCCGCCAGGGTGTGCCGACGTACGAGCCCAACGAGGACGCGGCCAAGGGCGGCTACGTGCTGTTCGAGGCGGACGGCGGCGAGGCCGAGGTCGTCCTCATCGCCACCGGTTCCGAGGTGCACGTCGCCGTGGAGGCGCGCGAGCAGCTCCAGGCCGACGGTGTGCCGACCCGCGTGGTGTCCATGCCGTCCGTCGAGTGGTTCGAGCAGCAGGACCAGGGGTACCGGGACAGCGTCCTGCCCCCGTCCGTGAGGGCCCGCGTCGCGGTCGAGGCCGGGATCGGTCTCACCTGGCACAAGTACGTCGGGGACGCCGGCCGCATCGTTTCCCTGGAGCACTTCGGTGCTTCGGCGGACGGCAAGGTGCTCTTCCGCGAGTTCGGCTTCACTGCCGAGAACGTGGCCGCCGCTGCCCGGGAATCGCTGACCGCAGCTCAGCGCTGACGCTCGTACACACGACACGTAGGAGATGCATTTTCCATGACAGACGCACTCAAGCGCCTCTCCGATGAAGGCGTCGCGATCTGGCTGGACGACCTGTCGCGCAAGCGGATCACGTCCGGCAACCTCGCCGAGCTGATCGACCAGCAGCACGTCGTGGGCGTCACCACCAACCCGTCGATCTTCCAGAAGGCGATCTCGCAGGGCGACGGCTACGACCAGCAGCTCTCCGACCTCGCCTTCCGCAAGGTCACGGTCGAAGAGGCCATCCGCATGATCACCACGGCGGACGTCCGCGACGCCGCCGACATCCTGCGCCCCGTCTTCGACGCCACCGGCGGCAAGGACGGCCGGGTCTCCATCGAGGTCGACCCGCGCCTCGCGCACAACACCAAGGCGACGGTCGCCGAGGCCAAGCAGCTCGCCTGGCTGGTGGACCGGCCCAACACGCTGATCAAGATCCCGGCGACCGAGGCCGGTATCCCGGCCATCGCCGAGACGATCGGCCTGGGCATCAGCGTCAACGTCACGCTGATCTTCTCGCTGGAGCGCTACCGCCTGGTCATGGACGCCTTCCTGACCGGCCTGGAGAAGGCCAAGGAGCGCGGCCTGGACCTGTCGCAGATCCACTCGGTGGCGTCCTTCTTCGTGTCCCGCGTGGACACCGAGATCGACAAGCGGATCGACGCGCTCGGCACCGACGAGGCCAAGGCGCTGCGCGGCAAGGCCGCCGTCGCCAACGCCCGTCTCGCCTACCAGGCGTACGAGGAGGTCTTCTCCTCCGACCGCTGGAACGCCCTGGAGAAGGCCGGCGCCAACAAGCAGCGTCCGCTGTGGGCGTCGACCGGCGTGAAGGACAAGGCGTACAGCGACACGATGTACGTCACCGACCTGGTCGCGCCCAACACGGTCAACACCATGCCGGAGGCCACTCTGGAGGCCACCGAGGACCACGGCGAGATCACCGGCAACACCGTCGCCGGCACCTACGAGCAGGCCCGCGCCGACCTCGACGCGGTCGAGAAGCTCGGGATCGGCTACGACGAGGTGGTCCAGCTGCTGGAGAAGGAGGGCGTCGACAAGTTCGAGGACTCCTGGACCGACCTGCTGAAGTCGACCGAGGCGGAGCTGAAGCGCCTCGCCCCCTCGGAGGGCTAAGACATTGTCAAGCAGCAACCCGCTGCGTGACCCCGCAGACCGACGGCTCCCGCGTATCGCGGGGCCGTCGGGTCTGGTCATTTTCGGCGTCACCGGCGACCTCTCCCGCAAGAAGCTCATGCCCGCCGTGTACGACCTCGCCAACCGGGGTCTGCTGCCGCCGGGCTTCTCGCTCGTCGGTTTCGCCCGCCGCGACTGGGAACACGAGGACTTCGCCCAGGTCGTGCATGACGCCGTCAAGGAACACTCGCGAACCCCCTTCCGTGAGGAGGTCTGGCAGCAGCTCAGCCAGGGCATGCGCTTCGTCCAGGGCACCTTCGACGACGACGAGGCGTTCGAGCGGCTGCGCGGCACCATCGACGAGCTGGACAAGGCGCAGGGCACGGGCGGCAACTTCGCCTTCTACCTGTCGGTGCCGCCGAAGTCCTTCCCGGTGGTCATCCAGCAGCTGAAGAAGCACCAGCTGGCCGACCAGTCGAGCGGCTCCTGGCGCCGCGCGGTGATCGAGAAGCCGTTCGGGCACGACCTGAAGTCGGCCGAGGAACTCAACGCGATCGTCCACGAGGTCTTCGCCCCGGACCAGGTCTTCCGCATCGACCACTACCTGGGCAAGGAGACCGTCCAGAACATCCTGGCGCTCCGCTTCGCCAACACGATGTTCGAGCCGATCTGGAACCGGTCCTACGTCGACCACATCCAGATCACGATGGCCGAGGACATCGGCATCGGCGGCCGGGCCGGCTACTACGACGGCATCGGCGCCGCCCGCGACGTCATCCAGAACCACCTCCTCCAACTGCTCGCGCTGACCGCGATGGAGGAGCCGGCCTCCTTCGACGCGGACGCGCTGGCCGCCGAGAAGACCAAGGTGCTCGGCGCGGTCCGGCTCCCCAAGGACCTGGGCCGGGACACCGTGCACGCCCAGTACGCGGCGGGCTGGCAGGGCGGCGCGAAGGCCGTCGGCTACCTCGAAGAGGACGGCATCGACCCGAAGTCGAAGACCGACACCTACGCCGCGATCAAGGTCGGCATCGACAACCGCCGCTGGGCGGGCGTCCCCTTCTACCTGCGCACCGGCAAGCGACTCGGCCGCCGGGTCACCGAGATCGCGGTCGTCTTCCAGCGCGCGCCGCACTCCCCCTTCGACTCCACGGCCACCGAGGAACTGGGCTCGAACGCGATCGTCGTCCGCGTCCAGCCCGACGAGGGCGTCACCGTCCGCTTCGGCTCCAAGGTGCCGGGCACATCGATGGAGATCCGGGACGTGTCCATGGACTTCGCGTACGGCGAGTCCTTCACGGAGTCGAGCCCGGAGGCGTACGAGCGCCTCATCCTGGACGTCCTCCTGGGCGACGCCAACCTCTTCCCGCGCACCGAGGAGGTCGAGCTGTCCTGGAAGATCCTCGACCCGATCGAGCAGTACTGGGACGAGCACGGCGCTCCGGCCCAGTACCCGGCCGGCACCTGGGGACCCGTCGAGGCGGACCACATGCTCGAACGAGACGGACGGAGCTGGCGCCGCCCATGAAGACAGACCTCACGGACACCACGGCCAGCAAGATCAACAAGGCGCTGGTGCTGGGGCGCCGGGCGATCGGCACCCCGGCCATCGGCATGGTGCTCACCCTGGTCATCGTCACCGACGAGGAGAACGCCTACGACGCGCTGAAGGCCGCGAGCGACGCCGCGCACGAGCACCCCTCGCGCACGCTCGTCGTCATCAAGCGCGTCTCGCGTTCGCCCCGGGACCGTACGAAGTCCCGGCTGGACGCGGAGGTACGCCTCGGCGCCGACGCGGGCACCGGCGAGACGATCGTGCTGCGCCTGTACGGCGACGTCGTCGACCACGCCCAGTCGGTGGTCCTGCCGCTGCTGCTGCCGGACGCTCCGGTCGTGGTGTGGTGGCCGGTGAACGCGCCGCTGGACCCGGCCGGGGACCCGCTGGGCGCGCTGGCCCAGCGCCGGGTCACCGACACCTACGCCTGCGAGGAGCCGGTACGGGAGCTGGCCGCCCGCGCCGACGCCTACGCGCCGGGCGACACCGACCTGTCCTGGACCCGCATCACGCCGTGGCGCTCGATGCTCGCGGCGGCCCTGGACCAGGTCGACTGCCGGGTGCAGGCGGTCGAGGTGGAGGGCGAGGAGTACAACCCGAGCTGCGAGCTGCTCGCGATGTGGCTCGCGGACCGGCTGGACGTGCCGGTGAAGCGCACCGCTTCCAACGGACCGGGTCTGACGGCGGTCCGGATGGACACCGACTGCGGCCCGGTCGTGCTGGACCGGGCCGACGGCTCGTTGGCGAACCTGTCCATCCAGGGCCAGCCGGCCCGCGCGGTGGCGCTCAAGCGCCGCGAGACGGCCGAGCTGATCGCGGAGGAGCTGCGCCGCCTGGACCCGGACGACACGTACGCCTCGGCGCTGCGGTACGGGGTGGACCGGCTGAACGCGCCGGACGCGCCGGGCAAAGGGGACTCCGGTGAGGGCGGCGGGGCCGTCGCGGTCGCCGCTCCCGTCGAGACGGCTGCGAAAGCTCCCGCGAAGGACGCGGCGCAGGAGAAGACACCGGTGAAGAAGGCGGCGGCGAAGTGAGCACTCCCCAGCTGGTCGTGCACCGTGACAAGGAGCTGATGGCCGAGGCCGCGGCGGCACGGCTGATCACGAAGATCGTGGACGCGCAGGCCTCCCGGGGCAGCGCGTCCGTGGTCCTGACCGGCGGCCGCAACGGCAACGGCCTGCTGGCCGCGATCGCCGGGTCTCCGGCCCGGGACGCCGTCGACTGGGCCCGCCTGGACCTGTGGTGGGGCGACGAGCGCTTCCTCCCGGAGGGCGACCCGGAGCGCAACGTCACCCAGGCCCGCGAGGCGCTGCTCGACTCGGTGCCGCTGGACCCGAAGCGGGTGCACGCGATGGCGGCGTCGGACGGGCCGCACGGCTCGGACGTGGAGGCCGCGGCGGCGGCGTACGCGCAGGAGCTGGCCGAGGCGTCCGTCCCCGAGAACCACGCGGCCGTGCCGTCCTTCGACGTCCTGCTGCTGGGCGTGGGCCCGGACACGCACGTGGCGTCGCTCTTCCCGGAGCATCCGGGCGTACGGGAGACCGAGCGCACGGTGATCGGCGTCCACGGCTCCCCCAAGCCGCCGCCCACCCGTATCTCCCTGACCCTGCCGGCCATCCGCACGGCTCGTGAGGTGTGGCTGCTCGCGGCGGGCGAGGACAAGGCGAACGCGGTCGCGATGGCCCTGTCGGGCGCGGGCGAGATCCAGGCCCCGGCGGCCGGGGCGCAGGGCCGCGCCCGCACGCTGTGGCTCCTGGACACGGCGGCGGCGGCGCGGCTGCCGAGGTCGCTGTATCCGCCGGCGTCGGCGTAACCGGGCATCGTCTGACGCCCCCGACCGTGTGTTCTCTCGCGCACGGTCGGGGGCGTTGTCCGCCCGGGTGGAGGATGCCTGGACGAGGGTCCTGCGACGGGTGCTGACATCGCGGACGCCCTCAGTGCGGTGGCCTGACCGGTCTGGCCCGGCCACCGCACTGGGCGGGGCTCACCGCCGGCCGCGCAGCTCCCGGTAGGCGGCGACCAGTGCCTTGGTGGAGGCGTCCAGGCCGGGGGCCGAGCCCGCCGCGGCAGCGGCTGATGAAAACGTCTCGGTGAGGGCGGGTTCGACGCGCTTGGCGAGCGCCTTGCCGAGTTCGACGCCCCACTGGTCGAAGGAGTCGATGTTCCACACCGCGCCCTGGACGAACACCTTGTGCTCGTAGAGGGCGACGAGCTGGCCGAGTACCGACGGGGTCAGCTCGCGGGCGAGGATCGTGGTCGTCGGGTGGTTGCCCCGGAACGTCTTGTGCGGGACCAGTTCCTCCGGCACGCCCTCGGCCCGCACCTCGTCCGGCGTCTTGCCGAAGGCGAGCGCCTGGGTCTGCGCGAAGAAGTTCGCCATCAGCAGGTCGTGCTGGGCCTTCAGCTCGTCGCTCAGCTCGGCCACCGGCTCGGCGAAGCCGATGAAGTCCGCCGGGATGAGCTTGGTGCCCTGGTGGATGAGCTGGTAGTAGGCGTGCTGTCCGTTGGTGCCGGGCGTGCCCCAGACGACCGGGCCGGTCTGCCAGTCCACTTCGCGTCCGTCCCGGTCGACGGACTTGCCGTTGGACTCCATGTCGAGCTGCTGGAGGTACGCGGTGAACTTCGACAGGTAGTGGGAGTACGGCAGTACCGCGTGCGACTGGGCGTCGTGGAAGTTGCCGTACCAGATGCCCAACAGGCCCATGAGCAGGGGGACGTTGGCCTCGGCGGGGGCGGTGCGGAAGTGTTCGTCGACGAGGTGGAAGCCGTCGAGCATCTCGCGGAAGCGGTCCGGGCCGATGGCGATCATCAGGGAGAGGCCGATCGCCGAGTCGTACGAGTAGCGTCCGCCGACCCAGTCCCAGAACTCGAACATGTTGGCCGTGTCGATGCCGAAGTCGGCGACCTTCTCGGCGTTGGTCGACAGGGCGACGAAGTGCTTGGCGACGGCCTTCTCGTCACCGAGCGCGTTCAGCAGCCAGGTCCGGGCGGAGGTGGCGTTGGTGACCGTCTCGATGGTGGTGAAGGTCTTGGAGGCGATGACGAACAGCGTCTCGGCCGGGTCCAGGTCGCGGGTGGCCTCGTGCAGGTCGGCGCCGTCGACGTTGGAGACGAAACGGACCGTCAGCTCGCGGTCGGTGAAGGCTCGCAGCACCTCGTAGGCCATGGCGGGGCCGAGGTCGGAGCCGCCGATGCCGACGTTGACGACGTTCCTGATGCGCTTGCCGGTGTGGCCCTTCCACTCCCCGGAGCGGACGCGGTCGGCGAAGTCGGCCATCCTGTCGAGCACGGCGTGCACCTTCGGGACGACGTTCTCGCCGTCGACCTCGATGACCGCGTCCCGCGGGGCGCGCAGCGCGGTGTGCAGCACCGCCCGGTCCTCGGTGGTGTTGATCTTCTCGCCGCGGAACATGGCGTCGCGCAGCCCGAACACGTCGGTGGCGGCGGCCAGCTCGCGCAGCAGCCGCAGGGTCTCGTCGGTGACGAGGTGCTTGGAGTGGTCGACGTACAGGTCTCCCACCCGGAGCGTGAGGCCGGTGCCGCGACCGGGGTCGGCGGCGAACAGCTCTCGCAGCCGCACCTCGCCGAGCTCCTCGCGGTGCTTGGCCAGCGCGGTCCATTCGGGCGTCTGGTTGAGCCTGGTACGGCCGTCTGCGTTCATGTCGGACTTCAGCCTTCTTCCTTCGGTGTCCCAGCTGTCCCGGCGTTCCAACCTAATTGATCAGCCCGCGGGAGGACTGGCCGAAGGAGCCGGGAAGGCCGAAGGAGCCTGACGGGAGGCCGGTCTAGATCTCGCCCCGCAGTTTGGCGAGCGCCTCGGCGAGAATCGCCTCACCGTCCGCGTCGCTGCGACGCTCGCGCACGTAGGCGAGATGGGTCTTGTAGGGCTCGGTGCGCGGCGGGTCCGGCGGATTGTCCCGGTCCTGTCCGGCGGGGAAGCCGCATCGCGGGCAGTCCCAGGTCTCGGGGACCTGTGCGTCGCTCGCGAAGCTCGGCTGCGTCTCGTGTCCGTTGGAGCACCAGAAGGAGATGCGCAGGCGCGGCGCGGACTCGCCACGCTCGGCCTCGCCCATCGGCCCCGCCCCGACCCGGCTTCCCCGGATCGCGTTGCCACTTGCCACGGTCGTAACTCCCTGCGTGATGGTGCCGCAAAGCGAGTCGGCGTTCGCTTCGCTGCGAGCGCCTCAGTCTACGTAAGGCCCAACGCGCGTCCAGTGGTTGGAGTTACAAGCCCAAGCGCCCAGACGCAAGCCCCATGATAGGCGGCGCCGTGGGGCGCGTACCGAACATGGGGCTTTACGTACTCAAGTGCGGGGTGTGTCAGTTGTTCAAGTTGTTCAGTTGTTCGCCTTCATCAGCAGGCCGAGCACCATGATGCACGCGAACCACAGCAGACCGACCACCACGGTGATCCGGTCGAGGTTGCGCTCGGCGACCGAGGAGCCGCCGACGGACGACTGCATGCCGCCACCGAACATGTCGGAGAGGCCGCCGCCCTTCCCCTTGTGCATCAGCACCAGCAGCATCAGCAGCAGGCTGAAGACGATCAGGGTGATCGAGAACCCCAAAACCACGGCTGGACCAACTTCCTCGGATTCGGATGAACGACGGGGGCACGGTGACAGCAGGCCACCATGCCCCCGCAAGGGTACGACGTATCGCCGCCGACGCATACTCACCGGTCGACCTACTGATCGACCTGGCGGGCCGGCTACTGGTCGCGGAAGCGGACGATCTTGACGAACTCGTCCGAGTCCAGCGAGGCACCGCCGACCAGGGCGCCGTCGATGTCGGCCTGCGACATGATCTCGGCGACGTTGCCGGACTTGACCGAGCCGCCGTACTGGATGCGGACCTTGTCGGCCAGCTCCTGCGAGTACAGCTCGGCGAGCTTGCCGCGGATGGCCGCGCAGACCTCCTGGGCGTCCTCGGCGCCGCAGACCTTGCCGGTGCCGATGGCCCACACGGGCTCGTAGGCGATCACGATCGTCTCGGCCTGCTCGGCCGGGAGGTCCCCCAGGCCGCCCTCGACCTGGGCGAGGGTGTGGGCGACGTGGTTGCCCGCCTCGCGGACCTCCAGCTCCTCGCCGACGCACATGATCGGGGTCAGGCCGTGCTTGTAGGCGGCCTTGACCTTGGCGTTCACTAGCTCGTCGGTCTCGGCGTGGTACTGGCGGCGCTCGGAGTGGCCGATCGCGACGTAGGTGCAGCGCAGCTTGGCCAGCATCGGGCCGGAGATCTCGCCGGTGTAGGCGCCGCCGTCGTGGGCGGAGATGTCCTGGGCGCCGTACTTGATCTTGAGCTTGTCGTGCTCGACCAGGGTCTGCACCGAGCGCAGGTCGGTGAAGGGGACGAGGACGGCGACCTCGACGGCGTCGTAGTCCTTGTCCGCGAGGGCGAAGGCGAGCTTCTGGACGTGGGCGATGGCCTCGAGGTGGTTGAGGTTCATCTTCCAGTTGCCCGCCATCAGCGGCGTGCGGGTGGTCATTGAGGTCAGTCCTCCAGTGCGGCGAGGCCGGGGAGCGTCTTGCCCTCGAGGTATTCGAGGGAGGCGCCGCCGCCGGTCGAGATGTGGCCGAATGCGTTCTCGTCGAAGCCGAGCGTACGGACGGCCGCGGCGGAGTCGCCACCGCCGACCACGGTGAAGCCCGGGGCGTCGAGGAGGGCCTGGGCGACCGCCTTGGTGCCCTCCGCGTAGTCGGGGTGCTCGAAGACGCCCATGGGGCCGTTCCAGAAGACGGTGGCCGCGTCGGCGAGCTTCGAGGCGTACAGCTTGCGGGTCTCGGGACCGATGTCCAGACCCTCCTGGTCGGCCGGGATGGCGTCCGCGGCGACGGTGGCGGGGTTGGCCGGGGCCTTGGTCTTCAGGTCCGGGAACTCGGACGCGACCAGGACGTCGACGGGGAGGACCAGCTCGACGCCGTTCTTCTCCGCGCGCTCCATGTACTCCTTGACGGCCGGGATCTGGTCCTCCTGGAGGAGGGAGATGCCGACCTCGTGGCCCTGGGCCTTGAGGAAGGTGTACGCCATGCCGCCGCCGATGAGGAGCCGGTCGGCCTTGCCGAGCAGCTGGTCGATGACGGCGAGCTTGTCGGAGACCTTGGCGCCGCCGAGGGCGACGACGTACGGGCGCTGGACGTCGTCGGTGAGCTTCTTCAGGACGCCGACCTCGGTGGCGATGAGGTAGCCGGCGTAGTGCGGCAGGCGCTTGGGGAGGTCGAAGACCGAGGCGTGCCCCCGGTGCACCGCGCCGAAGCCGTCTCCGACGTAGACGTCCGCGAGGCCGGCCAGCTTGTCGGCGAAGGCGGCGCGCTCGGTGTCGTCCTTGCTGGTCTCCCCGGCGTTGAAGCGCAGGTTCTCGATGACGGCGACCCGGCCGTCGGCGAGGCCGGCCACCGTGGACTCGGCGGCGGTGCCGACCGTGTCCTCGGCGAAGGCGACGTCGGCGCCGAGCAGCTCACCGAGGCGGGCGGCGGCCGGGGCGAGGGAGAAGGCCGGGTCCGGGGCGCCCTTGGGGCGGCCCAGGTGCGAGGCGACGATCACGCGCGCGCCCGCGTCGGCCAGGGCCTTGACGGTGGGCACCACGGCGCGGATACGGCCGTCGTCGGTGATGGTGGTGCCGTCCAGCGGCACATTGAGGTCGGCGCGGACGAAGACGCGCTTGCCCGCGACGCCTTCGGAGAGCAGTTCGTCGATCGTCTTCAAGAGGGCTCCTGGGTTCTCGTGATCGCTCGTGATCCTACGAGGGCTGGTCGCTGCGGACGCGACGCAGGGCTCGGTGCAGCGCGGCCTTGCGGACGCGACGCAGGGCTCGGGCAGCGCGGCCTTGCGCTGCCCGAGCCCTGCTACCGCATCGAGGTGCCTGCTGAGTCCGAGTCGATCAGAGCTGGTTGCCGACGAAGACCGTGAGGTCGACGAGGCGGTTGGAGTAGCCCCACTCGTTGTCGTACCAGCCGATGACCTTCACGTTCTTGCCGTCCTGGACCATGGTCAGGGACGAGTCGAAGGTGCAGGACGCCGGGGCGTTGACGATGTCCGAGGAGACGATCGCGTCCTCGGTGTACTCCAGGATGCCCTTGAGCTCGCCCTCGGCGGCCTTCTGGAAGGCGGCGTTGACCTCTTCCTTGGTGACCTCGCGGCCGAGCTCCAGGACCAGGTCGGTGACCGAGCCGGTCGGGACCGGGACGCGCATGGCCATGCCGTCCAGCTTGCCCTTGAGCTGCGGGAGGACCAGCGCGGTGGCCTTGGCGGCACCCGTGGTGGTCGGGATGATGTTCTCCGCGGCGGCACGGGCGCGACGCAGGTCCTTGTGCGGGAAGTCCAGGATGCGCTGGTCGTTCGTGTACGCGTGCACCGTCGTCATCAGGCCCTTGACGATGCCGAAGTTCTCGTCGAGGACCTTGGCCATCGGCGCCACGCAGTTGGTGGTGCAGGAGGCGTTGGAGATGACGTGGTGGTTCGCCGGGTCGTACGTGTCCTGGTTGACGCCCATCACGATGGTGACGTCCTCGTCCTTGGCCGGGGCCGAGATGAGGACCTTCTTCGCGCCGCCCGCGATGTGCTTCTCGGCGTCGGCCTTCTTCGTGAAGATGCCGGTCGACTCGATGACGATGTCGACACCCAGCTCACCCCACGGGATGTCCGCGGGGTTGCGCTCGGCGAGGACCTTGATGGTCTTGTCGCCGACGGTGATGGTGTCCTCGGTGTGCGAGACCTCCTGCTTGAGGCGGCCGAGGATGGTGTCGTACTTCAGCAGATGGGCGGTGGTCGCGGTGTCACCCAGGTCGTTGACAGCCACGATCTCGATGTCTGCACCCTGCTCCAGCAGCGCGCGGAAGTAGTTACGACCGATGCGGCCAAAGCCGTTGATGCCTACGCGGATCGTCACGAACCGATCTCCTCGTTGGTACGCCGGCCCGATGTGCCGGCGAGCTGTATTTGGGATGTCCCCGACCACCTCCGACCCTACCTCTCCAGGGCCTCGGGGGTGACATCGAGACGCCCCATACCCGGCAGGACGGTCCGTACCCGCCAGTAGGGGTACGGACCGCCCCGGGTCACGGGGACCGATCACCCGATTTCGCTACACCGAGTCAGTCCCCCGCGCCGCGGATTTCACTCATCCAGGGCACGCAGCGCCTGCCGGACCAGGGCCGCCCGGGCGGCCGGCTCGGTGAGGTGCTCCAGGCCGAAGCCCAGCAGGACCGTGTCGTCCGTGGTGACCGCGCCGTACGTCTGGAACAGGGTTCCGGTGCGGCCCCAGTCCTTCAGGACGGCGGGGCTGCCCGCGGGCGGCCCGGAGACCTGCCAGGCGCCGAGCGCCGTCTCGAAGCCCTCGGTCTCGGTCGCCGCACCGCCGACGACCAGCGAGGCCTCGTCGGCGAGGACGCCGCGTCCGCCGCTGCCGGGGTCGGTGACGTAGGCGATCGACACCTCGACGGACTTCCCGGCGTAGGCGCTCAGGTCGAACTCGACCTGCCGCCAGCCCCCGGAGGAGCCGGTGAGGCTGTTCCACTGCCCGGTGGTGCCGGTCGCGGTGCAGCCGTCGTCGGACAGGGTCAGGTAGTGCTCCAGCCAGGGGTGCTCGCCCATGTAGAACCCGGCCGCGCACTCCGCCGGTACGGCCGTGCCGGTGGCGCCGCCCGCCTCGGGGAGCGTGGTCCAGTCGTCGGCGCCGGTGGTGTGCGCCTCGACCAGGGCGTGGTCGTAGCCGCGCTCGGTGTCCCACAGCAGCTGGGTGCGGAGCGTGGGCCGGTCGGCGGCGGTGACACCGGTGAGGTCGACGGTGCGGGTGAGCCGCTTGTAGGCGTCGTCGGTGTGGACGGCGGCGGCCATCCACTCGCCCGCGTAGGGCCCGTACGGGTTGACCGTGCCGGCGAACTTCCCCGCGCCCGCGCTCGCGAACTGCGGGTAGGTGCCGACGGGCAGCTGGTCCGAGGTCACGCTGTAGGTTCCGGCGGTGTCCAGCGGGTTGCCGGGGGCGTCGCCGAGCGTGCCGGTGGCTCCGGCGAGCTTGCCGGAGCCGGTGAATCCGGTGGCCCCGGGGGTCGAGGTGCGGGTGTAGGCGCCCAGGTAGTACTGGCTGAAGTCGTTGGACATGGTGCCGCCGCCGAGGTCGACGCTGCCGCCGGCCCGCTCGCCCGCCTCGATCAGCCTGCCGCCCTCGTTGAGGAAGGCACGGAGCTGGAGCTGGGTGGCGTTGCCGGGCACCGCGGCGCCGGTGTGGTGGACGACGGTGTGGAAGTGGCCGAGGACGCCGAGCGCGTCGGGCGCGCCCTGTGTGGCGACGTCCCAGACGGCCGCCCGCCGGCCATTGGCCTTCAGTGCGTCGACGTACTTCTGGGTCTGCGTGGCCTTCGCGCCCTCCTCGGCGACGACGAGGACGTCCGCGCGGGGCCGCTCGGCGATCGTGTACGTGAAGTGCGCGCTCTCGGTCCGCTTGCCGCGCTTCGTCTCGCCGGCGAACCAGACCTCGACCCGGTCACCACGGTCGCCGTCCTTGACCTTGGCCCGGTACTCGTCGAAGTAGAGGTTGTCCTCGCCGCCGTACGTCTCGCCGCCCCGCCAGGGCCGCAGCTTCATGTCGTGGACGCGTCCGCCGTTGACGCGGTACTTCAGCTCCTTGTCGCGCACCGACTTGCGTGCGACGACGGAGACCTCCTGGTCGGCGCCGCGCGAGTAGGAGGTGGTGAAGGGGGCCGGGGTGAAGTCGGCGGCCTCCAGGCCGACCGCGGAGGACGGCCGGTCGGGGTGGGCGGCGGTCTCGGCGACGGAGAGCGCGAAGGGGATGTTCTTCGCGAACTCCTGCTGGATCAGTTTCTCGTCGTCGGGGAAGTTGAAGCCCGACTGGCAGTCGCCCGCGTTCCACTCGTCGTCGGGGTCCTGCTCGGAGATGGTCTGGCAGGTCGACATCTCCGGGGTGAACATCGCCACGCCGTTGACGTTGGCCGCGTGGCCGTCCGCCTCGCCGTTGGTGGTGTAAAGCTCCGAGGAGACCTGCGGGTGGTAGCCGGGGACCGCGGGGTTGTCCGGCGTGCCGGCGAGCGCCTTGTAGAGGACGTCGTCCGGGGTGTTCGTGGCCACCTGCCAGCCGACCCCGTAGAGGATCAGCTCGGCCGCGGAGTGGTAGTTGATGCCGTACGTGAACCCGATCCGCTTCTGGAAGGCGTCCAGGGCCTTGGTCTCGGGCTCGGAGTTCGGGCCGGCGCCCCGGTAGGTCTGGCTGGTGGGGTTGGGGGACGAGCCCTCGTCGTCGTAGCCCCACTTGTAGGCGAAGTTGCGGTTGAGGTCGACGCCGTCGCCGGTGCCGATGGCGCCGTCACCGTTGTTGTCGCGCAGGTTCTTGCGCCACAGGCGGTTGTCGGTGTCCTCGAACGTGTAGTCGTAGCCGTCTGGGTTGGCCGACAGGAGGAACCACAGTTCGGTGGAGTCGACCAGCTTCTTGATCCGCCGGTCCTTGTCGTACTTGTCCAGGTAGTGGTGCATCAGCCGCCGGGTCATCTCCGGGGTGATCCACTCTCGCGCGTGCTGGTTGGACATGTAGAGGACGGAGGGCTTGGAGCCGTCCTTCGACTTCTTCGCGTTCTTGGTGAGCTTGAGCGCGAGGATGTCCTGGCCGTTCACCGACTTGCCGATGGAGACGACCTTGGTGAGGCGGGGGTTGTCCTGCGCGGTACGCAGGATCTCCTCCTTGAGGCCGCCGCTGCCGCTGTACGGGCGGAAGACGCCCTCGGCGGCGTCCTCGACGCGCTTCTCGGCACGGGAGGAGAGGGTGTGCTCCTTGAGGTCGACGCCCTGTTTCTCCAGCTTCCCGGCCTGCTGGTCGGTGAGGTAGACCTCGACGGTGGCCGTCCCCTTGGCGGGGACCCGCTCACTGAGTTCGTGGCCGTCCTGGCCGGCGGCCAGCAGCAGGGGTACCTGCTCCTGGGTCACGTCCGCGCGGAAGACCTTCACCTCGTCGGCGTCCGCGGTCGCGGGGCCTGCGGGTTGTGCCTGTGCGATGGGCGCGAAGCTCGCTCCGCCGATCAGGAGCGCGCCGACGGCGAGGATCGATCTCGCTCTTCGTCTCATGAACCCCCCTAGATGGGGCCTGTCCAACAGGCCTGCGTTCGCCACAGCAGCGAACAGATGCCAGGCTCATGACAGCTCATGATCGAGTCAAGAGCGCGGCAAGGACACGCGAAAGCCGGTGCCGGTCACCCAAGCGGGCGCCCGCACCGGCTCGTTGACGGCCCGTGCGCGGCGGGCCGACGCGCGTTCGGTCAGCCGACCAGATTGTCGGCCAGCTCCTCCTCGCCGAGGTTGGCGTCCGTGCCGGGGATGCCGAGGTCCGAGGCCCGCTTGTCGGCCATGGCCAGCAGGCGGCGGATGCGGCCGGCGACGGCGTCCTTGGTCAGCGGCGGGTCGGCGAGGGCGCCCAGCTCCTCCAGGGAGGCCTGCTTGTGCTCCATGCGGAGCCGGCCCGCGGCGGCGAGGTGCTCGGGCACGTCGTCGGCGAGGATCTCCAGGGCGCGCTGGACCCGGGCTCCGGCGGCGACGGCCGCGCGGGCGGAGCGGCGCAGATTGGCGTCGTCGAAGTTGGCGAGGCGGTTGGCGGTGGCGCGGACCTCGCGCCGCAGCCGCCGCTCCTCCCAGGCCAGCACCGAGTCGTGGGCGCCGAGCCGGGTGAGCAGGGCGCCGATCGCGTCGCCGTCGCGGACCACGACCCGGTCCACGCCGCGCACCTCGCGGGCCTTGGCGGGGATCGACAGTCGGCGGGCGGCGCCGACCAGCGCGAGCGCGGCCTCGGGGCCCGGGCAGGTCACCTCCAGGGAGGAGGAGCGGCCGGGCTCGGTGAGCGAGCCGTGCGCCAGGAACGCTCCGCGCCAGGCGGCCTCGGCGTCGCAGGTGGCCCCCGAGACCACCTGCGGCGGCAGGCCCCGGATCGGGCGGCCCCGGCCGTCCACCAGACCGGTCTGGCGGGCCAGCTGGTCACCGCCCGCGACCACCCGAACGACGTAACGCGAGCCGCGGCGCAGTCCGCCCGGCGCCATCACGATCAGCTCCGAGCTGTGCCCGAAGATCTCCAGGATGTCCTGCTTCAGCCGACGGGCCGCCCTCGCGGTGTCCAGCTCGGCCTCGATCACGATGCGCCCGCTCACCAGGTGAAGGCCGCCGGCGAACCGCAGAATGGCGGAGACCTCCGCCTTTCTGCAGCAGGTCCGGGTGACGGGGAGCCGGGAGATCTCATCCTTCACCGCTGCCGTCATCGCCATGGGCCGATCCTTCCATGCATCCGAAAAATACGGTCGTACGCGGCGGCCAGCAGCTCCGGGTCGTGCCTCGGGGTCCCGTCGGTCCGGGCGACCGGAGCCAGTTCGACAGCGGCGCCGAACCGTTTCGCGGCGTCGGTGAGCGAGTCACGGTCGGGCACGGCGGCCTCGTCGGCCAGCACCACGTCCAGGGCGAGTTTAGGGGCGTGTCGTCCCAAAACCTCCAAATGACGCTGCGGTGAGAAGCCCTCGGTTTCTCCGGGTTGCGGAGCGAGGTTCAGGGAGAGCACCCGGCGGGCCTTCGTCTCGACGAGCGCGTCCAGCAGATCGGGCACGAGCAGGTGCGGGATGACCGAGGAGAACCAGGAGCCGGGCCCCAGCACCACCCAGTCCGCGTCCAGGACGGCGTCGACCGCCTCGGGGACGGCGGGCGGGTCGTTCGGCACCAGGTGCACGGACTGCACCTCGCCGGGCGTGAGCGCCACGGTCGCCTGCCCGCGCACGGTGTCCACCTCGTCGGGCCGGTCCGGGTCGTGCCCCCTGACCAGGGCCTGGAGCTCCAGCGGCACGGCGGACATGGGCAGCACGCGCCCGTGCGCGCCGAGCAGCTTGCCGACCAGGTCCAGCGCCTGGACGTGGTCGCCCAGCTGCTCCCACAGGGCGACGATCAGCAGATTGCCGACCGCGTGCTCGTGCAGGTCGCCCTGGGACTGGAAGCGGTGCTGGATGACGCGGGCCCAGGTCTGGCCCCAGTCGTCGTCGCCGCACAGCGCGGCCAGCGCCTTGCGCAGGTCGCCGGGCGGCAGGACGCCCAGCTCGTCACGGAGGCGCCCGCTGGAGCCACCGTCGTCGGCCACGGTGACGACGGCGGTGAGGTCGCCGGTGATCCGGCGCAGTGCGGCGAGCGAGGCGGACAGGCCCATGCCGCCGCCGAGGGCGACGACCTTGGGCTGGGCGCCCCGGCGGCGCGGCTTGCCGCCGCGCGCCTGTTCGGGCCGGGCGGCGCGGGCTTCGGCGGGCCTGCCGCCGCGCCCCTCGGGCACCACCCGGCGCAGCCTGCTCAGCCGCGGAGTACGTCGTGTCATTCCCGTCCCATGTCCCGGTGGACGACCACCGTCTCCACGCCCTCGGCGACGAGCCGGGCGGCGAGCTTCTCTGACATGGCCACGGACCGGTGCTTGCCGCCGGTGCAGCCGACGGCGACGGTCACATAGCGCTTGCCCTCCCGACGGTAGCCCGCGGCGATCATCTGGAGCAGCTCGGTGTAGCGGTCGAGGAACTCCTTGGCCCCGGGCTGGTTGAGGACGTACGAGGACACCTCCTCGTTCAGGCCGGTGAACGGGCGCAGCTCCGGCACCCAGTGCGGGTTGGGCAGGAAGCGCATGTCCACGACCAGGTCGGCGTCGACCGGGAGGCCGTACTTGAAGCCGAAGGACATGACGGTGGCCCGCAGCTCGGGCTCCTCGTCGCCGGCGAACTGGGCGTCCATCTTGGCGCGCAGCTCGTGCACGTTGAGGCTGGAGGTGTCGATCACCAGGTCGGCGTCGCCGCGCAGCTCGCGCAGCAGTTCCCGCTCGGCGGCGATGCCGTCGACGATGCGGCCGTCGCCCTGGAGGGGGTGCGGGCGGCGCACCGACTCGAAGCGGCGCACCAGCGCCTCGTCGGAGGACTCCAGGAAGACGATCCGGCGGGTGACGCCGCGGGAGTCGAGGTCCGCGAGGGATTCGCGCAGATTGTCGAAGAAGCGCCGGCCGCGGACGTCGACGACGACCGCGATCCGTGCCACGTTGCCCTGGGAGCGGGCGCCGAGCTCCACCATGGTGGGGATCAGCGCGGGCGGGAGGTTGTCGACGACGAACCAGCCCAGGTCCTCCAGACACTTGGCGGCCGTCGAGCGGCCGGCTCCGGACATGCCGGAGATGATCACCAGCTCGGGGATGGCCGCCTCGTGCGCCCCGGCTGTTTCCTTGCCCGTACTCACCTGTGCTCCGTCGTCCTGGCGCTGTTCGGCAGCGGCCGTCTGCGGGCCCGCCTCCTCGCCGGTCGTGCCGTGGGCCTGTTCTCGCCCCACTGTGGGCTGTGCCTCGTGCTCGGTCATCTCTCCTGCCCCCGTCGTTCGTCCGGGGTGCCCGCGGTCACGGGCTCCCCCGGGGCATCCGCCGTCGTCTCGGGTGCCCCGTCCTCGTCATCCATGATCTCTCCGGTCGCCGTGTTCACGGCGGGCGCGGCCGGGGTGGCCCGGGCGAGGGCCACGGCCACGGTCTCGGCCGTCTTGCGGCCTATGCCGGGCACCTCGCAGATCTGGTCGATCGTCGCCGACCGCAGCTTCTTCACCGAACCGAAGTGCTTGATCAACGCCTGCTTGCGGGTCTCCCCGAGGCCCGGCACGTCGTCCAGCGGACTGGAGCGGAAACGCTTGGCGCGCTTGGCCCGCTGGTAGGTGATCGCGAAGCGGTGCGCCTCGTCGCGGACCCGCTGCAGCAGGTACAGGCCCTCGCTGGTGCGGGGCAGGACGACCGGGTCGTCCTCGCGGGGCAGCCAGACCTCCTCCAGGCGCTTGGCGAGTCCGCAGACGGCGATGTCGTCGATGCCGAGCTCGTCCAGGGCCCGCTGGGCCGCCGCGACCTGCGGCTGCCCGCCGTCGACGACGACGAGCTGAGGCGGGTAGGCGAAGCGCTTGGGGCGGCCGTCGTCGTCCTTCAGGGCCGGGCCGTCCGTGAGCTGCTCGTCGCCGCCCGCCTCCGTCCCGTCGGCGGCGTCCTCTCCGTCCGCCCACTCGCCGGTCTTCTCCTTCTCGGCGAGGTAGCGGCGGAAGCGGCGGGTGATGACCTCGTGCATGGAACGGACGTCGTCCTGTCCGGCGAAGCCCTTGATCTGGAACCGGCGGTACTCGCTCTTGCGGGCCAGCCCGTCCTCGAAGACGACCATGGAGGCCACGACGTCGTCGCCCTGGAGGTGCGAGATGTCGTAGCACTCGATCCGGAGCGGGGCGCTGTCCAGGTCGAGGGCGTCGGCGATCTCCTCCAGCGCGCGTGAGCGCGTCGTCAGGTCGGAGGCGCGCTTGGTCTTGTGCAGGACGAGCGCCTGCTGGGCGTTGCGCTGGACGGTCTCCATCAGCGCCTTCTTGTCCCCGCGCTGCGGGATCCGAAGCGACACGCCCGACCCTCGGCGCTCCGTCAGCCACTGCTGGACCGGCTCCACCGGGTCGGGCAGGGCGGGGACCAGGACCTCCTTGGGGACCGCGTCCCCGGTCTCCTCGCCGTACAGCTGCTGGAGGGCGTGCTCGACGAGGGCACCGGTGGTGATCTCCTCCACCTTGTCCGTGACCCAGCCGCGCTGGCCGCGCACGCGTCCGCCGCGCACGTGGAAGATCTGGACGGCCGCCTCCAGCTCGTCCTCGGCGACCGCGATCAGGTCGGCGTCGGTCGCGTCGGCGAGCACGACCGCGCTCTTCTCCATGGCCTTCTTCAAGGCCCCGATGTCGTCGCGCAGGCGCGCCGCCCGCTCGTACTCCATCTCGTCGGCCGCCTCGGCCATCTGCCGCTCCAGGCGGCGCAGGTAGGTGCCGGTGCGGCCGGCCATGAAGTCGCAGAACTCGTCGGCCAGGTCCCAGTGGTCGTCCGGGGAGATGCGCTCGACGCAGGGCGCCGAGCACTTGCCGATGTAGCCGAGCAGACAGGGGCGGCCGGTCCGGGAGGCGTTCTTGAAGACGCCGGCGGAGCAGGTGCGCACCGGGAAGACGCGCAGCAGGAGGTCGACCGTGTCGCGGATCGCCCAGGCGTGTCCGTACGGCCCGAAATACCGCACGCCCTTCTTCTTGTGGCCGCGCATCACCTGCACGCGCGGGAACTCCTCGTTCATCGTCACCGCGAGGTAGGGGTAGCTCTTGTCGTCGCGGTACTTCACGTTGAACCGGGGGTCGTACTCCTTGATCCAGGAGTACTCCAGCTGCAGCGCCTCGACCTCCGTGGACACCACCGTCCACTCCACGGACGCGGCCGTGGTGACCATGGTGCGGGTGCGGGGGTGGAGGTTCGCCAGGTCCTGGAAGTAGTTCGCCAGGCGCTGGCGCAGGCTCTTCGCCTTTCCGACGTAGATCACCCTGCGGTGCTCGTCACGGAACCTGTACACCCCCGGGGAGTCCGGGATCTCACCCGGCCTGGGGCGGTAGCTGGAGGGGTCGGCCATGACTCACACCCTACTGGCGGGGACCGACACTCCGGCGGGGCTGTGGACGACGGGCCGGGGCCCTGTGGACGACCGGAGGAGGGGCCGGGGGGAGACGGTCCGGGTCCGTTCGGTCACGCCGAGTGCCCTTGGGGCGGCGAGCCGGTGTGTTCTCGGCCAGGAGCGCGTCGCGGTCGGGCGTCAGGTGTTGTCGGGGCTTGGTCAACACGCTTCAATGCGGGGGGACTCGGGGCCCTGGAGCGCGGCGTACGGACATGTGAAGACCCTCTGTGCCGCAACGGGGGCGGCGGCCCCGACCCATCCCTCCTCGACGGATCCTCTCGACGGATCCGCGTCGAACGGTCTGACCAGCCGTTGTGGACTTCACAGAAAGGCCCCTGCATGCCGCACGCCACTCAGCACGCGGACGCCGCCACCGCGGAACTCGACTCGGCCCTGCGCGGCGGCCCCTTCCACGTCGCGCTGCGCGCCGCGATCGCCGCTCGCGGGCTGCCGCTGCAGCGTGTGCAGCACCATCTGTCGCGCCACGGGGTGAGAGTGGGCGTCACGAGTCTGAGCTACTGGCAGCAGGGCGCCCGGCGGCCGCAGCGCCCGGAGTCGCTGCGGGCCGTGCGGGCGCTGGAGGAGATACTCCAGCTGCCCGAGGAGTCACTGATACGCCTGCTCGCCGAGGCCGACGAGGACACCTCGGCCAAGCGGCCCGCGGCCCGTTCCTACCGCTCCTACGTGGAGGCGTCGGGCGTACTCGACCGCCTGCTGGCCGAGCTGGATCATCCGCCGTCGGACGGCGGGGTGTACATCCTCGGGCACCACGAACTGATCCGGGTCGGGCCCCGCCGCGAGCTCGCGGGCCGCGAGTCGCACCACATCGTCCGCGCCCACCGCGACGGCGTCGACCGTTTCGTCGCCGTCCACCAGGGCGACCCGGGATGCGCTCCCGCGCGGATGACCGTCCACGCGCTGGAGAACTGCCGTACGGGACGCGTCCGCACCCACCACGAGACCGGGGTGCTCGTCACCGAGTTGCTCTTCGACACGCGTCTGCGGGCCGGGGACACCCACCTCTTCCGCTACGGCGTGGAGGACGGCACGGCGGGGGCCTCGCGCGAGTACGTCCGCGGGTTCGGTTCGGCGAGCGGGCAGTACGCGCTCCAGGTGCGGTTCGACGCCGCGGCCCTGCCGGTGCGCTGCCACCGGTTCACGCAGCACTCGCCGGCGGCACCGCGCGGCGGCCGGCAGGAACTGGCCCTCAGCGGGCGGCACCGCTCGGTGCATCTCGTGGAGCCCCGGGTGCGGTCGGGGATGCTGGGGATCGGGTGGGACTGGGAGTGAGCGGGGGGGCTGAGGGGCAGCGGGCGGGGTCGGGGGTGAGCGGGCGAGGCCGGGGGTGAGCGGGCCAGGTCGGGGGTGAGCGGGCGAGGCCGGGGGTGAGCGGGCGAGGCCGGGGGTGAGCGGGCGAGGCCG
>NZ_JBHYOB010000039.1:0-23508 GCF_042744565.1 Streptomyces sp. NPDC058812
ACCGTCGACGAACCCGGCGCCATACGCAAAATGACCACCCTCGGCGTCGACGGAATCATCACCGACTACCCCCAAACCCTCACCCAGCGCTGACCCACGAAACAGGCCGCGCGTGCGGTGGCTCCCGCGGGCTCCCGCGGTGTGGAATGGCCTGGTGAACTCTCCTACACCTGGCCCCGAGCGCCCCGAGCGCGCCCGCCCCGCCTCCCACAGCCTGACCGGTGTCGGCCTCGCCGTCCTCGATCCCGCCGGACGGGTCCTGCTCGGCCTCGGCCACGATGGCCGCTGGGAACTCCCCGGTGGCAAGGTCGACACCGGAGAGGACTTCGAGACGGCCGCCCGGCGCGAACTGGCGGAGGAGACCGGGCTCGTCGTGTCCGCGTCGGACGTACGGGTACTGGCGGTCCTCGTCGACGGTCTGGGCGGGCTGACCCGGGTGACGGCCGCGGCCGTCACCCGGCGGGCCGCGGGTACCCCCCGGGTCACCGAGCCGGACAAGATCGTGCGCTGGGAGTGGTTCGACCGCCGCGCGGTACCGTCCGCGCTCTTCCCTCCGTCCGCCTCGGTCCTGGACTGCCTGTGGCCCGAAGCGGCACCACGAGGAGCCGCCGGGGTACGTCGCTACGAAGTGCTCGCCGACCGGGTCCGCGGGAGTGGGCCGAGTGAGTTCACCGGAGTGCTTCCCTGAGTCGGTCGCACACCCGCCGCACGTCCGCCGCCTCGGGGAAGCACCCCGCCTCCCCCATGGCCACCTGCAACGCGGGGCCGAAGGCGGCGAACCGGGCCACGTCCCGCGCGCCCACGGGCTGTACGACGAAGTGGATGTGGCCGGGGACCCCGCCGGCGTGCGACCACAGACACACGTACACCTGCTCCGGGGCCATCACCTCGGTGACGGCGGCACTGACCCTTCGCAGCAGGGGGCCCAGCTCGCCGGACTCCTGCGCCGTCAACCCGGCCACGTGCACCACGTGCCGGGCCGGCTTGACCACGACGGTGCCCAGGCCGAGCGGCCCGACGCAGTGCTCAACCACCCATGACTCGGTCCGCAGCACGCTACCGCCCGGCAACGGGACCCTGCCGAGCATGAGGTCGCACGCCAGACATCCGCCGCCCGCACCCGTGTCCTCAGCCATTCCGCTCCCCCTTCGCGGACGCCTCCCGGCTGCCACCCGGCATACGATCACGGCAGCCCGCGCGGCACGTACTCCTCGATCCTCCCCGGCTCGACCGGCACCGCCCGGGTGTGCGGTCGGTGGCTCGGGCTGGTCGATCTCCGCGAAGGGGTGCGCCGCGCCCTGACCGGTCATCTCGGTGGCCCCGAGAGGACGACGTGCCCACACCCTCTGCGGCCGCACGGCCCAGCGAAGAAGATTCGGCGGCGATGTCGAGAACCCGTTTTCCGCTCCGTCCCCGGGGTGAACGCGACCACAATGGGTCGCGACAGCACCGAGGAGAACACCATGGCCAAGTACCTGCTGCTCAAGCACTACCGCGGCGCTCCGACTCCGGTCAACGACGTGCCCATGGACCAGTGGACGCCGGAGGAGATCTCGGACCACATGCAGTACATGAACGACTTCGCGGCCCGGCTCGAGAAGACCGGCGAGTTCGTCGACGGTCAGGCGCTCGCCCCCGAGGGGACGTTCGTCCGGTACGACGGTGAGGGGCGCCCGCCGGTCACCGACGGCCCGTTCGCCGAGACCAAGGACCTCATCGCCGGCTGGATGGTGATCGACGTGGACAGCTACGAGCGTGCCGTCGAGCTGGCCGGAGAACTGTCGGCCGCCCCCGGGGCGGGCGGGAAGCCGATCCACGAGTGGCTCGAGCTGCGCCCGTTCTACGGCGTGTCGCCCACCATCACGGAGTGACCTCACCCATGGACGAGGCCCTGCTCCGCAGCCTCACACCGAGTGTCCTCGCCATCCTCGTCCGCCGCGGAGCCGACTTCGCGGCGGCCGAGGACGCCGTGCAGGACGCGCTGGTCGAGGCGGTCCGCGCATGGCCGGCCGATCCGCCCCGGGACGCGAAGGGCTGGCTGATCACCGTGGCCTGGCGCCGGTTCCTGGACGCGACCCGGGCGGACACCGCCCGCCGCCGGCGTGAGGACCTCGTCGACGAGGAGCCGGCGCCCGGGCCCGCGTCCCAGGCGGACGACACGCTCCAGCTGTACTTCCTGTGCGCCCACCCGTCGCTGACGCCGTCGTCCGCGGTCGCCCTGACGCTGCGCGCCGTCGGCGGGCTGACCACCCGCCAGATCGCCCAGGCCTACCTGGTGCCCGAGGCGACCATGGCGCAGCGCATCAGCCGGGCCAAGCGCACCGTCTCCGGGGTGCGGTTCGACCGGCCCGGCGACGTTGCCACGGTGCTGCGCGTCCTCTACCTGGTCTTCAACGAGGGCTACTCCGGCGACGTGGACCTCGCCGCCGAGGCCATCCGGCTGACCCGGCAGCTCGCGGCCGCGATCGACCACCCCGAGGCGGCGGGGCTGCTCGCCCTGATGCTGCTCCACCACGCCCGGCGCGCCGCCCGGACCGCGCCCGACGGCAGTCTGGTGCCGCTCGCCGAGCAGGACCGCGGCCGGTGGGACACGGAGTCGATCGCCGAAGGCGTCGAGATCCTGCAGGCGGCCCTCGCCCGCGACCGGCTGGGCGAGTTCCAGGCCCAGGCCGCCGTCGCGGCCCTCCACGCGGACGCGCCCACCACCGGGGAGACCGACTGGGTGCAGATCGTCGAGTGGTACGACGAGCTCGCGCGCCTCACCGACAGCCCGGTCGTCCGCCTCAACCGCGCGGTGGCCGTCGGTGAGGCCGACGGACCACGCGCCGGCCTGGCGGCGCTCGCGGGTCTGGACGACTCACTGCCCCGCCACGCCGCGGTGGCGGCGTACCTCCACGAGCGCGACGGCGACCTGGTGACCGCGGCACGGCTGTACGCCGAGGCGGCCCAGAAGGCGCCCAACCTCGCCGAGCGCGCCCACCTGACGCGCCAGGCCGCCCGGCTCAACGCCCGCCGGCGCCACTGACGGGTCGCGCTCGGATCCTCCGCAGCACTCGGCGCGACCCGTGGCAGGCACCGACCACGATTCCCCGCTCCATCCTCATTGACATGGACGCGTCCTGGCGTAACTCTGAGAGCGCTCTCACAATCGGTACGGACCAATTCCCCCCACACCCGCACGGAGGTGGAGAGTGCTCTCAAGCCTCAGAAACCGTCTGCTCGCCGTGGCCATGGCCACGGGCCTGGCCGGCGCCCTGCTCACGTTCGGCGCCTCGCCGCCCGCGGACGCCGCGGTGCCCGCCACCATCCCACTGAAGATCACCAACAACTCGAGCCGCGGCGAGCCGGTTCACATCTACAACCTGGGCACCTCGCTGACCACGGGTCAGCAGGGCTGGGCAGATGCGAACGGCACCTTCCACGCCTGGCCCGCCGGCGGCAATCCCCCGACCCCCGCGCCGGACGCGTCCATCCCCGGACCCGCCGCCGGTCAGACCAAGACGATCCGCGTCCCCAAGCTGTCGGGACGCATCTACTTCTCGTACGGCCAGAAGCTCGACTTCCGGCTGACCACGGGCGGCCTGGTGCAACCGGCCGTGCAGAACCCGAGCGACCCCAACCGCGACATCCTGTTCAACTGGTCCGAGTACACGCTCAACGACTCCGGGCTGTGGCTGAACAGCACCCAGGTCGACATGTTCTCCGCGCCCTACACGGTCGGCGTGCAGCGCGCCGACGGCAGCGTGAGCAGCGTCGGGCGACTCAAGGCGGGCGGCTACAACGCGGTGTTCAACGCGCTGCGGGCGCAGCCCGGCTGGGGCGGGCTGATCCAGACCCGGTCCGACGGCACCGTCCTGCGGGCACTGTCGCCGCTGTACGGGCTGGAGACCGGGGCGCTGCCCGCGTCGGTCATGGACGACTACATCAACCGCGTCTGGCAGAAGTACACGTCGGCCACGCTCACCGTCACGCCGTTCGCGGACCAGCCGGGCACCAAGTACTTCGGGCGCGTCTCGGGCGGTGTCATGAACTTCACCAACAGCGCCGGGGCGGTCGTCACGAGCTTCCAGAAGCCCGACGCCTCCAGTGTCTTCGGCTGTCACAAGCTGCTGGACGCCCCCAACGACCAGGTACGGGGACCGATCTCCCGCACGCTGTGCGCCGGCTTCAACCGCTCCACGCTGCTGAGCAACCCCAACCAGCCCGACGCCTCGGCAGCCCACTTCTACCAGGAGTCCGTGACCAACCACTACGCCCGGATCATCCACGACCGGATGGCCGACGGAAAGGCGTACGCCTTCGCCTTCGACGACGTCGGCCACCACGAGTCGCTGGTGCACGACGGCAACCCGGCCCAGGCACAGCTCACGCTCGACCCGCTGAACTGAACCGGTGGCCGGGCCCGCCCCCGCCCGCCGCGTCGGCGCGGCGGGCGGGGGCGGGCTCATGGGTGCGGCACCGGGCGGGGCGGCTGTGCCGTGCCGCACCGGATCAGGGGCAGGCGCCGGGCAGGACGCCGGTGCGGGCGACCTCGGAGTACCAGCGGGCGCTGGCCTTGGGGATGCGCGTGCCGGTCGGGTAGTCCACGTAGACGGCACCGAAGCGCCTGCCGTAGCCGTGGGCCCACTCGAAGTTGTCCAGCAGGGACCACAGGAAGTAGCCGCGCACATCCACGCCGTCCACGATGGCCCGGTGGACGGCGGCCAGGTGGTCGCGTACGTAGGCGATGCGGGCGGGGTCGTTGACCTGTCCCGAGGGGTCGGCGTAGTCGTCGAACGCCGCACCGTTCTCGGTGATGACCAGTGGCAGCCGCGGGAAGTCGGACGCCAGCCGGCGCAGCAGGTCGTACAGGCCGGTGGGGTCGACGGCCCAGCCCATCGCGGTGGTGTCGCCGGGCGGCTGGTGGAAGGCGACCCGGTCGGCCCCCGGCCACGGGCTGTGGGTGCTCCTGCCGTGTCCGTCCGAGGTGTGGGTGCCGCTGCCGTCGGCCTCGGAGACGAGGGTGGGCGTGTAGTAGTTGACGCCGAGGAAGTCCAGCGGCTGATGGATCCGCCGCAGGTCGCCGTCCTGGACGAACGACCAGTCGGTCAGCGCCGCGGTGTCCTTGAACAGGTCCTCCGGGTAGGCGCCCCGCAGCATCGGACCGGTGAAGACCCGGTTGGCGAGCGCGTCGATCCGGCGGACCGCGTCGGCGTCGGCGTCGCTGCCGGTGAGCGGGCGGACGTGGTGGATGTTGAGGGTGACCGAGCACTGGGCGTCGGCGCGGACCCGGTCGCGCAGTGCCTGAACGGCCAGGCCGTGCGCCAGGTTGAGGTGGTGGGCGGCGCGCAGGGCGGCGACCGGATCGGTGCGGCCGGGGGCGTGCACGCCGGAGCCGTAGCCGAGGAAGGCGCTGCACCAGGGCTCGTTGAGGGTGGTCCAGGTCTTCACCCGGTCGCCGAGGGCGTCCGCGGCGAGGGCCGCGTACTCGGCGAACCGCTCAGCCGTGGCACGCTCGGGCCAGCCCCCGGCGTCCTCCAACTCCTGGGGCAGATCCCAGTGGTAGAGGGTGGCGACGGGCTGGATGCCCTTCTCCAGCAGGTCGTCGACGAGGCGCCGGTAGAAGTCCAGGCCCTTCTGCACGGCGGGGCCGCGGCCGGTGGGCTGGATCCGGGTCCAGGCGAGGGAGAAGCGGTAGGCGCCGAGCCCGAGCTCGGCCATGAGGGCGACGTCCTCCCGCCGGCGGTGGTAGTGGTCGGTGGCGATGTCACCGGTGTCGCCGTTGCGGACCCGGCCGGGGGTGCGGGCGTAGGTGTCCCAGATGGACGGCGTACGGCCGTCCTCCGCGGCGGCCCCCTCGATCTGGTACGAGGCGGTCGCGGAGCCCCAGAGAAAGCCCTTGGGGAAGGTACGGGCGGCGTCCGGGGCGGACGCGGTCTGCTGTGCTGCGGTGACCACGTAAGTCCTTTCTGGGTGGGGGTGTTCGCGGGCGCGCGAACGCCAGGAGAGGTGGGGATCGTGGTGCGGCCCGGCGGCTCGGTGCCGGGCCGCACGGTGGCGGGTCAGCCCTTGACGGCGCCCGCCATGATGCCGCTGACGATCTGGCGGCCGAAGACGATGAACATCAGCAGCAGCGGCAGGGTGCCGAGCAGCGCGCCCGCCATGATCAGCGACTGGTCGCGGACGTAACCCGCGCTGAGCTGGGTGAGGGCGACGGGGACGGTCGGATTGGTCATGTCGAGCACCACGAACGGCCAGAAGAAGTCGTTCCACGCGTGCACGAAGGTGATCATGAACAGGACCGCCATCGCGGGCCGCGCGACGGGCAGCACGATGCTCCAGAAGATCCGCAGCGAATGCGCCCCGTCCACACGTCCGGCCTCGACGAGTTCGTCCGGCAGCGCCTCCGACAGGTACTGCCGCATGAAGAAGACCCCGACCGCGCTCACCAGCGTGGGGAAGATGACGGCGGGCAGCTGCTGCGACCAGCCCAGCTCGGACATCATCATGAACAGCGGTACGACACCGAGTTGCGGCGGCACCATCATGGTGCCGATCACCAGCATGAGCAGGGCGTTGCGGCCCTTGAACCGCAGTTTGGCGAAGGCGAACCCGGCCAGCGTCGCGAACATCACCGTGGACAGGGCGATCACCCCGGCCACGATGAGGCTGTTGACCATGGCCTTGCCCATCGCCGCCTCGTCCCAGGCCCGGGCGAGGTTGCTGAACAGGTTGGGGCCGGGCAGGAACGGCGGCGGCGTCTGGCTCACCCGGGTGTTGTCGGTGGAGGCGGCCACCATCGTCCAGTAGAGCGGGAAGATCGACAGGATCGCCATGATGGCGAGCAGGACGTAGGCGAGCGGGCCCGCGTGGTGCTGGCGGCCGGCGCCCTGGCGCAGCAGCCGGCGGCCGCCGCGGCCGGCCGGCTTGTCGGCGGGGGTCCGGGCCGGGGCGTCCGTCCGGGCCGGGAGGCTTTGGGTGGTCATGGCGACTCCAGGTCAGGACGTACGGGTGCGCAGGCGCTTGATCAGGCGCTGGGCCACGAAGACGAGGACGAGCAGCATGAACATCGCCCAGGCGACGGTCGCCGAGCGGCCCATCTGGTAGTTCTTCCAGCCCTCCTCGTACAGCAGCAGGCCCAGCGTCTGGTACTGGTTGTCCGCGCCACCGGTGATGCCGTTGGGCCCCTGGCCGAAGATCAGCGGCTCACCGAACAGCTGGGTGGCGCCGATCGTGGAGAGCACGATGGTGAAGACGATGGTGGAGCGGATCCCGGGGACGGTGACATGGGTGAACTGCTGCCACCGGGATGCGCCGTCCAGAGAGGCCGCCTCGTACCGGTCGGCGGGGATGGCCTGCATGGCGGCCAGGTAGAGCAGCGCGTTGTAGCCGGTCCAGCGCCAGATGACGATGGTGGAGATCGCGGCCTGGGCGGGCCACTTGTCGGCCTCCCAGTTCACCGGGTCGATGCCGACCGTTCCGAGCGCCCAGTTGATCATGCCGAAGTCGCGTTCGAAGATCATGGTGAACACGAGGGCGGCGGCTGCTACCGAGGTGGCGTACGGGACCAGCGAGGCGACGCGGAAGAACAGCGAGGCGCGCATCCGGTAGTTGAGCAGGTGGGCCAGGCCTAGCGCCATCATCAGCTGCGGCACCGTGGAGATGATGCCGATGGTGATGGTGTTCCGCAGCGCGTTCCAGAACCGGGAGTCGCCCCAGAGTTCGACGTAGTTGTCGAACGCCACCCACTCCATGACGTCGAGGGTGGCCAGTTCCACGTCGTGCAGCGAGATCCACGAGGTGTAGACGAGTGGGTAGAAACTGAACGCGGCGAAGACGACGAAGAACGGAGCGACGAACGCGTACGGGGCGCCCTTGATGTCCAGCCGGTGCAGCAGTGCGCCGCGCCGCCGGGCGGTGCTCTCGCCGCCCGTCCTGGGGGACGGGCCTGGAGGCTCGTCCCCGGCCAGGGCCTTGGTGGTGGAGGTGGCCACCGGACTTCCTTCCTGAAAGCGGATGTCTTGAGCCGGGCCCCGGGCCCGCCGGCAGGGCGCCGGCGAGGCCGGAGTGCCGCAGGGGCGGTGGGTCAGCCGACCGCCTTCTCGATGCGCTCCGCGGTGGTGTCCCACGCCTCGTCACGCGGGGTGTCCTGCTGCTCGATCAGGGCCAGTCCCTGGGAGAAGGTGTCCTTGATCGTGCCGTCCTTGCGGCCGAGGACCTGCTTGTCCGGGATCTCCTGGGCGGCGGCGCCGAAGATCTGGCCGATCGGGGCGTCGCTGAAGTACTCCGACTTGGCGTTCTTGACATCGGCGCTGTCCAGCGCCTGGAGCGAGGACGGGATGTTGCCGATCTCCTTGAAGATGTGGGCCTGCTGCTCGGGCGCGGTCAGCCAGGCGACGAGCTTCTTGGCCTCCTCCTTCACCGGGCTCTGCTCGACCACGCCGAGGAAGGAACCGCCCCAGTTGGCGCCCTTGGGAGCCTTGGCCACGTCCCACTTGCCCTTGTTCGCGGCGCCGGCCTTCTCGCTGATGTGGCTGAGCATCCAGGCCGGGCACACGGCGGTGGCGAACGTGCCGTTGGCCAGACCCGGGTCCCAACCCGGCTGGAACTGGCGGAGTTTGGCCGTGAGCCCGTCCTCCGCGGCGTCGGCGGCGAGGTTCCACGCCTCCTTGACGGCCGGGTTCTTGTCGTGGATCAGCTCGCCCTTGTCGTTGTAGTACTGCTCGGGGTAGCCATAGACCATGGCGTTGAACAGGCCGCTGGCCGCGTCCATGTAGGCCACGTCGTCACCCTTGAAGTCCTTCTCGAAGGTGCGGCCGACCTCGACGTACTTCTTCCAGTCGCCCTCCCACAGCTTGGCGACCTCCTCACGGTCGGTGGGCAGGCCGGCCTTCTCGAAGTAGTCCTTGCGGTAGCAGACGGCCATCGGGCCGATGTCGGTGCCCAGGCCCAGCACCTTGCCGTCCTCGGTGCTGATCTGGGACTCCTTCCACGGCAGGAAGTGGTCGGTGCCCGACATCCCGGAAAAGTCCGCGAACTTGTCCGCCTGGGTCTCGGTGATCTCCTTGGCCCGGCCGATCTCTATGCCCTGGATGTCCTTCAGGCCCTTGCCCGCGGCGAGCCTGGTCTGCAGCGCGGTGTAGTACGTCTGCTCGTCACCGGCGATCTCGGCCTTGATGTCGACATCGGGGTTCTCCTTCTCGTACTGCTCGAGAAGACCGGTCTCCTTGATGCCCATCACGCCGTACAGGCCCATCGTGATGGTGGTCTTGCCGTCCTCCTTGCCGCCACCGGTGACCGAGTCGTCACTGCTGCTGCAGCCCACGACGAGTGCCAGCGCGCCGGCGGCCGCGACCGCCGCCACCGCCCTTGTGCGCGACGAACCGAGACTGCCCATGGATCTCCTCCTAGCGACGGCGCTGACACATCGGCGTGACGAGTTCTGCGACGACCACAGCGACGGCTACAGCGGCTCTGACAGGGGGTGGGAACGTGCCCAATTTTGATGGGCACGTTCCCACCGGCGCATCGAAGACTCGTGGGAGCGCGCCCATCTGTCAATGACTTGAACGCAAGTCGCCGGTGAATTCCAGACCCCGCCATCGCCTCCCGAGCCTCGGGGGGTGCTCTGCCGACGGCCGCGTCTGCAAGAATTGCCGCAGGTCACCTCCGCGGTAGGCACGGCCGCCGCGGCCGCCGAGGGGGGAGTGCATGACCGGCAACCGCCGTCCCACGATCAAAACGGTCGCCGCCCGCGCCGGCGTGGGCCGCACCACGGTCTCCCGTGTCGTCAACGGCTCGGAACTGGTCAGTGCCGACGCACGCGCCAGGGTCCTCGCAGCGATCAAGGAGCTCAACTACGTCCCCAACTCGGTCGCGCGCGGCCTGGTGACCAACCGCACCAACGCCGTGGCGCTGGTGATCCCGGAATCGGAGAGCCGGCTCGGCTCGGAACCGTTCTTCGCCGCACTGATCCGGGGTGTCAGCGGCGCCCTCGCCGAGAGCCGGACCCAGTTGCAGCTGATGCTCGTCCGCGACCAGGCCGAGCGGGACCAGCTGACCGAGTCGGTGGCGACCCGCCGCGTGGACGGCGTCCTGCTGGTCTCCGTGCACTCCGAGGACCGGCTGCCGGGCATCCTGGAGGAGATGGGCCTGCCCACCGTGCTGGCCGGCCGCCGCGACGCGGGCGAGCGGCTGAGCTACGTCAACTCCGACAACGCCGGCGGGGCCACCGCGGCGGTCCGGCACCTGCTGGACAGCGGCAGGCGGAGGATCGCCACGATCACCGGCCCCCTGGACATGGACGTCGGCCGCAGCCGGCTCGCGGGCTGGCGCGCCGCGCACGGGGAGGCGGGGGTGCCCGCGAGGGAACTCCTGGTCGAGGCGGGTGACTTCACGGAGGAGGGCGGGGGCCGCGCCATGCGTTTGCTTCTTGAACGCGCTCCGGACCTGGACGCCGTCTTCGCCGCCTCCGACCTCATGGCGGTCGGCGCCCTGGCCGAACTCCGCCGGCAGAAGCGGCGGGTACCCGGTGATGTCGCCGTGGTGGGCTTCGAGGATTCCGTCCTCGCCCGCCACACCAACCCGCCGCTGACGACGGTCCGTCAGCCGGTGGAGGAACTGGGCCGGACCATGGCCCGGATCCTCACCGACATCACCCAGCACGGAGCGTCCCGGCAGCAAATGACCCTGCCGACCGAGCTGGTGGTGCGCGAGTCGTCCTGACACACGACCCGGAGTCGAGGCAAGGGGCTCCGGTCGCGGCCCGCGCTCCGCCAGGGCCTGTTTCTCCGATCAGGAGCGGAGCCAGATGAGCAGCGTGGCAGCGGTTGCGGTTCCGAGGTAGACCTAGCCCCGCTTGCCGTATCGAGTTGCGACGCCTCTGAACTGCTTCAACTTTCCGATGGCCCGCTGCACCGTGTTGCGATGCCTGTAGCGGTCCTTATCGAAGCCAGGGGGTCGTCCGCCGCGTGCACCCCGTCGTAGCCGGGCGGGCCCAGCCGGGGAACGCGGATCTTGTCCATGACCAACTCGAACTGGGTGCGGTCCGCCCGCTGCCCGGGGTGATGAGCAGGGACAGCGGGCGGCACTTTCCGTCTGCGCTGAGGTGGAGCTTCGTGGTCAGCCCGCCACGGGACCGCTCGAGGGCTTCGCCTGCCGCCCCGCTTTCGCTGGCCGCAGCCGCCACGGACGACCCCAGCCACAGCCCTCACCACCACGCTCCCGGACCGCTTTCAGCAACCGGCCGAACTGGCCGACCCGCAGCCCGGTGAACGTCTCAACCCACACCCGCTCGGCCCTCAACACCCCGGCCCTACAACGGATATGCCCTGATCACGGCCTCCTGCAACACCCTTTAGTCGGGGCCGGCGCTCCCCGAAGGGGCGTCGCTGCGTCCGCAGTGGTGCGTGGTGAACATGTACACGAGGCCCACGGCCACCACCACTCCCCCGCTGAGCAGCACGATCCAGTTGTCGTACCAGGGGACGTCGGGGGTCCGGGGCAAGGAGATGTTCACGACGGCGAAGAGGCCGTAGGCGAGCGCCCCGACGTTCACCAGCAGGCCCCGTCGGCCCAGCCGGTACTCACCGCTCGGAAACCAGCCCTTGACGCGGGCTCGCAGAGCTGCCAGGACGACCATCTGGAACGCGGCGTAGATACCCAGGATCGCGAAGGACACGATCTTGGTGAGGGCGTCCGGCGAGATCAGCGAGCCGACGGCGATCAGCGCCGGGACGACCGCGGCGAGCAGCGGCGCGTACTCGGGCACGGCGCGGCTCGGTGAGAGCTTCCGCAGCAGCCGGTGGCCGATGACCATCTCGTCGCGGGCGTAGGAGTAGATCAGCCGGCCGGCCGCGGCCCGCAGACCGATGGCGCAGGAGAGGAAGGAGATGAGGACGACGGCCATCACCACCCGTGCGTCGGCCTCGCCGAGGGCGGCGAAGAGGACCCTGACGACCGGGTCGGTGTCCTCACCGGAGATCACCGCCCGGTAGTCGACGGCGGCCAGGAGCAGCGTCAGACAGGTGAAGGTCGCCGCCGCGCCACCTACGTGGATGGTGCGTCGCATCGCCTTGGGAATCACCTTGCCGGGGTGAGCCACCTCCTCGGCGACGTCCCCGCAGGCCTCGAAGCCGTAGTACTGGTGGAAGCCGATGATCGCCGCCACGAGGAAGACGGGCAGGTAGGAGCCGTCGCCGGCGGTCCCCTGGTCGTCGAAGAGGACGCCCAGGCCGTGGAAGCGATGCGTGACCAGCAGGATGACGCCGACGACGAGGGCGCCTATCAGCTCCGCGCCGAAGCCGATCAGCGCCGCCCACGAAAGGGCCTTCGTGCCCGCTTAGTTGATGAGCACCGCGACGGCGATCAGCGCGATCGTGCACAGCACGGTGGTGTGCACGGTGGCGCGGAAGCCGAGCATGATGGCGATGTAGGCCCGGCACCGTAGGCGACGCTGGTGATGGTGACGAGCAGCGCCCACATGGAGACCCACCCGGTCATCCATGCCCAGCGCTTGCCCCACAGCCGACGGGCCCACGGGTAGACCCCGCCCGCGATCGGGTACTGCGCGACGATCTCGCCGAAGACCAGCGCGACGAGGAACTGCCGTGCCGAAGAGCGTGTAGGTGCTCACCACCGGGGAGAGGTGGGTGAAGCCGAGGGCGAAGTTCGCCTACGGTCCCATCTCCTTGCGGAACTCCGCGTCCTTCTGCCCGCGGCCGGCGTCCCCGGGGCCCGCCCGGCGTTCCGGGAATCGTCATCGGCCCTACCCTTCCACGGCCGGCGGCCGGGGAGCCGGCCGGGCGGTGATGAGGTCCGCCGCGCGTTCGGCGGCGAGCAGTACGGTGACCATCGGGTTGATGGTCGGCATGGTGGGGAAGACGGACGCGTCCACGATCCGCAGCCCGTCGTGGCCACGCAGCCGCAACTGGGGATCGAGCACCGCCATGGGATCGTCCTCGGCGCCCATCCGGCAGGTCCCGGCCGGATGGTAGACGGTGTGTGCGGCGCGGCGTCCGTACTCGGACAGGTCGGCGTCCGAGCGAACGTCGGGACCCGGCGCCACCTCCCGCAGCAGCCAGTCGCTGAACGGGGCGGTGGACGCCACCTCGCGGGCGATCCGCAGGCCTTCGACGATCGTGCGCTCGTCGTGCCCGTCCGGGTCGGTGAAGTAGCGGAAGTCCAGGGCTGGTTTGACGTCCGGGTCGGCGCTGCGCAGCCACATGCGGCCGACGGATCGGGCGCGTGGCACGTTCGGGGTCATGCAGACGCCATGCTCGGGGACGGGGTAGCCCAGCCGTTCGGTGTTGGTGGTGAACGGTACCTGGTAGAAGTGGAACATCAGGTCCGGGCGCGGACCTCCCGCCGGGTCGCGGCGCAGGAAGAGCCCGGCGTCGGAGTCCATGGCCGAGTTGGGCGGCAGCGGTTCACGGGTCTCCCACACCATCACCGACTCGGGATGGTCCAGCAGGTTCTCGCCCACCCCGGGCAGGTCGGCGCGGACCTCGATACCCAGGTCCCGCAGTTGGCCGGCCGGGCCGATGCCGGAGAGCATGAGCAGCCGGGGAGTGTCGATCGCTCCGGCACACAGCAGCACCTCGGCGTCCGCCTCCAGCGTCGAGAGGGAGCCGTCGGGGTTGCGGACCAGGACGCGGGTGAAACGGCCCTCGCTGTCGGGCTGCAGCCGGTACGCCCAGGTCTCCAGGCGCAGGGTCAGGTTCGGGCGGTCCAGTACGGGGTGCAGGTAGGCGACGGAGGCGGAGGAGCGGGTGTTGGTCTCCGGATCGTAGGCGAGGGAGAAGAAGCCGGCGCCGTCGGTGAAGGGGCGGGCGTTGAAGTCCTCGACGCGCTGGACGCCGAGCCGGGTGGTGGCCGCCGTGACGAAGTCCTCGGCGATCGCGTTGCGGTCGGCGGCGCCGACGGGCACGATCGTGTTCTGCAGGCGTGTCCGGTACGGCAGGATCGTCTCCGGCTCCCAGCCGGTGCAGCCGCGCTCCACCCACTCGTCCAGGTCCTGCGGGAACGGAAGGAAGCTGATCAGCGTGTTGTGCGAGGAGCAGCCACCGAGCACGCGGGCGCGGGAGTGCAGGATGTGCGAGTTGCCGCGGGGCTGTTCCTCGGTGGTGTAGCCGTAGTCGAACTCGGAGCCGAGCAGGTTGATCCAGTTTCGGAGCCGCAGGATCCGTTCGTCGCCGACATCGCTGGGTCCGCCCTCCACCACGCACACGCGGCAGGCCGGGTCCTCGCTCAGCCGGGCGGCCAGTACGCAGCCGGCCGTACCGCCGCCGATGATCACGTAGTCGTAGGTCGTCGTCTCGTCGTCCATGGCGTCGCCTTCTCTCTCGCCCTGCCCGCTCAGCCCTTGAACCAGCCGGAGGGAGCCGGCCTGAGGTTCTGGTAGATGTGCTTGGCCTCCTGGTATTCGCGCAGGCCGGTGGGCCCGAGTTCCCGGCCGAAGCCGGAGCGGCCGAAGCCGCCCCACTCGGCCTGCGGCACGTAGGGGTGGAAGTCGTTGATCCAGACCGTGCCGTGCCGCAGCCTGCCGGCGACCCGCTGGGCTCGGCTCGCGTCGTTCGTCCACACGCCACCGGCCAGGCCGTAGCGGGTGTCGTTGGCCAGTTCGACGGCCTCGTCCTCGGTGCGGAAGCGCTCCACGGTGACCACCGGGCCGAAGACCTCCTCCTGCACGATGCGCATGGAACGGTCGCAGTCGGCGTAGACGGTGGGCAGCAGGAAGAAGCCTCGGGACAGCTCGGGGTCGTCCGGGCGGCGGCCGCCGCAGACCAGGCGGGCGCCGTCTTCCCGGGCGATCTCCAGATAGCCTTCGACCTTCGCCCGGTGTTCCGCCGAGCTGAGCGGCCCGCTCTCGGTCGTCGGTTCGAGCCCGCTGCCGAGCCGGATGGACTGCGCGCGGGTGGCCAGCCGCTCCACGAACCGGTCGTGCAGGCCGTCCTCCACGAGCAGCCGCGAGCCGGCCGAGCAGACCTGCCCCGAGTGCAGGAACGAGGCCTCCAGGGCGTGGTCGACGGCCGCGTCGAAGTCGCAGTCGGCGAAGACCACGTTGGGGTTCTTGCCGCCGAGTTCCAGGGCGAGGTTCTTCACGCCCGGCGCGCACGCCTCCATGATCCGGCGTCCGGTGGCCAGGCCACCGGTGAAGGAGACCAGGTCCACCTCGGGGTGGGAGGACATCGCCGCGCCCACGGTGCCGCCGGGGCCCAGGACCAGGTTCGCGACGCCGGGCGGCGCTCCCGCTTCCTCGATCAGCCGGATCATGTGGATCGTGGACAGCGGTGTCGTCTCGCTGGGTTTGAGCACGAAGGTGTTGCCCGCCGCCAGGGCCGGGGCCACTTTCCAGGAGGCCTGCAGCAGCGGGTAGTTCCACGGCGCGATGAGGGCGCAGACGCCGAGGGGGTGGTAGGTGACCCGGCTGAGCACGTCGGGGCCGACGTCCACCACCCGGCCGCCGTCCTTGTCGGCGATCTCGGCGAAGTAGCGGAACGCGTTCGAGACGTCCTCGACGTCGATGCGTGCCTCGGCGAGCGTCTTGCCGGTGTCGAGGGTTTCGACACGGGCGATCTCCTCCTGGTCGCGCAGGAGGAACCGCGACACCCTGAGCAGCACGTCGGCTCTCTCCCGGGTGGGTGCCGTCGGCCAGTCGCCCCGGTCGAAGGCCCGCCGGGCGGCTCGTACGGCCAGGTCGACGTCCGCCTCGTCGGCGTCGTCCACCTGCTGGATGACGGACGCGTCGAAGGGGTTGATCACGTCCAACCGCGCGCCGCTCACGGCACCCGTCCACTCGCCGTCGATGAACAGTTCCGGCATCGCAGGCTCCCTCACTCGTACCTGTCCGGTGCCGACGCAGCCCACCGGCGCGGCACACCTGGCACCAACATCGTCCGAGGTGCCCGCGCCGGTCATGTGGACGCACCGGCCGAGGGAGGGTTGGGCGGGGATGTGACCTGGTTGGGCTAGCTGGCGCGTCGATGCGCAGGCTCGCCGGCCACCTTCGGCGCCTGCGGCGGCATGGCCGCGGGCACCCTCGTGGTCGGCGCGGGCCGACAGGTGGGCGGCGTATCCCGGTGGCCGGGGAGGACGACGCCGCCGGTGACGATCTCCTCCCGTCAGCCCGCGTCCGTGTGGTCGGACGTTTGATGATCTCCGACGGTCGGCGGGGCGGCCTGGCAGACTGGCGGACGTGACAGCTCACGAGGCAGTGCGCGCTCCCGTGTTCGCGCAGATCGTCCGAGCCCAGGATGCCACCCTGGCCCTCCGTCGGGATCTGCGGGACTGCTGGACGGCGGTCATCAATGCCGGGGGCGCGGTCATCCCCATGGGATGTCCACTGCCGCCGGCGTCCTCGCCGGAGGTCGAACCGGCGCTGGACGAGATCCTCCGGGGGCTCGCTCCGCAGCGCAGCCGGATCATCCTTGCCACCGTCGACGGTGCACTCGCGGGCTGGGTACTCCTGCGCCGCGAGCCGCACCCTCTTGTCGCGCACTGCGGAACGGTGAACCACCTTCAGACGCACGTCCGTTTCCGCGGCATGGCCGTCGGTGCCGCGCTGATGCGCCGTCTCCCGGAGATCGCCCGCGACGAGATGGGCATGGAAAGACTGCGGCTCACCGCGCGGGCCGGTCTGGGGCTCGAGGACTTCTACCGCCGGGCCGGCTGGACCGAGGTCGGCCGCTGGCCGGGGGCGCTGCGCGTGGCGCCCGGTGACGACCGTGACGAGATCCTGATGAGCCTCGCCCTGTGAACCGGCTGCGGCTCAGTCGCCCTTGACCGCCACCAGGACGGCACTGTCGCCGAACTGCCAGACCGGCGCGACGTGGCGGAAACCCGCCCGGCGCAGCAACTCGGTGTGGCGGTCCACCGCGAGATCCTCGCCGGCCCCGCTCCCCCCGTGGGCCGCGTGGCGCTGGGCGCGCTCGGCGAGCAGGTCGGCCAGCTCGGGGTCCCGGGCCGCCGCGGTCCACCACTCCTGCCAGTCCTCGTGGGCGTGGCCGCCCGTCCGCTCGGCGCGGCGGCGGCCCACGTAGCCGGTGATGTCCGAGCACGGTGCTTCGCCCGGCGGGAAGTGGTCGCCGTTGACGAGTACCCCGCCGGAGCGCAGCAGCGCGGCGAGACGGCGGTACGTGTCCAGGAGTACCGGCTCGGGGAGGTAGTGCAGTGCCGTCGTCGAGACGGCGGCGTCCAGGGGGCGCTCCAGCCCGAGGGCGTCGGTCCAGCCGTCGGCGCCGATCACGGTGTCGACGTAGCGGGCGGCGTTCGCGTGGTGGGTCCGCCCCAGCTCCAGCAGCAGGGGATCCATGTCGGCGGCGACGATCTCGGCGTGCGGCAGCCGGCCGGCGAGTCTGGCTGCCAGGGAGCCGGGGCCGCAGCCGAGGTCGAGCAGGAGCGGCCGGGGACGGCCGGCCGTGACGTACTCGACGACATCCGTGATCACCGTGAACCGCTCCTCGCGGTCCACGGCGTAGCGCTGCTGCTGTCGCTCCCAGCGCTCCACCCACGTCCTGGCCACCGCCATGCTGATGCCCATCTGGTCGCGCCACCTCTTCCGTTCCTCACCCGTAGTGGACGCGACCGAATCTACAGGTGGAAACGGTTATCACTTGCCATATCGCTCGTCCTTCACGCCAATGACGCCAGTTCGGTGAGCAGGCGGTCGATTTCCTCCACCGTGTTGTAGACGTGCAGGCTCACACGCACCGACCCGTCCTTCTCGCCCGTGCCGGCCTGGCAGAGGCTGTCGGCCCGCACCATGAAGCCGTGGCTGTAGAGGATGAACCCCAGGTCGTCGGACGGGATGTCGTCGTGCCGGAAGGTGACGATGCCGTGGCGGCGCTGGGCCGCGGGGAGCGCGGAGTCGGCGGCCAGGCTGGTGGGACAGCCGAGGATCTCGTACGGGCCGAGGTGTCTCAGCCGGTCGGTCAGCCGGGTCGTCAGGCCCGCCGTCCAGCCTGCGATCCGGGCGGGACCGGCCACGTCGAGCCAGTCGAGCGCGGCCCTCAGCGACACGATGCCCACCGTGTTGGGCGTGCCCTGCCAGCCGGCCGGCCGGAAGGCCGGTCCCCGTGCGTTGCGCGCCCAGACCGCTCCCGAACCCGGCAGGGCCATCGCCTTGTGCCCCGAGAAGACCACGAAGTCGACGTCGAGCGCCGGGTCGGCCAGGTCGACGGGCAGATGGCCGACGCTCTGGGCAGCGTCCAGGCAGATCGGCACGTCCGGGCCGACCGCCGCACGGATGCGGTGCACGTTCATGTCACCGCCGTAGACGTGGTGGACGTGCGTGGCGGCCACGAAGCGGGTCCGCGGACCGACGAGGTCGCCGAGGGCACGGTGGTCGTAGTCGCCCGAGACCGCCTGGTACGGCAGAGCGCGCAGGTGTACGCGAATGCCGCGGGCGGCCAGCAGCCGCTGCGCTTCGCGCCAGGGGTCCAGGTTGGCCCGGTGGTCGGCGAACGGCACGAGGACCTCGTCGCCGTCGGTGAGATACGGCACGAGCCAGTCCCGGGCGACGGTGCGCAGGCCCTCGGTGGAGCCGCTGGTGAAGTGCACGGTGGAGTGACCCGGTTCCGGATCGCCGAGGAACTCCTTGACCCGGTCCCGGGTCCCCTCCACCAGTTCCGTGGTCCGGTTGGCCCAGGGGTAGGTGCCGCGGCCCGCGTTGGCGTTCGACGTCGTGAGGTAGGTCTGGACGGCCTCCAGCACGGCCCGCGGCTTCTGGGACGTCGCCGCGCTGTCGAGGTAGGCCGACTCCGGATGAGCCGTGACGATGGGGAACTGCTCCCTCAGTTCCCGCTGCCAGAGCGCCGCGTTCATTCGCGCACCAGCGGGGCGCCCGCGTCCCGCCAGGCGACGATTCCGCCGGCCAGGCTTCGCACGTCGGGGTGCCCCATGCGGGACAGCAGGGCGGCGTAGCGCAGTGACCTCTCGCCGACGGGACAGGCCAGCAGCACCGGTGTCCCCCTGCTGAAGGGGAGCCCGCCGCGGACGAGTTCCTCGAACAGTTCGTCGACGATGTTGACCGAGCCCTCGATGTGCAGGGCGGCGTAGGCGTGCGGGCTGCGCAGATCGACGACGAGCGGCCGGGGATCGCCCTCCGTGATCCAGCGGCGGGCCTCGTCCACGGTCGCGGACCGGCCACCTGCCCGCACCTCGTCCTCGGTGAGCGTCGCGAGCGTGGGACCGCGGCTCGCCCTGCCCAGCAGCTCGGGGCGGCGGGCGCGCACATAGCTCAGGTAGCTCTCCGCCCGGTCGCACACGATGAACACCGCGGTCTCCCGGCGCCCCGACCCTGCCAACGCCGCGTCGGCGTCCCGCAGATGCCGGACCGCGCCCTGGTAGGCGGCGCCCCCGGTCGGTCCCGTCAGCAGTCCGCAGCGGCGGATGAGGGTGAGCATCCCGTCGATGGCCTCGCCCGAGGTGACGGACTCGATGGTGTCGTACGTCGCCGGATCGAACAGGCCGACCTGATGGACCTCGTCGATGGTGCGGATGCCGGGGATGAAGTCCGACTTGTGGGCGACCAGGCCGAGTACCCGCACCTCCGGGTCGTGCTCGCGCAGCACCCTGGCGACACCGGTCGACGAACCGGCCGTGCCCACGCAGGCGACGAACCAGTCCGGCGCCCGCCCGTCCAGGTCCTTGACTATCTCCGGCCCGGTGCCCTCCGCGTGTGCCTCGACGTTGCGCGGGTTGAAGTACTGGTCGGTGTGCAGGTACGTGCTTCCCGGCTCCGAGAGTGTCTGGTGGAAGTGGGTGAGCGGATCGTCCGTGTCGGTCGGGTCGAGGCACTCGCTCCGCCCCGGCAGCTCCTCGATCTCGGCGCCGAGGAGCAGGAGCAGCTCCTTGATCTCCGGTACGCGCATCCGGTTGGTGACGCTCTTGAACCGCATTCCGTGCATCCCCGCCAGCAGGGCGAGCGCCTTGGCCGTGTTCCCGCTGGAGAGCTCCACGACCGTCCCCTCCCCCTCGGCCGCGCCCTCCAGGTGGGGGCGGGCCATGTGCCAGGCGGGCCGGTCCTTGACGGAGCCGAACGGGTTGAGCATCTCCAGCTTCGCGTAGAGGTCGATGTTGCGCAGCCCGTGCACGGCGGGGTCGATGCGCACCAGCGGTGTGTTGCCGATGGCCTCCGTGATGCTGTCGTACCTCATGCGGGCGTTCCCCCCGGGTGTGTGATCGGCCAGTAGTCCTCGTCCAGGCACCAGCGCCAGAAGTCACCCTCCTTCTCCACCGCAACCGTCCGCGCGAGGGGCTGCCGTTGCGCGTGGTGGGCGTGGAAGTCCATGGCGTACCCGGCGGTGTTGGCGAAGGCCAGCAGGTCACCGGCGCGCGGCAGCCTGGGGAGGAACACCAGGCGGCGGGTGATC
Source organism: Streptomyces sp. NPDC058812 (assembly GCF_042744565.1). NCBI lineage: Bacteria > Bacillati > Actinomycetota > Actinomycetes > Kitasatosporales > Streptomycetaceae > Streptomyces > Streptomyces sp. NPDC058812. The sequence goes on from NZ_JBHYOB010000039.1 coordinate 20,352, forward strand.
AGGTCGGCCTCCAGGCACAGATTGCCGACGAGGTGGACTCCGACCGGCCCCTCGTCATCCTTCTCGGGTTCGCCGCGCGGCAGCAGTACGGGGTCCACGAGGACTCCGTGCTCCTCCAGGCTCACGTCCCCCGCGTTCATCCCGAGGCGCACCAGGTAGGGGGCCGAGTCCTCACCCGTGCGGCGCACGTCCAGCACGCGGGCCAGCGACAGCCCGCACTGGTCGACGAGGGAACGGCCGGGTTCGATGTGGAGATCGTGGAGGTGCTCCAGCAGTAGGGTGCCGAGTCCCCGGCCCAGGACCGGCGCGGGGAGCGAGAGGAGCTCGTCCAGGTAGCCGGGGCCGGCGTTGGGGCGGTGGCCGGGGTAGAGCGCGACGGACCCGCGCACCGTGCCGCCCTCGTTGCGCAGCCCGTAGCCGTGGCCGCGCCAGGTCAGGGGCGGGCGGCCGCCGAGGACCGCCTCGCTGAGCGCGGTCGTCCAGCGTTCCCACTCCTCGGCGTCGGCGACGTAGCCGACGCCGAATCCGCCGCCGATGTCGACGGTGCGCGGTGCCAGGCCCCGTGCCCGGCATCGGTCCATGAGCAGCACGCACTGCTCCAGGGCTCGGCCCTTCTCCTCCAGGCCCGTGGTGTCCAAGTGATAGGCGAGGCCTGTCAGCTCGACGGTGTCCGCGTGCCGTTCCACGGCCGCCAGAAGCTCCTCCACCTCCCCTGCGGGGGTGCCGAAGCGGCTGCGGCGTGACAGCATCCGGGTGCCCGCTCCCCCTTGGGCGGCGGCCGACTCGAACCCGGACAGGCGCGCCAGCACGTCGACCCGCGAGAGGCCGTACTTCCGTACCAGACCGGCGAGTTGTTCCAGCTCGCGGAGCGAGTCGAGGTTCACCGTCGCGCCCACGCGGGCCGCCAGCCAGAGGAACTCCGGGTCTTTGGGACCGGTGGCCATGACACGGTCCCCGGTGAAACCGCAGCTCAGGGCGTGCCGCAGTTCTTCCAGCGAGGCGACGTCGACGCCGACGGCGGCCGGTTCCTCAGCGGCCAGTCTCCGCACCAGGGCGCTGGACCGGTTCGCCTTGTGCGCGAAGTACACCCGTCCGGCCAGATGGTGGCGACGGTAGACGGACCGGAAGCGCTCGGCGTTCGCGGCGACCGACTCGGGGAGCAGCACGTTGAGCGGAGACCCGAGCGCGTCGACGAGCGAGTGCAGGAATGGCGCGGCCCCCAGCAGTGAGGCGAGCGGTGGATCCACCCGCGGCCTCAGATATAAGGGCACATCCACGAAAGACCCCTCCCCTGTCGGCCGACCGTCGTTGCGACGACCGTTCGGGAGTAGTCGTTTCCAGGTACACACGCCGCTAAGCCTCGGGGCGCGGGCCAGGGGCCGGGGCGGCCGCTTCCGCCGCCACCGGCCGGCTCGGCGCCCGGAACGCGACGTGCACCTATCAACAGTCCGTATGCGCCGCCGATCCGGCCTCACGTAGGGCCGCGTATCCGGTGCCCAGCAGGGCCAGGTCGTGGACCTCAGCGGTGCCGGGGTCGGTTCCGAAGCAAGGGGCCGGAGCCATCACTCCCAGTTCACGCCGGTGGGCCGTGAAGGCACGCCGGGATCCGCTGCGGCGGAAGAAGCCGTCCGGCATGGCGCCGTCGACGGGGCGCAGGCCTCGGCGATGGACAGGCTGTTCTCGTAGAGGTGGTGGCGGGTGATCCGGCCGTCCTCGACGGTGAGGCGGAGGGCGAACGGGCCTTCGAAGGACTTTCCCGTCACTCGTACGGTCCCCGACACGTGTCCCATCAGGACGGCGTCGGTGCCTTCGACGAGGAAGGTGTCGAGTGAGGCACGCGCGTCCTCGGGCACGGTGTGCTCCATCAACTCCGTGAACTGGGCAGCGCATTCGGCGGCCGTGGACCGCGGCCGGATCCATGGAACGGCGGGGTTGTCGGCGAGCAGCCAGTCGACTTCGTCGGCGAAGAGGCCGACGAGCCGCCCGGTGTCCCCGGCGAGGCGGGCGGCAAGGAAGTCCTGCACTACGGCCCGGGTGGCCTCGGCGACCGACATCGTGGCGCCGGCGGGACTCGGCGTGGTGGCGGTGGGCTTGACGGACATGGTGCTCTCCTCGCGGCTGCGGCTGGATCCCGGCGGGGGTTGACGGGGGCCCGTCGACGCACTTGATCCTGCCGGGGGAAGGGAGAACGGTCGATTACCCCGAAGGTAAGTACCGAGGGTGATCGGGGATGGTCAGGGTGCCGATGCCGGCACGATTGAGTCTCACGTAACCCGACTGGGCCAGTCGGCGGACGGCGAGCGTTGCCCCACGGGCTGTCATTCGTTAAGGCGGACATGATCAAGAAACTTGCCTGTGTCTCCGTCATGGCCGCTGCTCTCCTGGCGTCCGCTCCCGCCGCTGAGGCGTCCCCGGTGCCCGACCCGTCCGCCGGGGTTCCCGGCGGGCCTCTCCTGGACGGTCTCCTCGGGACGCTGGAAGTGGGCCACCCGGCCAGGTCCCCGCAGTCGCTGCTGCCCGAGGGCATCGTCGGCAGGTGACGGGTGCCGTCGCGGTTGATCACCTCTGCCGCTGATCAACGCCCCTCTCGCGTCGTCCTGTTCGTGCGGGTGGACGGGCGCGAATGCGCGTAATCGTCCCTTCGGCCTCGGATCAGCCGGTTCACCGTTACGGTCCACCGGCTGATCCCGGCGCCGCCAGACCGCGGCAGGTTTCCCGTAACCACCGTCCGACAGCCTCCTGGAGTCATTCGAACGCGGGAGGCTGTAGTGAAGCATACGAGCAACAGGCGCGTCGGTGTCGTGGTGGCCGTGCTGAGCGGTCTGGCCCTGGCAGCGGCGACATCGACGACCGCGCACGCCGCCGACCGGCCCGACGCCATCGCGCACCGCGGCTCGTCGGGCATGGCACCGGAGAACACCGCAGCCGCCATCGACCTCGCCGTCGACCAACGCGCCGACTTCGTCGAGATCGACGTCCAACGCACCAAGGACGGCACACTCGTCAACTTCCACGACTGCACCATGGAACGCACCACCAACATCGAACAGATCTACCCCGATCGCCCCCGCTACCGCGTCTCCGACTTCACCTGGACCGAACTCCAAAAACTCGACGCCGGCTCCTGGTTCCACCACAACTACACCGGCGAACCCCT
>NZ_JBHYOB010000040.1:0-22696 GCF_042744565.1 Streptomyces sp. NPDC058812
GGTTTTGGGGGGGTCCGTTTTTTTTTAAACCCACACCCTCCTAAAAAACCCGGGCGGGGCCCCCCCCCCCGGGGGGGGGGGGGCCCCCCCCCCCCCCGGCCCCCCCCCCCCCCCCCCGGGGGCCGGCGGCCTTTGGAGCCCTTCGAGGGGCGGGGACGACGGCGACGTCGGAATTTCCGGCGTTCTCGGCATTCTCGGTACTAGCGGGACTAGGGCAAGGCAGGGATTCAGGAAATGCGACAGGTCACCCGCAAGGGCCTGATGACGATGGCGGCCGCCACCGGCGTGCTCGCCGCCGCGGGCGGCACCGCCCACGCGGACTCGGGGGCGCACGGCTCGAGTTCGGGTTCGCCCGGCGTACTGTCCGGCAACACGGTGCAGGCACCGGTGCACGTGCCGGTGAACGTCTGCGGCAACACGGTCGACGTCATCGGTGTCCTCAACCCGGCGATGGGCAACTCGTGCGCCAATCAGGGCGGCGGCGCGTCCGGCGGTTACGGCGACTCCGAGGGGCAGGGCGGCTCGCACGCCGGCGGGCACGCCACCGACTCGCCCGGCGTCGGCTCCGGCAACCACGTAGAGGCGCCGATCCATGTGCCGGTGAACGTCTGCGGCAACAGCGTCAATGTCGTCGGCGCCCTCAACCCGACCACCGGCAACGACTGTGGCAACGGCGGTGGCGGGGATCACTCGACGCCGCCCGGCGGTGATCACGAGACGCCTCCCGGGGAGCCGGGTGACCCCGACGGCCCGGGTGACCCCGACGGCCCGGGCAATCCCGGAGACCCGGGCGATCCGGGGGAGCCCGGCACTCCGGGCAACCCGCCCGACTCGGGCGACGAGACGCCGGGGGGTTCTTCGCACGTCAATCAGCCGGACACCCAGACCGTCGCCCAGCCGCAGGGCGACGCGCAACTCGCCGAGACCGGCAGCGACCTGCCCCTGGGCCTCGCCCTGCCGGTGGGCGCGGGCGCGCTGCTCGCGGGCACGGTGCTCTACCGCAAGGCGCGCGCCTCGGCGTGACGCGCCGGACCGGCACGCACAGCGGGCCCCGCACCGGCGGGGCCCGCTCCGTCTCCGGTCCCGCCACCCGCGCGCGGCCCGAGCCCGGTCACCGGCTCACCAGGTCGCGCGTACCTGGCGGATGATCCGCCGCCGCAGTCGCACCTTGCGGCTGCCGTCGCGCAGCAGGCTCAGGCGGTACAACTCCCAGTGTCCGTACTCGGCGTGGTCGGTCAGCAGACGTGTCGTCTCCTTGCGGGAAACCCCGCGCGGCAGGTACACGTCGACAAATTCGTATTCCGGCATCGCATCTATTGTGCGGGCTGGGGCCCGGTACGGATAGCGTCTGCACTATGTCTGATGCTGCGCAGCCCACCGCTGCCGAGGTACGCGCCGCCGCCGAGGCGGTCAAGACCGCGCTCGACCGCCACCTGGCCGCGGTCGAACGCCGGTCGGGGGAGGACGACCCGACCGTCTACGACGCGTTCAACCAGCTGGCCGCGGCCGCGGAGGCGTACGACGAACTGCTCTACGACCGTTACGACGAGGTCCCCCCCTTCGAGATCCCCGGCGCGGACGACTCGCTGCCGCCCTACTCGGGCCCCGAGGAGCCCAGCGCGCTCAGCGTCCTGATCCGCCGTGACTACGCCGTGGTCGAGCCGCAGCGGTTGATGGCCCAGGCCCGGCGGGTCGAGGCGGCGGACGACGAGGGGGCGGGCGTCGAGGCCTCCGGCACGGTCCACGGGGCGCTCGGCCTCCTGTTCGGCGAGTTCGAGCCGGACGAGATCGCCTCCCGGCACAAGGAGTTCGGCCTGGAGGAGGGCGACTCCACGCTCTGGGTGACGGCCGCGGACGAGGCCGCCGAACCCGGCGAGTGGCTGGAGGCCCCCTTCGAACAGGCCGACCCTCAACGGGTGGTCTGCCGCTTCGACGTCAGCGCTGTGTTCGACGACGAGTTCGACGACGGCCTTGATGACGACGAGGACGACGAAGACGACGCGGCCGGTGACGGTGACGGTGGCGTGCGGGAGCTGGAGGAGGACCTCGACACGGATCTGGACGAGGACCTGGACACGGATGAGGATCTGGACACGGACGAGGACCTGGACCCGCACGGGGACGAGGACGACGACCGTGACGAGGACGGTGAGCGGGCGCGGCTGGAGGCGGGCCGCTGAGCGGCGGGTCGCTGAGTGGCGGGTCGCTGAGTGGCGGTCGCTCAGCGGCTGGAGCCGCGACGAGCCGGCCGGCCCGACGGCGGCGGCGGTCACGGGGACTGCCCCTGTGACCGCCGCCGCCGTGTTCGCCCAGGACGTCCGGCAGGGCGGCAGGGCGGCGAGGCGGCCCGGGTGGGGTGTCCGGGCCTACGTGGCCGGGTGCGCGCCCGGGGTCAGCCGGCCACCGGCACCTGCGGCGCGAGCAGCACCGGCAGACGGGTCGTGCGCGGCTTCGCCGGGACCTCGGCCACGGCACGGGGCAGTGCCTGCTCCACGCCGTGCACCACGGACAGGTGGCGGGCGGCCCGGCCGAACGCGGTGTAGATCCAGGGGCGGCTGAGGGCCTGCGCGGCATCGCCGGGCAGGACCACGACCACCGCCGGCCACCGGCCGCCCACCGCCTGGTGCGCGGTCAGCGCCCATCCGTGCCGTACGGACTGCTCCACCCGCTCCTTCGGTACGACGACGGCCTCGCCCGCGCACGACAGGTGCAGCCCGTCGGCGTCGGCCTTCACCACCCGGCCCGGCAACGTACGGCCCGGCGCGGGGGAGTAGGCGACACGGTCGCCGGGGTCGAAGCCGCCGAAGCGGCCGGGGCCCGGGTTCAGCCGCTCCTTCAGCGCGGCGTTGAGCACCCGTGTGCCCGCCGCGCCGCCGTGGCCCGGTGTGATCACCTGGGTCTCCTCGGCGGGGACGCCGATCGCGCGCGGCACCGAGTCCGCGACGAGCTGGACGGTGCGGTGCACGGCCTCGCCCGCGTCCCGCACCGGCACGATCACGACCTCCTTGCCGGGCGCCTCCACCTGACCCAGCTCGCCGATGCCGATGCCGGAGACCAGTTCGCCGAGCGGGCCCGGGTCCGGGCGTCGGGAGGCGGTCTGGGGGCAGACGCGCGCCGCCAGCAGATCCGCGAAGACCCGCCCGGGGCCCACGGACCCCAGCACCGCCGGGTCCCCGGCCAGCACCAGCCGCGCCCCGTCCGGCAGCGACTCCGCCAGCAGGGCGCCCGCCTCGACGTCCAGCTGCGGCGCGTCGAGCACGACCAGCAGATCGAGGTCCAGCGCACCCTCCGCGTCCCGCCCCGGCCCCTCGGCCCCGGCCAGCAACCCGGCCAAGGTGACGACGGCGGGACCGGCCGGGACGGAAACGTCCGGGGCGGCGGGGTCAGGAGGCTGTGGCGCGGACGACGGGTCGCCCAGCAGGGCGGCGAAGCGGTCGCGGCCGAGCGGTCCGGGTGCGGCGGCCCAGGCGCGCAGGCCCAGGGCGTGCGCGGCGTGCAGCAGCGCCGCCGGTTCGGTCAGGGACGCCTCCCCGCCGGTGTGCAGGACCAGCCCGTGGTCCGCGACGGCGCGGATGAGGTCGGCGGCGGCTCCCTGCGCGGAGGTGGCGGCGCGCTCCCAGTCCGCCGCGGAACCGTCCTGCTTCGGCGCCGAGTTGGCCAGCCGGGCCAGGCCGTCGGCGAGGCTCTCCTCGGCGAGCGCGTACCGCTCCAGACCGACCAGGACCCGGACCGGGCGCTCCTCGTCCTCGTCCGTCCCCTCCGCCCCGCCCGTGGTGCCGTCCTGGCGGGCGCCGGCCTCTTCCAGGGCGTCCTGGAAGGCCAGCGCCTCGCCCTCCGCGAGTGTGCTCTGCACCGCGGCGTCGGGGTCCGGCACGCCGCGCTGGGCCAGCGTGGCCGTGAGCCGGGGCAGCTCCAGGGCCGTGTGCCCGGCCAGGGCGGCCTGCTCCAGCAGCCACACCGTGACCGCGCGGCCGCGGCGCTCGTCGTCCGGGCCGCACGCCGCGCCCAGCAGCGCCCGGGCGAACCCGTCGGCCTGCTCCGGCCGCACTCCGCCGACCCGGAGCAGCTGCCAGGGATCGGCGCGCAGCGCCTCCTCCGCGCCCTCACCGAGGAGCGCGGCGGTCTGCGGCGCGAGCGTCTCGGGGGCGCCGCCCTCGGCCAGTACGCGCCGCACGGACTGGACGGTCTCCGGCGCGGGTCCAGTGGGCCCGGCGGCCGCCTCGGCCGGCGCCGGCCGAGGCCGTCGTACCGGTTCCGGGGCGGGACGGCGTGGGGCGGGCTCGGGGTCGCCGAAGACCGTGGCCGCCGGCTTCTCGCCGCTCTCCACGGCCTTCACCGCGGCGAGCAGATCGGCCGCCGTGCCGCTGAGCTTCCCCCCGGCGGCGATCGGTGCCTGCTTCTCGGCCTTCCGCCGCTCGATCCGCTCCCGCACAAGCCGCTGTGCGGCCAGCTCGGCCTCGGCCTCGGAGACCTTAGCCGCCGCGCCGCCGCCGTCCGCGCTCTCACCACCCGGCTGCCCGGGGGGCGTCTCGCCCCCCGCGTCGTCGGCTTCCCCCGCACGCGGCGCAGCGGCGGCTGCCTCGGCGGTCCGGTCGACCGCGGCCTCCCCGACCGCGGCCTCCCCGACCGCGGCCTCCCCGACCGCGGCCTCCCCGACCGCGGCCTCCCCGACCGAATCGTCGGTGTCCGTGCCGTCGATGTCAGTGCCGTCGTCGGCCGGCTGCTCGGCCTCCGTGGCCATCGCCTGGGCCCCGGTGTCGTCGGTCTCCCGATCGAGCGGCTCCGAGGCCGGCTCGGCGGCCCGGTCGCCTGCGGTCCCGCCGGGCGTCCCGGTCTCGCCGTCGCCCGCCGAACCGGCGGTGTCCCCGCGCTGGTCTCCCGGCCGGCCGGTCTCCCCGGCGGCGGTCTCGACGTCGGTGGCCCGGGCGCCGGCCGGCACATCGCCCCCGGCGGCGTCCGGCTCGGCCCCGTTCGCGGTGCCCGGGGTCTCCGGCCCGGCGTCCACGGCGTCCGCGGTGTCCTCAGAGGCGGGCTCGGGCTCCGTGCTCACAGCGTGCTCCAGTCGTGATCGGGATAGCGGTGCACGGGCGCCGACACGTCGTCGAGAGCCCGGCAGATCTCGTCAGGAAGACTAAGGGTCTCCACTGACAACGCCGCCGTGAGCTGCTGCGCGTTGCGCGCGCCGACGATCGGGGCGACCACGCCGGGCCGGTCCCGGACCCAGGCCAGCGCCACCTGGAGCGGCGTCACCGCGAGCCCGTCCGCAGCCGTCGCCACCGCGTCCACGATGTGGCCGGCCGTGTCGTCGAGGTAGGGCGCGACGAACGGGGCCAGGTGCTCTGAGGCGCCGCGCGAGTCCGACGGCGTCGCGTCCTTGCGGTACTTGCCGGTGAGGACCCCGCGGCCCAGCGGAGAGGAGGGGAGCAGACCGATCCCCAGGTCCAGGGCGGCCGGCAGTACCTCGCGTTCGATGCCCCGCTGGAGCAGGGAGTACTCCATCTGCGTGCTCGCCAGCCGGTTCCGTACGCCCGGCGCCGCCAGCTGCCAGGTCGCCGCCTTGGCCAGCTGCCAGCCGCAGAAGTTGGAGACGCCCGCGTACCGGGCACGGCCGCTGCTCACCGCCACGTCGAGGGCGTGCAGCGTCTCCTCCAGCGGCGTGTGCGGGTCGAAGGCGTGCAGGTGCCACACGTCGACGTGGTCCGTGCCGAGCCGGGCCAGCGAGGCGTCCAGCGCGGAGAGCAGGTGGGCGCGCGAACCGTCGAAGCGGCGGTCGGGGTCCGGCACGCTGCCGGCCTTCGTCGAGATCACCAAATCCCGACGCGGAACCAGGCCCTCCATGAGCCGCCCGAGCAGGTACTCGGCCTCCCCGTCGCCGTACACGTCCGCGGTGTCGACGAGGGTCCCGCCCGCTTCCCAGAAGGTCTTCAAGAGGTCCGCGGCGTCATGCTCGTCCGTGTCCCGGCCCCAGGTCAGGGTGCCGAGACCGATGCGGGACACGCGCAGGCCGGTGCGGCCGAGATGCCTCTGCTCCATGAACGCCGACATTACTGGCCACGGCTTGCGCTGTGGGGGCCTGTGGACAACCGAATTCCCGCGCTAAGGTCGGGGCACAGAAGACGTTACTCATCGGTAAGGGGAATCGGCCATGCAGCTCGGGATCAACCTCGGCTACTGGGGTGCCGGAATGGACGCGGACAACCTGGCCGTCGCCCAGGAGGCCGACCGGCTCGGCTACGCCGTCTGCTGGGCCGCCGAGGCCTACGGCTCCGACGCGGCCACCGTGCTCACCTGGGTCGCCGCCCAGACCGAGCGCATCGACGGGGGCTCGGCCATCTTCCAGATCCCGGCCCGCCAGCCCGCGATGACCGCGATGACGGCCGCCACCCTGGACTCCCTGTCCCAGGGCCGCTTCCGCCTGGGCCTCGGCGTCTCCGGCCCCCAGGTCTCCGAAGGCTGGTACGGCGTCAAGTTCGACAAGCCGCTCGCCCGCACCCGCGAGTACGTCGAGATCGTGCGCAAGGCGATGACGCGGGAGCGGCTGTCGTACGAGGGACAGCACTGGACGCTGCCGCTGCCCGGCGGCCCCGGCAAGCCGATCAAGCTGACCGTGCACCCGCAGCGCGAGCACATCCCGCTCTACATCGCCGCGATCGGCCCGAAGAACCTGGAGCAGACAGGCGAGATCGCCGACGGCGCCCTGCTCATCTTCCCGTCCGCCGACCACCTGGAGGACACCGCGATCCAGCACCTGCGCGCCGGGCGCGAGAAGGCGGGCAAGACTCTCGACGGCTTCGACGTCTGCCCGACCCTGCCGCTCGCCCTCGGCGACGACAAGGACGTCACGACGCTCGCCGACACCTTCCGGCCCTACACCGCGCTCTACGTCGGCGGCATGGGCAGCCGCAAGCAGAACTTCTACAACCAGCTCGCCCAGCGCATGGGCTACGAGGCGGAGGCCGCCGAGATCCAGGACAAGTACCTGGCCGGCGACAAGGAGGGCGCCGGCGCGGCCGTCCCGCACGACCTGATCGACCAGACGACACTGCTCGGTTCCGTGGACCGCATCGCGGACCGGATGAAGGCCTACGCCGCGGCCGGTGTCACCACGCTGACCCTCGCGCCCGCGGGCTTCACGCTCGACGAGCGGCTCGCCGCGCTCCGCGCCGGCACCGAAGCCCTGGAGCGCGCCGGACTGGCCTAGGGACTGGCCCAGCCGGGGGTTGTCGGTAAGTTTCTGCGGCCGTGGTGGGGGCTCGGGGGTCTTCCCCGCCACGGCCGTCACGGAGAACAACGCGCCCACGCGCGTGTGGTTACGCCTCCTCGTGTTCCCGGCCGTCCTTCTTTCGGCTGAGTTGCCCGCCGTGCCTGTTGCCACCCCTCATCTCCCGCACTTGACTCGGTCTTTGCGGAGTCTGCGGAACTCCGCAGAGGCAGAGAGGTGCCACCGATGCTTTCGGCCAAGAGCCTGTTCCAGGAGATCCTCGACAACGACGAGTCGTTCCGTCTTTTCTGCTCCATCGCGGCCAGCGGCGAGGCGCAGGGCGGCTGGGAGAACGCGCGCATCGCGGCGCTCGTACCGGAGAGCGAGCGCGCGCTCGCCCCGAAGATCACCCGGCACGGCGCGGACGAGGACAAGCACGGACGGATCTTCAACGCCCTGCTGAAGAAGCGTGGCCTCGAACCCGTCGCGGTGCCCCCCGAGGCCGACTACACCATGCTCCTGGAGCGGCACGGCATCGGCCTCGCCCACGAGAAGCTCAAGGCCGACGCGCCCCTCACGGAACGGGACATCATCACCTACCTCGCGCACAGCAGGGTCACCGAGCAGCGCGCGGCCGAGCAGATGGCGATGCTCCTCAAGCACTTCGCGGACCACCCCGACCTGGGCCGGGCGGTCCGGATGATCTCGGCCGACGAGGACAACCACCTCGCTTACTCCCACGAGGAACTGCTGCGCTTCGCCGCCGCCGGACACGGCCGGTACATCCAGCGGACGCTGCGCGAGTGCGCGCTCGCCGAGATCCGCGTCCACCGGGACGTCAGCCTCGCGGTGATGGACCGCATGGGGCGCCTCCTCGGCTGGCCGCGGACCAGGTCGGCGATGCTCGCGGCGGGCATCCACGCGATGTACGCCTACGAGCGACTGGCCGGCTGGCACCGCATGGTGACGCTGCGGACTCCCGAACGGCGCGACGCGCTCGGCGGTCCCGCCGCCGCGGCCCCGGAGGTCGCCTGACGGCCGACCGCGGGCCACCGCGGCCCTACAGCCAGCCCCGGCGCTTGAACAGCCGGAACAGCAGCACCTCCAGAGCGGCCATCAGCACGATCACCGCCGGGTAGCCCCACTTCGCGTGCAGCTCCGGCATGTGGTCGAAGTTCATGCCGTAGACCCCCGCGAGCATTGTGGGGACCGCCGCCATGGCCGCCCACGCGGAGATCTTCCGCATGTCGTCGTTCTGCCGCACGCTCGTCTGCGCCAGATGCGCCGACAGGATGTCCGAGACCAGCCGGTCCAGGCCCTCCACCGACTCGTTCACGCGCGTGAGGTGGTCGCTCACGTCCCGGAAGAACGGCCGCGCCCTGTCGTTCACGAACGGCACCCCGGCGCCGAACGCCCCCGTCCCGGCCAGCCGGGCCAGCGGCGGCGCCAGCGGGCCCGTCGCCCGGCGGAACTCCAGGACCTGCCGCTTGAAGGTGTAGATCCGGGACGCGGTGTGCCGCGAGCCGCCGCCGTCCGGTGAGAAGACCTCGGCCTCCAGCTCCTCCAGGTCGTTCTGCAGCTCGACGGCGACGTCCAGGTAGTGGTCGACGGCGGCGTCCGCTATCGCGTACAGCACCGCGGTGGGTCCCTTGCCGAGCAGCTCGGGCTCGTGCTCCAGTCGCTGCCGTACGGTCTTCAGCGGGGCGCCCTCGCCGTGCCGGACGACGACCACGAACGCGTCGCCCAGGAAGATCATGAGCTCGTCGGTGGAGACGGCGTCGCTCTCCGGCTCGTACACCACCGGCTTGAGGACGGCGAAGAGCGAGTCCTCGTACACCTCCAGCTTGGGCCGCTGGTGCGCCTTCAGGGCGTCCTCCACCGCCAGCGGATGCAGCCCGAACTCCTGGGTGACCAGGTCGAACTCGTCCTCCGTCGGCTCGTGCAGACCGATCCAGACGAAGCCGCCCGCGGTCCGCGCCTCGCCGAGCGCGTCGGAGAAGTCCTCGGGTCCGTCCGTGCGGTGCCCGTCCCGGTAGATGGCACAGTCGACGATCACCGAACGCATTCTCCCTTCGCCCCGGCACCCTCGCACCGCGCCGTACGCCTACCCTGGCCGCATGCCCACGCTGATCCTGGTTAGGCACGGACGTTCCACCGCCAACACCGAGGGGCTGCTCGCCGGCTGGACGCCCGGCGTCGCCCTCGACGAACGCGGGGCCGCACAGGCCGCCGCGCTGCCCGGTCGGCTCGCCGCCCTGCCGCTCTCAGAGGTCGTCACCAGCCCGCTGCAGCGCTGCCAGGAGACGATCCGCCCACTGCTCGACGCCCGGCCCGGGCTGAGGGCGCACACCGACGAACGGATCGGGGAGTGCCACTACGGCGACTGGTCCGGCCGCAAGCTCGCCGAGCTCAAGGACGAGCCCCTGATGGAGGTGGTGCAGGCGCACCCCTCCGCCGCGGCGTTTCCCGGCGGCGAGTCGATGCGCGCGATGCAGACCCGAGCCGCCGAGGCGGTGCGCGAGTGGAACGCGCGCGTGGAGCGCGACCACGGCGCCGACGCCGTCTACCTCATGTGCTCCCACGGCGACATCATCAAGTCCCTCGTCGCGGAGGCACTCGGCCTTCATCTCGACCTCTTCCAGCGGATCTCCGTCGAGCCCTGTTCCGTCACCGCGATCCGCTACACCCGGCTGCGCCCGTTCCTCGTCCGCCTCGGCGACACCGGTGACTTCGCCTCCCTGGCCCCGCACGAGGAGCCCCCTGGTGACCAGGCCCCCGTCGGTGGTGGTGCGGGCGCACCGTGATCGTCGGCCGCAGTAGGGTGAAGCGGTCGCAGCAGTGCCGCCGATTTCACGCTTTCCCCGCTTCCCCCGACTTCCATGGAGACAGGACGTGTCCCGTCAGGTGTTCCTCTACGACCAACCGGAACGTTTCGTGGCCGGTACGGTCGGGCTGCCCGGGCGCCGTACGTTCTTCCTCCAGGCCACCGCAGGCTCCCGGGTGACCAGCGTGGCCCTGGAGAAGACCCAGGTCGCCGCTCTCGCCGAGCGCATGGACGAACTCCTCGACGAGGTCGTACGGCGCAGCGGCGGCAGCACCGTCGTCCCCGCCATGGCGCCCACGGAGCCCGCCGACACCGCCCCGCTGCACACCCCCGTCGAGGAGGAGTTCAGGGTCGGCACCATGGCGCTGGCCTGGGACGGCGAGGACCAGCGCATGATCGTCGAGGCGCAGGCCCTGGTGGAGCTGGACGCCGAGTCCGAGGAGGACCTGGCGGAGGCCGAGGAGCGGCTGCTCCAGGACGAGGAGAACGGTCCACCGATGCTCCGGGTCCGCCTCACCGGCGCGCAGGCCAGGGCCTTCGCCAAGCGCGCCCTCGATGTCGTCAACGCCGGGCGGCCGCCGTGCCCGCTGTGCAGCCTCCCGCTCGACCCGGAAGGACACGTATGTCCGCGCCAGAACGGATACCGCCGCGGAGCGTGACCACCGACGCGGCGGCCGCCGAGTTGCTCGCCCTGGGCGAACTGACCGTGCGCGGACGCATCCGTGACGCCTCCAACGCGGCGCTGTACTGCACCGTGACGCACGAGGGACGCGAGGCGGCCTGCATCTACAAGCCGGTCGCCGGGGAGCGGCCCCTGTGGGACTTCCCCGACGGCAACCTCGCCCGGCGCGAGGTCGCCGCCTACGAGGTCTCCGAGGCCACCGGCTGGGGCCTCGTACCGCCCACCGTGCTGCGCGACGGTCCGTACGGCGAGGGCATGTGCCAGCTGTGGATCGAGGCGGTGCCGGAGACGGAGCTGCTGGCCCTGGTGGAGGACGAGGAGCCCGGCCCCGGCTGGAAGGCGATCGCCCTAGCCGAGGTCGGCGAGGGCCGCACCGCGCTGCTCGTGCACGCCGACGACGAACGGCTGCGCCGGCTCGCCGTACTGGACGCCGTGCTCAACAACGCCGACCGCAAGGGCGGCCACCTGCTGCCCGCGAACGAGGAACGGCTGTTCGGCATCGACCACGGGGTGACCTTCCACGCCGAGAACAAGCTGCGGACCCTGCTGTGGGGCTGGGCGGGGGACCCGCTCACCGGGGAGGCACTGGCGGTGCTGGACGCCCTCAGAGAAGCCCTGAAGGACGGCGGGACCTTGGCGACCCGGCTCGGCGCACTGATCACCCCGGCCGAACTCGACGCCACGCGCGCGCGTGTCGACGCGCTGCTGGCCTCCGGGAAGCATCCGGAACCGAGCGGCGAGTGGCCGGCCATCCCCTGGCCGCCGGTCTAGAGAGCTGGTACCGCCCCCAACGCACAACGGCCGGTTTCGCGCAAGAGCGCCTTACCGGCCATCCGGCCCGGTCCGGTTCGTGTACGGAACACCCGTCCGGTTACGCTCATGACATGCATGCCTGGCCCGCTTCCGAGGTCCCCGCCCTGCCTGGTCAGGGTCGCGACCTGAGGATCCACGACACCGCGACCGGCGGCCTGGTCACTCTCGACCCCGGTCCCGTCGCCCGCATCTATGTCTGCGGCATCACGCCGTACGACGCCACCCACATGGGGCACGCGGCGACCTACAACGCGTTCGACCTCGTACAGCGCGTGTGGCTCGACAACAAGCGGCAGGTTCACTACGTCCAGAACGTCACCGACGTCGACGACCCGCTGCTGGAGCGGGCCGTGCGCGACGGCGTCGACTGGACCGCCCTCGCCGAGAAGGAGACCGCCCTCTTCCGCGAGGACATGACGGCGCTGCGGATGCTGCCGCCGCGGCACTATATAGGCGCCGTGGAGGCCATACCCGGCATCGTCCCGCTCGTCGAGCGGCTGCGGGACGCGGGCGCGGCGTACGAGCTGGAGGGCGACACCTACTTCTCCGTCGAGTCCGACCCCCACTTCGGCGGTGTCTCCCATCTCGACGCCGCCGCCATGCGACTGCTCTCCGCCGAGCGGGGCGGCGACCCGGACCGGCCGGGCAAGAAGAACCCGCTCGACCCGATGCTGTGGATGGCGGCCCGTGAGGGCGAGCCCAGCTGGGACGGCGGCTCGCTCGGCCGCGGCCGCCCCGGCTGGCACATCGAGTGCGTCGCCATCGCCCTCGACCACCTCGGCATGGGCTTCGACCTCCAGGGCGGCGGCTCGGATCTGGCCTTCCCGCACCACGAGATGGGCGCCTCGCACGCCCAGGCGCTCACCGGCGAGTTCCCCATGGCCAAGGCGTACGTGCACGCCGGCATGGTCGGCCTCGACGGCGAGAAGATGTCCAAGTCCAAGGGCAACCTGGTCTTCGTCTCGCAGCTGCGCCGCGAGGGCGTCGACCCGGCCGCCATCCGGCTCACATTGCTCGCCCACCACTACCGCTCCGACTGGGAGTGGACCGACCAGGTCCTTCAGGACGCCCTCGCCCGGGTCGACCGCTGGCGCGCCGCCGTCTCCCGGCCCGACGGCCCGCCCGCCGAGGCGCTCGTCGAGGAGATCCGCGAGGCCCTCGCGAACGACCTGGACTCCCCGGCCGCGCTCGACGCGGTCGACCGCTGGGCCGCGCTCCAGCAGGAGAGCGGCGGCACGGACATCGGCGCCCCCGGCGTCGTCTCCCGCGCGGTCGACGCGCTGCTGGGCGTGGCGCTGTAAGCAGGCGCGCATACGGAAACAGGGGCGCTTCCCGACGGGAAGTGCCCCTGTTTCCGTTCGCCCCTGTTTCCGTTCGTCAGTCCTCCGACGACTCCTCGTCGTCCCCGCTCGCCTTCGGCGGCCTCGGCGGGCGCGTACGGCCGCTGGGGTTGTCCCGCAGATACGGCGTCCCGGAGGTTCCGTCGCCGCCGTCCGCAGTGGCGTGGCCACCCGGCCCGCCCGGTCCGGAGCCGTCCCGGCGCCGCAGATACCGCTCGAACTCGCGGGCGATCGCCTCGCCCGACGCCTCCGGCAGCTCCGCGGTGTCCCGTGCCTCCTCCAGCGACTGGACGTACTCGGCGACCTCGCTGTCCTCGGCGGCCAGCTGGTCCACACCCACCTGCCAGGCACGCGCGTCCTCGGGCAGCTCGCCCAGCGGGATGCGCACGTCGATCAGGTCCTCCAGCCGGTTCAGCAGGGCCAGCGTGGCCTTCGGGTTCGGCGGCTGCGACACGTAGTGCGGCACCGCGGCCCACAGCGAGACGGCCGGAACACCCGCGTGCGTGCACGCCTCCTGGAGGATGCCGACGATGCCCGTGGGGCCCTCGTACTTGGTCTCCTCCAGGTCCATGCGCCGGGCCAGGTCGGCGTCCGACGTGGTGCCGCTGATCGGGACCGGACGGGTGTGCGGCGTGTCGCCCAGCAGGGCGCCCAGGACGACCACCAGCTCGACGCCCAGCTCGTGGGCGAAGCCCAGCAGCTCGTTGCAGAACGACCGCCAGCGCATGGACGGTTCGATGCCGCGGACGAGGACCAGGTCGCGTGGCTTGTCGCCGCCGACCCGGACCACCGAGAGTCTCGTCGTCGGCCACGTGATCTTGCGGACGCCGGCTTCCATGAACACCGTGGGGCGGTTGACCTGGAAGTCGTAGTAGTCCTCGGCGTCCAGCGCCGCGAACACCTCGCCCTTCCACTCCCTGTCGAGATGCGCGACCGCGGTGGAGGCGGCGTCGCCGGCGTCGTTCCAGCCCTCGAACGCGGCCACCATGACCGGGTCGACCAGCTCGGGAACCCCCTCGAGCTCGATCACCCAGCGCCTCCTTCCGACGTGCCCTCGTGTACCCCCCAACCTTACGGCGTGCCGAGGGGCCGCCCGCAGCCCCCTTGCACGGGGGAGTGAACGCATCACTGCCCCGTTCCCGGCGGCCGGACACCCGCCGCCAACGCCGGATCGGAGCCGGGTCAGAGGGTGGAGCGCAGCCACTGCTCCACGGACGCGATGTGCACGGTCGCCCAGGAACGCGCCGCCTCCGCGTCCCGGTCGCGCAGGGCGCCGAGGATCGCCCGGTGCTCGTACAGGGTGCGGCTGACCGCGTCCTCCTGGGTGAGCCCGCGCCAGACGCGGGCCCGGGTGGTGGGCCCGGACAGACCGTCGAGGAGGGAGCAGAGCACCGAGTTGCCCGAGGCCCCCACGACGCCCCGGTGGAATTCCAGGTCGCAGGCGACCAGTTCCTCCACCGGCGGGTCGTCGCCGAGGGCGTCCAGCCTGCCGTCCAGTTCGTCCAGTTCCCGGTCGGTGATCCGGGAGGCCGCCAACGCGGTCGCGGCCGGCTCCAGGATGCGCCGCACGGCGAGGAACTCCAGCACCGTGTCGTCGCGGTGGAAGTCGACGACGAAACCGATGGCCTCCAGCAGGAGCTGCGGATCCAGGCTGCTGACGTAGGTGCCGTCGCCCTGCCGCACGTCCAGGATCCGGATCAGGGACAGGGCGCGTACGGCCTCGCGCAGGGAGTTGCGGGACAGCCCGAGGCCGGCGGCGAGCTCGCTCTCCTTGGGGAGCCGGTCGCCGGGCCGCAGCGCGCCGGAGACGATCATGCCCTTGATCTTGTCGATCGCCTCGTCGGTGACCGCCACGGCCGACCTCCCTGTGTCTCCGGGATGCCGCTCAGACATCCGATGTCTCTCGACATTATGAAGGTCGGTGCGGCCTGCGACGCGCACGCGTGAGGCGGCGGCTCCATCGGCGCGGAGCCGCCGCCTCACGCGGCGGGCGGCCGGGGCCTACTTCTTGTCGAGCAGGTCCTGGACCTTCGCGCGGACGTCGTCCGTGGCCAGGCCGCGGATCGTCAGCGTGGTCCGCCGGCGCAGCACGTCGTCCTGCGTCTCGGCCCACTCGTGGTCCCGGGCCCACACGACCTGCGCCCAGATCTCCGGGGCGTCGGGGTGGACCCGCTCGGCCAGCTCCGGGTTGTCGTTGGCCAGGCGGGCGATGTCGAAGGCCAGCGAGCCGTAGTGCGTGGCCAGGTGCCGGGCGGTGTCCGCCGCCATGCGCGGGCCGGGCGCCGGGCCGTCCACCAGCAGCCGGTGGGCCACCGCGCGCGGGTTGGCGACGCCGGGCAGCGGCAGCTTCTTCGGCAGCGACGCGATCGGTTCGAAGTCGTCGCCCAGCGGGTGGCCCGGCAGCGCCTCCAGCTTCTTCATGACGGTGCGGCCGATGTGGCGGAAGGTGGTCCACTTGCCGCCCGCGACGGACAGCATGCCGCCCCGGCCCTCGCTGACGACCGTCTCGCGCTTGGCCTTCGCGGTGTCACCGGGGCCGCCCGGCAGCACGCGCAGACCCGCGAAGGAGTACGTGATCAGATCCCGGTCGAGCTGCTGGTCGCGGATGGAGAACGCGGCCTCGTCGAGGATCTGGGCTATGTCCTTGTCGTTGACCGCGACGTCCGCCGGGTCGCCCTCGAACTCCTCGTCGGTCGTGCCGAGCAGCAGCATGTCCTCCCAGGGGAGGGCGAAGGTGATCCGGTACTTGTCGATCGGGGTGGCCAGCGCGGCCTTCCAGGGCGCGGTGCGCTTGAGGACCAGGTGCGCGCCCTTGGAGAGGCGGATGGACGGGGCCGCGTTCGGGTCCTCCATCCGGCGCAGGTGGTCGACCCAGGGGCCGGTGGCGTTGAGCACCAGGCGGGCGCTGACCCCGAACTCGTCGCCGGTCAGCCGGTCCTTCAGCTCGGCGCCGGTCACCCGGCCCTTGGTGAAGCGCAGGCCGGTGACCTCGGCGTGGTTGAGGACGACCGCACCGGAATCGACCGCCGCGCGGACCGTCATCAGCGCCATGCGGGCGTCGTTCATCTGGTCGTCGCCGTACACGGCCACGGCCTTGAGGTTGTCGGTGCGCAGCTCCGGCACGTCCTGCGCGGCCTTGGCCGGGGAAAGCAGGTGGCCGACGCCGTCGCCGAAGGCGGACAGCGCCGAGTACGCGAAGACACCGGCGCCGAGCTTCGCCGCGCCGTGCGGCCCGCCCTTGTACACGGGGAGGTAGAAGGTGAGCGGGTTCGCCAGGTGGGGGGCCACCTGGCGGGAGACCGCACGGCGCTCGAAGTGGTTCTCCGCCACCAGCTTCACCGCGCCGGTCTGCAGGTAGCGCAGTCCGCCGTGGAGCAGCTTGGAGGAGGCGGAGGAGGTGGCGCCGGCGAAGTCGCCGGCGTCGACCACGGCCACCCTGAGGCCGGACTGCGCGGCGTGCCAGGCGGTGGAGATGCCCAGGATGCCGCCGCCGATCACGAGAAGGTCGTACGACGCCTTGGAGAGCTGCTCCCGGGTCTCGGCCCGGCTCGGGTTCGAGCCGGAGGCCGGGTGCGTCCCCAGGGCAGGCACGGACTGCAGGGTGGACTGAGTGGTCATTGCGGTTCTTACTCCTCGTCCTCGAGCCAGCCCATGGTCCGCTCGACGGCCTTGAGCCAGCTCTTGTACTCACGGTCGCGGATCTCCGCGTCCATGCGGGGGGTCCACTCGGCGGCCCGCCGCCAGTTGGCGCGCAGGTCGTCGGTGCTGTTCCAGAAGCCGACGGCGAGACCGGCGGCGTAGGCGGCGCCGAGGCAGGTGGTCTCGGCGACCATCGGGCGCACCACGGGGGCGTCCACGAAGTCGGCGAGGGTCTGCATCAGCAGGTTGTTGGAGGTCATGCCGCCGTCGACCTTGAGGGCGGTCAGCTCCACGCCGGAGTCCTTCGTCATGGCGTCCGCGATCTCCCGCGTCTGCCAGGCGGTGGCCTCCAGCACGGCGCGCGCGAGGTGCGCCTTGGTGACGTACCGGGTGAGGCCGGCGATCACACCGCGGGCGTCGGAGCGCCAGTACGGGGCGAAAAGGCCGGAGAAGGCCGGTACGAAGTAGGCGCCGCCGTTGTCCTCGACCGTCAGGGCGAGGGTCTCGATCTCGGCGGCGGTGGAGATCAGGCCCATCTGGTCGCGCATCCACTGCACCAGCGAGCCGGTGACGGCGATCGAGCCCTCCAAGGCGTAGACCGTGTCCTGGTCGCCGATCTTGTAGCCGACCGTGGTCAGCAGGCCCGAGTAGGAGTTGATGAGCTTGTCACCGGTGTTCATCACCATGAAGGTGCCGGTGCCGTACGTCGACTTGGTCTCGCCCTCGGAGAAGCAGGTCTGGCCGAACAGGGCCGCCTGCTGGTCGCCGAGCGCGGAGGCGACCGGGATGCCGCCGAGCAGCTCGCCCAGCCTGCCGCCCGTGATCTCGCCGTAGACCTCGGCGGAGGAGCGGATCTCGGGGAGCATCTGCGTCGGCACGCCGATCGACTCGGCGATCTTCTCGTCCCACTGCATGGTGTGCAGGTTCATCAGCATGGTGCGGGAGGCGTTGGTGACGTCGGTGACGTGCTTGCCGCCGTTCACCCCGCCGGTCAGGTTCCAGATGACCCAGGTGTCCATGGTGCCGAAGAGCAGGTCGCCCGCCTCGGCGCGCTCGCGCAGGCCGTCGACGTTGTCGAGCAGCCAGCGGGCCTTGGGGCCGGCGAAGTAGGAGGCGAGGGGGAGGCCGGTCTCGCGGCGGAAGCGGTCCTGGCCGACGTTGCGGCCCAGCTCCCGGCAGAGGGCGTCGGTGCGGGTGTCCTGCCAGACGATGGCGTTGTGGACGGGCTCACCGGTGTTCTTGTCCCAGACGAGGGTGGTCTCGCGCTGGTTGGTGATGCCGATGGCCTTGATGTCGTCGCGGGTGATCCCGGCCTTCTCGACCGCCCCGGCGACGACCTCCTGGACGTTGGTCCAGATCTCGGTGGCGTCGTGCTCGACCCAGCCCGGCTTGGGGAAGATCTGCTCGTGCTCCTTCTGGTCGACGGAGACGATGCGCCCGTCGCGGTCGAAGACGATGCAGCGGGAAGAGGTTGTGCCCTGGTCGATCGCGGCGATGAAGGGGCCTGCGGTGTGAGCGTCGGTCACAGTGTGCTCCTGGGTTTCCGTGGTGTGGTGGCCGGTGCGTACGGCGCGTGTTCTGCGGCTCGATGATGGCCGAGCGGATGCCCGCTCAGGCGAACGCGACGTTGTAGACACCTGCGGCGAGTGCACCGCCGATCAGCGGACCGACGATCGGGACCCAGGCGTAGGACCAGTCGGAGCCGCCCTTGTTGGGCAGGGGTAGCAGGGCGTGCACGATGCGCGGGCCGAGGTCACGGGCCGGGTTGATCGCGTAGCCGGTCGGGCCACCGAGGGACAGACCGATCGAGACCACCACGAATCCGGTGATCAGGTATCCCAGGACGCCGAGGCCGTTGCCCTCGTCGTTCAGTCCCTGGGTGAGGATGGCGAGCAGCAGGACGAAGGTGCCGATGATCTCCGTCGCGAGGTTCTGCGCCGCGTTCCGAACCTCTGGGCCGGTGGAGAAGATGCCCAGCACGGGGCCGGCGCCCTTCTCCTGGGCCTGGACGGCCTTGGCCGTGGTGTCCTGCGCGCCCGGACCGCCGACGATCTCCCGGTCGGTGAGGTGAGCCTGGAACTGGCCGTAGTAGGCGACCCAGACCAGGGTCGCACCGATCATGGCGCCGAGGATCTGTCCGGCGAAGTAGATGGGGACGTTGCCCCACTCGCCGTCCTTGATCGCGATGCCGACCGTCACGGCGGGGTTGAGGTGGGCGCCGGACACCGGGCCCGAGATGTACGCCCCCGTCATGACGGCGAAGCCCCAGCCGAAGGCGATGGCGAGCCAGCCGGCGTTGCGGGCCTTGGAGGCCTTGAGCGTCACGGCGGCGACGACCCCGCCGCCGAGCAGGATGAGTATGGCGGTACCGATGGTCTCGCCGATGAAGATGTCGGAGCTGGACACCCGCGACTCCTTTGTCCTTCGTCCAGGGGAAGCCGAACCCCGGGTCCCTCCGGGTGTTCCGGCGCCCTCGGTGTGAGAGCGATGGCGGCCCTTGGCGTTGTCACACTCTAACGCGTATTGCCGGTAGGTGTTCGACAATGCCGACCGATGGACGCGAGTCTCGCTTCGGCGTCGCGCATGCGTCAAGAGCTCTGTAATCGAAAGCACGATCGTTATTGATCGTCGTGAGTTATCGATCTTCGGGCGCGGCGTGTCCTGCCGGGGGGCTGCCGGGGAACGCGGAAGGCCGGAACGCGTTCGGCGTCCCGGCCTTCGGCTTTCCGACTCGTGCCCGCGTGCCCTAGAACCGCCCGGCGCCCAGGTCCCGCGACACCGCGCGGGCGCAGTCCCGTACCGCCGCGACCAGCTCGGGCCGCAGCTCGCCGTCCCGGCACAGCCGTTCCACGGCCCCGGTGATGCCGACCGCGCCGACCGGCATGCGCCTGCGGTCGTGGATCGGGGCGGCGATGGAGGCGATGCCCTCCCAGGTCTCCTCGACGTCGGCCGCGTAGCCACGCGCGCGTGTGATGTCCAGGATGTGCTCGAACCTGTCCGGCTCGCAGACGGTCCGGTCCGTGTACGCCTTGCGGTCGGCCTCCAGGGCCTCGCTGTGCGCGACCGGGTCGTAGGCCGACAGCACCTTGCCCAGCGCCGTGGAGTGCAGCGGCTGCATGGCCCCGATCTCCAGCACCTGCCGGCTGTCGTCGGGCCGGAAGACGTGGTGCACGATCAGGACGCCCTGCTGGTGCAGGACGCCGAGGTGCACGCTCTCGCCGCTGGAGCGCGCCAGGTCGTCCGTCCACACCAGGGCGCGTGCCCGCAGCTCGTGCACGTCGAGATAGGTCGTGCCCAGGCGCAGCAGCTCGGCGCCCAGCTGATAGCGCCCGGAGGTGTCGTCCTGCTCGACGAAGCCCTCCTGCTGGAGGGTGCGCAGGATGCCGTGGGCGGTGCCTTTGGCCAGACCCAGCGACGAGGCGATGTCCGATAGGCCGAGCCGCCGCTCGCCGCCCGCGAGCAGGCGCAGCATCGCGGCCGCCCGTTCGAGCGACTGGATGTTCCGTGCCATCGACGTACTGCCTCCGTCCCCTTCGACTGCCGACTCGGCGTCGCTGACGCCGTTCGGCAATGTCGAACACTACCGGTCGATGCCGACCTCCCGCTAATGGTCGGCGGGCAACTGTTGCACTCCGGCCACGTCCTGATGACCCGGACCTGCGTCCCGGACCCTCCCATCAGCGGCCCCCGGCCCCCTCATCAGCGGCCCGCCGACCGCCTCCGGACCGCTCCCGGCCCGTCCCTGGCCCGCCCCTGGACCGCCCCGGGCCCGTTCCTTGCCCGTCCCGGGGTCGGGATGTTCACCCCTTCGGCGGGCATCCGCCCCGCCATACTCGTCCGTCTCGTGGACGCCCCGACCATCAGCCCTCGGTCCCGGCTACCCTGGCGGCGTGCGTTCTCCCCCGGGACGTCCCTGCGGACGGCACCGGGCAGCGCAAAGCCGACAGCCGTCGCATCCTAGGGAGCCCTTTCATGGCCTCGTCGCCGTCCACCCCGTCCGCCGACACCCGGACCCGTGTGTCCGCCCTCCGTGAGGCACTTGCCACCCGTGTGGTGGTGGCCGACGGTGCGATGGGCACCATGTTGCAGGCGCAGAATCCGACGCTGGAGGACTTCCAGCAGTTGGAGGGCTGTAACGAGGTTTTGAATCTGACCCGGCCCGACATCGTGCGTTCGGTGCACGAGGAGTACTTCGCGGCGGGTGTGGACTGTGTGGAGACGAACACCTTCGGTGCGAATCACTCGGCGCTGGGTGAGTACGACATTCCCGAGCGTGTGTATGAGCTGTCGGAGGCCGGTGCGCGGGTGGCCCGTGAGGTGGCCGACGGGTTCGCCGCGCGGGACGGTCGGCAGCGCTGGGTGCTGGGTTCCATGGGTCCGGGTACGAAGCTGCCCACCCTGGGTCATGCCCCGTACGCCGTGCTGCGTGACGCCTATCAGCGCAACGCCGAGGGCCTGGTCGCCGGCGGCGCGGACGCGCTGCTCGTGGAGACGACGCAGGACCTGCTGCAGACGAAGGCGTCGGTGCTGGGTGCCCGGCGCGCGCTGGACGCCCTGGGACTGGACGTGCCGGTGATCTGCTCGGTGACGGTGGAGACGACGGGGACGATGCTGCTGGGCTCGGAGATCGGTGCGGCGCTGACCGCGCTGGAGCCGCTGGGTATCGACATGATCGGCCTGAACTGCGCGACCGGTCCGGCGGAGATGAGCGAGCACCTGCGCTACCTCGCCCGGCACTCGCGCGTCCCGCTGTCGTGCATGCCCAACGCCGGTCTGCCGGTGCTGGGCAAGGACGGCGCGCACTATCCGCTGACCGCGCCGGAGCTGGCGGACGCGCAGGAGACGTTCGTGCGCGAGTACGGGCTGTCCCTGGTCGGCGGCTGCTGCGGCACCACGCCCGAGCACCTGCGCCAGGTCGTGGAGCGGGTCCGCGGCACCGCGCCGACCGCCCGTGACCCGCGGCCGGAGCCGGGCGCGGCTTCCCTGTATCAGAGTGTGCCGTTCCGGCAGGACACCTCCTACCTCGCGATCGGTGAGCGGACGAACGCCAACGGGTCGAGGAAGTTCCGTGAGGCGATGCTGGAGGGCCGCTGGGACGACTGTGTGGAGATGGCCCGGGATCAGATCCGTGAGGGCGCGCACATGCTGGATTTGTGCGTGGACTATGTGGGTCGTGACGGGGTGGCGGACATGGAGGAGCTGGCGGGGCGGTTCGCGACCGCGTCGACGCTGCCGGTCGTGCTGGACTCCACGGAGGTCGAGGTGTTGCGGGCCGGGCTGGAGAAGCTCGGTGGCCGGGCGGTGATCAACTCGGTGAACTACGAGGACGGTGCGGGTCCCGAGTCCCGTTTCGCGAAGGTGACCCGGCTGGCGCGGGAGCACGGGGCGGCGTTGATCGCGCTGACCATCGACGAGGAGGGCCAGGCCCGCACCGCGGAGAAGAAGGTGGAGATCGCCGAGCGGCTGATCGGTGACCTGACCGGGAACTGGGGCATTCACGAGTCGGACATCCTCGTCGACTGCCTGACCTTCACGATCTGCACCGGCCAGGAGGAGTCCCGGGGTGACGGCGTGGCGACCATCGAGGGCATCCGGGAGCTCAAGCGCCGCCACCCGGATGTGCAGACCACCCTGGGCCTGTCGAACATCTCGTTCGGTCTCAATCCGGCCGCCCGGATCCTGCTCAACTCCGTGTTCCTGGACGAGTGCGTGAAGGCGGGCCTGGACTCGGCGATCGTGCACGCCTCGAAGATTCTGCCGATCGCGCGGTTCGACGAGGAGCAGGTGACCACTGCCCTGGATCTGATCTACGACCGCCGCCGCGAAGGCTATGACCCGCTGCAGAAGCTGATGGCGCTGTTCGAGGGCGCCACGGCCAAGTCGCTGCGGGCGTCGAAGGCCGACGAGCTGGCCGCCCTCCCGCTGGATGAGCGCCTCAAGCGCCGCATCATCGACGGCGAGAAGAACGGCCTGGAGGCCGACCTGGACGAGGCGCTGACGGAGCGTCCGGCGTTGGACATCGTCAACGAGACGCTGCTGGACGGCATGAAGGTGGTCGGTGAGCTGTTCGGCTCCGGCCAGATGCAGCTGCCGTTCGTGCTCCAGTCCGCCGAGGTGATGAAGACCGCGGTGGCCCACCTGGAGCCGCACATGGAGAAGACCGACGACGACGGCAAGGGCACGATCGTGCTGGCCAC
>NZ_JBHYOB010000041.1:0-19329 GCF_042744565.1 Streptomyces sp. NPDC058812
CGGCGCGTTGGTCGACGGCGAGGTCGATGGCGGCTGCGGTGTTCTCCGGTGCCATGCCCGACGAGCCGCGGTGCGCGATGGCGTCGGGCCGGTCGTCGGGCCGGTCGGCGGCGTGCGCGGTCGTCGATGTCGCCGCTGCCAGGGCCAGACCGCTCAGCACGGCCACCACGACACCGACACGTCTGTTGCCCACCTGTTTCACTGCAGCCTCCCAGCCTCTCGAGTCGGTCGACCAAACGGCGGAGTGGATCGGTGAATCGGCCGTCCGAGGACGGGGAGGGTCCCGTCAGGAGTTGCCACCGGCCGACCCGGCCCCGGCCGGTGGCCCGGCCGGAGCAGGAGTGGGCAGGGCATCGAGGACCGCGGTGGCCATAACCACGGGATCGCCCGACGCTCGGACGGGGTAGCTGTCGCGCTGCTGGTTCCAGGAGTTCTCGAGCGCGAACCAGTCGATGGCCACGGGCGCCCGGCCGGTGGCCAGCGCGGTGTCGAGGGAGTCGAGGTACGTCGTCCAGCGCATCGCGTAGAAGTCGGAGACCAGCCCGGACCACTCCCGGTTCGCGTAGTCCCGCAGGCCACCCGAGTCGCTGCCGGAGCGGTGGCCCCAGGTGGTGAGGATCGAGCGGGCGTCGAACTCGGCAGCGGCCCTCTCCGCCTTCGTGCGGCCCCAGGACTTGGCGTCCTCCAGCCACGGGCCGAGGAGGAACCGGGTGTCGGTGGCGAGCAGCCGGTCCAGCAGGGCCAGGTCGCTCTTCCACTCGGCGGCCCGCTCACGGAAACGGGGCAGGTCCTTGGCGTCGTAGGCGGCCTTGATCTGCGGGAGCAGGGCCCGGCTGCGGTTGGCCAGGGCCTGACGGGCGACGTCGACCAGGTCGAAGCGGTAGGCGTCGGTGGTACGCAGTGCCGGTGCGACCTTCAGCAGCTCGGCCAGCGCCCGGTGCACCGTGCTCGGGTCGTAACGCATCGCACCGGGACTCCAGCTGGCCGCCGTGGTGGCCGTCAGCCGGGGGCGGGCGGTGAAGAGGCTGTCCTGGGACTCGCTCCAGGTGCCGGACGGTGTGCTGTACGGGCCACTGCGCAGCAGCTCCCACGCGCGGGCGGCATGCGGGTCGGCACCGCCGTAGCGGCGCTCCGCGTACTCGTCGAACCATGCTCGGTGGTCCAGCGGGCCCGTACGCCAGGCCAGTTCGGTGAACAGCTCGTAGGCGACCGGGTTGCCGCCGGTGCCTTCCGGCATATAGGCGATGCCCGAGAGTGAGCTGCCGGGCTTGGTGCGCCACTGGTCGAAACGCTCGGCCCAGACGGCGGTGTTGGCGCCGACAGTGGTGTGACCGCCGAAGTTGGGGATCGTACCGAACGCGTAGGGCGCGCCGTGCCAGGTGGCTTCTCGGTCGAGGCCGTTGTAGCGGTCGGACAGCCCGTCGACGATGAGCAGCTTGCTCTTGTCGACGGCGTCGATGATCTGCGTCGAGGGATTGTTCTGCCAGCCGATCAGGGTCCACACAGCGCCTGGGCGCGCGGTCTGGAGCGCGTTCATCACCGCTTGGGCCGCGTCCCGGACAGGCACGTCCCCCGGCCGCCCGCCCTCGTGCAGGAGATCCATCTTGTACATGGTGGACTCGCCGAACAGCTCACGCTGGTGGCGGTAGAACGAGGCGGCGACCCTGGGGAACGCCTCGCTGCGCGGGTCGAGCCAGTCGGGCCGCTCGAATCCGACCCAGTCTCCCTGCGGAACGACCGGTCCGGTGGGGTTGCGCTCCGTGAACCCCGGGGGCACGGTGCCGTAGTAGCCAGGCAGCACGGGAGTCATACCGAGCCCGCGCAGCCGGTTCGCGATCCTGCGGCCGAGGTCTGCCCGCTGCTGGATGAGTCGCTCGGAGACGGGGCCGCCGAAGCCGGACATGTTCTGCATCAGCCACCACGGCTGGTGCGCCGGACCGGGGATCCAGGATCTGAGCTCCTCCTCGGAGTAGCCGAACTCCTGGAGCGTCTCGTAGTAGACGGCGTCGGCGCCCATCTGGACGAAGACCTCGTTCACACCGTGCAGGGCGAGGAGGTCGATCTGCTTCTCGTAGGACGCCCAGTCGCGGTAGGCGCCGGAATAGCCGTCGTCGGTGTCGTTGAGCGCGAAGCGGTGCGGGACCGAAGCGTGCTTGCGGATGGTGTCCGTGGGTGCGGGCAGCGTGCGGGGCAGCCTCGCCGCGCTCCGCCCGGGCCAACCGATGTCCACCTTGGCCGTGTACTTGAGGTACCAGTTGACGCCGCTGAGGATCACGGCGGGACTGGTGCCCTGCACGCGTACGTGGCCCGCGCGGCCGGAGACGCTGAAGTAGTCCCCGGACGCCGGGCGACTCACCGGAACGAGGCTGAACTGCGAGACGTGGCGCGGCAACAGCCGGGCGAGCGCTGCCTTGGCGGGGTGGGTGGCGAAGGCCGGCTTGCCCGGTGGGGAGGCGGCTGCCGTGGAGGGGGAGGCGGGGCTCAGGGCCGTGGTGAGAAGGACGAGGGCAGTGGCTGCGTACAGGGCAGCCCAGGCTCTGAGGCTTCTCACTGGTCACCTCGAATGGGAGTGAGCGACGGGGTGTTGGTGAATATGGGGGTCGGCGAGTCACCAGTCAAGGCGGTACCCCTGGGCGTACGTCGTTCTTCGGCCACGAGCGGTCGGCCGACCGGCGTCAGTTTCCGCGAGCCGTCGCCCTCGCTCTGCCGCGGGCCCAGCCCGCCAGGACCCGTCCAGCCGACCCAGCAGTGCGTCTCCCCCCATGGGAGACTCAACCGCACCGCGAAAGGGGTGGTTCCGAGCGGTCTCATGACGTCCGTCCCGCCTGGTACACCGAGTTGTAGATGGGGGAGACGTGCCGCGGCCCGGTCAGGGCGAAGAGCCGGCCAAAGGATTGCCAGAGGCGAACGTGTGGCCAAGTGTTCCCTCGTGCGGCACGCCCCGGCGTCGTCGCCGTGCCGACGTTGAGGGCGCGGGGGAGCGGGTTCGACACCGGCTGGAGCCTCAAGTTCCTCGAGTAGGGCCCGCAGCGTCGGAACCCGTGTCCCGCGGCGTTCCGATGGCCGCAACGAGGTCGACGTCGTGCGCGCGCGGAGGTGCGACTCCTCGTCAGATCACACGGAAGAGGTCGGCGGCGGCCTGGACGTCGGTGAGGTCCTCGATGGAACGCAGGTTGTCACACAGGGCGTCGAGGACCGAGTCGGCCTCGGCGACGCGTGGGGCGCCGATGGCCACGCCGAAGACGCGGAAGCCCAGCAGGCGCTTGGCGTCGTTCCAGCCGCGCATCCACTCCTCGGTGACGCCGCAGTCGTCGTCGGTGAGCATCACGATGTCGCCGCGCCTGCGGGCGGCGTCGTCGAACTCCTCCTCCAGCAGTTCGCGGGCCGCGGTCAGCGGCCTCTGGTAACTGGTGCCGCCGCCGAGGAAGGTCTCCGCGAATTCGATGACCTGTGCGACGTCGTCGGACCGGTCGGCCGGGAAGCGGAAGACCTGGAGCCTGTCGGCCGCGGCGAACAGGATGCCGACGAAGTCACGCCCCGCATGGCGGGCCTGATCCAGCAGGGCCAGGGCGCACGCCTTGGACCACGCCTCCCGGGTGATTCCACCGGGTCCCGCCTCGTACATGGAGTGCGAGGTGTCCACGCACGCGATGATGGCGCCCTGGCCGGTGGTCTGCTCTCCCTGGCTGTCGTAGAGCATCAGCTCCCCCGCGGCGTACCGCGCGGCGAAGACCGCACGCAGCTCGGGCAGGCCGAGGTTGACCAGTTCGGAGGGGAGGACGCGGGAGAGGTCGTCGCCGAGTGTGACGCCGACCAGCTCGCCGGTGGCGTTCTCCACCTTGCGGGCGCGCTCACCGTCGGCCATCTGCCGGAAGCGGCCGATCAGCTCGGCCCACTGTGCGAGACGGCCGGTGCGCAGCCGCTCGGCGAGCCGGGCGCGCCGGCCGAACGGCATCCGCTCCAGCTCGCCGGGGCCCACACCCCACGCCCGCATCAGCGCGGCCTCCTCCCGCGCGGACTCGGCGGCCAGCGAAGCCGCGTTCCGTGCGGCGGAGCGGATGCCGGGAACCGCGACCGCGAGGGCCTGCGCGGCGCCCTGGGCGGCCTCCCGCGCAGCGGCGTCGGCGGTCTCGGCGGCCTCGATCGCCTGTCGTACGTCGTCGGCGGCCGGCACCGCGCCGTCCTCGCCGGCCTCGGCGGCGGCCTGCTGGAGCGCCTCGCCCACGGCGGCAGCGGCGCCGTCGGCGTCCTGGCGGGCCTCCTTCGCCTGTTCCGCCCGTTCCTGCGCCTCCCGTGAGCCGTCCAGCATCCGGCGCAGTGCGGTGGCCTGGGCGAGTACGGCCATGGCGGCGGCGTAGGGGTCGCCGACCGTCTCCCGGTGCAGCTCCGCGAACTCCGGTGAGTCCACCAAGGAGGCGATGGCCTGGTGGTTGACCAGCCGGGCGGGGTCCATCTCCGCGGGCTCGCGCAACCGCGGGCCGTCCTTGTACGCGGCCAGGAACACGTCGGTCAGCAGGTCGGCGGTGTGGTCGTGGCGCTCGTTCAGTTCCTCGGCCAGCTCGCGTAGTCCGGTCGACTGCTCGTAGGTGTCGCGCCATGCCATCCGGTCGAACCGGTCCGCGACCACGGCCGTGGTGTGCCGCGTTGGAGCGGCGGAGGACATGACCAGCCACTTCTCGGCCCGGTTTGCCCATTCGTCGAGTTTGCTCGGTGTCGTGTCCATGATCTCCGTCGGCCCCGGTGTTCAGAGCTGGCCCTGCACCGTGCTCGCGTCCACGCCGAGGGCCTCGGTGAGGACGCGGGCGCGTACGGCTCGCCGGCGGCCGGTGACCCGGTCGATCGCGGCGGTGGAGCGGCCGGCGCTCGCCGCCTCCTCGCGCAGCTTCTCCAACTGCCGCCCCGCCATGGCGAGCTGGTTGTGGGCCTTCTTGATGACCCACTCGCTCAGTGCCTCGCGGGACTGCCCGGCCATGGCGTCGAGCTGGGCCTCCAGCTCGTCGATGGTGTCGGCGAGGTCGAGCGCCTCCTTGGCGTCGGGGTTGACCAGGTGCAGCACCTCGCGTTCGACGGCCGGACGTTCGGCCGGGGAGTTCCAGAGCACGTGAGTCAGCACCGACAGGTCGGTCTCGGCGACCGCCGGGCGGCCGTCGAGGTACGCGGACGCCTGGAGCAGGCCCACGGCCTGCCGCCAGCGGCGATCGGAGGCTACGAGTTCCTTGCGGCGCAGCGCGGCCCGCAGCGTGCACACCGCGTCCACGATCGCGTCGGGGACGTCCACGGCCGGGACGGCTTCGACCACGGCGTGCTGCAACGCGGCCAGTTCGACCGTTGTGCGTGCCGGGGCCGCCGGGCGGCTGACGGCGGAGCGGACCAGCGAGGCGAAGTTCGAGGGGTCTTCCAGGTACTTGACCTCGACCCGCACCAGCAGCCGGTCGTAGATCGCGGCCGAATCCTCTCCGCCGGGCAGTTCGTTGCTCGCGGTGATGGCTCCGATCAGGGGGCAGCGGATCGGTTCGCCGCCGCTCTCGGGATGGTAGATCCGCTCGTTCAGATAGCCCAGCGTCTCGTTGAGTGCCGCCGTGGAACACTTGAAGATCTCGTCGATGAACGCGACGTGCGCGGTCGTGGCGCGGCCGTCGTAGACCTGGCGGTACTCGCCGCGGGCCAGCGCGGCGACGTCGATGGGGCCGAACATCCGCGTCGGCGCGGTGAACTTCGACAGGAGGATCTCCCAGTAGGACGCACCCTCGATCCTGCCGGTGAGTTCCCGGGCCATCTCGGACTTCGCCGTTCCGGGCGGGCCGAGTACCAACGAGTGCTGCCCGGCCAGCAGCGTCACGACCAGGGTCCGTACCACGTCGGCACGCTCGTAGAAGCGGTCCGCCAGCTCGTCGCTGATCGTCCGCAATCGCTGGGCCGTGTCCTGCGCGGCCTGGGCCCCGTGTGCGTCCTGTGGGGCCATGGCCAACTCCTTGCGTCTGGCGGTCGATTGGGTCGTCAGGCCTGTTCTGTCCTGCCGAAGAGCCCGTTCTTGGGAACCTCCCGACCGGTCGCGACCGGCCGGCCGCGGAACAGGCGAATTCTACGACCGCATGCCCCGCCGAACGTGCCCCTGGGTGTGGTCGAGCAGGTCGGCCAGGCCGGCGAGGCCGTCGGCGTGCAGGTCGAAGCGGTCCGAGGACGCGGGCGGTTCGCCGACGGGACGGGCGACGTAGGCGGTGCGCAGGCCGAGGTCCTGTGCCGCGCGTAGGTCCCAGGGGTGGGCCGCGACCATCAGGAGCCGCTCCGGCGGTCGTCCGGAAACGGTGACGGCCAGTTGGTAGACCGCCGGGTCCGGCTTGTACGTCCGGGCGTCTTCGGCGGACAGGGCCTGGTGCCAGCGCAGTCCGGCGTGGGCGTTGATTTCCAGCAGCGCCGCCCGGCCGGCGTTGGAGAGCCCGATCAGCGGGAACCGTTCGGCGAGTCGGGCGAGCCCCGCCACGGAGTCGGGCCACGGCGCGAGCCTGCGACCGGACAGGGCCAGCGTCGCCACGGCCGGCTCGTCGCCGACACCGACGGCGTCGGCGACGAGCCGGGCGGCCTCCAGGTCGAGGAGGTCGCTCGTGAGGTAGGGGCGGGCACCGGCGACGACGCGACGTTGCTCGCGGTCGACGTGCCGCTGCCACAGCGAGAGAAGCTGTTCGACCCCGGAGGCGTCGAGAGACGGGGCGAGCGCACGGATGCCGGCGCGGATACCGCCGGGTTCGTCGACGAGAGTGCCGAGCACATCGAACACGACGGCGTCGATCTCCAGCTCTGGCATACGAGCGTCTCCTGTACGAAGCAGGGGCGAAAGAGTGTCAGTGGGTCGAACGCGGCTGCACGCCATCGGATTCCTGGGATCCCCGGGGCATGAGTACGAGGCTGTGGTCGCTGGTGCTGCTCACCCTGCCGTGGAACATGTACTTCCGGGCGCACTCGGTGCTGGCCGAGGTCACGATCAGCCGGGAGAGGGGAATCACTGTGTCGCCCGTGCGCGACACGGAGGCGTCCCGGATCGCCCGGATCATGTTGCGGACGGCTGTGGCGGGGCACCTGGTCACCGCGGGGGCGGTGCTGGCCGTCGCGAGCGCGACGGAGGAGAGCCTCGGGTACTGGATCGCCGGGTTCCTCCTGCTCAGCACGGTCTTCCGGCCCGCGGGCGCGTGGTTCGGGCAAGTACGGCGGCGGCTCGGGACACCGTTGCGGGACGTGACGTATCCGCGGGACGACGTGGTGCGGCTCCAGGGCGAGGTGGACGGGGCGCGGAGGTGCTGCGGGGAAAGACGGAAGAGCAGTATCGCGCTCTCGCCGAGCTGCGGCGGGCCATGGACGCGCTGACCGCCTCGGTCTACGCGCGCGCCGATGACGCCGACCGCAGGATCACCGCCCTCGGCAGGGAGTTCGAGACCACGGTGAACCGGCTGACGACGAACGAGGAGATCATCAGCGGGGTGAGGGCGTTCCTGCGGCTGATGCGGTCGCAGGACCTGGGGGCCCCGCCGGCGCCGCCCCGGTGATGGTCCGTCCACGGCGGGGAGGCCGCTGCCGAGACACGTGACGTCTCCGCTTGTATCAGGCGCTCCGCCTGCTACGGCATGGGGCCGAGGTCACCCCGGAGGACGGTCTGGATGATCGGGGGCCGGCCCCAGATGGCCAGGAGTTCGTTGACGACGGCCCTGACGGGCGCCACGTCCTGGTCACCGTGCACCTTGACGGCGGCGGCCGACAGACCGCGCGGGACGGCGCCCGCGTCCAGGAGGACGCGCCATTCCTCCGGGCCGATCTCCAGGTACTCCAGTGCGGTGAGTTCGGCGACTTCCAGCGGATCGGCGAGCGTACCGGGATAGGCGACGAGGGTCCTCAGCCGGGGCAGTCCGATGACCGGGGCGAGGCTGAGCGGCTCGGCGTCCCACACGCCGATGGACAGCACCTCCAGGCCGGGGTGCGCGGCGGCCTCGATGCTGGGCAGGCTTCGGATGTTGACGTGGGCGACGGCCGGCGGCCGGTCTTCGTACGAGCCGTCACGAGGCTCGCCGAGCCGGTCCATCACCAGGTCGGTGAGCGAGTCCGCGACCAATGAGGCACCGACGTTCTCCTCGTGGCCGATCATGATGACCTGTCCGAGGTGTCCGCGCGGGCCGGGCGTCAGGTCGACAGCCAGCCGGTCGCCACCTCCGTTGTCCCCGAAGACGAGCCAGCCGGGTGAACCGACCAGGCCCTGCACGGCAGCGTGGGGCGGAGTGACGACCGCCTCCATCGCCGCGAACGCCCAAGAACAATGGCGGGACGACGCGTCGGCGATGTACACGTCGTCCAACGGGAAGAGTTCGCAGCCGACCGCGGCGCATTCCCGCGCTGGTGCCGCATGGTCGTCGCCCCAGTCCTCCCACCGGGACCGTGTCACCCGGTAGAGCGCCTTGAGCTCCTCGGGCAGGGTGACGCCGAGGCGCGCTTCGGCACGTGCGATCTCCGTCTCGGTCGCGCCGACGGCGTCGGGCAACCGCTCACGGAGTGTCCGCTCCAGCAGCGCCGGGTCCGCGGAAGCGGCCGGCACCGCGCCGGGCACCGGGTCGGGTAGACAGCGCCAAGGCTGCGGAACGGCGCCCTCGACCAGGAGGAGCGCCCCCGGATGCGGGCCGAGTCCGGACTCCGTGGCGGGACTGCGCGCCAGCAGGCGGATCGCGGTCTCCCCGGTCGGCACTATCTTCGTCGTGAACGAGATCTCGTCGATGCCGGCGTCCGCGAGTGCGTGCCGCACACGCTCCACCGCCTCCGTCTCGTCCCGCATGTCCGCTGCCTGGGCGGCCCGCCCGCTTGGGGGCGCCTGTCGTCGCGGAGGCAGGCTCCAACCCTGTCGGCCGATGCGTCCCGTCACGCGCAGCGGCGAGGACGCGGTCACCTCTCGCGTGCTGCCGTCGCGCAGGAGCCGCAGTACGGGTGCCCAGGTCGAGAAGTCGTGCACCGAGTTCAGGGAAGGGTTCCGGTCAGCCATGCGCAGACCGTACGCGGGGCCACTGACATCGAACCGCCAGGGCCCCGCGAGCCGTCACTCCTGGCGCAGGATCACCACCAGGTCGCGCGGCAGACCGTGGGTGTCGTGCAGGTAGTGGAAATCCTCATCTCCCAGCGGGCCCCGGAAGCGGGGCCGGGCCAGCACCTTACGGCCGCGTTCCATGAGCCGACCGAACCGGTGCTCCTCCTCCAGCAGGACCCGTCGTACGTGGCCGGGATCCTCCTCCTGCCGGAAGTGGTCGAGGGTGTGCGAGACCAGCTCGTCCGGCAGGTCTCCGAGACCGCGCGAGGGATCGTCCCGCCACAGCACGGTGAGCACCCGTCGTACCAGGCGCCGCAGCACGTAACCCCGTCCCGTGTTGGCCGGGCGGACCCCGTCGCCGATGATCACGACGGCCGAGCGGAGGTGGTCGTAGACCAGGCGGCGCGACGGTTCGTCCAGTGGCCACAGGGACGGCACGAGATGCCGCCAGGGGTCGAAGACATCGCACTCGAACACCGACGACTTGCCCTGCAGCAGCGAGGCGAGGCGCTCCAGGCCCAGCCCGGTGTCGATGTTGCGCTGGGGCAGCGGCACGAGGCGGCCGTCGGCGAGGCGACGGTGGCGCATCATCACGTGGTTCCACACCTCGACCCAGCGATCGTCGCGGGTGGGCGTCGAGCGGGGTGGGGTGTCACCGCTCCACAGGAAGATCTCCGAGTCGGGCCCACAGGGGCCGGTCGGCCCGTTCGACCACCAGTTGTCCTCCACCGTGAGTTCCACGGGCACGCCGCGCTCCTGCCACTGGCGCAGAGAGGCGGTGTCCGGTCCGACCTGGTCGTCGCCGCCGTAGACGGTGGCGTGCAGCAGGCCCGGATCGACACCCAGCCCCTCGGTGAGCAGCCGGTAACCCCAGTCGAGACTCCGCGAGCCCCCGTAGTCGCCCAGTGACCAGGTGCCGAGCATCTCGAAGACCGTCAGGTGGGTGCTGTCGCCGACCTCCTCCAGGTCCGTGGTGCGCAGACAGCGCTGTA
The DNA here is from genome assembly GCF_042744565.1 of Streptomyces sp. NPDC058812. Lineage (NCBI taxonomy): Bacteria > Bacillati > Actinomycetota > Actinomycetes > Kitasatosporales > Streptomycetaceae > Streptomyces > Streptomyces sp. NPDC058812. Next base: position 10,048 of record NZ_JBHYOB010000041.1, read on the forward strand.
CGTTGACCAGCCGCCGGCCCAGTGGGTGAGGGCGGCCCTCCAGATACGGGGTGATGGGGTGCATGCCGGAGGTGGTGAACAGCACGGGGTCGCCGGGCGGCGGCAGCAGTGTCGATCCGCTGATCCGGCGATGACCGTGTTCCTCGTAGTACTCGACGAACGTGCGGACGATGCTCTCTGTGTTCATGAGGGTGACTCCTTCGCGTCGCAGCGGGAGAGGCACCGGACAACGGGACCGCGTGGTCGTCACTCAGAGGTGAGGACGCCGGAACGTCACAAAGAACCACCGACGGGGCCGTTTCCGGTCGCCGGTGGGGAGAGGAGAAGGTCAGGCGGCGGCAACCGGCGAGCTGGTCGCTCGCGCGGTCGCGAAGATGTTTCGGCCGATGACGTTCATGCCGACGAAGGTAACGCGTGGTCCCGTGCGGAGCACGCGAATATTCGGTCGGGGTCGCGTTCGGCGGTCCGCGGAAGAACGCCGGCCTCGGTTTCGGTGACGGGCCGCGCGAACTCGGTGACGGGCCGCGCGAAGCGGTCAGGATCGGAGAAGCACGTGGGTCGGGGCCGCCCATACCTTCGTTGCATGACCTTCATCGACTCCGTCACCCTCGGCGCGAACGACCCCGCCGCCGCCACCCGCTTCTACGACGCCGCCTTCGGCCTGGGCAGCCAGGTTCGAGTACGGGCGTCGGAGACTCCCGCCACCGGCTTCCGCGGCTTCACCCTGTCGCTCACCGTGTCCCAGCCGGGCACCGTCAACGGCTTCATCGACGCGGCGGTGGCTGCCGGGGCGTCGGTGGTGAAGCCGGCCACGAAGTCCTTCTGGGGTTACGGCGGTGTCGTACGCGCCCCCGACGGGGCGCTCTGGAAGATCGCGACCTCCGCGAAGAAGGACACCGGCCCGGCCACCCGGCAGATCGACCGGTTCGTACTCCTGCTGGGCGTCGAGGACGTCGTGGCGACCAAGAAGTTCTACGTCGCTCGCGGCCTCACCGTGGGCAAGAGCTTCGGGCGCAAGTACGTCGAGTTCGAAACACCGTCGAACTCCATCAAGCTGGCGCTCTACGGTCGTCGCGCCCTCGCCAAGGACGCCGGGGTCTCTCCCGAGGGCACCGGATCGCATGGGCTCACGATCGGCGGCGGCGACAGTGCCTTCACCGATCCGGACGGGTTCGCCTGGGAGGTCGCGACCGCGGTCCGGTAGCACGCCGCACCCGACTTGATAGGCAAGTGATTACTTGCCTATCCTGGTGCCGTGGCCGACGACCTCTTCGACCTCTTCAAAGCTTTGGCCGACCCCACTCGCCGTACCATCCTCGACGAGCTTTCCGAGAAGTCAGGACAGACACTGTTCGAGATCTGTTCGCGACTGAGCATGAAGCACCGGCTCGGTATCTCGCGCCAGGCGATCTCCCAGCACCTGGCCGTGCTGGAGGCGGCCGGGCTCGTCGAGACCAGGCGGGAGGGCCGCTACAAGTTCCACGAGCTGAACACGGCCCCGCTGCGGCGGATCACCGAGCGATGGCTCGTGCCCGACACGTCCCCACCGGAAGAGAGCAACCCATGAAGATCCACCTGACCAGTGTTTTCGTCGAGGACCAGGCCAGGGCCCTGCGCTTCTACACCGAGGTCCTCGGTTTCGTGAAGAAGCACGATGTGCCGGTCGGGGAGCAGGACCGGTGGCTGACCGTGGTCTCGCCCGACGAGCCCGGCGGCGTCGAACTCCTCCTGGAGCCCGCCGGCCACCCGGCCGTCAAGACCTACCGCGACGCGCTCGTCGAGGACGGCATCCCGCTGGCCCAGTTCGCCGTCGACGACGTGAAGGCGGAGTACGAGCGCCTGCGCGGCCTGGGGGTCCACTTCACCCAGGAGCCCTTGGAGATGGGCCCCGTCACCACCGCCGTGTTCGACGACACCTGCGGCAACCTCATCCAGATCGCGACTGAGCCGCAGTGAGCGGGCCAAGCCGGCGGCGTCGATGGGGGAGCTGGAGGAACCGGCCGAACCGGTGGTCGCACCCGAGCCGCGGAAACTCCATTCCGGGTTGCCGTGGCACGGGTCGACGGACCTTCGCCATGCAGGCCAGGCCAACCTAAGTCGGACTGGAAGCCTCTCGCCCGGCCGGTTCGGCTTCGGTATGCCGGTTTTCGAGGTGAATGAGAGACTTGGACTGTCCGGCTTCTAGAGGCGCCGCCGCGAGGGCTGGCGGATCGGATGGCCCGGGAGTGGTCGATGTTCCGCAAGCGTCCGGCACCTGACGGTGAAGAGCTGCTGGCCAGGCTGGCATCGCTGACCACTCAGGCACGGGAGCTGGCCGAGCTGCGCCGGTCCCAGGTGGAGCTGGCGATCGCGCTGCAACGCGACATGCTTCCCGCGGACCTGCCCGCGGTCCCCGGCTTTCACCTCGCCGCCTGCTATTCGCCCGCGTACGCCGGGCTCAACGTGGGCGGAGACTGGTACGACGCCTTCGTACTCCCCGACGGCCGTATCGGCCTCTCCGTCGGAGACGTCCAGGGCCACGCCATCGACGCGGCGGCCTTCATGGGGCAGATCCGCGTGGGCCTGCGGGCGCTCGCCTCCGTGACGAGTGAGCCCGGCGACCTGCTCGCCTGTACGAACGACCTTCTCCTCTCCCTGAACAAGGACCTCTTCGCCACCTGCACCTTCATGCGCTTCGACCCTGCCACCGGCGTCCTGGAGAGCGCGCGGGCCGGGCACGTTCCGTGTGTATGGGCCACGGCCGACGGCAAGGCGGAGGTCTCCGAGGACGAAGGGGGACCACCGCTGGGCGTCCTCAAGGGGACCGAATTTCCGGTGACCCGGTACCGGCTCACCACGGGCGGAGTCTTCGTCCTGCTCACGGACGGTGTGGTGGAAGGGCCTTCCCTGAGCGTCGACGAAGGGCTCGCGAGGGTCGTGCGGCTCGCAGGCGTTGCCGCCGTCGCGGGAATGGAGGCGCACTCGCTCGCGGCCGCCGTGCTCAAGAACGCCGAACTGGTGGGACACGAGGACGACGCGGCCGTGCTCGTCGTCGGCCATGACGGACGTGCGGTTACGCCGTAGGGCGGGACGATGCGCGGCTCGCCTCGCTGATGCGCCGGCGTCGGTGTCTGATGGCTGCTGTGGTGGGTATCCGTGCTTGGCCGCGACCGATCGTCCTGGTCTGCGAGACGCTGCTCGTCGCCGTCTGCTACTACGCGGCGGGACGACTGGGGCTCTCGCAGCAACTGGTCGCGGACGGCGCGGTGGTCACCCCCATCTGGCCGCCCACCGGTGTCGCCGTGGCCTGTCTGCTGTTGTTCGGACTGCGGTGCGTGCCCGGCATCGCCGTCGGCGCCCTACTGGTCGTCGCGTCTTTGACCGCTCCCCGTCTGTCCGCCGCCGGGGTCGTGATCGGTAACACCCTCGCGCCCGTGTGCGCCTGTCTGATGCTGCGCGCGGTGGGGTTCCGCGTGAGTCTGAGCCGCTTGCGCGACGGCGTGACGCTCGTGTTCCTCGGGGCGATGACGGCCATGCTGATCAGCTCGGGCGCGGGCGTCGGCACACTCGCCCTCACGGACAAAATCGCCGCCGACGACTTCTGGCTCGTCTGGCTGGCGTGGTGGGTGGGCGACGCGATGGGCGTCGTGATCGTCACTCCGCTGCTGCTTCTGCTGCACCGGGCCCGCTGGCCGCCCCCGTCCGGTCGATGGGGCGAGGCCGCGGGGCTCGCACTCGTCGTGTGCGTCCTGGTGCCACTGGTCACGTACAGCTCGGTCAGCGTCCTGTTCCTGGTGTATCCGCTGCTGATCTGGGCCGCGCTGCGTTTCCAGCTGGCGGGCGGCGTGCCGTGCGCCCTCTTCGCCTCGGTGATGGCCACCGTCGCGGCCAGGGAAGAGGCCGGTTCCTTCGCCGGGCTGACCGACATCGAGACGATGATGAAGCTTCAGGCGTTCAACGGAACCCTGGGCCTGACCGCGCTCCTGCTGTCCTCCGTGATCAGCGAACAGATCAACACCAGACGGTCCGTGGAACGGGCCTGCCAGGAGCTGGTCGAGGCGTTGCAGCATCTGAACGCCGGGGGCCCCGGGAACACGGGGTCGTCCGGCGGAGGCGTCCGGTGAGCGAAGACCGTGGGCGAGAAGCGTCAGCGGTCGCCCAGGACACGCCTGGCGGCCTCGGCCTCCGCCGCCGTCGGGGACAACTCGTCGAGGGTGTCGAGATCGGTGTCCGTCCGGAGCTCCCGCTCCCAGTTCTCCGCCAGTCGTTCCTGTTCCTCGCGAGGCTTCGCACTGACGGCATCCCGGTGATCCGGGTCCAGAGCCGCCAGGAAACGTCCAACCGGGTCCGTCGGCATGGCCGTGCTCCTCATCATGGGGAAGGGCGCCGCTTCCGGCCCAGGATGGCCGACCGGGTCCGCGAGGGCCGCTCGACACGGCCTCCGGCCATCCATATGGCCCCGCGACGACGCGGCGGGAAACGCCGGCGCATCGCCGTGCGGGGTGGTGGCGCGCCGGACGGGTGCACTGGGCATTCGGGCCACATTCACTTCGCCTGTTTTCGGTCTGTGACTCTCCGGTAGCGAACGGCACGGCCTCGACGCCTCGCGCTGTCCGTCGGCCACCCGGCACCACCAACCGCGATGTGAACTGCCCACGGGCGAGGCCGCCACGGAGTACTGCCGCCCGACCCCGCACGGGCCACCGACGTGTTCCGGCCCGATTCCGCATCGCCTCTCCCTTCCCGATGGCGCTCAGAGCGGCGTATTGCCGACGGTGGGTCCCGGGCGTGATCGAGTTCCGTGCTTCCTGGGCGGCACCCGGGGGCAGACGGCTGGGGACCGGTTGGGGGACGAGCCCGGCGGCCCGGGGCGGCCGGGGAAACTAGGGGGTTACATGGTCCGCGTTCTTGTGGTGCACGACGCGACGCTGCTGCGGTCGGCACTGGTGCAACTGCTGCGGTCCGCCGACGGACTCGAGGTCTCGTCCATGTCGTCCCGCGGGGACGGCCCGGACGACAACGACTTACCAGCGGACGTGTGTGTGGTCGACGGGGACTGTCTGGAGGGACCGCCCGGCGAGGCCGGCCGAGTGCCCGTCTGGGACCGGTGCGGGGCGCGGCTGGTCGTCCTCGCGGCTCCGGAGCGGCCGGGCGTGCTGCGCAGGGCGTTCGACGCCGGAGCGCTCGGCTTCGTGGACAAGGACGCCTCGTCGCAGCGGCTGATCGCCGCGGTGCACACGGTGGCCAAGGGGGAGCGGTTCCTCGACGAGCGGCTCACCGTCGCCCTGCTGCGGGCCTCCGAGATGCCGCTGACCGCCCGTGAGCTGAGCGTGCTGTTCCAGGCGTCGCAGGGGGCTTCCGTCGCCGAGATCGCCGCCTGCCTGCATCTGTCCCGGGGGACCGTCCGCAACTACATGGCCAGTGCGATCCGGAGGGTCGGGGCCCGTAACCGCGTGGACGCGATTCGCATCGTCCAGGGCGCCGGCTGGATGTGACGGCGGTGGGGCACGCGAACGCGGCGGCACGGCTCGCGGGTCAGCCTCCGGTTCGGGTCCAGTGCCCCACCAGGTCGCGGTAGAGGGGCGATCGCTCCAGTAGTTCCCGGTGAGTGCCGTGGGCCGCCCGGACGCCGTCCAGCACCAGAACCCGGTCGGCCCGGACCGCGGACGACATGCGGTGCGCCACGACGAGCAGTGCTCCCGGACGCCGGGCGAGTGCCTCCTCGGCGCGCGCCTCGGACGCCGCGTCGAGATGGCAGGTCGCCTCGTCGAGCAGGAGCAGCCGAGCCGGGGACAGGTGGGCGCGCGCCAGGACGATCAGTTGGCGCTCGCCCTGCGAGAGGTCGCCGGGCCGCAGCGGCGCGTCGAACCCGCCCAGGCGTTCGACGAGAGGAGCGGCTCCGAGATCTCGGACGGCGGCCTCGATGTCGCTCGTGGCGGCGTCCGGCCTCAGATAGGCGAGGTTGTCCCGGACCGTACCGGTGAAGACGTACGCCTGCTGGGGCACCAGGACGCGCAGCGCGGCCAGTTCCCCCGCCTCTCGGCCGGTGACTGTCCGGTCGGCCACCCGCACCTCACCGCTCCACGGCGCGCACATCCCGGCGATGAGCCGGGTGAGGGTCGACTTGCCGATGCCGCTGGGACCGACGACGGCCAGGTGTTCGCCTTCCTCGACGCGCAGATCGAGCGCGTCGAGGACCGGCTCCGCCCTGGTGCCGTAGCCCACGGTCACCGCGCGCAGTTCCACCGCGGGAGCCTGCTGTGACGGCGTCGGAATCGGCGGGAGCGGGGAGCTGATCCGTTGCGGCTGCCCGGCGCGCCCGGGCAGGGGCGCAGGTGGCGCCGCACCGGTGGGGGACGGGCGCGCCGCCTCCGGCACGGTGAACCGGTCCAGGACCACGAGCAACCGGGTTCCCGCGGCGCCGATAGCGGTCATGAGGGTGTGCAGGGCGGGCAGCAGGGCCTGGGCGAGGTAGGTGAACGCCCCGAGCAGAGCGCCGGTCGTGACACCCCTGCCGCGCAGCCACGGAACGGCGACCAGCAGGAGCAGTACGGGGAGCTGACCCGCGACGCCGAGGGCGAGGGTGCGCACCGCGGCCCAGCGGGCGAGGACACGGGACGCGGCGGCGGCGTCCGCGATGAGCCGTGCTCCGCTTCGTGCCGTCTCCGCCTGTGTACCGCAGGCGGTGATGTCACGCAGTGCCCCGCGGGCACGCGTGGCGTGATCGCCCAGTGCCTCGTCCGCGGTGAGAGCACGACGCTGCGCCGCCGCCATGGGCCGCAGCGTCAGCAGGAACAGGATCAGGCCACCGGCGAGCGGCGGCAGGACCACCAGGAGAAGCGCCGGGTCCAGCGAGAACAGTCCCGCCAGGGCTCCGGCCGCGGTGAAGACGAACGAGCGCAAGGTGAGGACGAGCCCGGCGAAGCTGTCCCGCACGATCTCGACCTGGTTGGTGAGCCGTGAGACGGCGGCGCGGTCCCCGCCACCGGGGCGGGCCAGGGCACGGGCCATGGACTGGTCGACCGCCCGCCGCACCAGCAGGTCGCGCAGAGGTTCCGTCAGCCCGGCCAGCTGAGCGAAGACGCCCCTGATCACAGGAGCGCCGAGCACCACGGCGAGGGCGGACACCCCGAGCCAGCCGAGACCCGTGCGGGTGTCACCGGCGAGGAACCCCCGGTCGACGGCCTGCGCGACGCCGTAGCCGACCAGGAAGGTCTGTGCCGACTCGGCCAGCGACCACGCCGCGAGCCGTGCGAGGACGTTCCTGCGTGCGGCCAGGAAGCGGCGGGCGGGCGGCCCGACCCGGCGCAGGGTCCCCGACTCGCGCCGTGGCTCTGCCTCGGATCCTTGGCCGGTGGCTGTCACGGTCGCGCCTCTTCGCGCGGAAGGCCGGTCCGACCGTGCCGGGGCCCGCCCGGGCCGCCCTCGGCGGAGACCGGCCCGATACCGTTCTCACACGCGCCGAACACCGCCCGGTAGGCCGCCTCCTCCCACAGTCGCCGATGGCTGCCGACCGCCCGCACCCGGCCGTCGTCCAGCCAGATCACGAGATCCGCCCGGGCCGCGACCGACGGGCGGTGCGCCACGACCAGCCGTGTGGCGCCTCGGGGCGAGCGGCGCTGCGCCTGTTCCACCGCGTGCTCCGTGGCGGTGTCGAGGCTGGAGGTGGCGTCGTCCATCACCAGCAGCCGGCCCGCGTGGGCGAAGGCCCGCGCAAGGCCCAGGCGTTGGTATTCGCCGCCGGACAGGGGAGTGTCGGCGAGCCGGGTGTCGTACCCCCGCGGCAGCCGGCGCACGAACGCCTCGGCGTCCGCGAGGCGAACAGCCGCCCGGACCTGGAGAGGTGTCACGGCGCGCGGTCCGGCCGCCACCGCCTCGGCGACGGTGCGGTCGCCCAGGACCGGACGCGCGAAGGCGAAGCCGACCTCGGCACGCAGGCAGGAACGGGTCAGCAGTCCGAGCGGTGTGCCGTCCAGCAGGACGTGACCCCGGTCGGGATCGATGAGCCGGCCCGCGACGGCGGCCAGGACGGACTTGCCGGCGCCGCTGCGTCCCACGACCGCGGCGGTCAGGCCGCCCGGCACCACCACGTGGTCCGCCCGCAGGACTTCCGCCCCGTCCCGCAGAACCCGCACGCCGCGCAGTTCGAGGGTGCCCGGGCCCGCCGGCGGCAGTGTCCGGGTTCCGTAGGCCAGGGCGGGCAGCCGTTCCAGCGTCGCGGTGCGTTCCCGCGCCGTGCGGCCCCGGACCAGCGCGCCGACCAGAGTGGCGGCCCCGCCGAACCCCGCGGCCAACTGCGCGTACCGGCACACCGCGAGCAGTTCGCCGACGCTGAGGGCCCCGGCGCCGAGCCGCAGGCCGCCCACCGCGGTGGCGGCCACCGTCAGCAGCGGGACGAGGACACCGCCGGTGGCCAGCGCCTTGCCGTGCAGCGTCCACATGCGTGCGCCCAGCGTGCCGAGTTCGGCCAACGGGCCGAGTACGCGCTCGCGTTCACGTGCGGCGGAACCGGCGGCCGCGATGGTCTCGGCGCCCTCCATGGTCTCCAGCAGCCGGGACGCGATGTCCGACTGCACCCGCTGATAGGCCCCGACCGAAGCTCCCGTGTCCCGGGCGAACGCCCGCAACACCAGCGCCAGCAGGGGTAGTCCGGCCAGCACGCACACGGCGACCCACAGGTCGACGACGGCCAGTGCGACGAGCGCGCCGGCCGGGGTGAGGAGCGAGGCCGCGAGTGCTGCCCTGGCAGCCGGCGCGGCGCCCGCGTCGGAGGCGTTGAGGCTCAGCCGGGTCGCGACATCGCCGGGCGAATGAGGGCGGGCCAGATCCGGCACGGCGTGCAACAGGCCGCTGAGGGCGCGAGAGCGTATCGACGCCGTCCAGTCGGCGGTGCACCGGCCGGTGAGCAGCGCGGTGAGCCCGTCGAGGAGGATCTCGCCGACGAGCAGTGCGGCGCTCGCCAGGAGCCAGGGGCCGGCGGCGCCGTCGTGCAGCAGCACGTCCAGTGTGCGGCCCAGGACGAGGGGCTGGGCGACGGCGACCGCTGCCGCCGCCACCGAGCACACCAGGACCAGCAGTTCGGGCGCGCGTCCTGGACCGGCGTCGGGCGCGCCGGGCGGGCCCGGCGAGTCGTGCCCCTGACGCGCAGGCCGCCGGCGGACCGGGTCCCTTCCCACCAGTTGCCCTCCTCGTGGTCGATGCCGCCGGCGGCGGCGACGAGGCGCGGGTTCCGGGGCCCCCCCGGCGGGCGCGGGGGCCGGGCCCCCGGCGGGCGGCCCCCCCCGGGGGGGGGGGGGGGGCCCC
>NZ_JBHYOB010000042.1:0-12152 GCF_042744565.1 Streptomyces sp. NPDC058812
GTCTTCGCCGACAGCGGCCACACCACCGGCCCCTGCGGCACCTCCCCGGCCACCTCACGGGGCTCCTCGGCGGGCGCCTGTTCCAGGATGACGTGCGCGTTTGTGCCGCCCATGCCCCACGACGACACACCGGCGATCAGTGACCGCTCGGGATGCGGCCAGGCACCGGTCTCGGTCCGGACCCGCAGCCGCAGTTCGTCGAGGGGGATGTGCGGATTGGGCGACTCGTAGTTGAGGCTGGGCGGGAGGGTCCGGTGCTTGATGCTGAGCGCCGTCTTGATCAGCCCGGCGATCCCGGCGGCGCTCTCCAGATGACCGATGTTCGTCTTGACGGAGCCGACGTGCAGCGGGTCGTCGGCGTCGCGCTCACCGCCCAGCGTGGCGCCGAGGGCCGCCGCTTCCACGGGGTCGCCCACGGGAGTGCCGGTGCCGTGGAGTTCGACGTACTGCACCTGGTCGGCGGGCACTTGGGCGTCGGCGTAGGCGAGTCGGAGGACGCGCTCCTGGGCGTCGGCGCGCGGTGTCGCGATGCTCGCGCCGCCCCCGTCGTTGTTGACGGCGCTGCCGCGGATCACACAGTGGATCGGGTCGTTGTCGGCCAGCGCCTGGGCGAGAGGCTTGAGGACGATCACGCCGCAACCCTCGCCGCGGATGTAGCCGTTGGCGCGGGAGTCGAAGGTGTAGCAGCGGCCGTCGGGGGAGAGGCCCCCGAGCTTGCCGGCCGTGACGGTGCTCTCCGGGACTAGGTTGAGGGTGACACCGGCCGCGATGGCGAGGGAGGACTCGCCGCGGCGCAGGCTCTCCACAGCCAGGTGCACGGCGACGAGGCTGGAGGACTGGCCGCTGTCGACGGTGAGGCTGGGGCCGGTCAGACCCAGGTGGTAGGAGATGCGGTTGGCGAGGACGCTGCGCTGGGTGCCGATGAGGCTGTGCCGCGTGATGGACTCCAGTCCGTTGTCGCGCAGCAGGGTGGTGTAGTCGTCCCACATGGACCCCACGAAGACGCCGGTCGCGGTGGCGTCGAGGCTCGCGGGGACGACCCGGGCGTCCTCCAGCGCTTCCCAGGCCAGTTCGAGCAGTATGCGCTGCTGCGGGTCCATGGCCTGGGCCTCGCGGGGGCTGATGCCGAAGAAGGCCGCGTCGAAGCCGCGGACGTCGGCGTCGTCGAGATACCCGCCATACCGGGTGGTCACCTTGCCCGGGGTGGCGAACTCGCGGTCGTGGAGCGCCTCGGCGTCCCAACGCGTCGACGGTGTCTCCGTGATGGCGTTCGTCCCGGAGCGCAGCAGCTGCCAGTAGGCGTCCAGGTCGCGCGCCTGTGGCAGCCGGCAGGACATGCCGATGACGGCGATCGCTCGCAGACGCGGGTCTCGGTTCGCCTCTTCGGCAGAGGTCGCGGGGAGTCCGGGCACACTGGAGTTCACGCTCAACCGTCCTTGATCTGAGGAGGACTTGGCTACCGCGCGCGGGCGCGGCGATCTTGGTCCGACAGATGCGTCGACCGACCTGAGCAGGGTCCGCCGGGGGGCCAAAGAGGGCCTTGGCGGGCCCTAAAGCCGATGCGTGACGCGGGCGCCCGGGTGCAGGGCGGGACATCAGGAAGAGCGAATTCCGAATTCCTCACATGCTGTGACTGATCACGTGCGTCTTGACGGTTGCCTTACTCAAGAGTTGTCAGCTCCTGACAGATTATCGTGGTACGTTGCCTAGGACGTTCCGAGGGCACCGGGTGCCGTTGTGGACGTGTCCACGGACTCGTATCGCGGAGGGGTGTTCATGAGGTTCATCGAACGCGACGCCGAAGTACGTACCTTGGCGGAGATGTTCGTCGACTCGGAACGACGTCCCCGGAACACCGTCATACTCATCGAGGGCCCCGTGGGGTGCGGCAAAAGCCAGTTGCTGCACATGGGTGTCGAAGAAGCCGCGCGCCGCGGTGGGTTGGTGCTCGCGGCCACCGGCTCGCACGAGGAACGCAGGCTCCCCTTCGGGATAATGCGCCAGCTGATGGAAGACGTGGGCATTCCCGACGAGGCCGGTACCAGACTGGCGGAACTGGTGCGAGTAGCCACGGAATACGCGGCGGACGGCCCGCGGGAATTCCAGGTCGACGACGTGCGCTGGCCGCCGCTGATGCACAGCGTTTTCCTCTCCTTGAGTGAACTCGCCAAGTCCCGTCCCGTCGTCATCGCCGTGGACGATCTCCATCACGTCGACGACGTGTCCCTGCACTTCCTGAAGTACCTGTTGCGCCGTTCGCGCGGATCACGGGTATCCTTTCTGCTGACGATTCCCCTGCATCAGAAGCCGCAGGACAGCCTGTTCGAGGCGGAGATGCTGCGCCAGCCGGCGTTCGTGCGGCTGGCCGTGGGCCTCCTCGGCCGGGCAGGTGTGAGGCGTCTGGTGGACGACCAGCCCGACACCGCGGCGTCGAGCCGCGCCGTGGACGAACTGTGCGCGCTCAGCGGCGGCAATCCCCTTCTGGTGCGCGCCGCGATCGAGGAATTCCGCAGGGAGCGCGCCGCGGAGCGCATCGACAGCCCTTTGCGATTACACCGGGGAGGCCCTTTCGCCCAGGCCGTGCACGCCTGCCTCGCGGTGAGCGGCCCCGACATCGCCGACGCGGCGGCCGCCTTCGCCGTACTCGGCCCCTCGGTCTCCGTGCCCCGGATCAGCCGGCTGCTGGAGATGGACCGGCACACCGCCGAACAGGGCGTCGCCTGTCTGCGCGCCGCCGGTCTCGTCACCGGCACATCCTTCCGGCACGCCGCCGTCGAGAGAGCTGTTCGCGAGGCCTTCCCGGCCGAGCGGCTCGCCATGCTGCACGGGCGGGCCGCGGAACTCCTGCGCGACGAGGGCGAGGCCGTTCCGGTCGTCGCGGACCACCTCGTGGCCTGCGGTGAGGACGGGCCCGCGTGGGGCTTGCAGGTGCTGGTGGAGGCCGCGGAGAGCGCCCTCGGCGGGGACCTTGCCGCGAAGGCCGTCCGCTATCTGGAAGCCGCGCTGGACAGGTGCCACGACGACGCGCGACGCGCCGAGATCCAGATCCGGCTCGCCGAAGTCGTCCACCGCGTCGACCCCACGGCGGCCGAACCCCTCCTCGACCAGGCCCTCGCCGTCGCGCGCCGCCACGACCTGCCGGCGCTCTCCCTGGAAAGCCTGGCCCGGATGGCGCGCGCCCGGGGATACGTCACCGAGAGCGCCCTGACCGTACGGCGGCTGGGTGCGGCCGTGGCCCGGGGCCGGACCGTACTCAGAAAGGTCCGGGAGGCGCCCGTCGTGGACCGGACGCACCACACCCCCCGGCGCCCGGGCCCCCCGCGGGGCGCGCGGCCCACCGTCGCCCTGGACGAGGCCGAGCGGGAGCTGTGGGTCAGCCTCGCGCACGGCGCCGCCGAACCCGCGTTGCTGGTCACGACGGGACTGTGGACCCTGCCGGGCTGGGGCACCGGCGACGGGCCCGCGCCCCGGGTGGCCGGCAGCTCCCTCAGTGCCCGGTCCCACATCAGCGACATGGGGCTGCCCGGCATGCTGAACGCCGTCAAGGCCTTCGCCTTCGCCGACCGCACCGACGCGGCGGCCCGCTGGTGCGAGACCCTGAGCGAGGAGGCCGACTGGCGCCGGGCGCCGGGCTGGCAGGCCGCCGTGAACGCCGTCCACGCCGAAGTCCTGCTCCTCCAGGGCCGGTTCGCCGAGGCCGACCAGAAGGCCGCCGAGGCCCTGGCCGACGTCCCCATGGGCACCGACAGCGTCTTCGTCGCCGGCCCCGTCGCCGGCCGTATCCTGGCCGCCACGGCGACCGGACGCTACGAGGAGGCGGCCCGCCACCTGGGCCGCCGCCTGCCCGAACGCGTCCACCACACCCTCGACGGACTCGGCTACCTGCGTGCACGGGGTCGCTATCTCCTCGCCATCGGACACGCCCAGGCCGCCCTCGACGACTTCCTGTGCGTGGGGGGCCGTACGGTCGCCTGGGGGATCGACAAACCGGGACTGATCCCCTGGCGGATCGACGCCGCCGAAGCCTGGCTGCGGCTGGGCGAGGACAACGAGGCCGAGCGGCTCATCACCGAGCAGGCCTCCGGCGTCGAGGTCAGCAACTCCCTCACCCGGGGCATGACCCTGCGCCTGCGCGCCTCGACGGCCGAGGCCCCCATGCGGCGGCGGCTGCTGACCCGCGCCGTGGGGGAGCTGCAGAAGTCCGGCAACGTCTACGAACTGGCCAGGGCACTGGCCGATCTCGGCCACGCGCACCGCAGCACCGGCGACCGGAGCCTGAGCGAGTCCGTTCTGCAACGGGCCTGGCGGCTCGCCCAGGAGTGCGGAGCCGTGGAACTCGCCGAACAGCTCCGCGGCCCCAGTGTGCGCTTCGAGGGCGAGAACGACGCCCAGTCGAAGCTCAGCGAGTCCGAACGGCGCGTGGCCGCGCTCGCGGCATTCGGACACACCAATCGGGAGATCGCGGCACAACTGCACGTCACGGTGAGCACGGTTGAACAACATCTGACACGTGTCTATCGGAAACTCAACATCGCTCGCCGGCAGGATCTTCCGCCGCAGCTCAGGATTCCCCTCAACCAGGTTGCCTGATGAGGCGTCTTTTCTCCGCAGTGCAACATGGAAACCCCGGTATCCGTAGAAGATACCGGGGTTTTCCTTTGTTGATGAGGCGGCAACGTGACGGCAACCTCTGGCCAGGGGCTCTTCAGGGGTTTGTAGGGGGAGGGGTGGGGTTGGCTCGCGCATGCGGGCATGGAGACAATGAGACGTACGACTGAGCACCTGAAGATCTCAAGATGGGGGAACGAAATGCGCTACGAGATCCTGGGGACACTACGCATAGTCGACGAAGGGCGCGTGGTCACCATCGGGGCCCGTAAAGTCGAGACTCTGCTCACGGCGTTACTCGCCAGTGTCAATGAAACCGTGCCGTCAGGTCGGTTGATCTCCGAATTGTGGGGAAACAAGGCACCACGAAGGGCCAGCGCCGCACTCCACGTCTATATATCCCAGCTCCGCAAGACCCTCAAGAATTCGCGGTGCGACAGCAACCCGATCGTCACCACACCGCAGGGCTACATGCTCACGCTGGCCGGGGACGAATTCGACGCCCGTGAATTCCAGCAGCTAGTCGAGCTGGGACGGCGCCGCGCCCGGGAGGGCCGGCACGGCGAGGCCGCCGACGTCCTGGGCAGGGCGCTCGCGCTGTGGCGCGGACCGGCCCTGCTGGACCTGTGCGACGGCCCGATCATCTACGGCTACGCGGCGCGACTCAACGAAGTCCGCCTGGAGTGCATCGAACTGCTGGTCGAGTCCAGCATCGAACTCGAACGTCACCGGGAGGTCATCGGCCGGCTCTACTCCCTGGTCACGGACCACCCGCTGCGCGAGGCCTTCTACCGGTACCTGATGATCGCCCTGTACCGCTCGGACCGCAGGGCCGAGGCACTCGCCGTGTACCAGAAGGCCCGGGACACCCTCCGCAGCGAACTGGGCCTCGAACCCTGCCAGTCCCTGCGCGACGTGCACCAGGCCGTGCTCACCGACACCGCTCTGCTGGTCGGGGGGGCGAGGGTGTGACCCCGCCCCGCCGGCCGGCGGGTGCCGCCGCTCAGCCGGGCAGCCCGAACCACTTGATCAGTGCCTCGGTCAACCCGTTGAGGACGTCGTCGACGCCGACCCAGGCCACGAACCCGTCGGGGCGTACCAGCAGGGCCGTGGCGTCGACGCCCTCCACCGGCCCGGCCGGGACGACGGACACCCGCTCGCGCCAGTCCGCGGCGACCGCGGCGGCCGGGGCATCGCCGCCCGGCGTCAGATCGAAAAGCACACCGCGCGCCGCGTGCAGCGGGTGCGTGTCCTCCCCGCCCGCCTCCAGAAGGGCGCCGGGGACCCGGGCACCCAGCAGCGGGTGGGCCGCGTCGGCCGCGTCCGCGTCCCACAGCGGGTACCGCACGTTCGTCACCCGGGTGACGAAGTGCCGGTTCGCGTCGTCCAGTTCGATCAGCTCACCGACCAGCCGGCGCAGTCCCGGGGACCGTTCCATGCTGTGCATGATCTCCAACTGGGCCTGACCGTGCCCGCACGCCCGCTCGCCCACCGGGTGCCGCTCGGCGCTGTAGCTGTCGAGCAGCTCCCGCGGAGCCCACCCGTTGAGGTCGGCGCCGAGCTTCCAGCCCAGGTTCACGGCATCGTGGATCCCGGTGTTGTGGCCGTGGTTGGCGTGCACGAAATGCCTGTGCGCGGCGTCCCCGGCCAGGAACACGTTGCCCTTGCGGTAGTCGCGCGCGTGCAGGGTCGTACCGCCGTACCGGTGAGCCCAGCGCAGCTCGTGGAACTTCATCTCCTCGCCGGTGACACGGCGGATGCTGCTCGTCAGCTCCTCCAGTGTCACCGGCGTCGAGGGATCGTCGGGCCGGGTGTCGAACTCGATCGACATGACCCGGATGACGTTCTCCTTGAACGGCCAGATGCAGAAGATCCCACGGGAGTTGACGTCTGTGACGAAGCCCGCCTCGGCACCTTCCGGCAGCTTCACGTCACCGAAGATGCCGTAGTACGACAGCGGGCTCTCCTCGTAGTCGAACCCGGCGACCTCCCGCGTCGTGCTGAGCGGGCCGTCCGCGCCCACCAGATAACGGCACTCGATCGTGTAGACGTCGCCGCCCTCGCCGCCCGAGCGCACGGTCACCGTGACGCCGTCCGAGCGCTGCTCCACGCCCACGACCTCGTGACCGCGCCGCACCTCCACACCCAGCTCGGCGGCACGCCGGGTGAGGACCTCCTGCTGCAGGCGCTGCTCGATGATCACGGTGAAGTCGTCACCGGACCGGGGCACGTCCAGCCACAGCATCGAGAAGTGCAGCCTCGGCCACGACTCGAAGTCGTCGCCGAACTCCGACAGCAGGCCGCGCTGTGCGAAGGCCTCGACGGCCCGCGGATGCACACCGAGATTGTGGGAGTGGTCACCGATCACATGCTCGCGCTCCAGGACGATCGCCGGCACACCGGCGAGCCCCAGCTCGTGCGCGAGCATCATGCCGGTCGGACCTCCGCCGGCGATCACCACCGTACGGTCCGGCGCGATCGGCGGGTCCGGGACGATCGGCGTCTTCGCATTCATGGAGAGGTCCTTCCGGAAAGAGATCGGTGATCGAAGGGCGTCCTGTGGGACAGGACGCCCGACAGACGGTCGAAGAAGTCGTCCACACCGGCGTCGCGCGGGAAGAAGTGCCCGCCCGGCAGTCGGTGCACGTCGCAGGAGACCGACGTCAGCTCGGCCCAGGCCTCCGCGTCCCCGGCGGTGACCAGGGGATCGTCATGGCCGGTGAACACGTGCAGCGGGAGCGGCAGCCGGTCCACGTCCCCGGGATCATGGCTCGCACACAGCGCCAGGTCGTCCCGGACCAGCGACAACGCCCACCGCAGCCACTCGGAGTGGTGCAGCAACTGCCGGGACAGCCCGCCGATGCCCACCAGCCACTCCACCAGCTCGCCCTCGGACGCCTCCGGCACCTCCCGCAGCCGCTGCGGCCGCTGCGGCGCCGGATGAGCGCCCGCCAACAGCACCACCGGCATCGAACGGCCCTCGGCGGCCCGGTGGCACGCCAGCCGGTAGGCGACCAGGGCACCCATGCTGTGCCCGTACAGGGCGTACGGCCTCTCGGGCTGCGACAGATACGGGTCCAGCTCCCGGTCCAGCTCGCGCACGAGCACGTCCATGTCCCGCACCCGGGGCTCCTGCACCCGCCGCTCCCGGCCCGGCAACTGCACCGGCAGGACCTGCACCTCAGGCCCCAGCCGCGCCTGCCAGTCCCGGAACCAGGACGCGGCGCCGCCCGCGTGATGCAGGCAGAACAGCCTCAGCCCGGCCTCCGCCCCGGGCCGCACCGTCAGCCAGGGACTCGGTTCCACCGTCGCGGTGCCTCCGGCGACCGGTGCGGGCGGGATGGCGGTGTCGGCACCCGGCGGCGTCAGCACCGGGGGGATCACGGGGTGACCGCCAGTTCGTACAGATCCAGCAGACTCGTCGACTCCAAGGCGTCCGGGACGGCGATCCGCCGCTGCGTCTCCCGCTCGATCAGCACCAGCAGGGACAGCAGATGCACCGAGTCCCACTTCGGCAGCGCGTCGAACGGGACACCGACGGTCTCCCGCGTCACCGGAATGCCCAGCTCGACGCTGACCAGTGACACGAACTCGTCCACACTGCGCATCAGTTGTCTCCCTCGTCGCTCGGACTGTGCTCGCCGAAGTCCTCGACGAGCGCCACATGCTCCGGCGGATCGGCGATCACGCCGAGGTCGTGGCGGAACGTCGCCCCGTGCGGGCCGGCGCCGAGCGCCACGAAGCCCGCCCGCTCGTAGAAGTCCGCCACCTTGCCGTTCTTCGCCGTGGGCACGTAACTCCCGGTCACCTCCCGCGCACCGCGGTCCTTGGCGTACCGCAGCACCGCCGACAGACAGCTCTGCTCGATCCCGCGCGAGAACACCCGGCAGCTGAGCAGGAAGTTGTCCAGCACCGCGGTGCGGCCCTCGAAACGCAGGAAGACCGCGCCCACGACGCCGTTGTCGCCGAACCGGTCCGAGGCCTGCACGGCCAACGGCAGCCGAACCGGGTCCGCGCACCACGCACGCACGTCCTCCGGCTGGAGCCGACGGCCGGTCATGTTGAACTGGTTGGTGCGCAGCGTGATCTGCGAGATCCGCGCCACCTCCCGTTCCCCGACCGCGGCCAGCCGCACCGTCACCCCAAGCTCCCGCAGATAGTCGTCGAGGGAGTCGAAGTCGTTGAGGAAGTCCCGGCGCACCAGCTCGTCCCGATACCGCTCCGGACGCATCAGGTCCTCACCGGTCAGCTCCCGCACGGTGAACCAGCCGTCCCGCAACAGCCGTTCACCGTGCAGCGCCGGCTCCTCGTCGACATCGACGACGGCGACCTCGGGCAGCTCCCGGCGCACCAGACCGCGCTCGTAGGGGCTGTCGTCCACGAAGACGAAACTGTCGACGCCGATGTTGAGATCGCCCGCGAGCTCGCGCAGGTTCTCGTGCTTGGGACGCCAGTTGGCGACGACCCGGACGAAGTCCTCCTCGTGCAGTGTCATCCCCGGATGCCCGCGCAGGACCTCCCGCACCGGCTCCAGGTCGTTCTTGCTCACCGCCGCCAGCAGCACGCCCTGCGACGCGATCTGCCGCGCCACCCGCTGGAACGCGCGGAACGCCTCACCGCGGTAGGTGTCGGCGACCTCGATGCCCTCCGGCCCGTCGTCACCCAGCACACCGCCCCACACCGTGTTGTCCAGGTCCAGGACCAGGCACTTGCGCAGCCGGCCCGTGATCACGCGGGCCAGATGGCCGGCCTCACGCGCGTACGCGCCCAGCGTCTCGGGCGACAGATGCGCCTTCGCGTACAGGCTCAGCCGAGTGTCAGCGACCGTCGGCCGGTCCCGCACCGCGTCGTTCACGGCCTCCAGATCCAGCACCACGAGCCGCGGGTGTTCCTCCACCAGCCGCAGCAGCCGCGCGTTCGCCTCCCGCCACAGCGCGCCGGCCCGGGCCCGTGACCGCAGATCGACCAACTGGGCGGTGAGCGCGTGCGGCAGGGGCAGCGTGTTGAGCACGAGCGTGCCGCGCGCTGTGGCACCGAACCGCGCCACCAGCCCTTCCAGCAGACCCAGTTCCGCGTCCAGGACGTCGGCCAGATCCTGCACGCTCCACGGGCTCGGCAGCTTGTCCAGCACCACCCGGGCGTCCAGCACACACAGCGCGAGATCCGGATCGCGGGCGTACAGCTCGCTCGACGGATCCGTCAGGTCGAAGACGTAACTGTCGAAGTCGGACAGCTGCGGCCGGGTCCACAACCCGTGCCGCGCACACTGCGCGACCAACGCGGGCAGCAGCGCATTGAGCGTGCTGTGCCCGGTGACCGCGATCCGCACGGCCGGCAGCCCGGGGTGGGCCCGCCCCACCCGGTCCTCGTCGAGACCGGCGAGCAGCCGCCCGGCCCGCGGCAGTTCGTCCTCGCTCACCGAGCCCACCAGGGCGAGAGCCCGCGGAAGCTCGTCGACGAGCCGGTCGGCGTCGCCCAGCTTCTGCAGCTCCGCGAAGGCGTCCGTACTTTCGGGGATGGCTGTCGTAGTCATGGGAGCCGACCTCTCAGACCTTCTCCAGGGCGTAACCGGCCTTGATCCACTTGCTCGACTCCACCGCGATGCCGATGGCGCGGTCGCCCTCGGCCATCTGGGGGATGAGCTGTTCCAGCTGGAAGAACGGCAGCGCGTTACCGGTGTTGGAGATCTCCGACACGCAGCTCACCTCCTCCGCACCCGGTACGTTCAGCTCCTCGACGATGCGGTCGGTCATCTTCACCGACAGCTGCGGCGGCAGCAGGTAGTCGACATCGGTCTCCGCCCAGCCCAGGTCGTCGAGCAGCTCCCGCAGGATCTCCGCCGACATCACCGGCACGGACTCCTCGATGGCCTTGTAGTCCTCACTCACCGCCTGCCGGGCCGAGTCCCGGTCGATCAGCCCGAACCAGTCCACCGTCTGGCCCGGCGGACGCCCCAGGCCCGTCAGCCGGTTCATCAGCCCGCGGATCACCAGGCTCTGCGGCGCCTCGTCCGTGGTCAGCACCGCGGCCCCGGCCGCGTCCCCGAACAGCAGCAGGTTCACCAACTCGTCCGGCGCCAGCTTCTTGACGTCGACGGACAGGTCGTAGTGCTTCGCACAGACCTCGCCACCGATCACCAGCGCATGCCGCCGACCAGGGGTGAGGAGCATCTGCCGGCCCAGATCCATCGCCTGGACCGCGCCCGTGCAGCCCGACTGGAGCTGGTACGTCGGCACCTCGTTGATCCCGAGCCGGTCGGCGATCATGTTCACCGTCGTCGGCATCAACTGGTCCGGCATCGCGGTCCCGAGCACCATCACGTCGACGTCACCCGGCTCCAGGCCGGCGTTCTCCAACGCCCGCCGCGCGGCGGTCTCCCCCAGTTCCGTCAGCGAGGAGACCACCTCCCCACTCTCCAGGTCGACGGCGAGATGTCGGGTGCTCGCGCCGATGAAGGCCTCGATCCATTGCTCCCAGATCTCGTCCATACCGAACCGCCGGGCCAACGCGGCGTTGTCGAGGAGCGGTCCGGGCAGGGCCGTACCGACCGAAAGAATCCGAGTCTCCGAGCCGTCCATCCGGTCCTCTCCCACAGTGGTGATGACTTACAAGGGCGGTGGCACACAGGGCCACGGCAGCGGAGGCGCTGCCCGGCCCATCGTCCGGACCCGGTCTTAAGCCGACCTAAGAACCCGCGGAGCCGCCCACCGGGCTTTAGAGCCCACCAAGGGGTCCCTTAGCCGACTCAGCGATGTTGCCAATGCCGCGGGGCCGCGCCGCCACGGCGTCCCGTTCCTGACACTCCCGAGTTCCTGGCCCACGACCGCCCCCCCCACGACCGCCCCGAGGGAATGGCTGCAGATGGCGAACACGAACGAAGCGAAGCTCCGCGACTACCTCAAGCGCGTCACCACTGAGCTGCACGAGACCCGGGAGCGCCTGCGCACGACCGAGGCCCGCGCCAAGGAGCCGATCGCGATCGTGGGGATGAGCTGCCGGCTGCCGGGCGGGGTGACCTCGCCCGAGGGCCTGTGGGAGCTGCTGACCGAGGAGACGGACGCCATCTCGCCCTTCCCGGCCGACCGCGGCTGGGACCTCACCACCCTGTACGACCCCGACCCCGACAGCTCGGGCACCTGCTACGCCCGCAGCGGCGGCTTCCTCCAGGAGGCCGACGGTTTCGATGCCGGGTTCTTCGGGATCAGCCCGCGTGAGGCGCTGGCGACGGATCCGCAGCAGCGGCTGCTGCTGGAGGCGGCGTGGGAGGCGTTCGAGCACGCGGGCATCGACCCCGCCTCGGTCCGCGGCAGCGACACGGGCGTCTTCGCCGGTGTCATGTACGACGACTACGGCGTCCGCCTGCACTCCGCGGAACTCCCCGACGGACTCGCCGGATACGTCGTCAACGGCAGCGCGGGAAGCGTGGCATCCGGTCGAGTCTCGTACGTCTTCGGTCTTGAGGGTCCGGCGGTGACGGTGGACACGGCGTGCTCGTCGTCGCTGGTCGCCCTGCACCTGGCCGCCCAGGCGCTGCGGGGCGGGGA
>NZ_JBHYOB010000043.1:0-11813 GCF_042744565.1 Streptomyces sp. NPDC058812
GTCTTCGCCGACAGCGGCCACACCACCGGCCCCTGCGGCACCTCCCCGGCCACCTCACGGGGCTCCTCGGCGGGCGCCTGTTCCAGGATGACGTGGGCGTTGGTGCCGCTGATCCCGAAGGAGGACACCCCGGCCCGGCGGGGACGACCCGCCTCCGGCCACTGCCTCGCCTCGTCCAGCAGCCGCACCTGACCGGACTCCCAGTCGACGTGCGGGGTCGGCTCGTCCACATGCAACGTGCGGGGCAGCATCCCGTGCCGCATCGCCAGCACCATCTTGATCACACCCGCCACACCCGCGGCGGCGAGAGTGTGACCGACGTTCGATTTCAACGAGCCAAGCCACAGGGGCTGTTCGGCGTCCCGGCCCCGGCCGTAGGTCGCGAGCAGCGCCTGCGCCTCGATCGGGTCGCCCAGCTTGGTGCCGGTCCCGTGCGCCTCCACCGCGTCGACCTCGGCCGGGGTCAGTCGGGCACTCTCCAGGGCCTGCCGGATCACCCGCTCCTGCGACGGACCGTTCGGCGCCGTCAGGCCGTTGCTCGCACCGTCCTGGTTCACCGCGGAACCCCGGACCACCGCCAGCACCCGATGCCCCCGCCGCCGCGCGTCCGACAGCCGCTCCAGGACCAGGACACCCACACCCTCGCCCCACCCGGTGCCGTCCGCGGAGGCCGCGAAGGCCTTGCATCGGCCGTCCGGGGACAGGGCGCGCTGGCGGCTGAACTCGATGAAGTTCGTCGGGCCCGACATGATCGTGGCACCGCCGACGAGCGCGCGGGAGCATTCGCCGTTGCGCAGGGCCTGGGCGGCCAGGTGCAGTGCCACCAGCGACGACGAGCACGCCGTGTCCACCGTCATCGCCGGGCCCTCGAGGCCCAGCGTGTAGGCCAGCCGACCCGAGGCCACACTGGTCGTGTTGCCCGTCGAGATGTAGCCCTCGTACCCCTCGGGTATCTCCTGGAGACGCGAGGTGTAGTCGCCGAAGATGACGCCGGCGAAGACGCCCGTGTCACTGCCGCGCACCGTGGTGGGGTCGATCCCGGCGTGCTCGAAGGCCTCCCAGGCGGCCTCCAGCAGCAGGCGCTGCTGAGGGTCGGTGGCCACGGCTTCACGCGGGTTGATGCCGAAGAAGGCCGCGTCGAATCCGTCCACGCCGTCGATGAACCCGCCCTGCCGGACATAGGACTTGCCGGGTGTGTTCGGATCGGGGTCGTAGAGGCCGTCGAGGTCCCAGCCCCGGTCCGTAGGGAACGGCCCGATGGTGTCCGTGCCGTCCTCCAGCAGACGCCAGAGGCCGTCCGGTGAGGTGACGCCGCCGGGCAGCCGGCAGCTCATCCCCACGATCACCACCGGGTCGGTGTCGTCGGCGCGTTCCGCGCCCGCTGCCACCGCGCCGGTGACCGCGCCCGATGCCGAGTCGTCGTCACCGATCAGCTCACGCCGCAGGTGCGCGGCGAGGGCGGCAGGCGTGGGGTGGTCGAAGACGAGGGTCGCGGGCAGGCGCAGGCCGGTCGCGGCGTTCATGCGGTTGCGCAGTTCGACAGCCGTCAGGGAGTCGAAGCCCAGGTCCTTGAAGGCACGTCCCGGTTCGAGTGAGCTTCCCGCTCCGTGGCCCAGGACGGCTACGACCTCGTCCCGGACGATGCCGTGCAGGAGCCGGTCCTGTTCCTCGGAGCCGAGGCGCGCGAGGCGTTCGGTGAGGGACGCGGCTCCGGCAGCCGTCGCTCCGGCGGCGGCGCGGCGTCCGCTTCGGCCGCCGCCCTTGACCAGCGAGCGGAGTACGGAGGGGAGTCGTCCGGCGTCAGCGCGCTGCTTCAGGGCGTTCCGGTCCACTCGTGTCAGGACCAGGTCGGTGCGGCCCGACAGGAGCGCGGCGTCGAGGAGGGCCAGACCGTCCTCGGCGGTGAGCAGGCCGAATCCGCTGCGGGTGATGCGGTCGCGGTCGGCCTGTCCCAGCGCCGCACCCATCCCACCGTCCTGACCCGACTGATCCCACAACCCCCACGCCACCGACGTACCCACCAACCCCTGCGCACCCCGCCACCGCGCCAGCACATCCAAGAACGCGTTCGCCGCCGCGTAATTCGCCTGCCCCGGACTGCCCACCACACCGGCCACCGACGAGAACAACACGAACGCCGCGAGATCGTGTCCACGGGTGAGTTCGTGCAGGTTCCACGCCGCGTCCACCTTCGGCCGCAACACCTCCGCCAGCTGGTCGGCCGACAGCGCCGAAACAGTGGCATCACGCACCACACCCGCCGTGTGCACCACCGCAGTCAGCGGATGCTCCTCCCCCACCGACCCCAGCACACGGGCCAACGCCTCCCGGTCCGCCGCATCACACGCCTCCACCCGAACCCGGGCACCGGCCTCCTCCAGCTCCGCCACCAACTCCCGCGCTCCAGCGGCCTCCAGACCCCGCCGACTCGTCAGCAACAGGTGCCGCACCCCGTGCCCGACCACCAGATGACGCGCCACCAACGCACCCAACGACCCCGTACCACCCGTCACCAACACCGTCCCGTCGCCGTCGAAGGGACGCGGCACCGTGAGGACGACCTTGCCGGTGTGCTTGGCCTGGCCCAGGTGGCGGAAGGCCTCGGGTGAGCGGCGGATGTCCCATGCCGAGACCGGGAGCGGCCGCAGGGCACCGCTGTCGAACAGCCCGACCAGCTCGGTGAGCATCTCCTGGATGCGGTCGTGTCCGGCGTCCAGCAGGTCGAAGGCCCGGTAGTCGACGCCGGTGTACTGCGCGCCGACGGTCTCCGGGTCGCGGATGTCGGTCTTGCCCATCTCCAGGAAACGCCCACCGCGTGGCAGCAGCCGCAGCGACGCGTCCACGAACTCGCCCGACAGCGAGTCGAGTACGACGTCCATGCCTCGTCCGCCGGTGTACTGGGCGAACGTCTGCTCGAAGTCGAGCGTCCGGGAGTTGGCGATGTGGTCCTCGTCCAGGCCCTGTCCCCGCAGGGTGCCCCACTTGCCGGGGCTCGCGGTGCCGAAGACCTCGGCGCCCGCGTGCCGGGCGAGCTGGACCGCGGCCATGCCCACGCCGCCGGTCGCGGCGTGCACCAGGACCGATTCACCGGCCTGGAGCCCGCCGAGGACGAACAGGCCGTAGTAGGCGGTGAGGAAGACGATCGGCACGGCGGCGGCCTGCGCGAATGTCCATCCCCGCGGAATCCTGGCGAGATAACGCTGGTCGGTGATGGAGACGGGACCCACGCCTTCGGTGAGCAGCCCCATCACCCGGTCCCCGGGCCGCAGACCGGTGGCGGCGGAGACGGCGGAGCCCACCTCCAGGACGACGCCGGCGCCCTCGCTGCCGATCGGAGCATCGCCCGGGTACATCCCAAGTGCGATGAGGACGTCACGGAAGTTCAGGCCCGCCGCGCGCACCGCCACCCGCACCTCGCCGGGAGCCAGGGGACGCTCCGCACCCGGGTTGGGCACGAGAGCGAGGTTCTCCAGGGTGCCCTTGGCACTGACATCGACGCGCCACGGCTCGTCCGGTCCCGGTACGGCGAGAACGGTGCCGTCGGCGGCGGGCGTGACGCGGGCGACGAGCAGCTCGTCGGCCCGGATGGCGGCCTGCGCCTCGTCGGAGGCCGCCAGGCCACGCAACGCCGCCCTGAGGCCGTCGGCCGTCGACGCGGCGTCCACGTCCACGAGGGTGAAACCGTCCGGGGCCTCCGCCTGCGCCGCGCGCACGAAGCCCCACAGGGCCGACGCGGCCGGGTCGCCCACGACGTCACCGGGCTGCGCGGCCACCGCGCCCGAGGTCACGACCATCAGCCGGACGGCGCCGAGCCGGTCGTCCGCGCGCCACGCCTGGAACAGGGTGAGCAGGCGAGCCGTGGCGGTGTGCACGGCCCCGACCGGGTCGTCACCGTCGGCCGACTCGGTACGGCACGGGACGAGGACGGCGTCCGGAAGCTCGTCACCGGCGTCCACGGCGGCGACGAGGGCGGCGACGTCCTCGTACGCGGGAAGGTCCGGGAGCACGGGCAGCGGGGCGCCCAGCGTCGCCCAGCGCGGTGCCTCGGCCCCTGCGTCGAGCCGACTGCTCTGCCAACTCAACTGGAACATCGCGTCGTTGATGCCCCCGACCGCTCCGCGGAGCTGCTCGGTGGACACCGCGCGCAGCGTGAGGGCGTCGATGTGGGCGACGGGGGCGCCGGTGGGGTCGCTCAGGTGGAGACTGATCGTGTCCCCGGACTCGTCCACGGGCGTCAGCCGGACCCGCAGAGCCGTGGCACCGGTCGCATACAGACCCACACCCGCGAAATTGAACGGCAGCCGCACCTCCTCCACCGCTCCCCCACTGGGCGCCGCCAACGTATGCAACGCGGCATCCAGAAGAGCCGGATGAATCCCGTACCCCGACACCTCACCATCCCCCGGCAGCACCACCTCCGCGAACCACTCCCGCCCCTGCCGCCAGACCGCCTTCAAACCCTGGAACAGCGGACCGTACTGATACCCACGCCCCGCCAACCGCTCATACAGACCCTCCAACTCCACCGGCTCAGCCCCCGACGGCGGCCACACACCCACCACCGCCTCATGCACACCAACCACCGGACTCAGCACACCAGTCGCATACCGCGTCCAACCCCCCTCACCGGAACGGCCGAACACCCGCACCCCACGACACCCACGCTCATCAGCCTCACCGACCGACACCTGCACCATCACCGACGACCGCTCCCCCAGCACCAACGGAGCCTCGACCGTCAAATCCTCCAACCGGCCACAACCCACATAGTCCCCGGCATGCAACGCCAGCTCCACAAACGCCGTCCCCGGCACCAGCACCGCACCACCCACCACATGATCCGCCAGCCACGGATGCGTGGACAGGGAGATGCGGCCGGTGAACACGGTCAACCCGTCCTCGGCCAGCGCCACCGCCGCACCCAGCAGACCATGACCCGCCGAAGCCTGCCCCAGACTCTCCACATCACCGGCACCCGACGCCGCATGCAACCAGAACCGCTCATGCTGGAAGGCATACGTCGGCAACTCCGCGACACCGGTCGTGGAAGCCTGCGGCCAGGTGACGGGCAGGCCGTGGCAGTGCGCGGCGGCCAGCGCGAGGCGGAACGCGTGAGCCTGCCCGGTGCGCTGGAGGGGGACGGCCACCGCGTCGTCGGGGAGGAGGGTAGTCAGGACGGCGTCCGGGCCGAGTTCGACGAACACCTTCCCGCCCAGCTCCCGCGCCTGCTCGAGTCCGGCGGCGAAACGGACCGTGCCCCGCAGCTGCGCCACCCAGTACGAGGGATCCGCAAGCTCCTGTGCCGAGGCGACCCGGCCGGTCACGTTCGAGACCACCGGCAGACGCGGAGCACGCGCGCTCACCTGTGCTGCGGCCTGCGCGAACTCCTCCAGCGCCGTATCCATGTGTGCGGAGTGGAAGGCGTGACTGACGTGCAGGGCCTTCGTGCGCCGGCCCAGCGCCTCGAAATGCGCGGCGACCTCGGTGACTTCTTCGGTGTCGCCAGAGACGACTACGGACTGGGCGGCGTTGACCGCCGCCAGCGACACCCCCTCACGCCCCTCCAGAACCGCCGACACTTCGTCCTCGGAGGCGGCGATCATCACCATGGCCCCGCCGGGGCGGGCGGCCTGCATCAGCCTGCCCCGCGCCCCGACCAGCCGGCACGCGTCCTCCAGCGACCACACCCCCGCCACATAGGCGGCGGCCAGCTCACCGATGGAATGCCCCAGCAGCACGTCCGAGACCAGGCCGTGGTGCTCGGCCAGCCGGAACAGGGCGACCTGCAACGCGAACAGACCCGCCTGCGCATACCGCGTCTGATTCAGCAGCTCCGCATCCGCACCGAACACCACGTCCTTCAACGCCACCGGCAGCTCGAAGTGGCCGCACACCTCGTCGAACGCGGCGGCGAACACCGGCTCACCCTCATACAAGTCCCGCCCCATCCCGGGACGCTGCGCGCCCTGACCGGTGAACAGGAACACCGTCCTCCCACCGGTCACCGCCCCGCTCACCAGGGACGGGTGGGCCTCACCCGCGGCCAGTGCCTCCACCCCCGCCAGCAGATCCGCCCGCGTCTCACCCAGCACCGCAGCCCGCAGGTCGAAGTGAGCCCGCCCGTGCGTGAGAGTGTGCGCGACAGCCGCCGCATCCAGATCCTCACCGGCGTCGCGCGCATACGCGGCCAGCCGGACCGCCTGCTCCCGCAACGCCCCAGGCGTCTTCGCCGACACCGGCCACATCACGAGCCCGTCCGCACCCTGCTCGGGCTCCTGAGCGGAGGATTCGTCAACGGGGGCCTGCTCCAGGATCACGTGCGCGTTGGTGCCGCTGATCCCGAACGAGGACACTCCCGCCCGGCGGGGACGACCCGACTCCGGCCACTGCCTCGCCTCGTCCAGCAGCCGCACCCGCCCGGACTCCCAGTCCACATGCGGGGTCGGCTCGTCCACATGCAACGTCCGGGGCAGCACTCCGTGCCGCATCGCCTCGACCATCTTGATCACACCCGCCACACCCGCAGCGGCGTTGGTGTGGCCGATGTTGGACTTCACCGAGCCCAGCCAGAGCGGTTCGGCATCCTTGTCGCGTCCCTGACCGTAGGTCGCGAGCAGCGCCTGCGCCTCGATCGGGTCGCCCAGCTTGGTACCCGTACCGTGCGCCTCCACCGCGTCGACCTCGGCCGGGGCCAGCCGGGCACTCTCCAGGGCCTGCCGGATCACCCGCTCCTGCGACGGACCGTTCGGCGCCGTCAGACCATTGCTCGCACCGTCCTGATTGACCGCGGAACCCCGGACCACCGCCAGCACCCGATGCCCCCGCCGCCGCGCGTCCGACAGCCGCTCCAGGACCAGGACACCCACGCCCTCGCCGAACCCGGTGCCGTCGGCGGCGGCCGCGAAGGCCTTGCAGCGGCCGTCCGGGGAGAGCCCGCGCTGCTTGCTGAACTCCACGTAGAGGCGGGGGGTGGGCAGTACGGTGACGCCGCCGGCGAGCGCGACGCCGCACTCGCCGTTGCGCAGCGCTTGGGCGGCCAGGTGCAGGGCGACCAGGGAGGAGGAGCACGAGGTGTCGACCGTGACGGCGGGACCTTCGAGGCCGAGGGTGTAGGCGAGCCGCCCGGAGACGACGCTGGTGGTGGTGCCGGTCAGCACGTATCCCTCGTACTCGGCGGGCAGTGCGCGGCCGGTGGGGGCGTAGTCCTGGCCGATGGCTCCGATGAAGGCGCCCGTCCGGCTGCCCTTGAGCGTGTCGGGGGCGATGCCCGCGTGCTCGAACGCCTCCCAGGCGGTCTCCAGCAGCAGCCGCTGCTGCGGGTCCATCGCCTCGGCCTCGCGCGGGCTGATGCCGAAGAAGTCCGCGTCGAAACGGTCGGCGTCGTGGAAGAAGCCTCCCTTCGTGACGTAGGAGGTGCCCGCGTGGTCGGGGTCGGGGTCGTACACCTCCTCCAGGTCCCAGCCACGGTTCGACGGGAACTCGGAGATGCCGTCGCCGTCCTGCTCCAGCAGCCGCCAGAGATCGCCGGGCGAGGTGATGCCGCCGGGGTAGCGGCATGCCATTCCGACGATGGCCATCGGCTCCTGATCCCGGGCCTCGACTTCCTTCAGTCGCCGGCGCGTCTGGCGCAGATCGGCGGCAGTGCGCTTCAGGTAGTCCCGAAGCCTCTCCTCGTTGTCCACGGCCTTCCCCATGTCACGAGGACCGTTCGCCGGGTTCTGAGCAACGTTCGCCATGCGAATTCCACTCCTGGGTACGACAGTTACGGCTGGTGAGCGGCGGCGGTGCGCCGTGGGGACAGGAACTCAGCCGTTTCCGAGTTCCTGGTCGAGCGCGTCGAAGAGTTCGTCGTCGCTCGCCGTACCGAAGTCCTGTGTCTCGTCGACGGAGTCTTCAGCGTGGTGCAGGTCGTTCCACTTCCAGAGCATCGCCTGGAGGCGCGCGGTGATGCTCCCGTACGCCTCGTCGTCGGGCTGGATGCCCTGTCCGAGTTCGGCGAGTGCGGCCTCTATCTGCTCGAGGTCGCCCACGACCCGCGTCGCCGGGTCCGCTTCCTCGGGGACCAGTGCGGTGCGCAGATGCCGGCCGAGCGCGGTGGACGTGGGAAAGTCGAAGACGAGGGTGCCGGACAGCCTCAGGCCCGTCGCCTTGCCGAGGCGGTTGCGCAGTTCGACGGCGGTGAGGGAGTCGAAGCCGAGTTCCTTGAAGGCCCGGTCCGCTTCGATACCGGCGGTGTCGCCGTGGCCGAGCACGGCCGCCGCCTGTTCGCGTACCAGCTCGACGAGCAGTTCGACTTGCTGGTCCGCGGTACGGCCGGTGAGCCGATCGGCCCAGTTCGTCTCCGTGGCGGCCGCGCCCGCCGCCGTCCGGCGCGGCGCGGCGCGGCGCGGGGCCTGCGCTCCGACGAGGCCGCGCAGCAGGGGCGGCGTGTCGCCCCCGGAATCGCCCTCGGCGCGGGACCGCAGTGCGTCGAGGTCGAACTGGATGGGGACGAGGACCGGTTCGTCGGTGGCCAGTGAGGTGTCGAAGACGGACAAGCCCGTGTCGAACGGCAGTGGGACGACGCCGGAGCGTCCGAGCCGCTGCCGGTCACTGTTTTCGAGGGCGCCCGCCATGCCTCCGGCCTGCTCCCACAGGCCCCATGCGAGGGAGGTGCCGGGCAGCCCTTGGACGCGGCGGAGTGCGGCCAGGGTGTCCAGGAAGGTGTTGGCGGCGGCGTAGTTGGCCTGGCCTGCGGCGCCCATGACGCCTGCGGCGGAGGAGAACAGTACGAAGGCCGCGAGGTCGTGTCCGCGGGTGAGTTCGTGCAGGTTCCACGCCGCGTCCACCTTCGGCCGCAGTACCTCAGCCAGCTGGTCGGCCGACAGCGCCGAGACAGTGGCATCACGCACCACACCCGCCGTGTGCACCACCGCAGTCAGCGGATGCTCCTCCCCCACCGACCCCAGCACACCAGCCAACGCCTCACGGTCCGCCACATCACACGCCTCCACCCGAACCCGGGCACCGGCCTCCTCCAGCTCCGCCACCAACTCCCGCGCCCCAGCAGCCTCCACACCCCGCCGACTCGTCAGCAGCAGATGCCGCACCCCGTGCCCGACCACCAGATGACGCGCCACCAACGCACCCAACGACCCCGTACCACCCGTCACCAACACCGTCCCGTCCGGGTCGAGGGAGCCCGGCAGGGTCAGGACCAGCTTTCCGGTGTGGCGGGCCTGGCTGAGGAAGCGGAGGGCGTCGGGGGCCCGGCGCACGTCCCACGCCGACACGGGCACGGGGCGCACGGCGCCGGACTCGAAGAGCTCGACCAGGTCGCCGAGCATCTCGCGGATGCGCTCGGGCCCGGCGTCGAGGATGTCGTACGCGCGGTACGTCACCCCGTCGTGCGCGAGCGCCACCTCGTCGGGCGAGCGCTTGTCCGTCTTGCCCATCTCGAGGAAACGGCCGCCGGGGCCCTGGAGTCGCAGCGAGGCGTCCACGTACTCGTTGGCCAGGGAGTTCAGGACGACGTCCATCGTGCCCGTCCCGGAGGCCGAGCCCAGGGAGGTGCGGAACTTCTCCTCGAACTCCAGGTCACGCGAGCTCGCGATGTGATCGTCGTCCAGGCCCTGCCCGCGCAGCGTGTCCCATTTGGCGGGGCTCGCCGTGCCGTACACGTCCACGCCCCAGTGGCGGGCAAGCTGCACGGCGGCCGTGCCCACGCCGCCGGTCGCGGCGTGCACGAGCAGCGACTCCCCCGCCTTGATCTCGGCGAGGTCCGCCAGACCGTAGTAGGCGGTGAGGAAGACGACGGGCGTCCCGGCGGCCTCGGCGAAGGTCATGGCCCGCGGCATGCGGACGACGAGACGGGCGTCGGTGACCGTGACCGGCCCGGTGCCTTCCAGGAGGATGCCCATGACGCGGTCCCCGGGGTGTACCCAGGAGACGTTGGCGCCGGTCTCCAGGACCACGCCCGCGCCCTCGCCGGCCACCGCCCGGTGGTCACCTGGCACCATGCCGAGCGCCGTCAGCACGTCACGGAAGTTGAGGCCGGAGGCGCGCAGCGAGATACGTACTTCGTCAGGACCGAGCTGGCGCAGGGCGTCCTCGTGGGGCCGCAGGGCGAGTTGGTCCAGCGAGCCGGTGCCCTCCAGGGCGAGCCGCCACGGCACGGCAGCCGTGTCCGGTGTCTCGTGGACGGGTTCCGGGAGGAGTCCGTCCGTCGTCCGCCGGGCCAGGCGGGGTACCTTGACCGTTCCCTGGCGCACGGCGAACTGGCCGTCGTCGGCGAGGCCCTCGATGTGGGCGGTCACGGCGGCGAGCAGTGCCGGCGCCGAGTCCTGGTGCGCGTCGATGTCGGCGAGGAGGAAGCGGTCCGGGTTCTCCGTCTGCGCCGACCGCAGCAGCCCCCACAGCGGGGCGTGCACCAGGTCGAGGACGGCTTCCCCGTACTCGACGCCGACCGCGTCGCGCGTACAGACGAGGAGCCGTGCGTCCGACAGCCCGGGGGCGTCGAGCGCGATCCACTCCTGGGTCAGCTCGAGCGCCGTGGCCGCCACCTGGTGCACCGACTGCCGTACGTCGTCCGGCAGCCGCTCGGCGCCGAAGGAGGCGACGACGACCTGCGGTGTCGCTCCGGCATCCTCCGCGACGGCGTCCCGGAGCTCCGCCGGACCTGCGTACTGCCTCACCCTCACCCCTGCCTCGGCGAGCGCGGGAGCGATTCCCAGGACGTCCGGGCCCAGGAGGGCCCAGTCGGCGGTGGGCGGAGTGGGGCCGACCGGAGCCTGCGCCCGGACCCATTCCGTGACGAACACCGGTTCCTTCGCCTCGGGCTCGCCGACGCCCAGTGCCGCCAACTGGGCCGCGGGTACGGCTCGTGTCGTCAGCGACGCGATGTGGGCGACGGGGGCGCCGGTGGGGTCGGTCAGCTGGAGACTGATCGTGTCCCCGGACTCGTCCACGGGCGTCAGCCGGACCCGCAGAGCCGTGGCACCGGTCGCATACAGACCCACACCCGCGAAATTGAACGGCAGCCGCACCTCCTCCACCGCTCCCCCACTCGGCGCCGCCAACGTATGCAACGCGGCATCCAGAAGAGCCGGATGAATCCCGTACCCCGACACCTCACCAACCCCCGGCAGCACCACCTCCGCGAACCACTCCCGCCCCTGCCGCCAGACCGCCTTCAAACCCTGGAACAGCGGACCGTACTGATACCCACGCCCCGCCAACCGCTCATACAGACCCTCCAACTCCACCGGCTCAGCCCCCGACGGCGGCCACACACCCACCACCGCCTCATGCACACCAACCACCGGACTCAGCACACCAGTCGCATACCGCGTCCAACCCCCCTCACCAGAACGGCCGAACACTCGCACCCCACGACACCCACGCTCATCAGCCTCACCGACCGACACCTGCACCATCACCGACGACCGCTCCCCCAGCACCAACGGAGCCTCGACCGTCAAATCCTCCACCAGACCACAACCGACGTAGTCCCCGGCATGCAACGCCAGCTCCACAAACGCCGTCCCCGGCACCAGCACCGCACCACCCACCACATGATCCGCCAGCCACGGATGCGTGGACAGGGAGATCCGGCCGGTGAGGAGGGTGGTGTCGTCTTCGGGGTGGTGGAGGGCTGCGGTGAGCAGGGGGTGGTCGGTGGTGTCCAGGCCGTGGGCGGTGGCGTCGCCGGTGTGGGTGGTGGCGGTGAGCCAGTAGCTTTCGTGCTGGAAGGCGTAGGTGGGAAGTTCCGCGACAGCAGTCGTGGGAGCGAGCGGCCAGGTGATGGGCAGGCCGTGGCAGTGGGCGGTGGCGAG
>NZ_JBHYOB010000044.1:0-9288 GCF_042744565.1 Streptomyces sp. NPDC058812
TACATGGACGGGTACACGCCCCGGGTGAAGGGGTACTTCCCGGGCTCGCCCAGCTTCTCGGCCGGGTCCCAGCCCGCCTGGGCGTCGGGCCCGTACACCGGCTCGATGGGCAGTCCTGACTCGGACCTGCCGCCTTCGTTCATGGGCTCCCCTCTCATGCGGCCGAGCGTGGTGGACGCGACTAAAGCTGTCCTTTGCGCGGCCCAAAACGGCAGGAGCGCGAGGGCCGTGGGCCGGTCGCCGTCCGCCGCGTCCGACGGCGGCCAAGAACGGCTTAAGAAGGGTCGGAGACCCTTCCCCGGACGGTTGAACTGATCTCTGTACGAGAGGAGAGGACCGTGGCCGACACCGTGGTCGAGAGGTCCGACACCGGGTCCGGAGCGTCCGGGGGGAAGGGGACGGCGGTAGTGCCCGTGGCGGCTCAGCGCCGCCACACGCTGCACTTCCTGCGGGAGATCCGTTCCTTCTCGCCCGTCTTCCTCGACACCGAGGTGGACATGACGCAGGTCGTACGCCATCGCGCCGCCGCACGGGAATCGGGACAGTCGTACTCGATCCTCGGCTATGTGCTGCACGTGTCGTCGAGGGTGCTTGCGGCGCACCCCGAGGCGAACGCCGCCATCAGGGGCCGGCTGCGGCCGACGATCGCCCGGTACGGCGCGGCCAACGCCAAGGTCACGCTCGACAAGACGATGGGGGGCCGACGCGTCGTGCTGTCCGCGGTCCTGCCGGGCCTGGACAGCCTGGAGCTGCTCGACATCCAGAAGAAGCTGGAGCACCTCAAGGACGTGGACTGCGACCGGGCACCGGAGTTCGAGGGGGTGCGCATGCTGCACCGGCTGCCCGGCCCGGTGGGCCGGGCGCTGTTCCGGCGGACGGTCCGGCCGCTGGCGACCAGGGACCGTTTCATGGGCACCTACGCCGTCACCTCCCTGGGCCACCGGCCCGTGGACGGCTTCCACTCGGTGGGCGGCACCACGATCACGCTCGGTGTGGGACGCGCGACCGACCGCCCGGTCGCCCGGGACGGCCGGGTGGAGGTCGCGAAGGTGATGAGGCTCAGCCTGGCCTTCGACCACCGGGTGATCGACGGTGCCGAGGCCGCCGACGTGCTGACCGGCATCAAGGAGGGGCTGGAGGAGTTCGGCGGCGGTCCCGGCACCGGGGAGTGAGCGAGCGGCGCGCTCAGACCGCCCGGGCGACGGCGAGCGAGTCGGTGACGGTGGCGGCGACCTCGCGGAGATGGTCGTTGAGGTAGAAGTGGCCGCCCCGGAAAGTCCGCAGGCGGAAGCCGCCACGGGCGTGGTCCGCCCAGGCGGCGGCTTCCTCCGCGGAGACCCGCTCGTCGCTGTCTCCCGTGAGGACGGTCATGGGGCAGGAGACCGTGTCGCCCGGCCGGCCACGGTGGGTCTCGATGGCGCGGTAGTCGCTGCGCAGCATCGGCAGGACCATGTCGAGAATCTCCGGCTCGCGCAGCACACGGGGGTCGGTGCCGCTCAGGGTGGCCAGCTCGTCGATGATCCCCGCGTCGTCGAGGGTGTGGACGCGCTCGGGACGGAAGCGGGAGGGCGCCCGGCGGCCGGACAGGAACAGCGCGGCGGGCGGCGTGCCGAGGCGCTCCTCCATCCGCACGGCGACCTCGAACGCGAGGGTGGCGCCCATGCTGTGGCCGAACAGGGCCGGCGGGCGGTCCGCCCAGGGCTCCAGCACCTCGAAGAGCGCGTCGGCGAGCTCGGGGATGCTGTCGATGCAGGGCTCGTGACGGCGGTCCTGCCGTCCCGGGTACTGCACCGCGTAGGCGCTGACGTGGGGGGTGACGGCGGCCGACAACGGGTGGTAGAAGCTGGCGCTGCCGCCCGCGTGCGGCAGGCAGATCAGGCGCGGGCCGTCGTCGGGGCCTTCGTGGAACCGGCGGATCCAGGCCTCCGTGTTCCGTGCGTTGCGTACGGCTGAGTTCATGCGGACACGGTCGCAACCGCGTCTAAAATCCCGCCAAACGGCTCCGCCGGGCCGCGTCAGCCGAGCATGAGCAGGTAGTCCGACAGGGCGTTGACGAGTTCGGCCGGACGGTGCGCGAAGTAGTCCTTGCCGCCGTGCAGCAGGTGCAGGTCGAACCGCTGCTTGCCGTGGTGTGCCCAGTCCACCGCCTCGTCGTGGCGGAGCCGGGGGTCGGCGTCGCCGTGGAGGACGCCGATGGGGCAGTTGATCGTGGTCTCCTCGGCGCGTGGCCGGCCGCACGGGGCCGGCTGCGAGGAGACCAGCAGGGCCGCGAGCCGTGCGCCGCGGATGCCGTCGATCAGGAAGGCCAGTTCGAGCCTGCGCGCCACCTCCAGGGCGACGACCGCGCCCGGCCCCTGCCCGAACAGGACCGTGGGGCGGTCGAGCCGCACCGCCAGCTCCGCCGCGATGAGGTCGCACAGCGCGGGGGACGGCTCCGCGTCCCTCGCCGAGGGCGCGGCACAGGACGGCGCGGCACTGGACGGCGCGTGAAGCACGGTCAGGACCTCGGTGGACGGCGCGAGTGCCTGGGCCGCGGTTCGGTGGATGACGGTGAGCCGACCGTCCGGCGGGAAGCACACCAGCTGGAATCTGTGCCGGGTCATCGCGGTGAGACGGTGCACCGACACGGACCGCTCGTCGAACATGATCTCCTCCGTCGGTGATTCCCGGCGATCCACGCGATCCCGGCGGGGCCGCTCGGACGTTCAGCACGGCTTAAGCGCCGACCGGCACGGTGCTGCCTGCGAGAGCACTGCCGCGACAACGCCGCCGTGAGCGAGGAGCGTGAGGTAATGGCGCCTGAGAGGCGATCGCCGGGTGTCCGCTGCCTCCGGGCGATCTGGGAGGCCCTGGTCGGCTACGGCAGCTTCTGGGTCTGGATCCCGCCGCTGCCGGAGGCGGAGCGGCCGCCGGACCTCGCCGGACCCGCCCCGTACCACCCCGAGCGGCTCTGTCCCGAGCTGCCGTTGACCGCGGTCGAGCGTCGGCTGCTGGAGCAACTGAGGGGACGCGGGTGAGAGCCGAGGGGCCGTCGGCCTGGCGGAGCACGCTGCCGCGGTGCCGCCGGACGGCGCGCTCAGCCGCCGTGCCCCTGGCCGGCCCCAGGGGACCAGGGCCCTTCCAGGGTCGGCAGCAGAAGGTCGAAGTGCTCCTCGATGGTCTTGGCGACGGCGTCGAGGTCGGCGTCCTCGTCGAGTCCCCAGCAGCGGCTGGCCACCCGGGTCACCGCGGTGAAAATGGCCACCACCAGCTTGGGGCGGGGGTCGGAGTCGTAGTCGAGGTTCTCCCTGCGGGCGATCTCCCGGCCGAGGCGCTCCTCGAACGCCATGGTGCGCTGGGCGTGCGCGGCGCTGAGGCCGGGCGCGGTCTCGACGATGCGCAGGATCCGGGCGAGGGCGGTGACCCCGCTGATCCGCTCGGTCTGCTCCCTGACTCCGGCCCAAGTCTCCCGCACCGAGCGGCGCAGCGCCTCCAACGGCGGTTCCGAGGAGGGGCGTTCGGAGAGAAGTTCGAGCACGCGCTCGTCGATCTCGGTGACGGGGGCGAGGGCGACGTCCTCCTTGCCGTTGAAGTATCGGAAGAACGTGCGCTGCGAGACGTTGACGGCGGCGACGATCTCGTCGACCGTGGTGCGCTCGTAGCCCTGCTCCGTGAACAGGCCGATCGCCGAGCGGATCAGCGCGTCGCGGGTGAGCTGCTTCTTCCGTGCCCGCAGTCCGGGTTCTCCCGCGTCAACTTCCAGTTTCACCTGTCGCCAGCTCCTCAACTTCGCCGATGGTTCGGAACGTCGCCTGAACCCCCGTAGTCAGGACGCTTGTCGCGGCGCCACCTCGTGATGGCCGCCCCCACCATCATGCCAGAAATTCCTGGCAACGACTGTCTACTAGCAGAGATTGACGTTTGTCAGCGACTGCCATATCTTCTCAGGCAGTTGCCCCCGCTGTCTGTCACGACATGACACGAATCGGAGCCGTCATGGCCCAGACCTCCTCCTTACACAAGACCGCCGAGACGGAGCCCGGCCCGCAGCGGAAGGGCTTGCGCGGTCACCCCTGGCTCACGCTGTTCACCGTCGGCATCGGCGCCATGATGGTGACCCTGGACGGCACGATCGTCGCCGTCGCCAACCCCGCCATTCAGCAGGACCTCGGTGCCACACTGGAGCAGATCCAGTGGATCACCAACGGCTATCTGCTCGCGCTCGGCGTCTCGCTGATCACCGCGGGCAAGCTCGGTGACCGCTTCGGCCACCGGCAGACGTTCCTCGTCGGAGTCGCCGGATTCGCCGCCACCTCGGCCGCCATCGGACTGTCCGGCAGCCCCGGCCTGGTCATCGCCTTCCGCGTTCTCCAGGGCATGTGCGGCTCCCTGCTCCAGCCGGCCGCACTCGGCCTGCTGCGCGCCACCTTCCCGGCGAAGAAGCTCAACATGGCCATCGGCATCTGGGGAGCGGTGATCGGCGCCTCCATCGCCGCCGGCCCCATCGTCGGCGGTCTGCTCGTCGAGCACGTCAACTGGGAGTCGGTCTTCTTCCTCAACATCCCCGTCGGCGTCGTGGCCTTCGCGCTCGGCATGATCGTCCTGCGCAAGCCGCCCGCCGAGAAGGTGGCCTCGGGCGGGATGTTCGACTTCCCCGGCGTCATCCTGCTCTCCGGGTCGATGTTCTGTCTCATCTTCAGCCTGATCAAGGCCGAGGCGTGGGGCTGGGGCGGTGCCAAGACCCTCGGACTGCTCGCCGCGTCCCTGGTCCTCGCGCTCCTCTTCGTCCTGCGGGAGTCCAAGGCCCGCGACCCGCTCATCCCGCTCGCGCTGTTCCGCTCCGTCTCCCTGTCCGCCGCGACCGTCGTGACGGTCCTGATGGCCTTCGCCTTCATGGGCGGCCTGTTCTTCATCACCTTCTACCTGCAGAACGTGCACGGCATGAGCCCGGTCGAGAGCGGTGTCCACCTGCTGCCCGTCACCGCGATGATGATCGTCGGCTCGCCGCTCGGCGGCGCGCTCATGGCGAAGTACGGACCCAAGATCCCGCTGGCCGGCGGCATGGCCCTGTCCGGCGCCGCGATCCTCGGCCTCGGCTCGCTCGACACCGACGCCAGCACCCTCTCGATGTCCCTGTGGTTCGTGCTCCTCGGCCTCGGACTCGCCCCCGTCATCGTCGCCAGCACCGACGTCATCGTCAGCAACGCCCCCGAGGAGCACGCCGGTATCGCCGGTGGACTCCAGCAGGCGGCCATGCAGGTCGGCGGCAGCCTCGGCACCGCGGTCCTGGGCGCCGTGATGGCCTCCCGCGTCGGCGACAGCCTCCCCGACAAGTGGTCGGCGGCGGGCCTGCCGCAGGTCGAGGGAGAACAGCAGGAGGCCATGAAGGACGCCGTCTCCATCGGTCTGGCACCGGTGCCCGAGGGCACCCCCCGGAACATCGCCGACACCATCACCGACATCGCCCACGACTGCTTCATCAGCGGCATGGGCCTCGCCTTCACCATCTCCGCCGTCATCGCCGGGTGCGGCGCGCTGCTCGCCCTGCTCACCAGGCGCGGCTCCAGCGCCACGGGCGAGACCGCCGTACACGTCTGACGCGGGACACGCCACCGGTCCGGCCCACTGTCCGGACCGCACCGCGGACGCCCGGGGACCTCGTGCCCCGGGACCTGGACCGCTCGCCCAGCGGAGGCGGGCGTCCGGTTTCGCGCCGGCTCGTGGGGACGGGACGGCGCGAAGAACGGGCTCGGCGACCGGTACATCCCCCGGCCGGTCGCCGGGCTCCGCTCGTTCCGCATCCCTCCGCCGCCGGGGTCGCCCGGCCACGAAAGCATCCGGCGATCCGGCGCACCCGGCGAGACGGAGCGCACCAGCCCAGTGGGGGAGGCATGAACACCACCGCAGCAACCGTCGTCCTGTCGGTCCTCTCCGCCGCCTGCTACGCGGTCGGCGCCGTCCTTCAGGAGCGTCTCGCCGCCCGTACGACGGCCACCGCGAGCGGTCACCTCGGCCGCGGTCGGGGGCCCTCCCGCCACGAACACGGTCTCCTCCGCGACGGACGCGCTCTCCTCCGCCGAGGCCAGGGCCTGACGGCACTCGGACTCAACCTCGTCGGCGGCCTCCTCCACGTGGCGGCCCTCTGCTACGGCCCGCTCAGCCTCGTCCAACCGCTCGGCGCCCTCTCCGTCGTCCTGGCCGTGCCCATGGGCGCCGCCCTCGCCCGGCGCCGGGTCGCATGCCGCGAATGGCGGGGAGTCGCCCTGGCCCTCGCCGGACTGGCCGCCCTGCTCCCGGCCACCGCGTCCCAACACCCCACGGCCGAACACCTCCTCGACCTGCCCCGGACCTGCCTGCTGGCCGGCGCCTGCGCGGCGGCGATCGCCCTGCTCGCCCGCGACCCCGCGCACAGCCTCCGCACCGCAGTCGCCGCCGGTGTCGCCTTCGCCGGTGGCTCGGCGCTCATCCAGAACCTCTCCGTCGCCGTCCTCCACGACGGCCCCGACGTCCTCCTCGACCCGGCCACCGCGCTGTCCGCCGCCCTCGTCCCGCCGCTGGCCCTGGCCGGAGTCCTCCTCTCCCAGGTCGCCTACCGCGGCGGCCTCGGCGCACCCCTCGTCCTCATCACGCTCGCCAACCCCGTGCTCTCCTGCCTCATCGGCCTGACCCTCCTCGGCGAGCGTCTCGGCGGCGGCACCCCGGGCACCGTGGGGGCCCTGGCCGGAGCCGTCCTCGCCGCCCGCGGCGTCGCACTGCTGTGCGGCCGCACCACCGGCCGGGACGACCGCCCAGGCCCTGACTCCGTGGCCTTTCCAGGCCTTTAGAACCGCTCCCTAGCCTGTGGCCGATCCGACCCACCGACCCTCGGGAGCCTCAGTGCCCAGTGAACAAGACATCGTGGACGTCGCCGTCGTCGGAGCCGGTCCCGTCGGCCTCTGGCTGGCAAGGGAACTCACCGTCGGCGGCGCGAGTGTCCGGGTCCTGGAGCGGGACACCGAACGCAGCCCCTACATCAGGGCGTTCGGCCTCCAGGCCCGCAGCCTGGAGATCCTCGACATGCGGGGCCTGCTCGGCCGGGTCGCCGGTGAACGCTCCCGCAAGCTCCCCGTGGCGAACGTGGCCGGCCTGCTGCCCTGGCTCCAACTCGCCGGACTCGACACGACGCACCCCTACGGCCTGTCCGTGCGCCAGAACGTCGTGGAAGAGGTCATCGAGGAGGCCCTCGGTGACCTCGGCGTCACCGTCGAACGAGGAAACGCCGTGGTGGGACTCACCACCCACCCCGACCGCGTACGCCTGAAACTGGAGAACGGCGAGAGCGTCTTCGCCCGCTACGTCGTCGGCTGCGACGGCGCCCACAGCGCGGTGCGCAAGCTCGCCGACATCGACTTCCCCGGCAGCAGCACCACCGCCACCTACATCCTGGCCGACGTCACACTCGCCGAACCCCCGTCCTGGATGGGGCAGTTGGGCATACGGCACTTTCCGGCGCCGGACGGCAGCAGGCTCGGCTGGTTCATGGGCGGCATCGTCCCGGACACCGGTCGGCACCGCATCATGGTCTGCGACCGGGAGTCCAGCCGGGTCACCAAGGAGGAACCCGTCTCCTTCGAGGAGCTTCGCGAGGTCCTCCTCCGCCTCACCGGCACCGACTGCGGCGCCCACTCGCCGACCTGGCTCTCCCGCGTCGGCAACCCCGCCCGTGTCGCCGCCCGGTACCGCACCGGTCGGGTCCTGCTCGCCGGGGACGCCGCGCACGTCCACTCCCCGTTCGGCGGCCAGGGACTCAACACGGGCCTCCAGGACGCCACCAACCTCGGCTGGAAGCTCGCCGCGGTGGTACGCGGCGACGCCGGTGAGGAGATCCTGGAGACGTACCACGACGAACGCCATCCCGTCGGAGAGGCCGTCATCGCCAATACCCTGGCGCAGACCACGATGGTCTTCGACTTCACCCCCGGCGGTCAGCACCTGCGCGACCTCTTCTCCCGTCTTCTGGAGTTCCCGCAGGTCAACCAGTACCTGGCCGGACAGATCACGGCGCTCGACTACGCCTACCCGCCTCCCTCCGGCACCGACGCCCACTCGCTCGTCGGCACCCGCGTCCCCGACCTGGCCCTGAAGCTGGACGGGGGCGCCACGAGCCGCCTGTTCGACCACCTGAAGGACGCCGCCCACGTGCTGCTCGTCCGCACGGAGGCGGAGGCCGTGTCCTCCGTGCCGGCCGCGACTCCGGGAGCCGTGCATGTCGTGCACGGCTGGCCGGTCGAGGAGCGCGAGGGCTGGGAGGACATCCGGTCCGTGCTGATCCGTCCCGACGGACACGTGGCAGGGGTCGGCTGACCCCGTTCCACCGCCCGCGGGGCACGAATCGACG
Organism: Streptomyces sp. NPDC058812; assembly: GCF_042744565.1. Classification (NCBI taxonomy): domain Bacteria; kingdom Bacillati; phylum Actinomycetota; class Actinomycetes; order Kitasatosporales; family Streptomycetaceae; genus Streptomyces; species Streptomyces sp. NPDC058812. The sequence continues at coordinate 8,357 of NZ_JBHYOB010000044.1, forward strand.
GAGGCCGTCGAAACACCCGGCGGCCTCCGTGTGTGCGGGCGGTCCCTTCGGACCCGTCGCTCCCGTCGCTCAGAGACCGAGCTCGTTGTCGATGAACTCGAAGATCTCGTCGTCCGAGGCTTCGCCGATACCCGCGATCGGGGCATCGCCGCGGTCGGTCAGCCCCAGCAACAGCGACTGGAGCCGTGCCGCCAGCTCCTCGCGGGTGGTGTCGTCCGGCTTCGAGGAGAGCAGGGCCGCCTCCAGCGAGGCGACGCCGTCGAGCAGTGACCGCGGCGAACCACTCCCGGTCTCCTCGCCGAGGGCGAGTTCTTCGAGCACGAACGACGCGATGCCCTGCGCGGTCGGATGGTCGAAGACGAGAGTCGTCGGCAGCCGCAGACCGGCGGCCCGCCCGAGCCGGTTGCGCAACTCCACGGCCGTCAGCGAGTCGAACCCGAGATCCATCAGCCCGCGATGCGGGACGACCGCCTCGACGCCGTCGAGCCCGAGAATCGACGCCGCCTGCTCCCGTACGAAGTCCAGCAGCACCGGAAGCCGTTCCTCGGCCGGAACCGCGGCGAGCCGCTGCGGCAGCGGCGCTGACACCTCCTCGGAGGAGTCCGCGGCAGTCGCCGCCGACCGCAGCCGGGGGCGCACCTTCACCAGACCCTGGAGCAGCGGCGACACCGCGTCGCCCGACTCCAGACGGGCCCGCACCTGGTTCGTGCTGATCGACGCCGGCACCAGGACGGGTTCCCCGGTGGCGATGGCCTGGTCGAAGAGGGCGAGCCCCTCCTCCTCGGACATCGGCAGCACACCGTTGCGCGCCAGTACGAGGGCGTCGGTCGCGCTCATGTGCTGGGTCATGTCGCTGGTGGTGTGCCAGAGGCCCCAGGCGAGGCTGGTGGCGGGTTGGTGGTGGGTGTGGCGGTGGGTGGCGAGGGCGTCGA
>NZ_JBHYOB010000045.1:0-7777 GCF_042744565.1 Streptomyces sp. NPDC058812
GGTGAGGGAGCTTCCGCGGCGCAGGTGCTTGATCTCTCTGTCGCGCATCCCGGACAGGTAGGCGATCAGGATGTAGCAGGCGCCTTGGAGCAGGCGGGCCAAGTCGAACGTGCTGAAGCGGGCGTGCGCGTCCTGGTCCTCGTGCCCGGTGGGCTCGTCCGTGGCCAGATGGGGCCAGGCGGAAGAGAGGTGGGGACGAGGGATATGGCGCCATCCAGGGTGGGCTGCTTCCCGGCGGATGCGGTAGGCGTCGAGCGCGGTGAGGATGTCGGGGGCCAGGTCGTCGATGATGCGCAGACACCAGGCAAGGAGCGGGCCCATGACGCGTTCGGGGATGCGGTGGGTGGTGTTCTCGGCGTGGGTGCGGCGGGTGCTGTTGCCCCACTCCTCGCAGTCCAGCGGATCAACGATGAGGCGGTCGCCGGGCAGCACGGTGCGGTAGCGGTAGAGCATACGGACCGAGCTTTGGGCGACCTCGCGGCTGGCTTCGCTGGGCAGTACGGCGTGCAGGTGCAGCGCGTAGGCGGCGAAGTCGTCGAGGGTCAGGTCGGCCAGGCGGGGCTGGCCGGGGCGGGCGGCGACCCAGTGGGTGAAACGGAGCTGCTCGGTGAAGTGCCGGCGGATCGACATCATCTTCGGCCGCGGCTCGTTCAGCGGCAGCTTGCCGGAGAGCATCGCGGCGAAGAGGTCCTTCAGGGTGGGGATGAAGGCTGCCGGTGCACGGGTGAAGTTGAGCCGGGTGGGGGCTTGATGACGCTGCAGCAGCGCGGGAGCTAGCAGCCAGGAGTCGTCGTCGTAGCGCGCGGTGTCCTCCAGGCGGTGGCCGGGGGCCAGCGGACGGCCGGAGAGGACGAACCGGCTCCCGCCGATTCGCTCAGGCACTGGCGCGGGTGCGGGGTTGGTCAGGGCTGCTGCCATGGTTCTTCCACCAGGTCGAGGTCGGCGTCGTGGACAGGTTCGGGGTTGGCCTCGCGGACCTGTTCGGGGGTGAAGCGGGTGAGGATGTCGTGGCGGATCGCCGCGAAGGCAGGCCCGTACCGCTGCCACCAGACCTGCTCGTCCATCTGCCGGCGCCGGTTGTCCATCGCGTCCAGCAGGGCGAGCAGGCGGGGAAGGTGGTCGGAGGTGATGACGCAGTTCCCGCAGTGGAAGCACTCCAGAAACGACGCGCGGCAGGCGCGGCCGGTCACCGGATGGTTCTCGGCGTCCCGGCAGCCGGACCAAGGGCCCTGCGCGGTGCCCGCCGGGGCGGGAACACCGTCGGGGAGGACCTCAGGCCGGCCCGTGCGGTCGGCGAGACGACGGTGGGCTTCGAGTGCGGCCTGCTCGGCGTCCACGAGGGCGTCGGCCATCACTTCGTGCGCCCACTCCACCGTGGACGGGTCGTCGCGCAGGTAGTTCCGGAACAGTACCGGGACGGTGTTGCTCCGGGCCGCCGACGGCAGATGGCCACCCATCTGCCGTGTGCGGCGAGCCTCTACGCTGGTGCGGATCCGGGTGAACGTCACCGCCATCGGCGCCCCGCCGTCATCTGTCAGTCCGTGGCGGGCGACCCAGGCAGTCTTCGGGATGTCGGCGGTCATCGCGCTGCGGAACGGACTGCCGTGCTGGTCTCCGTAGCGCAGGCCGCGGAAGAACGACCAGAACCACTGCGGATCGGCGGCCCGGGTCCGGCTGGGTGCCATCAGGTCGTGCAGCAGCAGGTAGAGCCCGCCGGGGTGCCGCAGTTCCTGTCCGGGCGGGCCGATCTCCCACAGAACCGACTCGTGCCAGCGCCGAGCTCCGCGCCGGCGCTTGGTCAGCACCACCTCGACTGCCTTGCCCTCGATGACCTGATGCTCGGCCGGGAGTTCCTTGATGGTCTCGACGTTGCGCCCGCTGACAGCAGTCATCAGCACGAGCATCCCCGGCAGGTCGTCGCGCATGGGGAAGATCATCCGGCCCGCCGCCCGGGTTTCGCGTAGTCGCTCCAGCCGGCCGCCCTCGGCCACGGTCCGCAGCCGCCCGGCATCCGGCCCGCCGTCCGGAGCAGCGAGTAGAGCCCGCCCGTGTGTGATCCGCTTGCGCATCGCAGCCACGTCCGCACGGGCGGCCGCAAGCAGACGCCGTAGCTCACCCTCCGAGTAGCCGGTCACATGCCGGGGCTGGCCCGGGATGCGCACCCGCAGGACGTCGAGTACTTCGTTCGGCACCCGGCCGGTGGGCGGCATCAGCCGCAATACTTCCGCGACATGCTCGACGAACCGCCACGCGTAGACCTCCTGCATGGTCGCGGCGACGCTGTCGGCGAAGTACTCGGCGTGCTCTACCCGCATCTGCTCCGGCCGCCGCGGCACCTCGTCCACCCCGGCGAGGGTGCGCAGAAACCGCTGCAGCGGATTCCACATCGCCAGGGTGGAGGAGGTGGTGCGCAGTCCTCCGCCAGGGCCGATCCGGGCGGCCACCGCGACCGCGAGATCCTCATGCCAGCCAGGCAGCTCGCAGTCCGCGAAGTCGAAGGTGCGGCTCCGGCCGTCCTCGCCCTCGAAGTCCACGCACACGCTGCCGCCCGGCGAGCGGTAGACCGCCGAGCGGACCTCGTAGTCGCCGTCGGGCAGGGCCGCCCGAACCCCGGGGCGGGTGCTCCCGCGCGCGCTCATGCGACCGCCGCCGTCTCGTCGACCACGTCCACCGGCAGATCCCACCCGCCGGGAACCAGCGCCATCCTGGTCTCCATCTCCAGCTCCGCCAGAGTGTGCAGGTACACGAGGGTGGTGACCACCGATCGATGTCCGAGCCTGCGCCGCACCCAGTCCAGCGGGTCACCGAACACCCTGGTGTAGTGCTCGCGCTGGCGCGGGTGCTGCTCGGCCAGCGCCGCCAGGTGCCCGCGCTGCAGCTGCTCCAGCGTCACCACGGCGAAGGTGTGCCGCAGCATGTGCGCGTGGCAGGCCAGCCGCACACCCGCTGCCGTGCAGCGCCGGTTCGAGGTCGCGAACATCTCCTTCCACGCCGAGACCGACAACGGCTGCCCGCCCTCGCCGAGCCACAACATCGCCGGCTCCAGCCCCGCCGGGCCCTCGACCAACAGCAGACGCCGTTCACGCGCGCCCAGGTGCTCCACCTTGACCCGGGACGCCGAACCGACCCGGCGTGCCCACGGCCTGCCCGGGTCCTCCACGACCCAGGGCCTGCGCCACCGCTCGTACCGGCCCGCCGCCTGCGCCTGGGCGACGACCTCCGCCCGGTCCCACCGCCGGTAGTCATCCACATCCCGCAGCACCGCGGCCGGCACGTAGGTCCAGCGCGACGAGCTGCCCTTTGCCACCGCCTGCGGAAGCCAGAACTTCACATAGGCGCCCGACTCCGGTGTCCACCACGGCACCTCGAACGCCGTCAGCGCGCACTCCTCGGCCAGCCTGAGCCCGGTGCGGACCATCAGGTCGCAGAACGTTGCGTTGCGCGCCGCCCACCGTGCCCGGAATCCAGGCCGTGGCAGGCCTGCCGCGTCGAAGCCCCGCACCCCCACATCCCGCCACACCCGGTAGGAGACCGGCGGCAGCCACTCCACCCGCACGGCCCCGGTGTCCCGCGCGTACGTCGCTGGCCGATGCTCGTCCGCAGTCCGGCGCGACAACTGCGGGCCCACCCGCAAGCGCCTGGCCACCTGCGGGATCGGGCTCGTCGGCACGTGCCCGGCACGCACCGCCCACCGGTAGAAGGCGTCCACCCCCGCCACTTCGCGGTTCCAGGTCGACCCGGCGATGCGCGGCCCGTCACCGTCCCGGCGCCGCCAAGCCAGGTAGGCGAGGTGGTCTTCCTCGGCCGCGTCTCGCCAACCCTTACCGCGCCGCGACACCCACAGGAATGTCAGGAACGCCGCCAGGTCCCGGGCGTAGCCGAACTGGGTGTTCACCGCGTGCATCCGCATCCCCGGCGATTGAAAGAAGCGGTTCAGGACGACGTCGTACTCGAACACCGGCGAGACGAGGAACGGCGTGCCTGCTTCCAGGCCCGCCTCGCGCAGCCACTCCGCCCGGTTCGCCGTCAGCAGCCGTACATCGGAGGGAAGTCCGTTTGGGGGGAGGTCGAAGTCCTCCGCCGTGGCCCGCACTCGCCAAGCGTTCACGATCATGGCGCTATGTATATGGTCAGTGACCGACTGTGCACAAGGCATCCTGATCAAGCCCCTGAACAGCCGCTACCTGCCCAGATACCGCGGCTGGACCAAAATCAGAAGGCGGGACACCACAGAGACGATCGTCGGCGCGATCACCGGCACCCTGACCCGCCCGCAACTCCTCGTCCTCGGCCGCCACGACCAGAACGGCCGGCTGCGCGCGGTCGGCCGGACCGTACCGCTTGCCCCGGAGGCCGCGCGGCAGGTCGCCGAGCACCTCACCGCGGCCGCGCCGGGGCACCCCTGGGAGGGCGTGCGCTTCTCCGCGACGTGGGGGAGTCGCGACGTTCTCGACACCACCCTCGTCCACCCCGCCCTGGTCGCCGAAGTCAGCGCCGACCGCGCCATCGACCACGGCGGCGTCTACCGCCACCCTCTCCGATTCCGACGGCTGCGCCTGGATGTGACCGTGGACGACGTCCCGCAGTTCGGGGCGGGGTTGGCTGCGGGCTGACATGGCACAGGGCAGTCGCAGGAGGCAAGTAATGGAACAGGGCCGACCCTGGGGTCGGCCCTGCCTGTGCGGCACGCGCGCGGCAACGCGGTGCGGCTGTGTCCCTGCTGCGAAGTCACCGGCTTCAGGGGCTCCGCCAGTCTCCCGGCGGGCTGTTTCAACACCACCCTGCCCTCGTACTTGCTTGCAAGCAAGTACAGCTTGGACGCGTGTGAACGAATAGGGCCCCTCGCTCTACTTTCCACGGCGCAAGTAGAACGTTGGTAGGGAACCGTCGGAAACCTGCTGCTTATTTTCGCACGTCAGATGGCTGGGTGAATAAAACAGGGCTTTGGACGCCAGTGAACTAACAAACGGGCATTACGAGCATTTGGGATTCGGTGTGGTTGGTAGGGCTTAGCCCGGAGAGGCAACGCCTGTCATTCTTGTGACTCCGGGTACGCGACGGCAATCGCCCCCGGGAGTGCGCCACTTGGCGCGAAGTCACCGATACGTGAGGGTGCAGTCCCGCGCCCTCACGTCCAACTTCAGGGGTGCCGGGTGTCCGGTCCCCGGCTTGGAGATGTCATGGCTATGCCCAACGAGGCGGCCCGTCCGGGCGCGCGGAGCGAGACGGACGGCCGTACGCCGGGTCTGACGATGCCGCAGGCCCTCGTCATCAGCGTCGTGTTCACGGTCGTGTTCGTCCTGGCTGTCGTGATGCGGCTGGACGGGATGCCGGCGCTGGAAGTCCTCAAGGTGCTCGGCGGCGCCGGCGGGATCGGTGCGGGCCTGGTGCTCGCCGTGACGCCGGGGGGCCGCGGCCGGGTGGCCGCGATGGTCCGCGCTGCCGTGCACGCGGATCGCTGAGGGGGGACTATGGGACGCCCTGAACTTCCCGTGGACCACACTCTTCCCGAGCGCGGAGAACTGGCTGCAGCCCTACGGCGGATCCGTACGCTGGCCGGCCTGAGCTACGACGAGCTCGCGGACAGGACCGGCCTGTCGGCGGCCACGCTCAAGCGCGCTGCGTGGGGCAAGACCGTCCCGGCCGAGGAGACGGTCATCGCGTTCGCCGCCGCGTGCGGGGGCGACTCGGTGGACGTGCTGCGCAGGCTCTGGCTGAATGCCAGGATCGCCGACCGCGGCAGACTCGTGCAGCTGCGCAAGCCGGCCCTTCCCCAGTTCATCGACGGCCGCCGGGAGCTGAGCGCGGCGCTGGAATACTTCTACGAAGCAGCCGGAGCGCCCTCACTGCGCCACTTCGTCGCCCTCGCGGGAGGCGCCCACCTGCTGCCGGTCAGCTCAGCCGCCCGGATCGTCAAGCGGCAGGCCCTGCCGGTCAGCCGTCAGCAGATGGTGGCCTTCCTGACCGCCTGCGGTCTCACCGGGCAGCCGCTGGACTTGTGGGGGGACGCCTTCGAGGAGATCACCCAGAACCCGGACGGTCCCTACTCCAGGCTCAACGCCCTCTTCGAGAAGGTGACCGAGGGTGTTGAGGGGCCCCGACGGCTTCGCCTCTCCGAGCACCACCGGGTGGTGGACAGCCGAGGAAATCCGCGCTTCGTCCTTGGCGCGCGTTGGACGGCGGCCGACATGACTGTTGCGAGGAATCTGGCCGCCCATTCTGCGGCGTCAGTCGGCTGACAGGGGTCGGGGCGGGTGCAGTGGCGTTTCGCCGGTGAACCGGTGTGCGCGGGCGGGTGAACCGGGCTGGGGTGGCCTGTTGCTGACGGAGCGGTGGCCGGTAGAACCGGCCCATGATGATCATGAAGTGGTCCGCTTTCGCGGCCACCGCCCTCGCCCTGACCCTGTCCCTGCCCCCGGCCGCACACGCGGCCGAACCACCCGCCACCCTGGCGCCGGTCGCGGCCGGCGTGCCGCAGGTGTTGCCGATCGGGGTCGCGGTGGGCGCCCTGCCGCTGGCGGTGGAGGACCGGACCGGCTACCAGCGGTCCTCCTTCCGGCACTGGAATGCTGGCGACATCCCGGCCGACGGCTGCAGCACCCGCGCCGAGGTGCTCCTGGCCGAGGCGGTCGTGTATCCGGAGATCGGGCCGGGCTGCACCCTGACCGGCGGGACCTGGTGGTCGTACTACGACGAGCGGGAGGTGACGCCGGCTGGCGCGCTGGACATCGACCACATGGTCCCCCTCGCCGAGGCCTGGGACTCCGGGGCGTCGGCGTGGACGGCGGCGCGTCGGGAGGCGTACGCGAACGACCAGGGCCAGCCGGCCTCGCTGGTCGCGGTGACGGCCCGCTCGAACCGGAGCAAGGCAGACCAGGACCCGGCGGAGTGGCTGCCGCCGGCGCCGGACGCGCTGTGCCGGTACGGCGCCGAGTGGACCGCGACCAAGCTCCGCTGGGGCCTCGCGGTCGATGAGGCGGAGCGCGACCGGCTGCTGGACATCGCGGCCGGCTGCGGTGGCACCGATGTGGAGTTCACCCCCGCCCCGTAGACCAGCCCGGAGATGAGGGCCGCCGCCTCGACAGGTGGCGGCCCTTCGTTGTGTTCCTCGGCTGCTCGTGCCCGCGGCGTGGCCGGGCGGGTCCAACGGCGTGGAGTGGGACTGGTGGACGGTGGAGTTCGGGGAAGCGCACGCGGGCGCGGCGGGTGTTCTCATCGGCGGCGGTGAGCCGGGGCCCGTGTACTTCGACGTCGGGAGCGGCCCGGACGTGCCGTCGACCTCGCACTGGTCGGCCTACGACGGCAGGGCAGGCCGCCCGCGCGCCGAGGCGCTCCGGGCGGGGTGCGCGTGCGGATGGCGCGGTGCCGCCGAGTACCGGCTGGACTGGGCGACGGTGGGCGACCGGCCCCTGTACGAGGCGGACGTCGACCTGAACGGGCCGCTCGCGGACTGGCACGCCCACCTGTCCCTCGTCCGCGACAAGGCGGTACCGCTGCCCGAGCCGCTGGCCGCCCTCCTGGTCGAGATCACCGAGCAGCTGACTGCCACGACCGAGGACGCACCGCTGGCGGCGCTGCGCGCCGTCGGCATGCTGGAGAGGATCGCCGCCCGCGTCGGGCGGGAGGCGGCTGGCGCGCTGGCGGGAGACGGCGTGTCCGCCGAGGTGGTGGCCACCGGGCTCGGGACCACCCGCTCCAAGGCCCTGGTGCTCCTCCTGACCGCGCAGGACATATGACAGCACCGGGCTGCGAATCTGGCCGGGTGTCGGGCCAGGGG
>NZ_JBHYOB010000046.1:0-5912 GCF_042744565.1 Streptomyces sp. NPDC058812
CTCGTGCACCGACTCGGCGAGGTCATCCAACGCCTGCGCCAGACCGGGGCCGCGGTCGGCGGCCGACAGCACGAGCGCGGCCACGACCTTGTCCGCAGTCACGTCGTTCAGGGCGTCACCGAACAGGCGCAGCGCATCGGCCGGGCGCCAGCCGACGTGAAGCCGGTCGACCAGGTCACCGACCTCGTCGGCGATGTCCTCGGGGCAACCCTTCCGGGAGATCTGCAGCGCCTCGTCCAGGCCGCGGCCGAGCCGGAGCACGTTGGCCAGGCGCTGTGTCCAGTCACCCAGCGCCTCCAGCTTCCCGATCCGGGTCGTCGCCGACTTGGTGGGCGCGAGCAGCCACGGCACCCCGATCACGGCCAGGAACACCAGCGCCCCGGCCACGAACACCCCGGTCACCAGCCACAGCACCACCGCGGCCACAGCGCCGCCGGCCAGCCGGGTACGGCGGGCCATCCGCTCGTCCCGGCCGGCCAGCTGCCGCCCCGCCCGAAGCCGTGCGGCGACCGTCGGCCCCTTGGGTGCGGTGGTGCCCACGATCCCGGCCACCAGCCCCACCAGTCCGCCCGCGAGGGCGAGTCCGGCCATCACCCACATCAGCAACGTCGTCACAGGCCTGCCCCCTCGTCCACGAGGAGGGGCAGGGCCGCGGGCCAGGCCCCGCCCGGGACGTTCAGCAGGCCGGCGTCGAATCCGGCGCGGCGCAGGTCGTTGATGCAGCGGGGGTGCATGAGCGGCACCGCCCGCAGCTCGCCCCACTCCGGGCGCGGACCGAAGATCGCATTCGTTTCCGGCCGGCCTCCTTCACCGATGCCGGTGACCTCCAGGATGTGGGAGACGAACCGGTGGCGGTGACCGCCGATCTTCGTCTCGTCGATGGAGGAGACGAACACGATGAAGTGCAGCCCATTGGCGGCCTGCCGGTAGGCCAGCTGCTCGCTCATGTTGGCCTGCGCGAGGAGATAGAGCTCGGCGATCCGGTCGAAAACCACCGACGGGTGGATGGCGTGCAGGGTGCACAGGTTCCCGCCCGCACCGTTGGTCATGGCCTGGAGCATCGCGACGATCTCGGGTCCGCGGACCTCCCCGACCACGATCCGGGTCAGCGTCATGCGCAAAGCCCGGTACATCAGGTCCATGAGCGTGATCTCACCGGCCGCCTGCCCGGCGACCATCTCGCCGTTGGACTCGCGTGCCTCCATCGGCACGACCTGGCGGTGGTGGCCGTTCTCGTGGGCGAACAGCTCGTACTCGGTTTCCAGGGTGGCGAACCGTTCGTCGGGGTCGATCTCCCGCAGCAGGGCGCGCAGCAGGGTGGTCTTCCCTGCGGCCTGGCCGCCCACGATCATTACGTTCTTCTCCGCGCGCACGCAGGCGCGCAGGAATGCCTCCAGGGTGGAGTCGAGCATGCCCCGGTCCACCAGTTCCGGCAGGTCGGCGTGGCGCATGCTGTGCCGGCGGATCGTGACGTAGGTGCCGGGAGTTACGTCGATGACGGCCTGCAGACGGGACCCGTCCGACAGCCGCAGCGCCAGGAACGGATCCGCCGTCGACAGGCTCCTCTCGGCCTGTCCGGTCGTCCGCCGGGCCAGGTCCCGCAGGAGCTCCCGCAGCTCCTCGTCGGAGTCGGCCACGGGTGCGACCTGGATGCGGCGGCCGTCGGTGAAGTCCAGCCACACATCGGCGTACCCGTTGATGAAGATGTTTTCCACGGCTGTGTTGTCCAAGTGCTGCTGGAGCCGGCCTGCCCGGAACTGCAGGTCGAACACAGCCTGCGCGATCGCCGCGTCCTCGGCGGGGGTGGTGGCCGCGCCGCGCTTGACGGCTTCGGCGTCCGACCACACCGCCACCTGCTCGTTGATCAGGTGCCGGCCCTGCTGCTCCTGCGCGGCCGCGCTCATCCCGGGCCGGGCCCGCAGCAGGTCGGTGAGGCGTTCCCCGACCTCCTTCTTGATCAGGCGGACCGCCGCGTAGTCCATCGGCGGCACTGCCGACGTCGGCGCAGGGGCCAGCACCGCCTGGGGATCCGCCGACGCCAGCCGGGCGGGGGCTGCCCCAGCCGGTACCGGCCGGGGAGCGGCGAGGCGAGCCTGCAACGAGCTGGCGGCGACCTGCGGGTCACCGTGCAGAGGGCTAGCGCGCATGGCTGACCACCCGCCCCTCGACAGGCCCAGCCGGCGGGGCGAGCCGAGAACGCCGGATCTCCACCAGCTCCTGCACCCGCACCGCAGCCGACCGCGCGGAGCGCATCAGCGAACCGGACTCGAACCGGCGGGGCTGCTCGGCGCCATCGGACAGCACCTTCGCCTCCTTGGGCTGCCACGGCAGCACAGCCGTGACCGGCACGCCGAGCGTCTTGCGAACCTCCTCCTTGGAGAAGGGGCCCTCGTCGACGAGCAGCAAGCCCACCTCAACGCTGCCCCCGACGCTCTCACGCAGAGCCTCGAGCCGGACCTGCGCGCTCTGCAGGCTGCGCAGCGTGCTGCGCGCGACCAGCAGGACGACGTCGGCCCGCCGCGCCAGAACCGCCGACGGCCCGAACGCACCGCGCCGGCCGAGGTCCACCAGGACGTCGTGCCCGTGCTCCTCGATCCCGGTGAACAGGCGCGCCAGGGGCTGCCACACCGGCTCCATCGCGGAGGAATGCGCGGGGTCGTAGAGGCCGGGCAGCACCAGCCGGTCGCGGCTGCCGGCGTCGGTGACGTCGACCAGCTGACGCCAGAACGCCTCGACCAGCTGGCCCTGACGGGCCGCGATCGCCAGATTCCGCAGACCGTGCGTGTTGCCCAGGGTGCCCTGGAGCGCACCCGGCAGGATCGCCCCGCCATCAGGGTCCGCCTCGGCCAGTATCACCCGGTGCCCCTCCGCGAGCGGCCACGTCATCAGCAGCGCCATGGCGGCCGTGGTCACCCCCGGGGCACCGAGCCCACCGGCCAGCGCGATGACCGCCATCAGCTGCCTTCCTGCGACGCCAGGATCAGCGCGATAGCGCCGGTCGCCACCCGCGCGGCCAACGCCGGCCCGTCGGTCGCAGGCACCGCCACATCCACCACCACAACGCCCGTCGCCGGCGCGGCCGCCCCCACCGCGACCACGGTTGCGGCCACCGTCTTCGGCGCACCAGCAGGCTCAGCCGGCTTCGCCCCGCCCACCGCCTGGGCGCTGTCCGGGGTGGAGACGATCAGCACCTTCTGCCCCGGCGCGAGCCGGCTCGCCGGCAGCTGCGACGGCTTCAATGCCACACCCACCAGCTGCTCACCGGCTTTCACCAGAGATACCGACGTCACGTGCCCAGGGGACAGCAGCGCACCGGTCTTCAGGGCGACCGCGGCGCGCTGACCGACGATGGACTTCTTCTTCGTGACGGGGACGGCTTTGACGGCCGGGTCCAGCGCCAGCGATGCGGGGGCCAGGTCGGCGTCGGTGACCGCGGCACCCACCGGCACGTCGCGTGCCACGACCAGGACGGCGGTGCGCTGGCCGGAAGCGGTGAACAGCAGCGCGCCGGAGAGCCCGCCGGCCGCGATCAGTGCCACGGACAGGGCGATCAGCCCTGGGCGCCGACGGCGCTGGCGGACAACGCGGGGTGCTGCCGCTGGCTGCACGCCGGGGCCACCGGGCGCCGGTACGGCGGCCGGGCCCGGCGTCGTGGGCGTGGTGGTGGTACTCACGTGCTGTGCCTCCTGAGAGGGGAAAGGAAGTGCGGTCGTGTGGCCTACTGGCCGACGACCTGGAGTTCTCCGATGCGCACCGCGGCCTGCGAACTGCGCGTCGTGGTCAGATCGCCCTGCTGGCCGCCGCCGACCCAGTGCACGGCCCACGTCGTCGTCGCGGTCACCGCGTACTCACCGACACGGGAGTAACCGGCGATGCCGCACTGGCCGCTGGCCTGGCTCGGCGGAGTCAGTCCGAACGAAGGGCTGTAGGGGGCGCCGGGGAACGGGCAGGACACGCTGGTGCCGTTGCCGAAGTCCCACACGACGTCCTGCACGGTCGCCGTGGCGGTGACCGTCACCCCGAGCGCGGTCGCACTGGCCGACGTCGGCCCGGTCGTCTGCGGACTCGGCCCGTTCCACACCCAGACCGGCACGCCGACCGTCCCGGTACCGCCCTGCTTCGGAGCGATCCCGATGTCCGCACCCAGCAGCCGCATCTTCGTGACTGCCTCCTGCGCCAGAGCCTCCAGGTTCGGCCCGCCTCCGTATCCGGGAGGGGGGGTCTGGAACCAGCGCAACCCGCCCATCAGGGGCTGGCCTGGGCACTGGCCGTTGTAGACCGCGCCGTCTCCCGGCGCGTGTCCATCCCATACAGGATCGTTTGCGGCTGGTGGCGGTTCCAGGAGCCGCCAGTAGCAGGAGCTCGACGCGTCGAACCAGCCCGATTCTTCGTCGTAGCAGGGCACCTCGAACGTCCCGCCTGAGCCGTCCCGAGCCATGCACTTGGCTGAACCACCCCCGCCCCCGCCCCCGCCACCTGGCTTACCGTCATCGCCAGGCTTATCGGGCTTCGGCGGCTTCTTCCCGCCGGCGTAGACGTCGCAGTCGGTTGCACCTGGCGGGCAGTTGGCGCCTGGCTTGGGCTCGTCCGCTGCAGCGGGGACTGCATACAGTGCCCCCGCGAGCAACAGCGCCACGGTGGCGATCCGTCTCGTCCCGCTCAGCACAGCTGGTCCCGAGAGATGTCGAAGTCACGGATCTGCCAGGCGCCCCCGATTTTGAGTGCCGTATACGTGGCAACGTGGCGACGATTCTTGTCCATCGTTTCCACGGGCTTGCCGCTCTGCTTCTCAACCTGGATGTAGTTCGTGCTGTCGATGCAGTCAGTGATGGTTGCTTTCGGGGGCTCGGCGGCCGCCTCCATGGCTGAGACCTGCGGCGACAAGGTGGGCGCACCCGTCATGACGTAGCCGTTGTCCCGGTAGTAGATCTGAGTCGCCTGGACCTTCGAGTAGGCCTTATCAGCACCCACCGATTCCATCCCGGTGTTCTTCATGGAGCCGGTGGAGTAGGCCTTTATCGATGCGTCCCAGAAGGCTCGGTAGACGCCGAGCAGGGCGTCCTTCTCGGCGGCCTGTGGCTCGGCTGTGGGGGTCGGGGACGCGGTTGGGCTGGGTGGAGGCGCGGCTTTGTTTTCCTTCGTGCAGCCGGTGGTGAAAGCCGCAACGGTTGTCGCGAGCGCGGCGGCGGTGAGGAGCATGCGGCACCGTGTGGTGCGGGTGTGGTGCTGGTGTGCTGTTGTCACGTGGAAACCCCCCAAAGTCACCGTGCAGGTTGGATGGACAGCAGGCCCCGTCATCGCTGTCGCAACGTGTTCGCGTCGTCGCGATCTGTCGGTACAGGGCACCTTATGACGCAATCGGGTGGTAGGCCTAAGGGGTTCATGGGGCGCAGGTGTCAATCGTGTTGCTTTGACCCCAATGCCGGTGTGACATATGCCAGTTCGGCGTCGGTTGGCATCTCGGCTGGTGGGAGTGAGTGCGGGTGCTGGAAGGGTAGTGTCACCGCAAATCGGCCACATGGCTTGTTCTTTGCGCATGTGATTGTCTGGCGGGGGTCTTCACCGTGCTCACAGCTGCATCCAGCCGCAGCGCTCGCGGGTACCGGCCAGGGGCGTCCACACCGGGCTGGAGGGGCCGGCTTCTTCGAGGTCTTCGAGGATGGCGGCGCCGAGCGGGACGTGGGCGGCGAAGCGGGTGACCAGTGCGTGGTCGGCGGCCATGCGTCGCAGGTCTTCGATGCGGTTGGTGAGGGTGGTGCGGGACGCTCCGGTGAGGATGAACAGGATGCGCGGGAAACGGGGATAGAAACGCTGCCACGCGAGCGTCGAGGCCTGGTCGGCGACGGTTCCGCGCCGACCGGCGGGCAGGGGGGTGTAGTCGTGGAACCGGGCGTAGGTGATGAGCTTGCGGG
>NZ_JBHYOB010000047.1:0-5775 GCF_042744565.1 Streptomyces sp. NPDC058812
GAATGCGGCATCCCCGTGGGCTGCGCCCCGTACTGCTCGGCCTGATCCAGCAGTTCACGCTTCTTGCGCTGAACCTGCTCCCGCGCCTTCCTCGCCGGCACCACGCGCAGGTCCACCGCGACATCGACCGGGAACGGCAGTCCCTCCAGCTGCGCCAGGACATCCGCGCTCTGCACCGCCACCGCCGGCGGGAGCTCGGCGAGCACCAGGTGCGCCTGGTAGCCGGTGCCGGCGTCGGACTCGACCTGCAGCCACTTGCGGCCCATCGGCGAGGACGTACCCGAACGCCACCACGGCGTCCTGTCACCCTTCGTGGACTCGGCGTGGCTGCGCCCGCCCTCGGCCAGTCGGATCTGCCCGAGGTCGGCGTACGAGGGAGAGGACAGCTTCCCGTCACGGACACGGCTGCCGAACAAGGGGCTGTGCTCGGCGTCGCCCAGCAGAGGCTCCTCCGTCAAGCCCCGGTGCACGGCGTGCTGGAGCATCCACACGATCTCCGCCGGCGACGCCGGGCGCAGACCGAGCCCACCGCCCAGCGAAGTCTGCACCCGCCCGGCCTCCTCCACGGCAGCTCGCACCTCCGCCTCCGACACCGCCACCGGCGGCAGATCGAGCGCCGCCGACAGCTCCGCATACAGGGCACCGAGCGAGATACCGGCGGCGGACTTCTTCGCCGCGAGGGGGACGGCGAGCCACAGGGTCCGCTCGTGCATCTCCTGACCGGTCAGCAGATCCACCGCGGCCGCGCAGGTCTGCGCCCACGCGGGCAGGCGCTGCCAGTCGACGTCGGCGACCATGCGTTCGGCGACCTCGCCCGGGTCGGTACGGGCCGCCAGCACGAACAGGCGCGGCTCCATCCCCGGCATCGAGCGGACCAGGGAGGTGACCCGGCCAAGGAGTTCCTGGTGCACCCGCGTGGGAAGGTAGCCACCCGGCAGGGGCGTCACCCGCCACAGGGCCCACACCTGCGACGTGGTCGACCAGAGCAGATGGCCGTGGATGTGCCTGAAAGGCGTCCGCATCACGCCGCCCCCTGTCCGGCGCCAGCCAGCAGCCGCGACAGACCCGAACCAGCCGCCGCAACAACCGGCACCGGAGCCACAGCTGCCGCAGGGGCGATGACGGGCACCGTGCCGACGGCCGGTGCTGCGAGCAGCTCAACGGCCGGCGCGAGGGTGAAGCGGCAGCGCAGGTACGAAGGACGCCGGTCGCGGGCGATCCGGCCGCCCACCCGCCCGGCCGGATGCCGGGTGAGCAGGAGCAGCACGCCGAGGAACGCGGTGAACGGGTTCTGCCCGGCGATCTGCGCACCGCGCACCGCCCACACCGACGCGATCCACAGCACCACCGGGACCGGACCCGCCCACGACCACAACGCGTACGTCTTGATCAGGGCGAAAGCCCCGCCGCCGAGGACCACCAGCTGCGCCGGCGTGTACGGGCCGAACGGCACCGTCCAGTCGCCGAGCTTGCCCAGAACCCACGGGTGCCGGCGCGCGCTGGTGTAGACCCGGGCAACTCCCTGCCTGCTCACGACGTACCGCCGTCCGCATCGGCGTGCGGAGCAGTAACGACCACGACGGTCTGGCCGGTGCTCTTGGCCGGGTTCTTGATCTCGTCGGAGAAGATCGACGCGAGCGAATCACGCGAGTTGTAGATGCCCAGGGCGATCACCAGCGCGATGAGCGCGCCGATACCGGCCTTGAGAGAGAACTTCCGCGCGATGGTTACCACGACCACCAGCGTCAGCGCGACCTTGAGTCCGTTATCGGCCCAGCCGGCCAGGGTCCCGATCAGGGAATCGCCGAGCGCGTCCAGCTGCCCGGCCAGCACCACGGAGTTCGGCGTGTTCATCGCCCACCGCCCGAGACGGCCGCAGGGGAGGAGGAGCTTGTACCTGCGGGCAGGTCGGTGATACCGGACTCCAGCGCGCTGACCTCCCACCGCCCGGCACGGGCGGTCACCTCCGCCCGGTAGACCAGCGGCCACCGGACGCCCAACTGGTCCTCACCGCTCACCCGGATCCGCACACGCGCCTTCGTCCCGTCCGCGGGGACCGCCGTGGCGGTGGCGGCCTCGGCGTCGGCGAGGACGTCGGTGACCTCGATGCGCACGTACGGCGCCGTCTTCGGCGCAGACACCCGCAGCCCCGGCGACAGGTACCGCTCCAGTCCGCCGCTCTGCCCGCCGCCGAGGTAGGCACGGACGAACTCGCTCAAGGACGTCTCCAACGTGCCGCCCGCGGGGACCCGGTGGGTGAAATGCGCGGCGACTGCGGTCGCGTCGGGGGCGGCGACCTCGGCTGGTGCACCGCCGATAGTGACCGGCACGCCCTCCGTGCCGCCGGTCCCGGACACCGCGTAGTACCGCACGAGAGGCGCCACCGTCTTCGGACCGCCTGTGGGCTCGGTCTGGTCCCGGACGGCCGCGACCACCACCGTCCACGCTTCCGGCCCGACGGTCGTACGGACGGCGATCACCCGTCCTGCGGCCGCGGCCGGGACGTCGGTGGAGCGGGGCCGCTTGGGCAGGTCCACTTCGGGAGCGAGACTCCGCACAGCGGTCGTGATGCTGCTGTCGGCGTTGGTCCCGTCGGCGCGGAGCCACAGGTCCACGAACAGCTCCGCCGCACCCCGGGGATCGGCCGGGGTGCGCGCTTCATCACGGTGCGGGGCGGGTGCGGCCTGCGCCACCGTGGTCGGCGGCGCGAAGAGAGCAACGGCCAAAGCGATGGGCCCGGCCGCGAGGGCGGCACACAGAACAACGCGGACCAGCTGAGGGCCGCGAGAAACGGCCTGCCGGACCGGAACGGTTTCCGGGCGGACCTTTCGAAAAGACGGCCCATGAACAGGGGCACGCCGACTCGAACGGCGACGCCTTGCTGCAGGAGGAACGGGAGTCACGGCTATGCCTTCCGGAGAGAGGAGTTGTGCTCTGCTCCACAAAACGGCGGCACCCTCCCCGGCCGGATCACCGCAGCGACCCCTACCGCGTCACGGCTGGGAAACGGTCATAGTGGTGACTCCCCACGACCTCCCCACCGCAGGTCACAGCCCTGCAGGGTGTGACCTCACCAGCAGTCGGTGAGGTCACCGGGGGCTCCTGTCCAGCAGTCCGGCGCCAGCTGACCGCACTTGCCACTCTGTGGGTAGTCAGCTGACCTCAGCCCGCTGCTCTGCGCTGGCGCAGGTGATGGGGCCGTAGGAGTTCAATGTGCCGGTTCCGGGTGGGGCCGACGAGAGGGGGCCGATTACGGGCACCCGCAGAAGCGTGGCTGGACCCCTACTGTCGGCGTCGCCGAGAGCGTGATGGCTGCGGGAGGAGTGTCGGACCAACGGGCGAGTTTGTGGCCTCCGTACGGATTCAGGGAGGGGTCTGCGGGTGGGAGGTGTCCCCGATCAGCGGGGTCGGGGTCATCGCTGCCACAGCTTCTCGTGTGGCAGTACGGCGGAGGTACGCTCACCGTTCACTTGGCGTCCGGAAGGAAGTGGTGGATGGTGTCCCGACCGCGGGTGGGCGTGGCCGTGCTGACGATGGGCGACCGGATGCCTGAGCTGCGAGCCCTGCTTGACTCGGTTGCCAAGCAGGACGAGCGCGCTGCGCGAATCGTCGTAGTGGGTAACGGCTGCACGTTGCCCGGTCTGCCGGACGCTGCCGTCGGGGTAGAGCTGTCGGAGAACCTCGGCGTGTCCGGCGGCCGCAACGTTGCCTGGCAGCGTTTGCGCGGCTTCGGGGACGTCGATGTACTGGTGGACCTGGACGACGACGGGCTCCTCGTCGACAGCGGCGTCATTCGCCGTATCGCCGACCTTTACGAGAAAGACGACCGTCTCGGCATTGTCAGCTTTCGCATCGCGGACGAGACGGGGGAGACCCAGCGCCGGCATGTGCCCCGCCTGCGGGCGAAGGATCCGATGCGGCGCGGCCTGGTCACGACGTTCCTCGGCGGCGACCATGCCCTTTCGATGGAGATGCTGGAGCAGACAGGTGGCTGGCCGGACGCGTTCTTCTTCACCCATGAGGAGACCGACCTCGCGTGGCGATGTCTGGACGCCGGATGGGACATCCTCTACGAGCCCGCTCTGGTGCTCCAGCATCCGAGGACGTCTCCGGCCCGTCACGCGGTCTACCACCGGATGACTGCCCGCAATCGGGTCTGGTTGGCCAAGCGCCACCTGCCGGCGCCTCTGATTCCCGTCTATCTCGGCGTGTGGATCGTGCTGACCTTGGTCCGGACTCGGTCGGCAGCCGGACTGTGGGCCTGGTTCGGTGGGTTCGCCGAAGGGGCGCGGACGAGCGCTGGCCCCCGCAGGCCGATGCGATGGCGCACCATCGTACGGATGGTCAGGCTGGGAAGGCCTCCGATCATCTAGGCCTGCATCCCAGGGCACTGCCCTCGCACAGTCAGACGTCGTGGTTATGTAGACGCTGGTCGAGATCGCTCACCCAGCGTTGGGCCCACGCACGTAGTTCAGTCGTTTCGTCCTCGGTCAGGCCGTACGCGGTGAACTCGTCGTCGTCGGCCCAATCCACACCAGCGAGGCGGTCACGGAGGTCGTGGAGGTGGAATTCGTCCCGACCGTGTCGCTTGCCGAGACGCTCTAGCTCATGGGTCGTGCGATGACGGGAAGCGGCGTGTACGTCGATAAAGTCGCGGATGGCGCCGCGGTCGGCGAGGGCACGGACCTTGGTCCCAATGACGGAGTCGAAGGCGAGGACCGGTCCGTACTCGGTTTGAGCGGGCGCCGTCCAGAAGTGCTCCTTGAGGATGTCCACCTCGCACTCCTCGCCGGTTTCCGGGTCGGTAGCCACAAGCCGGGCCGAGAGCGCGTCGATGTCGATGACGCGCACCTGCCAGCCCTGCGCGGCCAGGCCCTGCTCCAGGCTCGTGACGATCTCTGCCATCGGAGCCGGGTTCTCCGTGGCGACGTCGAGATCCTGGCTGAGCCGCTCGACGAGACCGTGTGCCTGTACGGCGTACCCACCGGTGAGCACGAGGGGATAGGGGGCGCCGATGTCGATGACAGCGGCCAGCAGCCGTCGATGCAGGGCGCTCAGCTTCACGCGGCGACGGACCCCGTGCTCGCGAGCTCGGGAAAAGCTTCCTCCCAGACCTGTCGCACGTGCCTGCTTACCAGGGTACGAAGGACGGGCCACTGGGCCAGAAGGAGGTCGCGATTCATCAGGGTCACGAGGTCCTCGTGCTGCCCCTCGGAGAGGACTGTGCGGTACAGGCCCATGCGTAGGCGGGGCCGGTCCAGGTCGTAGGCACGCAGCCCGGACCAGGCCACGTGCAGTGGCAGCTCGACCACCCCGTGCTCCGGACCTGCGAGCTTCTCCAGTGAGGCGGGAAGCCGGCTCGCGTACCGGGCGTGGAGCACCTCGGCTGCTCTGCTGGAGGAGTGCATGACCATGAACCTGATTATCTCGCGCCCCGCCCGTCCCTGGTACCGCAACCCGGCAATCCCTGCTCCGAGAGGTCGGCGTCCGGCTACAGCTTTTGCTCTGGGGGCCGCCGACCTGGGCCTGGGGACCGGCCAGGGCACCTCTCATTCGCGGACGCGTGGGGAACCTTCCGGTGATGCAAGGGGGGAGGCATGCAGGAGGCCACAAGGGGGAGGCAAGGGGGGAACGTGCAGGGCTGAGCCCGCCTAGTTTCCGCAGTTCGTGGGCCATTCGCTGGGTGGTGAGTCGTCAGACTTTGTTTGAGTGTGGTGGAGAAGTAGTAGGGGGTGGTGCGGGCCGGTGGGTGTCGGCCTGGGTGCCTGCGGCACC
>NZ_JBHYOB010000048.1:0-2701 GCF_042744565.1 Streptomyces sp. NPDC058812
ACCGAAGGGAAGCGCCCGGAGGAAAGCCTGAGAGAGTCTCTCGGGTGAGT
This sequence comes from Streptomyces sp. NPDC058812, assembly GCF_042744565.1. Lineage (NCBI taxonomy): Bacteria > Bacillati > Actinomycetota > Actinomycetes > Kitasatosporales > Streptomycetaceae > Streptomyces > Streptomyces sp. NPDC058812. Next base: position 51 of record NZ_JBHYOB010000048.1, read on the forward strand.
ACAAAGGAAGCGTCCGTTCCTTGAGAACTCAACAGCGTGCCAAAAGTCAACGCCAGATATGTTGATACCCCGACCTGATCGGTTCTTCGATCGGGTTGAGGTTCCTTTGAAGAAAAATACAGCGAGGACGCTGTGAACGGTCGGATTATTCCTCCGACTGTTCCGCTCCCGTGATGTAAAGCATTCACGGAGAGTTTGATCCTGGCTCAGGACGAACGCTGGCGGCGTGCTTAACACATGCAAGTCGAACGATGAACCACTTCGGTGGGGATTAGTGGCGAACGGGTGAGTAACACGTGGGCAATCTGCCCTGCACTCTGGGACAAGCCCTGGAAACGGGGTCTAATACCGGATACTGACCATCGGGGGCATCCTTTGATGGTCGAAAGCTCCGGCGGTGCAGGATGAGCCCGCGGCCTATCAGCTAGTTGGTGAGGTAATGGCTCACCAAGGCGACGACGGGTAGCCGGCCTGAGAGGGCGACCGGCCACACTGGGACTGAGACACGGCCCAGACTCCTACGGGAGGCAGCAGTGGGGAATATTGCACAATGGGCGAAAGCCTGATGCAGCGACGCCGCGTGAGGGATGACGGCCTTCGGGTTGTAAACCTCTTTCAGCAGGGAAGAAGCGAAAGTGACGGTACCTGCAGAAGAAGCGCCGGCTAACTACGTGCCAGCAGCCGCGGTAATACGTAGGGCGCAAGCGTTGTCCGGAATTATTGGGCGTAAAGAGCTCGTAGGCGGCTTGTCACGTCGGTTGTGAAAGCCCGGGGCTTAACCCCGGGTCTGCAGTCGATACGGGCAGGCTAGAGTTCGGTAGGGGAGATCGGAATTCCTGGTGTAGCGGTGAAATGCGCAGATATCAGGAGGAACACCGGTGGCGAAGGCGGATCTCTGGGCCGATACTGACGCTGAGGAGCGAAAGCGTGGGGAGCGAACAGGATTAGATACCCTGGTAGTCCACGCCGTAAACGGTGGGCACTAGGTGTGGGCAACATTCCACGTTGTCCGTGCCGCAGCTAACGCATTAAGTGCCCCGCCTGGGGAGTACGGCCGCAAGGCTAAAACTCAAAGGAATTGACGGGGGCCCGCACAAGCGGCGGAGCATGTGGCTTAATTCGACGCAACGCGAAGAACCTTACCAAGGCTTGACATACACCGGAAACGGCCAGAGATGGTCGCCCCCTTGTGGTCGGTGTACAGGTGGTGCATGGCTGTCGTCAGCTCGTGTCGTGAGATGTTGGGTTAAGTCCCGCAACGAGCGCAACCCTTGTCCCGTGTTGCCAGCAAGCCCTTCGGGGTGTTGGGGACTCACGGGAGACCGCCGGGGTCAACTCGGAGGAAGGTGGGGACGACGTCAAGTCATCATGCCCCTTATGTCTTGGGCTGCACACGTGCTACAATGGCCGGTACAATGAGCTGCGATACCGCGAGGTGGAGCGAATCTCAAAAAGCCGGTCTCAGTTCGGATTGGGGTCTGCAACTCGACCCCATGAAGTCGGAGTCGCTAGTAATCGCAGATCAGCATTGCTGCGGTGAATACGTTCCCGGGCCTTGTACACACCGCCCGTCACGTCACGAAAGTCGGTAACACCCGAAGCCGGTGGCCCAACCCCTTGTGGGAGGGAGCTGTCGAAGGTGGGACTGGCGATTGGGACGAAGTCGTAACAAGGTAGCCGTACCGGAAGGTGCGGCTGGATCACCTCCTTTCTAAGGAGCACTTCTAAGCCAAGCTTGCTTGGTTCAGAGGCCAGTACATCAGCGAATGTCTGATGCTGGTTGCTCATGGGTGGAACGTTGACTACTCGGCACGATCGACTTGATGGATCACTAGTACTGCTTCGGCGTGGAACGTGAGCCCTGAGAGAGATTCGTGTCGGGCACGCTGTTGGGTATCTGAGGGTACGGCCGTATGGCCTGTCTTCAGTGCCGGCCCCAGTGCACTCGGGATGTTGTCCCGGGGTGATGGGTGGTTGGTCGTTGTTTGAGAACTGCACAGTGGACGCGAGCATCTGTGGCCAAGTTTTTAAGGGCGCACGGTGGATGCCTTGGCACCAGGAACCGATGAAGGACGTGGGAGGCCACGATAGTCCCCGGGGAGTCGTCAACCAGGCTTTGATCCGGGGGTTTCCGAATGGGGAAACCCGGCAGTCGTCATGGGCTGTCACCCGCTGCTGAACACATAGGCAGTGTGGAGGGAACGCGGGGAAGTGAAACATCTCAGTACCCGCAGGAAGAGAAAACAACCGTGATTCCGGGAGTAGTGGCGAGCGAAACCGGATGAGGCTAAACCGTATACGTGTGAGACCCGGCAGGGGTTGCGTGTACGGGGTTGTGGGATCTCTCTTCTGTCGTCTGCCGGCGGCAGGGCGAGTCAGAAACCGTTGATGTAGGCGAAGGACATGCGAAAGGTCCGGCGTAGAGGGTAAGACCCCCGTAGTCGAAACATCAGCGGCTCGTTTGAGAGACACCCAAGTAGCACGGGGCCCGAGAAATCCCGTGTGAATCTGGCGGGACCACCCGCTAAGCCTAAATATTCCCTGGTGACCGATAGCGGATAGTACCGTGAGGGAATGGTGAAAAGTACCGCGGGAGCGGAGTGAAATAGTACCTGAAACCGTGTGCCTACAAGCCGTGGGAGCGTCGCGCA
>NZ_JBHYOB010000048.1:2794-5308 GCF_042744565.1 Streptomyces sp. NPDC058812
GTCTCGTGACTGCGTGCCTTTTGAAGAATGAGCCTGCGAGTTTGCGGTGTGTTGCGAGGTTAACCCGGGTGGGGAAGCCGTAGCGAAAGCGAGTCCGAACAGGGCGATTTTAGTAGCACGCTCAAGACCCGAAGCGGAGTGATCTAGCCATGGGCAGGTTGAAGCGGAGGTAAGACTTCGTGGAGGACCGAACCCACCAGGGTTGAAAACCTGGGGGATGACCTGTGGTTAGGGGTGAAAGGCCAATCAAACTCCGTGATAGCTGGTTCTCCCCGAAATGCATTTAGGTGCAGCGTCGTGTGTTTCTTGCCGGAGGTAGAGCACTGGATAGGCGATGGGCCCTACCGGGTTACTGACCTTAGCCAAACTCCGAATGCCGGTAAGTGAGAGCGCGGCAGTGAGACTGTGGGGGATAAGCTCCATGGTCGAGAGGGAAACAGCCCAGAGCATCGACTAAGGCCCCTAAGCGTACGCTAAGTGGGAAAGGATGTGGAGTCGCACAGACAACCAGGAGGTTGGCTTAGAAGCAGCCACCCTTGAAAGAGTGCGTAATAGCTCACTGGTCTAGTGATTCCGCGCCGACAATGTAGCGGGGCTCAAGCGTACCGCCGAAGTCGTGTCATTGCAGCAATACGGCCAACGCCGGCTGTGATGGGTAGGGGAGCGTCGTGTGCCGGGTGAAGCAGCCGCGGAAGCGAGTTGTGGACGGTTCACGAGTGAGAATGCAGGCATGAGTAGCGATACAAACGTGAGAAACGTTTGCGCCGATTGACTAAGGGTTCCTGGGTCAAGCTGATCTGCCCAGGGTAAGTCGGGACCTAAGGCGAGGCCGACAGGCGTAGTCGATGGATAACCGGTTGATATTCCGGTACCCGCTGTGAAGCGTCAAACATCGAGCATCGTGATGCTAAGGCCGTGAAGCCGTTCCGGACCCTTCGGGGAAAGGAAAGTGGTGGAGCCGCCGGACCAAGCGGTTAGTAGGTGAGTGATGGGGTGACGCAGGAAGGTAGTCCATCCCGGGCGGTGGTTGTCCCGGGGTAAGGGTGTAGGCCGTGCGATAGGTAAATCCGTCGCGCATATGGCTGAGACCTGATGCCGAGCCGATTGTGGTGAAGTGGATGATCCTATGCTGTCGAGAAAAGCCTCTAGCGAGTTTCATGGCGGCCCGTACCCTAAACCGACTCAGGTGGTCAGGTAGAGAATACCGAGGCGTTCGGGTGAACTATGGTTAAGGAACTCGGCAAAATGCCCCCGTAACTTCGGGAGAAGGGGGGCCATTCCTGGTGATGGGATTTACTTCCTGAGCTGGGGGTGGCCGCAGAGACCAGCGAGAAGCGACTGTTTACTAAAAACACAGGTCCGTGCGAAGCCGTAAGGCGATGTATACGGACTGACGCCTGCCCGGTGCTGGAACGTTAAGGGGACCGGTTAGCTCCATTTCGGTGGGGCGAAGCTGAGAACTTAAGCGCCAGTAAACGGCGGTGGTAACTATAACCATCCTAAGGTAGCGAAATTCCTTGTCGGGTAAGTTCCGACCTGCACGAATGGCGTAACGACTTCTCGACTGTCTCAACCATAGGCCCGGTGAAATTGCACTACGAGTAAAGATGCTCGTTTCGCGCAGCAGGACGGAAAGACCCCGGGACCTTTACTACAGTTTGATATTGGTGTTCGGTTCGGCTTGTGTAGGATAGCTGGGAGACTGTGAACTCTGGACGCCAGTTCAGGGGGAGTCGTCGTTGAAATACCAGTCTGGTCGTGCTGGATGTCTAACCTGGGTCCGTGATCCGGATCAGGGACAGTGTCTGATGGGTAGTTTAACTGGGGCGGTTGCCTCCTAAAGAGTAACGGAGGCGCCCAAAGGTTCCCTCAGCCTGGTTGGCAATCAGGTGTTGAGTGTAAGTGCACAAGGGAGCTTGACTGTGAGACCGACGGGTCGAGCAGGGACGAAAGTCGGGACTAGTGATCCGGCGGTGGCTTGTGGAAGCGCCGTCGCTCAACGGATAAAAGGTACCCCGGGGATAACAGGCTGATCTTCCCCAAGAGTCCATATCGACGGGATGGTTTGGCACCTCGATGTCGGCTCGTCGCATCCTGGGGCTGGAGTCGGTCCCAAGGGTTGGGCTGTTCGCCCATTAAAGCGGTACGCGAGCTGGGTTTAGAACGTCGTGAGACAGTTCGGTCCCTATCCGCTGTGCGCGTAGGAGTCTTGAGAAGGGCTGTCCCTAGTACGAGAGGACCGGGACGGACGAACCTCTGGTGTGCCAGTTGTCCTGCCAAGGGCATGGCTGGTTGGCTACGTTCGGGAGGGATAACCGCTGAAAGCATCTAAGCGGGAAGCCTGCTTCGAGATGAGGACTCCCACCCCCTTGAGGGGTTAAGGCTCCCAGTAGACGACTGGGTTGATAGGCCGGATCTGGAAGCACCGCAAGGTGTGGAGGTGACCGGTACTAATAGGCCGAGGGCTTGTCCTCAGTTGCTCGCGTCCACTGTGTTGGTTCTGAAACCACGAAC
>NZ_JBHYOB010000049.1:0-5267 GCF_042744565.1 Streptomyces sp. NPDC058812
AACGCCCCCCGCCGCCCCTGCCGCCGCCGCCCCCCCCGCTCCGCGACCGGCCGGGCGGCCCTTGGCGGCGCCGGGCCCTCCGCAGCGCTTCTGGCTGCGCGGCGTCGGCAGGTGTGCAGCGCTTTAGGTACGGGCGGGACGTGCGCGTCGTTGCTGTGTCGGTCGGTGGGCTGATTGGGTAGCTGGGGCCCCAGGTGGAGTGCTGTGCTTTGCGCGGTGAGTTGGCGCTCATGCCGGTAGCGGCTCTGTCAGATCCATCGGTAGTTGGAGTCGTCCAGGGTGGGAAGCATCGTGGATGAGGCATCGATGTGTTCGTCGGGGTTGTCGAGATCAGCGATGGGCACTGGCGGGAAGATGTCCAGGCCTCGCGTCTGCTGGTACGGCATCCAGATGATGTCTCCGCGGCCGACAGCGTCGTCGTCTTCGAATGTCTTCAGCTTCGGGCGGACTTGCGGGCTGAGGCGGACCCGGTAGACCATGTGCAGCTTGCGTGGGGGACTGGAGCCGGGCCGGGTCACCATGGCGTCCATGAGCCAGGTGAAGTTGGGCGGGCTGTCGAGGTCTTCCGGGGCCAGGCCGAGTTCTTCCTCGAGTTCCCGTTGTAGGGCGTCGGGCAGGGGTTCGGCGGGTTCAACGTTGCCGCCTGGCAAGGAGTAGTGGGTCATGCCGTGGTCGTTCGTTCGGCGGATCAGTGCCACGTCTTGACCGTCGAAGATTAGGGCCGCGACACGGATCTTGATGCGGTCAAATGCGGTCGGCTCGCCGTTTGTCATACGTCATCCCTTGTTTGTGGTGCTGGCTCGGCGGGCGTCCTGCGGTTGCCCATGCCCCTGCGGGCGCCGTGCCAGTCGATTACCTCGCCCCAGGACCTCTTTCGGTCTGCGCCGGCCGTAGGGAAGGGGTTGTTTGAGGCCGGGGGGTAGAGGCGGGGGTAGTTGCGTACTTCCACGTAATCGCGGTCGAGGCGTCGGGCGATCTCGGCAAGGCTCACCCGGTCTTTTCGGGGCCATTCGCGTTCGGGCGTTGCTGGCGGCCCGAACTCGGGGTTTGACTTCTGGTGTGCTTCGACGGCCGCTTCTACTTCGGACCGTAGGTACACCTTCATGGGCCGGCCGCGGGTGGCGGTGCGCTTGCCGGCGCCCTCGAGCGCCGTGGGCCACTCCGGCCAGTGGACCCACTCGCGTGTCACTGTGCCCTCGGCTACCTGGTAGTGCCCGGCCACATGCCGGACCGTCCAGTAGTCCGGATCATCCCATTCGAGGACGCGCGTCATCTGTCTCCTTAGCGAATTTAGGCCGACTCTACTACGGTGTGCCGTGCCTGCGGGTGAAATCCTTGACGTTCAGGTGCCGGCCGGGGCGTGGGTGCTCCGGTGGGTCGGGGCTAGGAGTCTTTAACGGGAGTCCGCCGAGCGGGGGCTCTCCCGGGGCAAGAGCAGGGGCCGAGCGCCGACTGCAGCGAGGTCACCACGTGAACGGGGGAGGCTTCTGCCTGCGTTGGTCTCGTCCCGACTGTGGCCGGCCGGTGGTGAAAACGGGGCTCCGCCCCCAGCCCCCGGCTACCCAGCCCAGAGGGGAAGGGGGCCCGTCTGTGGCCTGCGGCGGGGTGGGTGGTTGGGGGTGGAGGGCTCTGGGGGGTTCCCTCCGCTCAGGCAGCGCCAGAGGCAAGCAGACCGCCCCTCGGGGCATCCAGGCCAAGCCGCGCAAGCGCGGTCGCCTACGGCGAGCCCGGACACCCCGACGACCGGCCCGCTAGGGCTTCGCCCGCTGCCCGACCGGAGGGAACCCCCCAGAGCGGGTCGGGTGTTGCTGACGCAGTCCAGCCCTGGGCAACATTGCCGATTTCCCCAGGGCTGACCGTAGTAGAACCGGAAGTTATTTGCTATGCTTAAGGGGTCGGAAAGGGGGAGGGGCGCCACCGCCACTGCCCCTTGCTTGGAAACAAGGCTTTTCATAGCATCGACCGTAGTAGAACCGGAGGAAATAACAATGGGTGAACACACCCATCTGCCGAGCCAACTCGGCGACCGGGCCCAAACGGCCCACGATGAACTGACCAGCGCGCTGGCCGGACGCCCGCTGATCGACTTCGACCGCCACACCACCGGCGGACGTGTCGCCTACACCGCACCCGTCCCCGTGTCGGCTGCCCGTCCCGCCCTCTCGCTCGGCTGCTACAGCCCGTGGCAGCCCGCCTCCCCCGCCGAGGCCATCGCAGCCGAACACGGGACCGGCGAGCGCCCCGGGGGCGAGCGCAAGCACACGTGGTGGGCCACCATCGCCGACCGCGCCGCCGCCCGTATCGAGAGCTTCGGCCGACCGCCGGTCATCGCCGGTTGGTACGCCGTTCCCTACCTGCACGCGCTTGCGGGCCCAGGGGGCGCCGTCGCCGGACTTCCCGTGAACGTCCGCAGCCAGATTGAGGACAAGAGCGCGATCGGCCGCATCCTGCGGAGCGCCCAGGTTCCCACCCGCATGATCATCGGGGCCCGCACCTACCGTGACCGGCTCCCGAGCCTCACCGACATGCGGACCCAGGTCGGCAGCCGCCGCATCGTCGTCCAGTCCGCCCACAGCGCAGGCGGACGAGGCACCGTATTCGTCAACGACCAGAGCGGCATGCACGAAGCCGCCGCCCTGCCCGGCCCGTGGCGCGTGTCCGCGTTCGCGGAGGGCTGGAGCTCGAACACCACCGTTCTGTCACTTCCCGACGGGAACGGCGGCGTACGGGTCTACGTAGACCGGCCCTCACACAAGGCCATCGGCGTAGAGGCCGTAGGCATCGGACCCGCCAAGAGCGCCGGTAACGACTGGTCCCAGCCGTGGCCGACCACGGGGGTTGCCGACGTGATCGAAGCGGCCACCCGCATCGGTCAATGGGCATGGCGAGAGCACCGCCTCACCGGCCTGTGGGGCATCGACACCATTTGGACCCCGGCCGGTCCCGTGATCAACGAGATCAACGCCCGCAAGCAGGGAACCACCGAGGTTTCCGGCGTCAACCAGCAGCTTTCCGGATTCCCCCCGCTGGTGGTCGCCCACCTCACGGCCATGCTCCACCACCCCGTGACGTGGCTCCCGTCGCCGGAGGAGTTCAACACGGCCACGATCACCGCCAACGCCGGAGGAGTCCCGGCCCCCTACTACCTCAAGATTCGTGCCCGCCAGGCACTCACCCTCCCGGACGACTTCCCCGGATCCGGCATCTACCGCCTCACCGGCAGCCGCCTCACATGGGACGGCCCCGGAGCCCACCCGGCCGACGCCGACAGCGACACCGGCCGCGTGCTCATCGCCAACGCACCGCAGGCAGGGACCACGTGCCCGCCCGGTGCCGAGCTGGCCACCGCCGAAGGGATCACCACCGGCGCCGCCTCGCCCTTCGCCGGACCGGCAGAACTCTCCCCGCACGGCCGCACCCTGCTGGCCGCCATCGACAGCCTCACCAACCACAACGAAGGGACCAACCGATGAACGCTCCGAGCCTGATCGCCCAGATCCGCGCGCTCCCCACAGAGGTACTGACCCGCCTTCAGTACCTTGCCCCCGCTACCGGCTGCTTCAACCGGTGCTCCTTCTGCTCCCAGGCCGCCGGACGCGAGGTCTGGCAGCTCACCCGCCCCGGTCTGTACGCGCTCATGACCGCGCTCGCCACCGTCGCCAACGAGCGCGGCGTACGCATCGCACGAGGCCGCGACGCCCACCGGCCGGGAACGATCTTCCCCTACCTCGACAACGACATCATGAGCTACCCGTACCTCGACGACTTCCTGTCTCTCGCAGAGAGCGAACTCAGCGCCAAGGTCCGCGTCTCCACCGTCGGCTACTCCGCCGCCGCGCCCGATCTGCGCGCCATGCACCACAGGATCGCCGCCGAGTTCGTACACGTCCTGGACGGGGTCCGCCTCTCACTCACCCCCTACACCCTCGGGTGGACCGATCGCGCCGCCGAGTCCACCACCCGGCAGCAGTTCACGAAGGACCTCACGAACCTGCTGGCCACCTACCGGCCCGCGTTCGACCAGCTGGGCCACGGCGCCGCAACCGCCGCCGTGGAACTCCGATTCGCCCCACTGCTCGGCATCGTCGCGGTAGCCGACACCAGCATCGACGGACACCACGTCATCACAGCAGGCCCCCACATGCTGATCAGCACCCAGCCGACCACCGACCCCGTGCCCCACGCCCGGGTGAGCGCCCTCACCGAGAACAACCAGCCTGTGTTTTCCGTCCCCCCGCGCCGATACATCCACATCACCGCCCAGGGACTGGACAGCACTGCCGTGCGAGCCGCCATCAGCGGCACTCTCACCCGCCCGCACGAGCGACGAGAAGTGGACCTCTACCAGTTCAGCAACGCAGACGGCCCCTACTACGCCGCCAACCCGACGTTCGCCGAAGACGGCCGCTTCACCGCGCTGCACATCTACCTGGCCACCAAGCGCCGGAAGGTCTCCGGGTACACCGACGCAACCCGCACCTTCCTCAACACCCTGCTTGCGATCAAGGCCGGTCAGGGCATCGCGCGCCGCGAACCCTTCCCCGCCGCGACGTGGAACCACGTGCGGCAGATCATTCAGGACATGACCGACCGGGCCAAGGCCCTGGACGCCATCGACCCGACCGCCGCGCAGCACATTCGCACGGAAATCCTTCCCATCGTGGAGACCTACAGCAGCGCCATGCGCGCGGCCGGGTACCCCGCCGCCGCTGTGTTCTCCCGCGAGTTCACCATCGACACCGGGCAGATCGTGAACCAGGGGCGCGGTATGGGACTCTTCCGAGGACTGGCCGCCACCACCGATGAGCCGATGACCCCCCGCGAAGAGCGAGGCTACGGAGAGGTCAGCGTCTCCAGCGCCCGAGGCACGGTATGGCGCATCGCCCCGGTGCCGTTCACCCCGGCCGGACGCCTCACCGTCGCAGTCAAGGGCGAAAAGAACCTCACCGCCGACACCCCGTCGCTCGTGATCGAGGAACTCGATCCCCGGCACCTGCGCAACACCGACAGGGCCACGGGCGAACCGCTGCGGCGCTTCGTTCTCACGGGAGTGGAAATGGAACACATCACCCTGGACCAGGGCCGCAACCGTAGGGCATTCCCCGGCCTCGCACACTGAGACACCCCCGGAAGGGGGGGGGGGCCCCCCCGGAGCGGGGGGCGCCCCCCCCCCCCCGGGTGGGGGGGTTTTAAAAAAACAACCCCCCCCCCACCCCCCCCCAGGCCCAGGCCACCCCCCAGCCCAACGACCCAAAGAAAGACCCCCC
>NZ_JBHYOB010000050.1:0-5195 GCF_042744565.1 Streptomyces sp. NPDC058812
TGCTGCTGCAACAGCAGCTCGACGTAGTCGGCCTCGGAGACGCCGCCCTTGGTCTGGGTGCACAGCACCGGCGTCAGCCCCTGCTGGGCCAGGGCCCCGCCGATGACCTCGGCGAACGCGGGAAAGATCGGGTTCTGCAGCTCCGGCAGCACCAGCCCCACCAGCCGCGCACGCTCACCCCGCAACTGCGTCGGCCGCTCGTATCCCAGGACGTCCAACGCGCTCAGCACGGACTGCCGGGTCGCCTCCGAGACCCCCGGTTTGTCGTTGAGTACCCGGCTGACCGTGGCCTCGCTGACCCCAACCTTCTTCGCTACTTGAGCAAGTCGTCGCGTCACATACGCAAGACTAGCGCAAGCCTCCGCAAGAGGCTTGCGCCAGTCTTCGATCCGTCCGACACGTCAGCCGCCGTGTCGGCGACGGCCTACGGGTTTCTGATGATCTTGAAGGTGGACGTCGTGTTGAGTATGTCCACGGCGTTGTCGCTGAGCTTCAGCCCGTTGAAGACGACCTCACCGACCGCCGGACCCTGCCCCGGCTCGGGCATCTCGTTGGCCCAGAGGCCGAAACCGGACTTGGCGTCGAACGCGTCACCGCTCTTGCGCGCGCCCGAGATGGTGACATCGGTGAAGACCGTGTCCTTGATCGGGAACTGCGGCTGGCCTCCCACGTAGTTCGTCTGGAACATGATTCCGCTGTAGGTCGGATCGACGATGTCGACGTTGTTGACCCGGATGCCCTGGAACACCTTGGACGCCGAGAACACCCAGATGCCCGGGAAGGTCTGGCCTCCCCAGAAGTGACCGCCGGCCCGGACGATCGAGATGTTCTCGAAGGTCGTCGGATCCGTGCCGAAGCCGTTCATCGGGTAACCGAAGTCCAGCGAGCTGATGGTGATGCCCGAGTAGACCAGGGTGTCCGCGATGTGGATGTTGCGGAAGGTGTTGTTGTAGCCGCCGTAGACGGCGAGACCCGCGGCGCGCCAGGTCAGCGTCGTCGTGAGGTTCTCGTACAGGTTGTTCTTCATGTCCGCGCCGCCCGCGTCGATCGCGGAGAACAGCGCGAAGCTGTCGTCACCGGTCGCCCTGGCGTCGTTGTTGGACACGAGGTTGTCGGTCGAGCCGTTGGTCATGTTGACGCCGTCGGCGAACATGTTGCGGATCCGGGAGTTCTTGATCGTGACCCGGTCCGTGTTGGCGCCCCAGTAGAGGCACACCATGTGCTCGTTCCAGATGTTGTCGATCACGATGTCCGACACGTTGGAGAAGTCGAACACCTTGCCCGGCCCGTCGATGCGGCTGGTGTAGTTGCCGAAGTAGGCGAAGTTCGCGAACGAGGAGCCCTTCGCCGTGGCGTCGGCGCGGAAGCCGACATCGGTGTTGTCCTGCGTCGTGGGCGCGTGGAACCGGGTGAACCACGGACCGGCGCCCACCACCTTGACCGCCTTGCCGTACACCTGGAACTTGCTGGACGTCTGGTAGTCGCCGGGCGGCAGGTACACACCGACCAGCTTGCCGGAGGCGTCCATGCGCACCCGGTCGAGGGCGTTCTGCACGTCCTGGTGCGTGAACCCGGTGGGCACCGCGTACGCCGCCGGGTCCGGGTTGGTCACCGGGGCGACCTGCTCCAGGTTGACGAAGTCGATCGCGTAGTCGGTGCTGTTCGCGGCGTCCTTCTGGAGCCGGATCCTGCTGCCCGCCGGGACGGTCTCGCCCAGCATGATGTGGGCCTCGTCGTAGATGTGACGCGGTGCGCCCGCGCCGGGGGAGTTGCCGGGTGCTGCCTCGTTGCCGTACAGCCAGGCGTACTTCGAGGTGAGCGGCAGCGCCTTCTTCATGACGCCGTCGACGTACACGTTGATCGTCGAGTTGATGCCGCCGCCACCCGGCGCGTCCGGAATGGAGAAGCGGGTCACCAGGGTGTTGGTCTCCGCCTTCGTGGTGAACTCCACGTACTCACCGGTCGCGTCGAGGTGCACGGCCTTGCGGCCGGACGCCTCGCCCGCGATGTCGCCGATGGTCCGGTTGGGCCCGACCACCTCGGCGCCGCCGCCGACCGTGCCGTCCTCCGCCTCGTACATGTCGTACGGCATGTTGGCGCCGCGCCCGACGAACAGCGGCCGCGTGGAGGTGTTGTTCTCCCGCTTGACCGGCAGTTCGTTCGCGTCGTCGGCGACCGTGACCTTCAGGGTGTACGAGCCGTCGGCCGCCTTCCAGGTGCCGAGGCTCACGGCCGGGGCCGTGGTGCCGGCGGCGATGACGCCGGAGTGCGCGCCGGTCAGCGTCTTGACCGTGGTGCCCTTGGAGTCGACCAGGGCGAGCGTCACCGCGTGGCTGCCTCCCGCCGAGTCCTGGGTGCCCTGGTTCTTCAGCGCGACCTTGAAGGCCACGTCGTCACCGGCGGCCGGGCTGGAGGGCGAGGTGGTGACCGACGTGGCGACCAGGTCGGAACTCTGGACCGGCTTGACCACCAGCGGTTCGGGCCGCGTGTAGGTGTTGTTGGTCTCGTTCTGCTCGGTGATCTCGTCGGCCTCGTCGGCGACCGCGCTCAGTTCGTAGGAGCCGGCCTCGCGTGTCCCGATGGACGCGCTGACCGTGCTCTGCGCGTCGGCCTCCAGGGCGCCGACCTCGGCGGTGGCGACCTTGGTGTCGCCCAGCCGCAGGGCGACCGTGCCGGCCGGGGCGTTCGCCGGGCCGGTGTTGCGGACGGTGGCGGACACCGTGATCTCGTCCGACTCGACGGGCGAGGCGGGCGAGGTGGTCAGCTTCGTCACCTCGAGATCCGGGTTGGGCGCGGGAGCGCCGATGACCTGGAATTCGGCGATCTGCCCGGCCGTCGCCCCGGTGTTGGACGTGAACCTGAGCTGGACGTCGGCGATCCGGTCGTCGACGGGGATGGTCACGCTGTTGCCGCCGCCGGCCGGGTCGAAGACGTAGTCCTTCGCGGCCACCAGGCCGGTGAAGCCGGACGCGTCCTGCTCCCGTCCGAGCACCTGGATGTTCTGGGTGCGCCTGGACCAGCTGGTGTCGGGGTTGAGCTTGAGGACGACACTGTCGACGTCCGCGTCGGCGCCCAGTTCGAGGGTGAGCGTGTTCGGGTAGCTGCCCGCCGCCCCCTCCCAGTAGGTCGCCGTGCTGTTGTCGTTGGCGTTCTGGGCGACGTAGGTGTGGATGAAGGACGAGGCGCTGATCGGCTTGCCGACGGCCAGATTCGATCCTCCTCCGCTGCCGGTGCGGGTGACCGGGTTGCTGTTGCCCGACTGGTTGCCGGCCGCGTCCTTCGCCCGCACGTAGTAGGTCACGTTCGCGGACGCCGGCTGGGTGTCGGTGTAGGTGGTCACGTCGCCGGCGACGCTCTTGCGGAGCTTGTTGTCGGCGTAGATGTCGTAGCCGGTGACGCCCTTGTCGTCCGTCGAGGCGTCCCAGGTCAGCTTGATCTGACCGGCGGTCGGCTCGGCGAGGGTGAGGTTCGCGGGCGCGGTCGGCGCCTGCGTGTCACCGGTGTCGGCGCGGCGGGTGACCGGGTTGCTGTTGCCCGACTGGTTGCCGGCCGCGTCCTTGGCACGCACGTGGTAGGTGACCGTCACGTTGGCCGGGCGGGTGTCGGTGTAGGTGGTGACGTCGCCCGCGACCGTGGTCAGCAGGTCGCCGTTGGCGTAGATGTCGTAGCCCGTGACGGCCGTGTCGTCGGTGGCCTCGTTCCAGGTCAGTCTGACCTGACCGGTCGCCGGCTCGGTGAAGGCGAGGTTCGCGGGCGCGGTCGGGGCCTGCGTGTCGCCGGTCGCCGGGCCGTAGACCTCCAGCTCGGAGACCTGGGCGGCCGGCTGACCGGTGTTGGCCGTCACCAGGACGCGGACGTACCGCGTGGTGGTCGCGTCGAAGGTGATCGTGGCCGACTGCCCGCCCGCCGCGTCGAAGGTGTACGCCTTGGAGACGGTCAGGTCGGCGAAGTCCGAGCCGTCGTCGCCGGCCTGGACTTTCAGCGTCTGGCTGCGGGCAGGCCAGCCGTCCGGCAGACGCAGCACGACGCGGTCGATCCGACGGGACGAGCCGAGGTCGGCCTGGAGCCACTGCGGCAGGTCGTTGTTGGAACTCTCCCAGTAGGTGGCCTTGTTCCCGTCGTTTCCGTTCCCGGGCGTGTACGCTCCCGTGGAACTGCTTGCCGTCAGCCGGCGGCCGGCGGCGAGGTTCGTGGACGCCTCCCCGGCCGCGTGCACTTCCAGCTCGGAGAGCTGGGCCGCCTGCCACCCGGTGTTCGCCGTGACATCGATCCGCACGAACCGGGTCCGGGTGGCGGGAAAGCTCACGGTGACCGTGTTGCCCGACCCCGGGCTGAAGGCGTAGGTGGCGGAACTCTTCAGCGTGCTGAAGCTCGTGCCGTCGGCGCTGCCCTGGACCGAGAGCGTCTGGTCGCGGCTCTCCCAGCCGGCGGGCAGTCTCAGGACGACCTCGTCGATCCGCTCGGTGGTACCGAGGTCGGTCTGTACCCACTGGGGCAGGCTGCTGCCGCCGCTCTGCCAGTACGAACCCTGGTTGCCGTCGGTGATGTTGGCGGCGCCGTACTCGCCGTGCGAGCTGCTCGCCGCCGTGGGGTCTCCCACGGCGATGTTGGGGCCACCCGCTGCCGTGGCCGACAGCAGCGGTCCTCCCAACGCCAGGAGACTGGTCGCGACCAGCGTGCACAGGGCACGTGATCTCCAGTTCCGGTTTCTCATCTGTTCTGTCCCCGATCTCCGCCTCGCGCCGCAGGGTCACGAGGCACGGCTCAGTCGGATGCGCTCATCAGGTAGACACTCAATGTTCTCCGTCATTTACGTTGAGCGCTCAGAGAGTTGCAGAGAACTGTCGAGTCGTCCACAGGGAAGGCAAGGTGAACTCAGCACCGTGCGCGGGGGAGTGTTCTCTGTGGTGACCGGGAGAGCCCCGGTTGATGCCCCGGATCAGGGGCTTTCACGGGCTGCGTCGGGTAGCCGCAAGCCACTGCCAGTTCCCGCAAGGAGCTTGCGGCCAGGGAGCCGGGGTGAGCGTCGTCCTGCTACTTGGCGGATGCCTGTGCGGTGGAGCCGCGGACGACGAGTTCGGGCTCGAAGAGCAGCTCGCCGTGGGGGACTTCGGTGCCCTGGATCTGTGCGCAGAGGAGGTCGACGGCGGCGCGTCCCATGGCTTCGATGGGTTGGCGGACGGTGGTGAGCGGGG
>NZ_JBHYOB010000051.1:0-4859 GCF_042744565.1 Streptomyces sp. NPDC058812
GCCTTAGGGGGACGCTGACACCGCCGGAGTAATGCCGACATGATCTGGTATCCGACCGACCGCGAGGAAAACCCGTTGGCTGTCGGTGTCCCTGCTGGAACGATCCTGGGATGACCGACCACCGTGACGCCGTCCTCTGCCTGTGGGGTCGCCAGCTCTACGAGCGTCAGGGCGATCCACTCGCCTGGGTGGAGGCGGTCCTGGAGGCGACCGGTCGCCCGCCGACCGCGGTCTCCGCGGCGATGTCCGGCCGACTCGACGCCCTCGCTGATTCCCCATCGGACCGCGCATGGCTGCTGTTCCGTACGGTCGCCAAGCTGGCCGCGAACCTTCGGGGCGACGGCCACTACGACGCGGACGTCGGCACCCGAATCGGCCCACTGGCCCTGCGGCTGAGCGAGCTCGAACCACCCCTCGCCGGCCCGCTCGGGGCCGCACTCGGCCACCTGCCGGACGGGCCGACATCCCTAGTCACCGTCCACGCCGCCGAACTGAGCAGCGGGATCTGCACGATCCGACTGCAGGCGATCGACGCCCTGCTGGAGTGGGCCGAGCTCGGCCATCCACAGGCCCGGGCGGCCCTGTCCGAGGTCGCCTCCGACCACCGGACGCAGGATGTCACCGTCTGGACCAAGGCACTCAACCGGATCGCCCTGTTCGGCGACGCGAGCGTCGAACCGGGCCTACTGCGCGCGCTCGCCGACACCGGGCACCGCGGGGTGCGGTGGTCGGCGCTCGCCTGTGCCGAACTCGGCTTCCGCCGGGCCGTTCCGCTGATCACCGCCCTGCTGGAGCATCCCGATCCGATGGTCCGCGAGGCTGCCTGCGAGGCACTCGGCCTCCTTGAGGAACACACCGCCATACCCGCCCTGACAGCCCGGCTGAACGACGAGACCACGTGGGTACGCAGCAGAGCCGCCCAGGCGCTCGGCCAAATCGGCGGCGACCAGGCACTCGCTGCGCTCTGGCAGACCATGATGGAACGCCGGAACCCGAAGGCCAGCCATCTCGCCTCAGCCATCGCTGCCTTCGGCCCGCCGGTGGTGGACAACCTGATCGCCCTCACCACCCATCCCGACCCGGACCTCCGAGCACTGGCCTGCCGCGCTCTCGGCTCCACCGCCGACGAACGGGCCCTGCCAGCACTGGAACACCTCGCCGCCCACGACCTCGCCAGAACCACTCTCGGCGGCCTCGTGGCAACCGCCGCCAAGCAGGGACTGCGGACCGCGCTCCGCATTCGCGCACGCACCGCATCGACCTGAACTCGACGCGCGTCTCGACTGACGTCCACTCTGAACCCCGTCGGTCGACCTGACCGTACGGCGGCTGGGCGTGAGACGGTGGGGAATTGACTGACCGTGGACACGGCAACATAGCGGTCAATCGGTCAATGCCAAACCCTGGCTGCAAGATCCCCTCCACCCCGGACACGTCTGTCCAGGACTCCAGCCATTCGCGCGCCTTGGCCAGGTCCGTCGTCATCGGGCAGAGCGTCCACGGGGCCGTCAGGGCATGGTCGGTGAACAGGTTCTCCAGCAGGGCGCGGCGCTCGGCGTACGGGCGGGCGAGGAGCTCCTGGCCGTCCTGCTGCAAGAGGTCGAAGGCGACGAAGTAGGCCGGCCACCGGGCCGCCAGGGCCCGGGCTCCGCGGGCGCGGGCGGCCGCCCGGCGCTGCAATGCCTCGAAGGACAGCTGGCCCTCTTCGGTGTCCCAGACGACGAGTTCGCCGTCGAGGACCAGGCCGTACGGCAACTGTGCCTCCGCGGCCGCCACCAGGTCCGGCCACCGGTCCTGCACCAGCGCCCCACGGCGGGTCTGCACCACCACCCGGCCACCGGGGCTGGCTGCGGTAAAGAGGATCGCCCGGTGACCGTCCAGCTTCTGCTCGTACGCCACCCCCGCCCGCAGCGCACCCGGGCCCGGCACCGCCTCCGCCTCCGCGGCCTGCGCCAGCATCGGCTCCACCGGCGGCCTGATCGTCACGAGACCTCCCTCATCGGATCCCGGGCCACCCCTCTTCCAGGATCGGCGACACCTGGTGGAAGCGACTGCGGGCACGCCCAGCCCGCCGAAGGGCGCTGTGCCACCCCGACGGGAGCGTGGCACTCGCCGAGATAATCGAACACATGCTCTACTAGGTGTGTGAGCGAGCAGCCCCCCGCCCCACCGCGCCCGCAGGTCGTGACCTGGGCGCCCAGCCAGACCGGGCCGTGTGCCCGGTGCGGCTCTCCCTGCGCGCGGTACGGCGCGCCCGCGTCACCGCTGTGCGTTCCCTGCCGGCAGACGCGGGGCGATCAGTCGCCCCGCCCCTGACCGTGTCGGATCCGTCTCCGTCGGCCCCGATCACCCTGGTCCTGCCCGACGGGCAGACCATCGAGCGGGTACGGCTCTACGAGCGCGAGCAGCTCGACTCCGGGCTGTGGATGTACCGCATCGGCGTTCCCCTGTGACAGACGGCCATGGGGGGCGGGGTGGAGCCGGCCGAGTACAGCACGTGGGTCACCGCCGAGCAGCTGCGCCCGCTGTCCGGTGTCGACCTGGGCGGCATCCCGGCCCGCCCGCGCACGCGCACCACGTCGGGGCCGGTCCGGTGGTCGTGGCGTCTCGATGCCCGCACGCACGGCCGGCCCGTCATGGTTCACGCCGAGGGCTGCACGGCCGCCACGGAGCGCGCGCACCCGCTGGGCACCATGCAGGCACTCGACGTCCTCGCGCGGCCCGGCGCGACGGCCTGCACGGTGTGCGACGCCGCCGAGGCCCTCCTGCCGATCCTCGCCCACGGGCAGGTGGACGAGGCGGGTCCTGATGGGGTGGCCTAGCGGTGGATCACCGCGCACGGCTCCCCCGCCACGATGTTGAACTCGACGCACAGCTTCGTTCCGTGCTCGAAGGCCCGGCCCTTGCCTGCCCACTTCCAGCTGACCATCGACATCCTGGTGAGGGCCGCGCTCACCGGGGTGGCGTCTTTCCAGCCGGTCAGCTCGGACCGGTAGCCCTTCGGCGTGTACGTGATCAGGCGGGCGCGGACGCCCGTGCCGTGGCCGTCCATGTGCGCGCCAGCGCTGGTCACGCGCAGGCCTTTGCCCCGGACCGACAGGCCGACGCGGCCGTCGCTGGCCTTCGCGTCGGCGTGGGCGGGCGCGGCGGCGAACACGAGGGCCGCCGCGGTGAGTGCATAGATCGTCTTTCGCATACGGTTTCAACCGATGTCGGGCGCAAGCGTCACTGTGCCCGGTATCGGCTCCGGTCGGCATGCCGGGGCAGCCGAAAGCCCCTGGCTGCTGCCAGGGGCTTTCGGCATGTGCGGTAGGGCCACCGGTTGCGGGGGTCAGGTGGCTCTGCGGGGCTGGAGCCCGGTGTGGAGGTCGGTGAGGTGTTCGAGACCTCGTTCCGCTCGGGCCAGCAGGGCGGGTGTGGGGACCCCGTGGGGCTGTTGGAGGCCGCGTTCGCCGTTTCGGGCCGGTGGAGTCCAGGCCGTGTTGAGGCGGACCGTTCCGCGGGTGGTGAGGTGGGCGGGGCCGGTCAGGGTCATGGTGCCGTCGGCGGCGACGTCGACCAGGAGGCGGCCGCCGGGCGCGTCGACCGTGTACTGGACGAAGCCGGCGGGGCGGAGTGCCCGGTGGAGTGCGGCCGCGACCGCGGCGCAGGCGCCCGTACCACAGGAGGGGGTTTCTCCGACGCCGCGTTCGTGGACGCGCAGGACCAGGTGGCGGGAGCCGAGGTCGCGGACGAACTCCACGGTCACGCCGTGCGGGTAGGCGGATGCCGGGCTGACGTCCGGGGCGGCGGCAAGGGTGCCGGCGTGGTCCAGGTCGTCCACGAAGACCACGGCGTGGGGGTTGCCGACGTCGACGTGGAGGGCGGGCCAGTGCCGGACGCCGACGGCGACGGTGATGTGTTCCGGGCCGGGCAGGAGCGGGACTCCCATCGCCACGCTGACGTCGCCCTGGTCAGGGGCGGCGCCGGCGGGGATGTGGAGCTCGCGCAGGCCTGCGCGGGTGGCGAGGGTGAGGGTGCCGCCGGGGTGTCGCCCGGTGGCGGTGAGGTAGCGGGCCAGGACGCGGGCGCCGTTTCCGCACATCGCTCCGAGGGATCCGTCCGCGTTGCGGTAGTCCATGAACCACTCCGCGCGGCCGGCCACTGCGAAGGCCTCCGGGGAGGCGGTGCAGCGGACCAGGCGCAGCAGGCCATCGGCCCCTATGCCCTTGCGGCGGTCGCACAGGCGGATGGTGTGGGCGGGGGTGAGGTCGAGGAGGCCGTCGGGGTCTTCCAGGATCAGGAAGTCGTTGCCGGTGCCGTGGCCTTTGGCGAAGGGGATGCCGATCGGGGTGCTCATGGGCGGGGCGTCTCTCCCAGCTCGATGCGGAGCCAGACCGTACGGGTGCCGGCTGCGGTGGTGGTCATGCCGTAGGAGGTGCCGGTTTCCAGGACTGCGACGAGGCGCGGCCAGTGCTGGGCGGGGATGCCTGCGGTGTTGGCGCGGATGGTCAGGGCGCCGGCGGTGAGTTCGGTGGCGGGCGTGGTGCCGGTGAGGTCGGTGAGGGCTGCTATGGCCGCTGCTGCGGCGGGGGTTAAGGGTTCGTTGTCCATGGCCCGTCTCTCGTCGGCCAGTTGATGAACTACGCAACGTACAGCTAGTCACTAGCTTTGAGCTAGTGAACTAGATTGTCAAACGGTGAGCACTGCCGGGGCACGGTGCGGTAGGCGCCCACCGAAATGCGCTGATGCTCGGTCAGTACCGCGACAGGCAAGGGAGACTCATGGCCGCCGACAGGACCGGACCCCCCTACCTGCTGGTCGCCGCGGCCTTCCGTCGGCTCATCGCCGAAGGCGAATGGCCAGCCGACTTCCGCCTC
>NZ_JBHYOB010000052.1:0-4783 GCF_042744565.1 Streptomyces sp. NPDC058812
CGGTTCGCGGCGGAGCCGCCCACAGCCGCCGGAGTTTCCTCGCCCGCGCCCGAGCACGCACCCGCACGCGCGAAACCACCCGCATCTTGGCCTACGGCCGAACCACGGGGTTTTTCGGGTTCTGGATCAGGGCTATGGACAGGGCTATAGACATTGGGCAGCACGGGTGCTGCTACCCCCCTGTGTCTGAGAGGCCTCAGGTTCGGGTGATTCGATGGCGGATGCCGCGCTTGCCGGCGCGGCCGTATCGCGGTTCTCGGACGAGGCGGACGCCGACTGGGCCGCCCGCTCGGACCGCAGCTTCTTCGTGCTGACGCCCTTGGCGACGCCGCCCTTGCGGACCTCGCCGGCGGCCCGCTTCGCTGCGCGCCGCTCCTCGATGCGCCGCTTCGCCACGTCGGCCGCCAGGACCCCGGGCGGCAGAGGGTCGATCCACTCCCCGTGCCCGGCGTACATCAGCGCCGCGTCGTGCAGCTCGTACACGTTGGCGTCGTTCAGGTCGGGATTGTCAGGGTTGGTCCGCTGGTGGACGGACCAGAGGCCGGCGACCTCGCCCTCGAAGAGGGTCCGGTCCAGCGTGGACAGCGAGCAGCCCAGCTGGCGGGCGAGCTCCGGCCGGTACGGCCTGCCCCGCTCGGTGTCACGGGTGTGCGTGTCGGCGTACGAGACCAGGATCGAGTAGAGGGTCCGGCAGTTCGTGGAGTACCGGGGATCGCACACCCACCGGTTGCACGACTGGCCGAACGGCAGGTTGCCCCCACGCCGCACCTCGGGGTACAGGCTCACCGAGCACCCCCCACCAAGATCGCGAAGGTGTCGGTCCAGCTCGTCGGCCGGTACCGGGATGCTGCGTAAACGTGCAGGTCAAGCACGGGAATGATCTCCCCTGATAGGGGAGCCGCGGACGGCAGTGTGACCAGACAGGGACCCAGGATGGTGGCCTCTGGATGTCAGGCCGCCTATTCTGGGTATCGGTGACCACGCGGGCCATAGGCCCACGGGCATCACCCCCGGCGAGGTCACCTCACCGGACACGACTCGGGCTGTGGAAGGTCCTGCGAGTCGATTGCTGAATGGGCCGCCCTGCGCCAACAGGGCGGCCATCAGCATTTCTAGGGTGTTGCTGTTGAGGTAACGGCTTCCGGGTGTTGCTGAGCCAAGCCCCGGAGGAACCTGCTGTAAGCCGCGCGGCGTACTCCGCGAGGCTCTGCGAAACCTGTCTCCCACCGAGCGACCTGCACGCGCCCCACGCCGATAGCGTGGGCCACCTGTGCTTGAGTGAGGCCAGCCGCACGCCGCAACTGACCCCGCGCGCCGGTCGTTGGCAACCACGTGGCCTGTGACAGAAGTACGTCAACTGCGTTCAGCGGATCATGAGCAGTCGTCACTACACTCCCCCCAACATCGTCTAGCGAAAAAGATACACACCAGCTACCTGCTGGCGCAGGTCTCTTGGGCGTGTCGCCGAGCCTGGCGATGTTCCAGGCTCACCTCGCTGCGAGGGGCAGGTTGTCGTAGCTGAGTTCCAACCGGTCTGCAGGGGCGACGGCTCGCATCACTTCCAGGGGGCGGCCCTGTGCGTCCAGAGTGAGCCGCTGCACGGTAATCACCCAGACACGGCCGCCGATTCGCAACTGAGCGGCTTCGTCTTCGGTGGGCATCCGGGCGCCGACGGTCTCGCTGGCGCTGATGGGCTGATGGCCGGCTTCTGCCAGTGCGCCGTAGATGCCGCCCTCGACCTTTCCATCCTGGTCGAGCCCTGCCGCCTCAGCGATGGTTGAGGGATACCAAGCCTGCTGGAGCTGGACGACGTCGTCTGGGAGCACGATGGCCTGGCGTACGCGGTAGACCAGTTCGTCGCCCTCGTTGAGGCCGAGAAGTGAGGCCAGGTTGGCGTCCGCCGGCACCCGTTCGACCGAGACGAATCGCATGCGCCCGTCCAGGCCGATGGCTGCGGTAGCGGACTCCCAGGGCCCAGCGGTGCCGCCTGGCGCTAGCACCTGGCCATACCGACTCAGAGGCAGTGCGATTGAGCTAGTGGAGCGGACGATGGTGCCGGCTCGCTTGGATGAGTAGACGAGCCCTTCGTCTGCCAGAGATGCGATGGCCTTGGTCACCGTCGCCTTGGAAACGCCGTGATCGGCCATGAGCTGCGCATTCGTAGGCAGCCTGCTGCCCACTGCGTACTCCCCCGCCGCGATCCGTCGGCGCAGTTCTGCGGAGAGGTCTCCGGAACTAGTCATGTGCTTCCACCTCCTCGTACTCAGCTACACCTTATCGCCTAGGCGTTATTGACAACAGTCGAGCCTCCAGGCATTCTCATTAATGCCTAGGCAATAACTCGCTGGTGATGGCCTGCTTTGGGTTGCCTGGGTGTGCCCGCCTGCAAACGCTGGTGCCCGGTCGGTGAGGACACACCGACCGGGCGGCGGTGCACGAGGTTGCAGCCTTGTGCACCGCTGTCGGGGGGTCCGCTCTGAGAGGACGCCGACATGGCGATGGTGACAGACGCATTCCGCAGGTGGCGGGTGCAGAGGTGTATGCGCGGTGCTGTGGTGCGGACCCGGACGGTTCTGCCGTCCCGTTTCTGCGCCGCGGCGTCCGTCCCCGCGGCGCCGCCGGAGGCGACGAGCCTGGGTGAGGACGAACTGTGTGTGCGTGCGAGCCTGCGTGCGCTGGGAGTAGAGCTGTGATGCGCGGGGTGCCCCCGCTGCCGGCTGGCTGGACTGCTGCGCGTCCGGTCGACTGGCTGGACCGGTTGTGGGAGTACGAGGACCTGGCCCCCGCTCCGGCGGTGCGGCGGGAGCGGTTCGGGGGTGCGGCCTGCACGGGCGTAGACCCGGAGCTGTTCTTCCCGGAGCCGTGGGAGCTGACCCCGGTCGATCAGGACGCGTCCCCGGCGGAGCGGGAAGCGCTGGCGGTGTGCGCCGGGTGCCCGGTGCAGTCCTGGTGCCTGACCCAGGATCTGGAGCAGTCTTCCACCGCGTCGAAGGTCATCGGTGTGCGTGGAGGCCTGCGTCAGTCGGAGCGTCGGGCCCTGCACGCCCGGTTGTTCGGCCGACGGCCGCGGAACTGGGCACGGTCGTGAGCGCCCCCACTGCGGCCGGGAGGGCCGCCCGCTCCAGGAAGCGAAAGAAGATGCGCAACGCGGCTGCCCCGGCTGCACCGGCGCAGTCCACCCGGTGGGGGTCGCTCCGCCGTAACGGTGGTGCCGTTCCGGCCGAGGTGGCGGTGCAGCCGTCGCGGTGGCGGTGGCTGGCCTACAACGGCGGCGCGGCCGCAGTCGGGCACGGCCCGCTGTGGGGGGTGGCCGGTGATCCGATGGCCGGCGCGACGCTCATGGCGGACATCAACCTGTCGCTGGCGCCGGTCGCCACGTTCACCCTCACCTGCACCGCCGCGTACGCGGGGTGGAAGGCGGGCCGGCTGCTGCGGGGGCTTCCCGGGCTCGCGGGTCTCGCGGCCCGCCCGGTTGCCGCGATCGGCGCCGCCTTCTGGGGCCAGGGCACCGGGCCCCTCATCACGGACTTCATGGCGTGGTCCGCCCCGTGGTCGGCGCTGCTGGCCCCCCTCGCGGTGGCCGGCGCGTTCGGCGCCGTGTGCTGGCTCTACCTCGAGCGGCACGCCGCCTGCTGGGCGCAGCCCCTGCGGTGGGCCGCCCGGATCCCCCTCGCCACCGTGACCCTCTCCTCCCTCCTCTACGCCCCGGGGGCCCTGCTGTGAACACGACTCAGATCATCGCCACGGACGTCGTGGTGGCTGCCGGGCCCGTCTTCGGGTCGGTCGGGATCTCCGGCCTGGCCCTGGCCTCCGGGCTGCTGCTCTTCCTAGGCGTGCGCGGCTCGGACCGCATGAAGCTCGACCGCGACAAGGCCGGCGGCTGGGGCATCGCGTTCGGCACGCTGGCCGTGGCGGCCGGTGAGCTGTGGGGCGACGTCGTCCGCGGCATCTCAGAGGTGCCCACGTCCGTGATCCAGGGCTCCGGCCTGGGGAACATCGGCCTCGGCGGAGTCGCCCTAGCCCTGTCCATCCTCACGTTCGTCCCCAAGTGGAAGAAGACCCTGTGGCCCGCGCTGCTGGGCATCTCGGCCGGGGTCATCTACGGGCAGGCCGGCGGCATCTGGAGCATCGGCGTGGGCCTGGTGCTCAAGCTCGCGAACATCGTGGGCGCGCTGTGAGCACTGGAGCGCAGGTCCGGGAGATCGTCCGGCCGGGGAGCGCGTTCACCGCCCTGTGGTCCGGGTCGGTCGTGCTGGCGGGCATGGTCTGCCGGTGCGGCGGGAGGGCGCTCGGGTGGGCCTGGGACGTGGCCAGCGTGGACGCCCAGGCGACCGAGGCCGCGCAGGCCAAGGCCGACAAGGCGGCCCGCGCGAAGGCGGCCAAGGCGAAGGCGAAGGCCCGCACGGCGTCCAAGGCGGACCAGGACGACGACGCCGAGGACGACGACCAGGAGCCGGAGGACGACGCCACGGTGACGGCGCCTGCGGTCAAGCCGGTCCGCCGCCCGGTGCCCGAGTCCCTGGGGCTGGCCGCGTTCGGGGGCCTGCTGGCCTCCGGCGCGGTCGGCACCGCCGCAACCCTGATCTGGCCGTACGCGCAGCAGCTCGGCCCGTACCAGGGCGTACTGGCCACGGCCGGGGGCCTGGGGTGGGCGGTGGCGGCATGGATGCTCACCCCCGCCCCGGCGGAGGCCGAGGACGACGGCCAGGAGCCGGACGCAGAGGCGCAGCAGCCCGAGGTCGAGGACACCGAGGCCGCGGAGGCGGCGCCGGACCGGGGTACG
>NZ_JBHYOB010000053.1:0-4317 GCF_042744565.1 Streptomyces sp. NPDC058812
GTGGTGACGGGCGAGGAAGAGGGCGACCACTGCGGCGAGGGCCGCGCAGACGAAGCAGAACAGAATCGCCATGACCTTCGTTCCGGTGGGGGGTCCATCGGGCGGGGTACTGGTCGGTGCTCCCGGGGCCGGGTTGGGCGGGGTCGTCGGGGTGTGGGTGGTCACGCGGCACCTGCCTGCTGCTTGTCGTGGTTGGCCTTGGTGTGGAGCTGGGCGGGGATCCAGATCCGCCGCTCTCGGGCGGCCTGGTAGAGGGCGTTGCGGAAGCGCGTCTTACGGCTGCGCACCGCTCCGTGCGTGATCTTCAGCCTGTCCGCGATCTCGGTGTCCACCAAGCCGTAGATGGTCAGGCCGATGACGGCCTGGGTCTGCGGGGTCTGCTCGGCCAGGATGTCCTCGAAGTTGTTGGAGAGGATGATGGCCTCGGGCTCGGCCAAGTAGCCGGGGGCCTGGAGCAGGCCGAGGATCCCCCTGCCTCCGCCGGGCGTCTCCTCGCCGAAGTCGCAGAGCGCGTGCAGCTGGGCCCACTTGAGCCGCGCCTTCACCCACCGCAGGTACGCGCGACGGAACTCCCAGATGCACGTGCCGACGAAGTACGACCGCAGGCAGCTGGCCCCGCGTGGACCCCTGTGGTTCGGGTTCCACTTCTCCTTGACGAGCGCGTTGGTGCGGAACGTCTTGAGGGCGCTGACCTGCATGTCGATGAGAATTTCGTCGCGGGCGGCGGCGTCGGCGCGCAGGGTGGCCAAGTCCTCGGGGTGGATCCAGAACTCGATGCCCCGCTCGTTGAAGCGCTCCATCGAGAGCCGGCCGAGCGAGCCGTCACGCAGCATGCCCCTCAGGATCGGCTCGGTCTCCAGCAGCAGCTCGTCCCGGAACACCTCGTACACCCGGCCCTTGAAGCCGTAGTAGGCCAGCTCCTGGACGCGGGCGACGTCCGCCCGGATCCGCGCCGCCCGGTCGTCGGACAGGCCGTTGTCGACGGCCTGCGCGATCTGGTCATCCGTATGCATAAAGCCCTCCCCGGTTCTGAACTGCTCCGAGTCGGCGGCGATCTCTCTCTCGCGCGCGGTCCAGGAACAGTTGCCTGGTTGTACGGGCTGATGTGCGGCGGGAACCTGCGAATGTCACACGTGATCTGAATTATTTTGAAATTCCCGAGTCCGAAATTCTCCACAGCTCTCTGACCTGCATGAACGTGGGGCGGCCACCGGAAACTTGGCCTTGCTCGTCCCAGCGCACGGCAGGTCGAGCCGTCCCGCCGCCGGCCCTCATCGTTGTCGGCGCTCCGCGGCGTGCGGTGCCCTTCTCAGCCCGGTGACCGCGCGCCCGAACTCGGTCGACCGCAGCCCGTCGGTGGCCGCTGCCGTCCCCCGCCCGGGTGAATCCGGCCCTCGTGCACGCGTACGCGGCTTGTGCGGGGCGCTCCCAACTCGCCCCCGAATCAGGGCTATTGACAACAAACGGCATCTTTCTGCATGTTTCGGGCGCCGCCCGGTCGTCGGGCCGGTCGTGTGCGGATTGGAGTGGGTTCATGGTGCGTTCGGTGCGTGAGGTGTTCGACGAAGGTCAGGCGGCGGGCCGGCTGCGGGTGCCGGTCGCGGCGTGGCGGTGGGCGACGGGTTCGGGTCTGGTCCCGGCCGGGGACGTCGGGCCGGGCCGGTGGTCGCGTGCGGTGGTGGAGGCCGCCGACCCGGAGGCGGTCCGGGCGGCGCTGCGGTGCCCGGTGGGGGCGGGGTGGGCGGCGGACCGGCTGACGGAGGCCCTCGGGGCTCCGCTCCCGATCCTCCGGCCGAGGGTGACCGCCTCGGCGGTCGGCCACCTCGTCAAGGCCGGCCTCCTGGTCTACCTCGGCGGGGACCCCCAGTTCCCCGACGTCCACCCGGACCAGGTGGCCGCGCTGGCCCGCCGCCGGGACCTGCCCGCCCTCCTCGACAGGCACGTCCCCCTCGGCCCGGACCAGGCCGCGGTGCGCCTGGGCGTGCGCCGTACCGACTTCGACCAGGTGGTGCGGCTCGGGTGGCTGGCCCCGATCGGCTCCGTGGACATCGACTACAAGCAGCAGGGCGGGGTGACCACGGTCCCTCTGTACGACGCCCAGGAGATCGCGCTTTTGGAGGTGGTCCGCCCTTCCGTGGACTGGCGGGGCGTGCGCACTGCCCGCGCTGGCCGCCGCTCCCTGCTCGCCGGTCTCAACCCGGTCGCCCCGGGTGGTGACCGGGTGTCTCTGGCGGAGGTGGCGCGGATTGCCAGGGTGGGCCGGGCCGCGGTGGTGAACTGGCGCCGCCGGCACCCCGACTTCCCCGACCCGGTGGCCGGTACGGACGTGCACCCGCAGTTCGACCGCCGCGCGGTCGTGGCCTGGCTCCTCGCCCACGACAAGATCGAAGTCCCCACCGGGCCGACGATCGCCGCCCTAGTGCTGGCCGGGGTCGGAGGCGCCACGCACCGGTTCCGCCTCGATGACCCATGGCTGTCCCTGGCCGACGACGCGGCCGGCGAAGACACGTTGTCCGGCTGGTCCACCGACGAGGACGCCGACGAGCTGGCCACCCTGGCGGCCGGAACGTTCGGAGCGTCGCTGCGCCGGCTGACCGCGCCCGGTACCGGCCCGCTGGCGGTGCCGGGGGAGGTGCGGGTGATCGAACGGTTCCGGTCGGGGTCGGGGGGCCTGCGCCTGACGTTGGCGTGGCCGGCGGGCCTGCGCGGCACCGCCGGGTCAGGGCCGGCGGGCGGGGTGGTCCGCCACGGCGTCGCCTATGTCGGGCCGGGCGGGGCCTGCGTCTGCGCGCGGCACGACTGCGGCGGCGTGGTGCCCGTCTCCTGGTGCGCCGAGCACGGCGACGCGGTGGCGCCGGTGTTGGAGTGGCACCCCGGCGGCGGGATCCGCTGCACTGACCTGTCCCGTGGCGGCCGGCGGCCGCGCGGCCACGTCGAGTCGGGCAGACTGCCGGCATGAAGGACGACGAGAAGGCGGACGTCCTGGTGTGGCTCGGCTAGATCTGCTCGCCGATGCTGCGGGCGATGTGCAGCACGCCCGCATCACATCTCTCGCGGACGCGAATGACGGCGGCCTGTTCTCGTTCCTGAAGCTGCTGCCGGAGTTCGAGGACACACGAGGCATAGGTAGCCCGGCAGGAAGTTCGGCGTCATGCCGTACGTCGCCAACTTCAGCGACGACACCCAGAGCAAGATCAACAACGTTCGCGAGGCCCTGCCGCATCCTCGGGGTGATACCGACCTGCACCCAGAAGTGCAAGAAGGGCCAGGTAGAACACCCAGTTCGGGGCGGTTCCCGCACGCCGCTGACCTCGCCCCGCGTTCAGGCGCACCGCTGGAAACAGTCGGAGTCGAACGGGACCACTTCTCCGTGAAGGGGCCGCAGGACATCAACATCACCGATTGGGTGCATGGCCGCCAACACCTGCGAAGAGGTCGACAATCGGGACCGGCGCAACGTGACCAAGACGCCGTTCGCGCACTTGAAGGGGCGTTTCATCGTGTTCGGCGTCTTGCTCATCTACGACACCGGCAAGAACCTCAAGAAAGTCGGTCCGCACCCGGTGTGACGGAGTGCCTGGTCAGCGCCGTGGGGGTGGTGCCGGCACGCGCCGGGCCGTCGTGTCGTCGGCTTTCGAGGGGCGACCGTACCTATCGGTGCCCCGGATCTGTCAGCAGGGGTCGGTACTCTAATCGCAACCCATCCGGGTGCTGTGCAGCTTCTGGGATGCCGGGTATTGACGGACCGTCGCCCCGGCTCCCTAGTTGCAGCGCGGCGGTCCTGATTGGGGGGCTCCCATGCCGGAGAGCGACAAGCCGACGTCCGACGGTTTCGAGGACGAAGGCCGACCGCCTGTCCGGGGTGAGAGTCGCACCACTGCTCGCGATGTGCTGCTCGCCGGCGCAGTCCAGGCCCTGATGGCTGGCGTTGCCGATGAGACCGCGCACTGGTTCCACCGGTGCCTGGTGTGGCTGTACGAGATGCTGGTCAGCCGCCTGTAAAACGCGACGCGCCCCCTGGTGGTAGGACACCAAGAGGCGCGAGGTGCGGGTACATCCCGCGGCGGTCTCTGTCCCTGCTTCGCAGGCCGGGCAGAGGCCGCCGTACTGCGTGACATCAGTCTGCCGCGCGCCACTGACAATACTCAGGAGCATGATCCACATGCGCGCGTGCATGATGCCGCAGGGCTCCACTGTAGCGAGTTGCCCACGAGGGTGGACATCCCGTCCACCCTGCGCCACTCGACCAGTTTGCTACGAGGCCGAAGACCGAGGCGTTCTCCACCTCCACCTCCACCTCCTGGTGGAAGACCGTGC
>NZ_JBHYOB010000054.1:0-4233 GCF_042744565.1 Streptomyces sp. NPDC058812
GTTCGCGGCCTGGTCGACCTTCTCCGGGATCACCGCTCGGATACCGCGTCGTCGCAGGTAGCGGCGGTTGCGCCGGGACGAGTACGCCTTGTCCGCGGCCACCGCGTCCGGCCGGGTCCGCGGACGCCCGATCGGGCCGCGTACCTTGACCCGCTCCAGGACCGGGGCGAACTGCGGGCTGTCGCCGGCCTGCCCGGGCGTGAGGACGAACGCAAGCGGGCGGCAGCGCCGGTCGGCTGCCACATGGATCTTGCTGGTCAGCCCGCCTCGGGAACGCCCCAGCTCGGCGGCTTTCAAGCGGGCCCTGTGTCGCCGACGGGCCCGTCGCCGCTGGATGCGCGCCTCATCCTCGACCTGTCCGTCCTGCGGCCTTTGCCCAG
The DNA here is from genome assembly GCF_042744565.1 of Streptomyces sp. NPDC058812. NCBI lineage: Bacteria > Bacillati > Actinomycetota > Actinomycetes > Kitasatosporales > Streptomycetaceae > Streptomyces > Streptomyces sp. NPDC058812. The sequence continues at coordinate 381 of NZ_JBHYOB010000054.1, forward strand.
TCGCCTCGCCCCCTTTTCGACCTCGACGACCATCTCCAAGGCCGCCAACTGCTCGGGGTCCAAGGCCATTCCGGCGGCGTGATGGTGGGCCCGGGCGGTCGCCGAGTCCACGCTGACCAGGCCCAAGTCGGCCTGGCCGCGGGTGGCGGCCTCGGCGATCACTGCCTGCATGAGGTGCTGGAAGACGCCCTGCGTCGCCCAGATCTGGAAGCGGTCGTACGCGCTCTGCCAGGGCCCGAACTCGCCCGGAAGGTCACGCCAGGGGCTACCGGTCCGGAACCGCCACATCACCGCGTTGAAGTGTTTCCGCAGGTCAGGGATGGGCCCAACCGCGGCAATCGGCAGATGGGGCTCGATCAGGGCCCACTGCTCGTCGGTGAGATCGCCTCGCGCCATGACTGACGGTCTATCAAGACCGAGCCTCCGCGCGCAGGCGATCTACTGAACTCCTGATCCGAACTCCAGACAGGACCTAGAGCGATCCTGCTCCCACGGTGGCCCTCGCTGCGTCCCATACCGGAGTAGCGGGGGCTTCCGTGTCCCTCCCGAGCTTCACTGTGGCTGGGAGGAGTTTGTGTCGTGAGCTTCGGCCGCACTTCGGCCGCTCGAGGTTAGTGGGTAGGCACTAGGACCCCAGGATGCCATCCACGGTCGCAATGTGTACACCATGTCCGTCGATGGCTCGGTGGCTCGATGGCTCGATGGCGAACCATCTCGTTGCTCAGCGCCGAGTCGGCCCGGGGGCGCACTGCTGCAGTGCCTGACCCGTTGTCGTCGGCCAGCTGATGTGCGGGGGGAGGACCGCCGTCGGTCTCGCCGCCGAGCCGAGGAGTTCGACAAACAGGGTGTTATGCAGGCTGCTGCTACTGGTGGTGCGGAGCGGTGGTCGTGCTGGCCGGGGTGCCGCACCCTGATCAGGCTGGCGTACCCACCGTCGCGTCGGCCCTGTGGCGCGGTTGCTGGCGTGCGGCTCACGCTCCAGGACGTCCCTGAAAACGCATAGGCGGTGGATGGCGGCTGACGTAATAGGCATGAGCGGCGCCTGCGGGAGCGAAAGTATCAGTGGATCAGCAAGTGGCACAGCGTTTGTTACACCCTAGACGTAACAAACGCTGCGACATGAGGGTCTCGCCGTTACTATTGCTGCATGGACAGGAGTGAAGCGATCAGGCAGCTCGGCGTAATCGCCGTAGATCAATGGGGGCTGGTGACTGCCCGGCAGGCGCAGGCCGCCGGGCTCTCCCGCGTTGACCTCACCCGCCTGATCGATGCCGGCCTCCTCCAGCGCGCAGTCCACGGCGTCTACCAGGTGGCCGGCGGGACACCGGCCTCCCACCTCGACATCAAGGCGGCCTGGCTCCGCCTGGACCCGGGCGTCCCGGCTTGGGAACGCGCGCTCAGCGGAGAGCAGGCCGCTGTCGTCTCGCACGCGTCCGCCTGCCGGCTCTACGACATCGGCGACATCCCCGCCGACACTGTCGAGATCTCCGTGCCCAGACGGAGGACCACCCGCGAGCCCGGCGTCACCTTCCACAGAGCCGTGATCGACGCCGACGATGTCACCGTCGTGGACGGCCTGCCGACGACTACCGTGGACCGCACCATCTGCGACCTCCTGCGCGCCCGCGCCGACGGCGGCCACATCGGCCGTGTCCTTGCCGACGCCGACCAACGGGGCCTGACCGACACCCGCGTCCTGGCGGACCGGGTCCAGGCCCATGCGCGCGCCTACGGCCTCCCCAAGAACGCATCCGGGTCAGACCTGCTCAACTCCCTCGCCGACCAGGCCGGCTTCACGCTGAGGGATGAGCAGCTCACCACAGCGGGAGCGCGTGCCGCGATCAATTCCGCGATCCACGAGGCCGTGATCGCCCATGGGACGGTGTCTCCGGGCGTGGCGGCTGCGCTGCGTGCTGGTGGTGCAGGTATCCGCCACTCCATCATTCGCGATCTGCCCGCTACTCGCGCCGGTGAGGAGGCGACGCGAAGGCTGCTGGAACAGCTAGGCCGCCAGACGCCAGCAGAGGCGTACCTCGCGGCAGTCCGGTCCTTCGAGTCTCTCGGGGCCGTGGAGAACAGCGTCTGGGACCGGTGGATCGCGCAGATGACTGCCGAAAGCCCCACGCAGCGCATCGCTGCCAGGATCGCTGAGCTGATGAACAGTAGGGCCCACCTGGCGATCCTGCCGGAGACGGCGGCACTGGCAGAGCGGCTTGCGCAGGAGATTACCGAGGGCCCGGGCCAGCTCGCCCGCGAGAGGATCGCGGAGCTGACAGAGCAACTCGAGGAGCTCGGCCTTGCCCGGCCCGTCGCCAACCTCCCCAGGCTCGAATCGGGTGACGGGGATGCTCAGGACATCGAGCCCGCCGACGGGACCGACTGAGCGCCAGCTCCCGCCGATACCCTGGGACGCCTGACGCCAGAACCGGGGGAGTCGCGATCAGCACCAACGGCAAGACCTACGCCACGCCTGCCAGCTTCGAGAAGGCTCTGAAGGACCACGCCAAACAGGTCGTGAAGCAGGACGGCGGAACCGTCCAGGCGGTGATGCGCGGCTTCTTCTTCCAGCGGCTGACCGCCCGCGTCTTCACCGCCGAGCCCAACGGCTGGCTTCTGAAGGGCGGTCAGGCACTCCTCGTCCGCTACCCGTCCTTCGCCCGCCTCAGCAAGGACATCGACCTCCAGCGCCTGCACGGGACGACCCAGGAAGCGCTGGACGCACTCCTGGCCGGCGCCGCCGTCGACCTCGGCGACCACCTGCGGTTCGTGGCCCAGCTGATGAAGCTCCAAGGTACCAACGGCGACGGCATCAACCAGGGCTTTGACGTCTACATCGGGCCCCGCAAAGTCGACACCGTCCACGTAGACCTGGTCACCGGCAAGAACGTCACCGCCAACCCCGCGGACTTCCAGCTCATGCCCCGCCCCGACCTGCCCTGGCCGACCGACTGGCCGCAAATCCGCCTCTACCCCGTCGTCGACCACCTCGCGGACAAAATCTGCGCCATGTACGAGTGGCGAGGCAGTGCCCCCTCCAGCCGCTTCCGCGACCTCGCCGACATCCTCCTCATCAGCCAGAACGAAACCATCGCCGCGGCGGAAGCCCACCATGCCCTGCACTCCGAGGCCGCCCACCGCACTGCACGCGCCACCGCCACCGAACTGCACCTGCCGTCCGCATTCCAGATGCCCGCTCAGACATGGCGCGCCGGCTACGCCAGGGCGGCCACGGACGTGGCCGGCCTGACCGGCTGCAGGACCTGGGACGAGGCGGCCGAGGCCGCCCACACCTTCGTCACCCCGCTCCTGGGCAGCGTCTTCGCCGGTACCTGGCACCCGGACAAGGCGGAGTGGATCCGCGGCTGACTTGTCCCGTGCCACTGGATCTTGACCGCTTTCGCAGGTGTCATAAACGACAGTTGACGGATCGTATCTATGAGTTGATGCTCTCGCCATGGCGAACGTATTCAGCGAGTGGGTGGCCCACCTCAACAGAGCGGGAAAGACCTACCAAGAGATGGCGGTCGATTGTGGCCTCAAACCGTCCGTGACCTGGTGGAACAAGGCGCGCTGGAACGAGATCAAGATCCCCCCGGAGCCAGGTCTGTACCCGCGCATGGCTAAGGCACTGGAAGTTCCGGAGCGCAGGGTGGCGGAGATGGTCGCAGAGCAGTGGTGTGGGGTGAAGCCGGATGACACGGTTCCCGAGCGGCTGCGCCACCTGATGGCCGTGGCGCGAGGGGTCGATGACGCCGGGGATCTGAAGCTCCTCGTCGACTTGGCGCATGCGCTCAGCCAGAAGCACGGAGCAGAGCGTCTCGTGGAGTTGCTTGACCCGGACCCTGACGAGGTC
>NZ_JBHYOB010000055.1:0-3738 GCF_042744565.1 Streptomyces sp. NPDC058812
CGAGTCGGTGCACGAGGAGGTCGCCCGTCGGCGGGCGATCGAGGCGGACCGGGCCAAGCCGCGTACGACGATGCGGTGGATGACCATCATCACCCTGGCCGTGATCGGCCTCGGCTTCCTCATCCCCTCCTACACCGCTCCGTACGGGACGCTGCTCGGCCAGCTGGTCCTCGCCGTCCTCGCAGCCGGCTTCGTGGGTGTGCTGGCGCTGATGCGGCAGATCGCCGACACCAAGCCGGTCCCCCGCTTCCTGGTCGCCGACCCACGCAGCGCCGTCACCCCGCCCGCCCCGGCCGCCGATCCGGCCAGGCACGAGAGCACGGAGGTGCCGGCATGATGCCCGTGGCCGCAATCCTGTCCGGAGCGACGATCGGCGCCGGCGCCGCCCTCCTGATCCGCGAAATCCTGCGCCCCGCACCCGCGCTCGGCCCGGCACTGCGCCGCCTCAACCAGCCCGCCCCACCCCGTACCGACGATGCGGGAGCCGACCGGGACGAGCGGTGGGGGCAATGGCTGGTCGAGCACCTCACCGACGTCCCCGGCGTACGGATCCCCCACAAGGATCTCGCGCTGACCGGCACCACCCCGGCGAAGTTCATCCTGACCAAGGTCGCTCTGGCGGCCGGTGGTCTGCTGCTGCCGCCGCTGTCGACGATCCCGCTGCTGCTGCTCGGCCTGCCCTTGTACCTGCCCGCCATCGTCGGCATCCTCGCCGCGGCCCTGCTCTGGTTCACCCCCGACCTTGCTCTGCGGGACAAGGCCAAGCGGGCCCGCGCTGAGTTCGCGCACGCCATGGCCGCCTACCTCGACCTGGTCGCGCTGCGCCGGGCGGGGAACGTCTCGGCCGAGCAGGCCATGGAACAGGCCGCGCAGACCGGCCAGGGCTGGGCGTTCGTCCGCATCCAGCAGGCCCTGGCCCGCTCACGGGTGGACAAGGTCCCCCACTGGGAGTCCCTGGCCCGCCTCACCGCCGAACTCGACCTGCCCGTCCTGGACGACCTCGCCGCGATCATGCGGCAGTCCGCCGACGACGGCGCCTCCGTCTACGCCACCCTGCGCTCCCGCGCGAAGAACCTGCGCACCGAGCTCCTCACCGCGCAGGCGACCGAAGCCAACGCCGACAGCGAGAAGATGACCGCCCCCGGCGCGCTCCTCGCCGTCCTGGTGATGCTCCTGATCGCCTTCCCCGCCATCATCCGCATGCTCAACACCTGACCCGAAAGGGGCCACACACCATGCTCAACAAGATCGCCGCCCGCGCCACGACCGCCGCCCACTCCGCTGTGCGCTGGTACAAGTCCCGCCTGGAGCAGGGCGGCCCGGCCGACCGGGGCGACATCTCCATCACCACGATCATCATCTGGGTCGCCGCCGTGGCCGGCGCGATCGCTATCGCCGGGACCATCGCGGTGGTCATCGGCCGCTACAACACCACCCTCTCCGGCATCTGACCGCGCCAAAGACGGATACCAGGATGTGCGGGGGAAGGAGGAACGTGCCGCACGACAACGACGACCCGGCCGACCGGCAGCACCGGGCCGGCCATGCACGAGGAATGGCGTGTGGTGATCGGGGGGAGTCGTCCATCCAGATGGCGATCGTGTTCCCGTTCGTCATCCTGCTGACGGTGGCCGTGGTGCAGGCCGCGATGTGGGTCCACGCGCGCAACGTCGCGCTGACCGCCGCGCGTGAAGGCGTGGCCGCGGCCCGCACCTATCAGTCCCCGGAGGGCGCGGGTGCCGACCGCGCCCGCGAGACGCTCGGCCGGATCGCCGGCGACAGCCTGCGCGCACCGACCGTCAGCACGGACGGCAGCACGGCCACCGATGTGCGGGTGACCGTCACCGGCAGCGCCCCCTCGATGGTGCCGGGCCTGTCGGGGCTGTCGGTGTCGCAGTCGGCGTCGGCTCCCCGCGAACGGTGGACCACGCCATGACCGCCCTGAGTTCCGGTGGCGGTTGGCGTGGGCGGCTGCAGGGGGACCGGGGCAGCGAGGCCATCGCCACCGCGATCGTCGCCCCGCTGCTGCTGATGCTGCTGTGTACGGCGATCGCTGGCGGCCGGATCGTCACCTCGGGCTCGAAGGTCGACGCCGCCGCGGAGGACGCCGCTCGCGCCGCCTCCATCTCCCGCACCCACGCCGGCGCTGAGAGCGAGGCCTCCGAGGCTGCCGCCCGCTCCCTGAACGACCAGGGCATCCGGTGCGCTTCGACGTCGACGAGCATCGACGCCTCCGGTCTCGCCGTCCCCCTCGGCCAGGTCGGCACGGTCACCGTGACCATCTCCTGCACCGTGCCGCTGTCCGACCTCCTGCTGCCCGGGATGCCCGGATCGAAGACCATGACCAGCACGTTCACGTCCGTCGTGGACGCCTACCGCTCCCGGGAAGGGTGACGTCGTGCCCGATCCCGCACCTCACCGGGGCCTCCGTCGGCTGCACGGCGACGAGGGCGGCGTCGCCGTCTACACCGCGATCTGCACCATCGCCCTGCTGGGCATCATCGGCCTCGCCATCGACGGCGGCGGCAAGCTACGCGCCACCGAACGCGCCGACGCCGTCGCCATGGAGGCAGCCCGCGCCGCCGGACAGGCCATCGACCCGGGCGCTGCCGTGACCGGCGAGGGGATCCGCGTAAACCCCGAAGCCGCCCAGGCCGCCGCGCACGCCTACCTCTCCCGGGCCGGCGCCCGCGGCAGCGTCGGCCTCTCTGCCGACGGCACCCAGCTGACCGTCACCGTGAACGGCACCTACGCCACCATTTTCCTTTCCGTCGTCGGCATCGGCTCGATGAACGTCTCCGGGCACGGCAGCGCCCGCCTCCTGCACGGCGTGAACCAGCCCGAATAGGGCGTCGATCGAGAAGGACCCGAACATGTCCAAGCCCACCCCGAAGCCGTCGCGGCCCGCGCGCGGCGGCGCCCAGACGGCGGCCGCCGTGGCCCGCGGCCTGCTCAGCCTGCTCCTCCTGGCCGGGCTCCTGGCCGGCCTGCCGATCCTGCTGTGGTGGGCCACCTCGATCGTCGGCCCGCCCGGAGTTGCCGCGCTCGGCTCCCTGTTCTCCACCGACGACTCCGGCCAGGTGTTCCTCCTGGCCCTCGCCATCGCCGGATGGATCGGCTGGGCCCTGTTCGCGTGCGCGGTGATGCTGGAGATCCCCGCCCAGCTCCGCGGCCGCGCCGCCCCGCAAATCCGGGGCCTGGTCGGTCAACGCGCCGCCGCCACCCTTGTCGGCGCGGTCCTGCTGGCCCTGCCCACCACGACCGCCCTCGCTGCTCCCGCCACTGCGGCCAACGCCCCCACGGCGCCGGTGAGCGTGAGCGCCGCCGCCGTCCCGGGCAGCATCAGCGGAGGTACCGCAGGGACCTCTGCGTCGAGCAGCGACGGCGAGGACGCGCTGGGCAGTTACGCGGTGCGGGACGTCAAGCCGGCGGAGAGTCTGTGGTCGATCGCGGAACAGGCCCTGGGCGATGGACACCGGTGGGAGGAGATCGCTCGGATGAACGAGGGTCGCCCCATGACGGACGGGTCCGTGTTCCGCGCCGATCAGCCCATCCGTCCCGGTTGGATCCTCACCCTCCCCGCCGCGGCGGAAACAGCAGGTCTGCGCCCGCAGGCGACCGCTGCCGCGCAGGTTGAGGGCGCGCGCACCGAGCACACGGTGCGGCCGGGCGAGAACCTCTCCGGGATCGCTGGCGCGCAGCTGGGCGACGCGAGCCGGTACATGGAGATCTTCGACC
>NZ_JBHYOB010000056.1:0-3596 GCF_042744565.1 Streptomyces sp. NPDC058812
GCTTGCGGGCGAGGCGTTCGCTGCTCATCGTCGTGCGGTCGATCTCGACGAAGGCGCGGTAGTGCAGTCGGCGGGGGTGGGCGGCGGTGTAGTGGAGGACGGCGTCGGCGATGAGCCGGTCCTCCCCGCCGGTGTCGGGCAGGCGGTGGGTGATTTCGGGCACCCAGTCCAGGGGCTGGTACTCGTCGCCCCGGTGGCGGGCATCGGCAAGGAAAGTCAGGTGGGCGCGGACACCGGTGAGTGTGTGGGCGGCCCGCAGGGAGGCCGCGGCGGGGGTGGCGATGACAGTGGCCTGGCGGCCGCGGAGCTCGGGCCAGGAGCTGACGGCCTGGGATCCGGCAGCGGTCAGGAAATGGGCCTGCAGGCCGCTTCGTGCGCCCAGCACTGTGTGCGAGGTCAGACCGGCGACCCGCAGGGGGCCGAGGATCTTGTGGATCTTGCGTGGCGCGGTGTGCGGCATGAGCATCTGGTGGAGCTGGGTGGTGGTCAGCAGGCGGTGCTGGGCGATCAGGGCGAGGGCCCGGTGGGCGTAGGTGTCGGCCGTGTCGGGCTGGATCATGGCGAGGCTGGTCATGCGTAGTGCTCCTCGGAGTGCTCGTCGGGGGTAGGAGCCAGGCCGGTGAGGAATTCGCGTACCTGTTGCTCCTGGGCGAGGGCTTGGGCAGTGAGCTGTGACAGGGGGCGGGCGCCGGTGTTCTCATGAGCGGCTCGGCGCAGGGCCCCGGTCCGGGCGGGCAGTGAGAGATCGCCGAAGACTTCCTCAAGTTCGGGCCCGCGGACGCGCACGGGACCGATGCGCTTGCCGGCGACGGTGAAGGAGGCGTAATGCCACCACCGCTCCAGGCCCGCCGCGTCCTGAGGCGTGACAGTGCCGGGCCACTGGTTGGTGATCTCGGCGATCGCCTCGACGGAGCCAGCGGTGGTGGACAGACAGGATGCGTTCTGCAGCAGAGCCGCGCGGGTGGTGGGGCTGAGGCGGTGCAGGAGCTGGGTCATGCCGTGCAGGCGGCACCCGAACTTCCGGAGCTGTTCGGTGATCTCCGCGAGGACGGTGGAGGTGCCTCCGTCCAGGGAGATCAGTTCGTCCAGGTAGAAGCGGAAGGAACGCCGTTTGGCCTGGGGCAGATCGCGTCGGGAGAGGCCCGCACGCAGGAAGTCACGGACGAGCAGGGAGATCAGCAGCCGGTCGGTCGGACCGGTGCCCGGCGGGCAGATCCACACGACATGGCCCGCGTCCATGGCACGGCGGATGTCGTAGCCGCTGACAGGACTGCCTAGGAATGCCCGTACGACCGGGTTGGCGCCGAGACGTTCCAGTGGGTTGAGGACAGTGAGCAGACCGTCCTTGGGAAGGTCGCGGAAGCTCCCGGTCCACCATCGCAGCGCATCCGGATCGAGGGCTCCCAACGTCAAGGATCGGAAAGTCGGATCGGTCAGGAGCGGCCGGATCTGGAAGATCGTGGCCTGCTGTCCCGCCGCTCCGGCTGCGACCGCACGGATGTTGACGGCGACCAGGGCCTCGACGGCCTTGGTCAGGATGGTGAGAGCCCGAGGTGCGCTCACGTCATCCCAACCCAGAGCGGTGGCGATCGCGTCGACCACCGCGGCGACCACCTCGTACGGTCGTTGTCCGCCGGACATGTCCAGGAGATTCCAGCAGGCCAGCAGGTCGTCGCCGCCCTGGACGGTGAGGTCGAACAGGGCGATCCGTTCCATGATCTCGTCGTGGGCCAGGTAGCGGGCCACGTCAGCGAAGGAATCGCCGTGCGGGTCCACGAACGCCAAGCCCCTCCCGTTGTGCGCACTGGCGACGGCCTGGACCTGAGCCCGCATGGTCTTGCCCCACCCGGCCTTGCCCGACTGCACCTCGAAAAGGGTGTCGTCCTCATGGGTCGCCAGTAGCCGCTCCCGTCCGTCCGGGCCCCGATGCCAGCCCTGAGGTACCAGGTCCATGCCGACCTCGTAGGTCGGCACGTCGTTCTCCAGCAGAGGCACGTGCGCCGTGACCGTCGGTGGCTTGAGCAGCCCGGCCAGTTCATCGAGGTGAGCCCACCCGCCTCGGGCCGGCCGCATCAGCGCGTGTGTCCACCGCTCGTCGAACCGGTCGCGCCAAGGCCACCGGTCCGGTCCGAACCGCAGCGGTCCCAGAGACCAGCCCTCGGACGAGAGGCGGGAGACTCCCGCGAATACGTCCATGGCGGCGCCGACGCGCGCAAGACGCTGCTCCGCTCGGCCCGCCGCGTCAGAGGCGCACCGCACCAGGATCTGCACGCGGACCAGCCCGGTGTCCTGCGCCAACTTGCCCAGAACAATGTCCCGCTCGACACGGCGCGGCTGCGGCGACATCACCATCTGGCCACGATGGGTGCCACGCCATTCGGTCGGGTCCAGTAGCCGTCCCAAGGCACCAGGCAGGCTGTCGGGGGACTCCTGAGTGAGCCACCGTGCCTCACGACGTGCCTCGCGCCGCTCGTTCTCCCGCGCCAGGCGCATGCTCTGCGCGCGCCGGACGGCGAGGTGCCAGCGGGAGGCGGGGGACAGGTCGACGCAGACCTCGGCGAGTTCGCCGAGTTCGGTGTCGAGGCCGGCCACCGCGTCGATCAGCGGTTGCAGCGGGTCCGGGTCCAGGGGAACATCCCGCAGTCGAGACCCGGGCGCACCGTGCAACGTGAGGACCGCCCGCACCACGTGATCGCGCCGCTTGTCGGCGACAGCAGCGGCGGCTTTCACCTGGACGCGCGCACCGTAGGGAGTCTGGGCCAGGAGCGCGTGCGCCGTGGCCGGTGCCTCGATGCGGTAGGCCAGCGGCTTGGTCCCGTCGGCGCGCAGCCGCATCCGCACCGTGCGGGCCCGGCGGGGAACCCACCAGGGGCCGGAGCCGGCGGCGCGGACGAGCTGCATCCCTTGGCGCCAGATCTGTTCCGGGCTCGGATCGAATTCGCTGGTCGGTACAAGCTCCACGAACGTGCGCTCGGCCAGCGCTAGAGCGGCCAGACGCTGCTGCAGGGCCTCCCACCCGGCCAGGAGGACGCAGACGGGAAGGGCCAGCCACCAGACGTTGGCGAGCCCCCACCCGGCGAGGACACCGAGCGTGTCGATGATGCCTGCGGTAGTGCCGAGCGCTCCGGCTGCCGTCACGTACGCGTCCATGATCCTTCTCCGCAGCGGATGTAGTGGAGGGCGGCGGTGCGACCGTCCAGATAGGTCCCGGCCGGATCCGCGCCAGCCCACACCAGGCGCACCACCGCGCCGTCCCGGTCGGGCTCACGGCGGGCGGTGGTGGCCTGGATGCGTATTTGCGTGTACCGGACGGTCTCGGCCAGCCACGCGGCACGTCCGACGGTCACCAGGTGGTGCTCGTCGGCGGGCGGCAGGTCGGACCGGCTGGCGCGGTCGAGTGCCTGCTGGATGAGCGCGTCGGCTGTGGGGCCCTCACCCGGCGGTGGGAGTTCGCTCACCGAAGCCGCATCGGCCGGGCTCGTTGCGGTGGCCGTCGGCGCCGCGGCCGCCTGCTGTCGTGAGTCCGTGGCGGTCACTCGGGGGCTCACGTCCGGGGCGCTCGCACGGGACGACGCAGGCCGATTCGGGGCCGCGGT
>NZ_JBHYOB010000057.1:0-3349 GCF_042744565.1 Streptomyces sp. NPDC058812
CTTGCGTTTCCGACTCTATCAGATCTTTCCGATCCGATTTCCTCGGTGCTTTCCAGGTTCCCGCTTTCGCGTTTCCCTTTCCGGCGGCTCCGACTTTATCAGAAGTTCTGAGCCGGTCTGACCGGCTGTTCATTTCCGATTCATCGGGAGAGTGCTTCATCGAATTCAATGATCCGGGAGGAAGCAAATAGATACTATCGGTTGCCCTCTGGGGTGAACCCATCTACAGGCAACTGTTCGAATCTACCTCCCCGCTCGCTCCGTGTCAACGGCTCTTGCGGGAACGAAGAGGACACTAGCAGCTCACCGGGGGCGGACGCACATCAGGCGGCCGTCGGCACGGTGGCGCTGCGCTCGGCCGCTTCGACGTCGCCCGTGTCGCCGGCGCGCACGGCACGTCCGCCCAGGACATAGACGTAGGCGAGGAAGGCCAGCTCGGCGACGACTCCGATGGTGATGCGGGCCCAGGTGGGCAGGCCGGACGGGGTGACGAAGCCTTCGATGGCACCGGAGATGAACAGGACCAGGGCGAGGCCGATCGCCATGCCGATGGCGGCTCGGCCCTCTTCGGCGAGGGCGATGCGCCGGGTGCGCGGACCCGGGTCGATGAGGGTCCACCCGAGACGCAGGCCGGTGCCCGCGGCCACGAAGACCGCCGTCAGTTCCAGCAGTCCGTGGGGCAGGACGAGGCCGAGGAAGGTGTCGAGGCGGCCGGCCGACGACATCAGGCCGAAGCCGACGCCCAGGTTGAGCATGTTCTGGAACAGGATCCAGATGACCGGCAGCCCCAGGAAGACGCCCAGGATCAGACAGAGCGCGGCGGCCCAGGCGTTGTTCGTCCAGACCTGGGCGGCGAAGGAGGCCGCGGGGTGGCTCGAGTAGTACGTCTCGTACTGGCCGCCGGGGCGGGTGAGCTCCCGCAGTTCGCTGGGTGCCGCGATGGTGGACTGGACTTCCGGGTGGGTGCCGATCCACCAGCCCAGGAGCGCCGCGACGGCCGTCGACAGGAGCGCGGTGGGGACCCACCAGTGGCGTGCCCGGTAGACGGCCGCCGGGAACTGCTGGGTCAGGAAGCGGGTGACGTCGCGCCAGGAGGCTCGGCGGGTTCCTGTCACGGCACTGCGCGCGCGTGCCACCAGTTGGCTGAGCCGTCCGGTCAGCTGCGGGTCGGGGGCCCTGGACTGGATCAGGGAGAGGTGGGTGGCCGTGCGCTGGTAGAGGGTGACGAGTTCGTCGGTCTCGGCGCCGGTCAGTCGGCGCTGGCGCCGGAGCAGGTCGTCGAGGCGGTCCCACTCCGCTCGGTGGGCGGAGACGAAGACGTCGAGGTCCATCGGTGTGCCTGCTCCTCGGCTATCGTCGGCGGCTCGTCGTGGATCAGCTTGTCGTACTGCGGCGCGGTGTGTCCTCAGCTTGGCAGACTGGCGGGGACGGGGGCAGTCAGGGGAAGGGCGGCAAGCGTGAGTGAGCTGGTGACGGGCGAGGCGGTGGCGTTGGAACTGCGCCCCGCGAGGCTGCCCAGCAGAGCGCTGGCCGTCCTGCTCGATCTGGCGGTGGCCGTGGCCGTCTATGTGGCGGTGACCGTCGCGCTGGTGGCTTCCACTGCCGCCCTGGACATGGCGGCGCAGACCGCGCTGTCGATCGCGGCCTTCGTCCTCGTGCTGGTGGGCGGTCCCATCGCGGTGGAGACGCTCAGCCATGGGCGGTCGCTCGGGAAGATGGCGTGCGGTCTGCGGGTGATACGGGACGACGGCGGGCCGATCCGGTTCCGGCACTCGCTGGTGCGGGGCTTGATCGGAGTGATCGAGATCCTGATGACGTTCGGCGTCGTCGCCTGTATCGCTTCACTGGTGTCGGCACGAGGGCGGCGGCTCGGTGATGTGTTCGCGGGGACTCTGGTCGTGCGGGAACGGGTGCCGGTCTCGCCGGCGGGTTTCCTGCCGCCGCCCCCGCCGTGGCTGGCGGGACGGTTCTCGGGGCTCGATCTGTCCGCGGTGCCCGATGATCTGTGGCTTGCCGTCCGTCAGTACCTGACGCGGATGGGACAGCTGGATCCCCGGGTCGGCTGGGCCATGGCGGAACGGCTCGCCGCGGACGTGGCGGCTCGTACGGGTGCTCCGGTGCCGCAGGAGGTTCCGCCGGCCGCGTATCTGGCGGCGGTGGTGCAGGAGCGGCAGGCTCGGGAGGCCCGGCGGGCGTTCGGGGGAACGTACGCGGCTGGGGGGCCCGCGGTGGAAGCGCCCATGACTCCTCCTGCGCCGGGGTCCTCGGTGACACCGCCGGTGCAGCCGCCCGTGCAGCGACCGGTCCAAACGCCGGAGGTGCGTCCCGTGGCGCCGCCGGCCGCGCCGTGGCGAGGAGTACGGCCCGAGGCGTCGCGGGAGGCGCCGCCGGACGGCCGCACCGGTACCGGGTTCGTACCGCCGGCATAGGCCGGACGGGCTGCGCACGGGCGGTCCCGGCGCCTGCGCCCGATGTCGCTCACGGGAACACGGACGGCGGTGACTCCAGGTCCTCCAGCTCGATGCCGGGGGCCGCGAGCACGACGTCGCCGGCGATGTGCACGGCGTGCTGCTCGCCCGTGTCCAGGGCTGTGACCTGGTACTCGTCCACGGTGAGCGGGCCGTTGTCAGTGGCGTGTGCTTCTCTGTTGAGCAAGGCCCAGGACTGGTCCACGGTGCGCGGGGCGAGGACCGGGTCGGTGAGGGCGACGAGGCGTACGCGGGTGGCCGATCCGGAGGGGGTGAGGCGCAGGAGACGGGTGGTGGCGACGAGGAAGGCCGGGGACGTGCCGGTGAAGGCGTGGGCGCGCGCATTGCCTTCGGTGGCGTGGACTCCGGTGGGGTCGGTGCGGACCCAGGTGACGCCGTCGACGGCCGCACCTCGCACTTGCCAGCTTGCGGCATGGAGTTCGAGGCGGATGGGGCGGCCGAGTTCGTCGAGGGCGAGGTCGACGGAGCCGTGGTGGTCTCCGGCGGGCGTGGTCAGCCGGGAGACGTAGCGCCAGCCGGAGGGGCCGGGGGCGCACTGGAAGTGTTCTTCCGCGAGGGGGGTGTGGTCGTGCGGATCGTGGAGCGAATAACGGCCGCGGGGCATGGTGGTCCTGGGTGGTGACGGGCTGCTGGTCCGGCCGCTGAGGCGCCAACGGGGCAGGCCCCCGGCACGGGGGTGCGGGGGCCTGTCTCGGAGGAGCCGGCAGTCGGCCGGGGGAGCGTCTGTGCACGGACGCTCCCCCGCCGGCTGCGACGCGGGCTTGCTCAGTAGCGGTAGTGGTCCGCCTTGTACGGGCCCTCGACCTTGACGCCGATGTAGTCGGCCTGCTCCTGGCGGAGCGTGGTCAGCTTGACGCCGA
>NZ_JBHYOB010000058.1:0-3330 GCF_042744565.1 Streptomyces sp. NPDC058812
AACCTGTTCCTCGCCGAGGCCGGCGCGCACCTGCCGCTCGGCCTGGTGCCGGTAGCCGTCCGGCAGCGCCGTCACGTCCGCGACCACCACCCCAACGCCACCCTGACCACGGATCCCAATCTCGCCGAACTCGCTGCGGCCGGCCTGCGCCCCGGCATCAGCCGCAGCCGCTTCGCCCTGGCCCTGCTCCACCCGCTCACCTTGGGTGGCGCGTGGGCGACGGTCTCGGGCCTGGTGGCCGGCCTGCGTCCGCATCCAATCCGGTGCGCGGCTCTCTCGGTGGTGCCTGCCACCGCGTACCTGGCTGGCGGATGGGCCGGCGTGGTCGCCGGGTTCCTCGTCCCACGGCTGCTGCTGTACCCGCTGCTGGCCTGGTGGAGCCTGCTGGTGGAGCACACCTGGTGGGATCCCGAGCACCGGACCGGGACACCGGCCGAGGTCGAGGCCGGGCGCTGCATGCGCCTCTACCCCCACAGCCGCGGCCTGGCCGCACTCGCCGCCGCGACCTGGCTCCCCTACGGCGACCTGCACCACTACGCCCACTCCGCACACCCCGGACTCCGCTGGAACTACCTCCCGGCCCTGGAACGGCACCTCCCAGCACCCAACTTCACCCCGGGCGCACTCTTCGCCGGGCAGGCTTCGGTAGTACGGCGCCACCGCACAGCGTTGACCTGACGCCCCGCTTCACGAAGACGGCGGGCTGCCACCGGGTTCCGGTTGGCAGCCCGCCCTTTCGTATGGGCAGCCGTACGGCCGCCGCTCACGCTCGATCACCTGTGATCTTGCGGGACAGCAACGGCACGAAGGGCTCCCGGACGAGACTGCGTCCGGGACCCGCTCGCTCTATGCGGCGAGCTCGTTCTTCTCCCGCAGCCGGTCTTCCAGCATGAGATCGAGGATGAAATGCATCTTGTTGCCGACGGTGTCAACGAGCCGGACGTCCTGGACCTGACTCAATGCCGCGACCCAAGCTGGCCACTGGGACTGCGGAAGCTCGCAGGCTCGGAGGAACGCCTCCAGCTGCAGGACATGACCTGGGATGGTCTTCCCTTGGAGGATGCGGTGCGCGGTGCTGTGGGGCAGCATCCCGTACTCGCCGGCGCGCTTCTCCATCACGTGCACGGAGGGGGACCGGGCCCACCTATGCAACTCACGCAGTCGTGCCACCAGGTCCGCCTCGTCGAATACGAACCTGCACGTAGGCATCGGACAGGGGCGCGCTTCTTGAGCCTCCTTCACTGCGCCCCAAGCGCAGTGCCAAAGACGGGACGCTGTGCTCACAGCTTCCGTGAAGCTAGCCGGGTAGAAGTCCGTGAAGAAGGTCGCGCCGTCGACCCTGACGTACACGGGCTCCTGGGCCTGGAGGTTGTAGCAGGCGCGGAGGTACTCGTAGACCGTGCGCCACGCGGGCAGGGAGGCGCCAGCCGCCGCGCGCTTGAGCGTCGCTGCGGACACCTCAGCCCCCTGGGCGAGTACGGCGTAGCGCCTGTTCGCCTTCGCCCGCTCGTTGCGGAGGAAGATGGCGAGGGAAGCGAGCTCGGGGATCGTGTGGTCGATTTGTTTCTCGGGGCGTGCCACGGCGGACCCCTACTTGCCGGGGGTGATGGCCGCGCTGAAGACCCGCCTGAGCATCGCACCGGGGCTGGGCTTGCTCGTGGCGAGGACGCCGATCCCGGCGACGCCGCCGAGCAGGAGGAGGATGTCTTCGACGGGCGTGCCGAGCACGATGAGGACGGACGCCGAGGCAATGAACGCAGTGAAGACGATCGCGTGCGCGGTGGTGAAGCGGGGCTCGGTAACTGCGGGCTCAGCCGGGGGGACCGAGGTTGCGAGCACGGATCTAGCCGGCATTGGGCTCTCCTGATTGCTGTTGAGCCCGTCCGGCGACCCCAATGACCGCCGGACGGTGCTACTGGCTCCATTTCCCATGGACTGCGGGGCAGTTGGCGCCACCCCAGGGGTGCAGTCCACTGCTGAGCATTCCAGGTGATCCGGGAGTCCGAGTGCACCCGTTCGTGTTGGCTCGCAAGTTGTCCAAGCTGCTTTCGTAGTCCGGAGCAGCTGTCTTGCCCGCCTGACCGGGAGGATCAGTTCCGTGTGGTGGCCACGAAATGATTGGCTCACGCTGGAGTCCAAGGGCACGGCTAGGTCGAGGAGCATCGGCGGTTGTGGCTGACCTAGGCCATCGGGAAGACTCCCCTCATCAACAACCGCGTACCGAGGCGACTCGGCCGGTTGTGGCGCCCTGATTGCTACTGGCTCCAACCGCAGCTGACCAGGGGATAAGCAGGTCTCGTGTTGGCGCACGACCTGTGCGAAGCCGGCGTCCGCGGATGTCGGCTTTCGCCATATCCAGGGTTCGTCCGCTCGTCAGCGTCGCGGACCAGGATTTCTCCGACGATAGGCCGCCCGCGCAACAACTGCCGGGGCAGCGCAGGCTCCGCCCCGGCCAGATAGAGGAGTCTGCACGCCGCAGGTCCCAGGTCCGGCAGCTGACCGACAACCCCGTGGCGGGGGTCTGCCGGCCCGGCACCGGGGGCGGCAGCACAGGCGTCGGCGGCGTCGTCACGCCCGCGGACCCGCTGGGCGCCGAACTCGACCCGCTGACCGCCCTCGCCAAGTCGACGGCCAAGGCGGCGCACTGGACGGCGCAGCCGCTGGGCAAGGTGGTCGGCAACCGCGACGCCGTCGACCTGACGAACGCCAGCTTCCTCAAGCAGTACGCCATCATCTTCGCCGCGTCCACCATCCTCCTGGTGCTCTGACTGCTCGCCGTTGCCAAGCGCGCGGTCCGGGGCGTACCGATGACGACCGCGTTCTCCGAGGCAATCGGGCTGCTGTGGATCGCGGTGGCCGCCTCCGCGTTCACCCCGCTCGTCCTCTACACCGTGATCGGCGCGGCCTCGGCCGTGACCGACGTCCTCGTCAGCGCCCTCGGCAGCAACCCGAACGGACTGTTCGACAGTCTCGGCGCCGACCTCGAGGCCGGGAAGGTCGGCGGCGGCCCGCTGATCCTGTTCATCGTCTCCGTCGCCACCCTCGCCCTGTGCGGGGCCCTGTGGCTGCTCCTGGTCATCCGCGCCCTCGCCCTGTACGTCGGAGCGCTCTTCCCCGTGGTGGTCTACGCGGGCCTGGTCGACCGGGACTGGTGGGGCCACACCCGCCGCTGGGCCGGAGTCATGTCGCGCTCATCGCGGTCGAGCCGGTCATCGTGATCGTCATCGGTCTGGCCGCGGCCCGCCAGACCAGCCCCGACACGAACAAGGTCGTCACCGGGCTGGCCATCACCCTCCTCGCGCTGGGCGTCTCCGTCTACCTGGTGTGGAA
>NZ_JBHYOB010000059.1:0-3144 GCF_042744565.1 Streptomyces sp. NPDC058812
GGCTGGGGCAGCGTTTCCGACGCGATGCGCCGCGCCGTCAGCCACTACCAGGAATCCGGAGCCACAGACCCCGCCTTCGTCGTGACCCAGGTCGGCGACGAGCCCTTCGACAAAGCAGAGGTCCGCTCCCTGCTCCAGAACACCGCCTCACTCGGGATCTTCTGGCTCTTCGTCGGATTCGGCCGGGGCAAGCTCGCCTTCTACAAGAACCTCAACGCCTCCGCCTCCGCGACCTTCCCCAACGTCGCCTTCTACGACGCCAGCAAGAACCCGGGCTCGGTCCCCGGCGAACGCTTCTACACAGGCCTGGTCGACGCTTTCGCGCGCTGGATGCGATCGTGAGGCCGCAGCTTCCCAGCTGCCAGCAACGTCCTGGGTTGCTCAGCCGGTGCAGGGCTGATCGCGGCCCGGCGGGGGGCAACGTCCCGCCGGGGCCTTCCTACCGGCGCTCCCTGACCTGCGGCTGCTCATGGTGGAAGTCGCGCAGTCCTGATCCTTTGCTCCGACTCGGGCGGCTTCCGTCCGGGGCCGTGTCAGGCAAAACGCATTGCGAGGCCGGCGCTATCCGGCCATGCTGGCCGAGATTCGAGCGGGAGAGTCGTCGTCAGCAGGACGCCAGGGGGATGGATGGCTGCGGCCTTGCAGGAGATACAGCAGCGCCACCGCTCGAATGTGGAGGCCTTCGTCCTCCGGGCCCGCCGCGTCGAGGAACACTCGCTGGCTGCCGACTGGGAAGGTCTCGTCGCGCTCGGCGCAGGTTCGCTGAAGGTGACCGTGACGGGCGCACAGGCCGTGGTGCGTCAGGAGCTCCCGGCGGAGGAACTCGTCGAGTCGGCCGCTGCCCGGGTGCGGCCGCTGCTCCTGGAAGAAGACCCCTGTTCCTACCTGAAGGCCCTGGCAGCAGTGGGCTACTTCTGCCAGGGCCTCCCCCGAGAGACGAGCGAGGCCAAGGCGAAACGCGCTGAGTGGCAAGCACGAACAAAACCTGCCGCGGCCAGCGGGTACACGGTGATGGTCGGGAACACCACCACCGGCCAGACCGCCTCTCTAACAGACCACGACCTGGCTTGGGCATGGATCTACGGGGACGTGGTCCACCACGATCCCAAAAGACGCCGCGATGCCGACCCGTTCGGCCTGGCAGAACGCTTCCGCGCCGCAGTGCCGCTCGTCACCTGGGCCATGGTCGCCGCGATCGAACTCCTCAACCACATCCGAGCCCTACAGCACGACGGGATCCTCGGCCTGCGCCCGGATCTGTTTGATGAGCAGGTCGTGCTGAGCTCCACGACATGGGAGCACGCAGCACAGGCGCTCATCGCGCCGACGGGCACCCCCGCCCCCGAGCACGCCCTCTCTCCCCTCCCTCACGGCTGGACGAGCCTGCAAGACACGGCCGTCGTACAGCCAGTTCACAGCGACTAGCCCCTCTCGGCCGCGCCCGTCCGAACTCGCGTGCCGTCGCAGCACAGGACGCAGCCCGGTTCGGTGGTGTTAAGCGTGACCTGGCTGCGTTGGGCATGGCATGGAGATGATGGAGCGGTGCCGTTCGGAATGCGGACCCCGGTCGCGGTGACGTACGTCCGGTGCGCGCAGTGCGGGGCACTCGGTGAGATCGTCCTCGAGGGCGGGCGGCTGGACCTGGCGATGGCACGGGCCTGCGCTCACGTCCGCGAGATGCATCCGGGTGTGGACTTCCCCGAGGCCCTCCGGCTCGTGCCCGACGTCGCCTTCTCGCCGGTCGACTGTTCCGACGTCGCCGAGTGGGTCGCGCAGTACAACGCCCGAAATTAAACGGAGACCCCGACCCCGCGCTAGCGCCCGAGATGTGCGCCGTACCTTCCGGCGCCGGGGACGTGCGGCTCGTGCCCTGGTGCTCGCCGCCGTACGTCCTCTTCCGGGAGGTCTGGCAAGCCTGCTCGCCGCGCTCCCCACTAACAAACAGCGTGCCGATTTAGGCATGCTGTATGCGGAATCAGTATTGAATACGCTAGACTTGCATCATGATGGGTGTTGAGGAACTCCTCCGGCTCACGGTCGCAGCGCTGATGACGCGCACCGGTGAGCGCCAGAACAACCTCGCCGACGGGCTCGGCCTGTCGCAGGCGCAGGTCTCACGCAAACAGGCCGGGCGTCAGCACTGGTCGCTGGAGGACGTCGACCAGCTCGCCAAGCACTTCGGTCTGCACGTCCTGGACCTGCTGGCCGGCCCCACCCACGCCGTCGGTGTGCTCCACGGGGCGATCCCGCCCCTTCGCCCCGCCGACGTCGCCGCCCAGCCGGCCCCCGCTGCCGCGCTGTTCGCCGCGGAGCCCGTGGGGGCCCCTGTGGCCCCTGTGGCCCCTGTGGCCCCTGTGGCCCCTGTGGCGCCGGGGGGGCTGTGTGTTCTGTGCGGCCAGCCGACCAGCGATGAACTCGAAGGCTTCCCGCAGCACTTGAGCGCCGAGGGATGCGCGGCCGCCGTCGCCACCGCGAACCCCACCCCTACCCCTGCCCCTGCCGTGTCTACGCCCGCCCCTGCACCCGCCGTGACGCTCCCGACGGAGCCGATCGTCCCGCCGGAAACGCCCCCGGCCCCTGAGAGGCCGCGGAGCCCCCGCACGTACGCCTCGGAAGACCTGATCGGCCAGATCACCGGCCGCGTCCACGACGTCCTCGCCGAGCACGCCGGCGACGTCGACGCCGCGCAGGCCGAACTCGTCAAGGCCGCGATCCCGGACGTGATGGCCCTGCTGAAGTCCTCCCGAGTCGGCGGCCGGTACGAGCACTCCGAGTTCCCCCCCACCGCCGAGATCCTGCGCAAGCGCTCCCAGAAGGGCGCAGACGAGATCTGGGAAGGCCGCCCGAAGTGGCGCAACGCCGAAGCAGTGGCGGCGGCGAAGGCCGGCGCGCAGCTGGAGGTGACGGCCCTGGACATGAACGCCGCCTACCTTTCCGCC
Organism: Streptomyces sp. NPDC058812; assembly: GCF_042744565.1. NCBI lineage: Bacteria > Bacillati > Actinomycetota > Actinomycetes > Kitasatosporales > Streptomycetaceae > Streptomyces > Streptomyces sp. NPDC058812. The sequence goes on from NZ_JBHYOB010000059.1 coordinate 2,940, forward strand.
CTCAAGTGCTGGCTGCCGATCGGTCAGCTCCGCGAGGACACCAGCGGCGTCCACGACCCGAAGAAATCCGGTGTCCACCTGATCACCCCGGCGGAGTGGGAACACGTAGATCTGCCGAACCCGTTGGGCAACCGCATGGAGCCGGGGGAGTTGTGGGTCAGCGAATCTACCCTCCGCCTCCTCCTCGTCTGCGCCCGTCAAGGCC
>NZ_JBHYOB010000060.1:0-3048 GCF_042744565.1 Streptomyces sp. NPDC058812
GTACGAGGCGCACCTGAAGTGGGTCAAGGGCAACGCGGCCGGGCAGGCGGCCGCACAGCCGTCGGCCGACGGGGACGATCCGTGCGCGCTGCTCGACGGCCCCTCAAAGACGTACTGCAAGGACGCGCAGAAGCGGCGGGAGAAGGCCAAGAACTGCGAGCACCTGGACCCGCAGAGCGAGAAGCGGTGCCGCGACCAGGTCGTCGGCAAGGACGGCTTTCCGGGATTGATCCAGGAACTGGAGAGTGCCGGCGCCGTCGGCAAGTCGGCAGCCGCGTACGCGCAGAAGCCGTCATGGGATCGAGTGTGGTCGGTGTTGGCCCTGCTGATCGCCGTGATCGTGGTCGCGCTGATGGTCCTCTCGATGTCGGTGGTGATGCTCGGCGCCCAGGGCGCCGACGCCGCTGCTGCGGCCGGCGGGCCGATCGCGTGGGTGTGGGCGATGCTGCCCGGGCCCTCCCGGATGCTGCTGTGGCGGTGGCTGGGGGTGTTCGTCATCTCCGCGCTGGTGTCGTTCATGGCCGCCATGGCGCTCCCCCTGTTCGGGATCGCCGTGGATGCGATCCTGGCGGACAGCGGCCCGGATCAGATGATGGAGCGCCTCTTCCTCGTCGACGCCCTCGCGCTCGCGTTTTTGGTGCTGCATCGGCGGATCCTGCGGGCGACGGCCGGCTTCGGGCAGCGCATGGCGACGCGGATGCGCTACGCGAAGGTGGGCGGCAGCCACCTGCCCGGCGACAACTCCGAGCTCGGCGCCGCGCTCGCCATGCACGGCCCCACGCCGGGCAGCGGGTCCGGGGGACTGGGCGGCGGAGCTTCCGCGGCGCACGGGGCGTTCGGGGCCCGGCTGCGGTCCCTGGGCAGCTTCGCCGCGCTCTCCGACGGCACCGGCATGCCGATGAACCCCGGCCGGTTGCTCGGCGACGCCGTCGCCGAGGGACGACGCGGCATTGCACCGTTGGCCATCGCGCTGCGCGCCGCGCACACCGCGCTCATCGGGCCGCCGCCCGGCCTGCATCCGGCCGCGGCCCGGCTGCACGCGTACGCGAACGGGGCGGCTACAGGCCGGCCCGGGGGCGGGGCGGGTGGCGGGGAGATGGTGGTGGACGAGTGGACGGGCGAGATCCTGCACGACCCGGACACCGACCGGCCGCTGCTGGGGTCCCGGGTCCATGCCCGGGCCAGTCGGCTGCGCGGCTACCGCGTCGCGTCCCGCGCCGCACGCGTCACCTACGGCGCAACCCTGGGACTCCCCCACACCCTGTCAGCGAGCCGAGCAGCGGCCTCGGAGTTCACCACCGACGCCCACACCCAGCTGAGGGTCGCCGCCCACCGGGTCCGCCAGGACGGCGGCCGCTGGATGCAGCCCGTCGACCACGCCGGGCAGGCCCTGGCCACCGCCTGGCAGGTCCACGACCCGGCCGGCACCGTCCGGGACACCGCCCTCGCTGCGGCCATCCATGCGGCACCGCTGACCGGCACCCCGGCCAGCCGCGCGAACACCAACGTGTCCGCCCCGCGCACCCCCGGCAGCCGCCGACCCTCCCCCGTATCCGCGCCTCACGCCCCTGCAGGAGGCGACACCAGCCCGAGCCGCAGGCGTCCGGCCCAAGACCGTGCGCAGGCCCGGCAAGCCCAACCCCAGGGTGCCGCTCAAGAGTCGGCTGAGGATCAGGTACGCGCCGAGGCCGAGGCGAACGCGGCTCGGCTGCGCCGGATCTTCGCCGAGCGCGCGGCCGCCGCCCGCCGACGTCGTGAGGAAGGAGACCGGTGAAGCGGGGAAAGAAGATGGGCTGCCTCACGCTGCTGCTCCTAGTCGCCGCAGTGTGCTGCACCGGGCCCATCCTGCTGGCAGCGGCCCGCAGCCAGACCGCCCCCACCGCAGGTGCCGGCATCGACGCGGCAGCGGCCGGAATCCCCCCTCGCATGCTGGCCGCCTACCTCACCGGCGCCTCCCAGATCAACGCGCACGTACCGGACTGCCAGGGGATGCGCTGGCAGATCCTCGCCGGGATCGCCCGGGTGGAGTCCGACCACGCCTCCGGCCGCACCGTCAGCGCGGGCGGAGACATCACCCCGCCCATCACCGGCCCCCGCCTGGACGGCTCCGGGGCCGGCGGCAACACCACCGCCATCCGCGACACCGACAACGGCCAGTGGGACGGCGACAGCGAATACGAACGGGCCGTCGGCCCCTTCCAGTTCCTGCCCGAGACGTTCCGCGCCTACGGCAAGGACGGCAACCGCGACGGCGACACCAACCCGCACAACGCCGACGACGCCGCCGCCTCCGCCGCCGTCTACCTCTGCGGAAAAGGCCGCGACCTCACCGACCGCGAGCAGCTGCGCGCGGCGATTCACACCTACAACCGGTCGTGGGCGTACGTCGACGATGTCCTCTCGGGGATCGACCGGTACGACGCCCTCGGCGCCGGTCCGCAGATTCCCTCCGGGAACGTCGGGGCCGTCATCCAGGCCGCGCTCGCCCAGCAGGGCATCCCCTACTCATGGGGCGGCGGGAACGCACGCGGCCGCTCCACCGGGATCTGCTGCTCACCCGGCGGGCAGGACGGCCGCACCGTCAACGGCTTCGACTGCTCGGGCCTGACCCTCTACGCGTACGCCCAAGCCGGAATCGACCTGCCGCGCACCGCCGCAGCCCAGGCCGGCGCGGGCCGCCGCATCCCTGCCTCGGAGGGCGTCGGTGCGCTGCTGCCGGGCGATCTCGTCTTCTACGGCTACAGCCCCACCAACGACTCCACCATCCACCACGTCGGCCTCTACCTCGGAGACGGCCAGATGATCAACGCACCCCGGCCTGGGAAGCCCGTCCGCATCGACCCGGTGACGGCCCTGCCCGACTACGCGGGAGGGGCACGACTGCTGTGAACACCACACCCTGGTGGACCGGCGGCCGCCTCCTGGCCGCGGCCGTCGTCCTCGCCGGCTCCGGAGTTTGGATGCTGTCGACCGGACTCACCTCCACCACCATCGAGCAGGCCCCCGGCCCGCCGGGCTTCGTCGCGCCCACGGACCGTCCTGGGGCGA
>NZ_JBHYOB010000061.1:0-2639 GCF_042744565.1 Streptomyces sp. NPDC058812
GGAAGAAGGCCAGCAAGGGGGATCAGCAGTGCGGGCGGAAGGCACCGCGGAAGATCAGCGAGCTGCGGCCGGTGGCGGGGGAGGAGGAGGTCTACGCGCTGCTGGACGGTCTCGGCGTCCTGGACAGGCCCGCGGCCCGGATCAGCATCCTGCGCAGGGCCGTCCGCGAGTTCCTCGGACACAACCCCAATGCCACGCCCACCCCGTTCGACATGTACCCGCGCACCCCTGACCACGCCGCGACCCGGATCCTTGGCCAGTGGCACCGGACCCGGGGACCGGTGCGGGCGTCCGCGGGCTACCAGGGCGCGGACAGGATCCTGCGCCCTGCTGGCTACCTCGCGGAGATCCTCTTCGAGCAGGCCTGCGAGCTGCCGAACTGCGAGACGGGCGTGCTCGTCGACACTGGTGAGGAGTGCCGGCAGTGCGGGTACAGGGCGAACCAGCGGATCCAGGATGCCGAGGTCGCCCGCCTCGACGCCCAGCACCGCGAGCAGCTGGAGCAGCAGCGGGCAGAGTCCGCCCGGAGGCATCAGGCGGAGATCGAGGCCGTCTACGACGAGGCCGCGGCCGCGAACGAGGCGTTCGACAGCAGGCGGGCTGCCCGTGCTGCCGAGGCCGAGGAGACCGCGCGGCTCCGGGAGCGGCTGGCTGCCGAACACCCGGAGCTGATCAGCGCCGCCGTCAGGGTGGAGATCCCCGCGCCCAGGGACCATGCCGGTGCCTCCCGGCGCGGCCGGTACGCCGTGGAGGAGGAAACCGCCCGCGCAGCGCTGGTCCGGGAAGGCCTGCGCGGCACCGCCCTGGACGACGCCGTCCGCAGCCACATGGCCGCCTGGAAGCTCAAGCGCCGGGAGGAGGCCCAGGCCGCCGACCTGGCTGCTCGCTCCGTCCCCGTCGGCGCATGGCCGACTGAACGTCACCAACAACCGGCGGAAGCACCGTTCTAGCCCCTGAGCGGCCCGCTGGCGGCCTGTGCAGCCCGCGGCTGGCCCCATTTGACCAGCGAGGGGCTGACAGCGCCTTAGCAGGCTGCTGAGGCCTGCGTGACAGGTGAGGGGCGGTCGCTTGCCGGGCCGGGGGTGAGCGTAGACGGCCGGGCATGCGGGGCGGCAGGGCAAGCCGGGCTTGCCCACCACCCGTCACCTGCCGCGTCCCTGCGATTTCCCCCAATGCGGACGCCAGGCCTACCCGCCCGGGACGAGTGGAGCGACGGCGCCGAACCGGGCCGCCTGTGCGCCATCTGCCAGCCCCCGGCCGACCACGACGCCCACCAGGCTCAGGTACGCGCCGAGGAACAGGCAGAGCTGGACCGGCAGGCCAAGGCGGACGGCTGGCGGGGCTGGCTCGGCCGCTGACGCTCCACCAGCCGCCTGCGGATCCTAGGTGGTCAACCCTTGACCACCGTCGAACCAAAGACGGTCAAGGGGTTGACTACCTAAGAACGTGAGGGCGAGCAGTCACTGGTCGACTGACGCTACTCCCCGCCCCAGCCGACGACGCCCGGCCACGGCCGATGGCCGCGCGGAGGAGTCCTGCTCCGGCTCCGGCTCCGGCTCCGGCTCCGGCTGGGGCGCCTGGCCCTCGGCGGCGCGGGCGAGCTCGGCAACTGTCCGGCCCCGAGGCGCTGCGGGGTCTTGAGTCGTGGGGCGGGGGCCGGTGCCCAGGGGGCGGCGCTCGGTCATCCGGCCAGTGTGGACCCGTGCTCGTCATCGGAACGAATCCAGGTCCGGCGCGCGGGTCCCGGCCGCCCCTCCGAAGGCCGGTACCTGCTCCTTCACGCGTGGCGCTACCGACGGCGCCGCAGATGCGGCACCAGTACGGCCACCGCTGCGATGTACGCGCCGAGCGTGCCCAGGGCGACCTGTGCCGGGTCGGCCCAGGACGGCGCCAGCCGCACGACGATGGCCGCACCGCCCGCGAGCACGGCACCAACGCCCAGGAGCAGCAGCAGGAAGAGGACATCCCGTTGCCGGCGCAGCCGCGCGAGCTCCCGCGCCTCGGCCTGCTCCTGGACGGCCGCCTGCGGGGGGACGGTCGCAGTGTCGTGCTGGGTGATGGTCATGGGTGAACTCCTTGGTTCGGCTACTCGGGCGGGCGGAGCCTGCGGGGTCCGCACCGCTTGCGTCGCGGGATGGGTGCCGGACAGCAGATAGCCGCCCGACACCACGGACCTTGAGCCCCAAAGGGGTTAGCCACGCAACCCTCCCTGCCTGAAAGGGAGATTCAGCCTCACCTGGCCCTCTGACCTGGCTTTTTGCTGAAGGTGAGGCCTTGGTAGGGCCTGTAACACACGCAGGGCAAGGCACGCAGCCCAGTCCGGTATTACCGAATCTCGCGGATCTGTCCCGTAATGCAGTTCACGTGCGGCAAGCGGGCTGTGTCGCGTCTGGAGCAGCACAACGCGTTGCCGGTCAACTCGTTGTGCTGGCCGTGACGCACAGCACGGCACGGCGCCCGCCCCGAAGACCGACGGATCGATCTCCACCACGGTCCGGTTCGACCCGGACGAACTCCATGAGATCGACCTGTGGCTGATCGGCATGCGAGCGGAAACCGGCAAGCGCTGGGACAAGGGTGAAGTCATGCGCGAGCTCTTCCGCATAGCCCGCACCCCCGACAGCCCCCTGCGCCATGCC
>NZ_JBHYOB010000062.1:0-2563 GCF_042744565.1 Streptomyces sp. NPDC058812
CGGCAACGCCGCATCCTTTCCCCGGCTTTTCTTTACTTGAGCGCCATCTCTTTATTTCGTCATTCGTGAGCATGTAACGCCCGCCGCAGTCTCACGGCAGGAGCGTAGCGACCGAGTGAGCGAGGAGGCGTCATTTCATCGACACCTGCATTTCGCACTTACGCCCCGCAGCCGCATTTTTTCCCCTGCCACATGAAGCACTTCCCTGAGTCACCACTCCGAACTAACATATTAAGCCAGTATACACTCCGCTAGCGCTACGTGACTGGTTCAGGGCTGCGCCCCGAAACCCGCTAAAACCACTGACGCGCCTGCGGCTTGTCCAACACCGCGCCGAACGGGAAAAGATTTCCCGCCCGTCCCGGCGTTATCAGGAGGCCGGATTGGCAGACAAACGCAGCAAAATGCTCACCATGTGGGTGACCGAAGATGAGCACCGCCGTCTGCTGGAGCGCTGCGACGGTAAACAGCTCGCGGCCTGGATGCGGCAGACGTGCCTGGACGAGAAGCCCGCCCGAACCGGCAAACTTCCCTCGCTCTCGCCGGCGCTGCTTCGTCAGCTTGCCGGCATGGGGAACAACCTTAACCAGATTGCCCGGCAGGTTAACGGCGGTGGCGGCAGCGGGCACGACCGCGTGCAGGTTGTCGCCGCGCTGATGGCCATCGATGCCGGACTCGAGCGGCTGCGGCACGCCGTGCTGGAAAAGGGGGCAGACGATGATCGTTAAGTTTCACCCCCGGGGGCGCGGCGGTGGCGCCGGGCCTGTGGATTACCTGCTGGGCAAAGACCGCCAGCGCGAAGGTGCCAGCGTTCTGCAGGGGAAGCCGGAGGAAGTCCGGGAGCTTATCGACGCCTCGCCCTACGCCAAAAAATACACATCCGGCGTCCTGTCTTTTGCCGAACAGGACTTACCGCCCGGCCAGCGTGAAAAGCTGATGGCGAGCTTCGAGCGGGTTCTGATGCCCGGACTCGATAAAGACCAGTACAGCGTGCTGTGGGTTGAGCACCGGGACAAAGGGAGGCTGGAGCTGAACTTCCTGATCCCGAACACGGAGCTGCTGACCGGCAGGCGTCTCCAGCCGTATTACGACCGCGCCGACCGACCGCGCATCGATGCCTGGCAGACCATTGTGAACGGCAGGCTGGGGCTGCACGATCCAAACGCGCCGGAAAACCGGCGGGCGCTGGTCACGCCGTCCGCGCTGCCGGAAACGAAGCAGGAAGCCGCCCAGGCGATTACGCGGGGTTTACTGGCCTTAGCCTCGTCCGGGGAGCTGAAAACCCGTCAGGACGTCACTGAGGCGCTGGAAAGCGCTGGTTTTGAGGTGGTGCGCACTACAAAAAGCAGCATCAGCATTGCCGACCCGGACGGGGGGCGAAACATCCGACTGAAGGGAGCCATCTATGAACAGTCTTTTAACGCTGGCGAAGGACTTAGAGCAGAAATCGAAAGCGCAGCAGCAGAGTACCGGCGAGATGCTGAAAGCCGCATTCAGCGAGCACGAGAAGTCTGTCAGAGCGGAACTGAGCGAAAGCGAGAAGAGAATCAGCGCCGCCATCCTCGAGCACGACCGGAAGCTGTCCTCAGCCATGAGCCAGCGCACGAAAGGGATGCTGCGCATGGTCAGCCAGACGTGGCTGACCATCGTCCTGGTGTCCGCGCTGCTGATCGCTTCGAGCGCGGCCATTCTGTGGTGGCAGAGTCAGCAGATACTCGACAATTACACGACCATCCGGGAGCAGAAGAGCACGCAGGCTATGCTGTCCGATCGGAACAGCGGCGTGCAGCTCTCGACCTGCGGCGATCAGAGACGCCGCTGCGTGAGGGTGAACCCGGAAGCGGGACGGTTCGGAGAGGATTCGAGCTGGATGATACTGGCGGGGAAATAGCACATGACGGAGCTGGAAAAACAGTTGCTGAGCGCATTAGAGCAGCTACAGCAGGACTACTCGAAAAGGCTGGACGAGTGGGAGAACGCCTTCGCGGAATGGCGGACGATGTCTGGTCTTATGCAACGGGAGAACGCGGCGCTGAGCGAGCGCGTCACGGTCTTGAGCAGGCAGGTGCAGAGTTTGAGCGATCAGCTGCGCCGGTTGTCGCAAGGCTGAACGGAATCGAGGCGCACCGGGAGCAGCAGCGGGCGGCGCAGCACCAGAAAGCGCTGGAGCTGGAACGATCGCAGCGCCAGCGGACGTATGACGGTCCGTCGCTGTAACAAACCGGATAAAACGGGGGGGGCGGCGCAGATCCCCGCCGAAAGCCGGTGCCATTCACCCGGTTGCATGGCTATGCAGTCGGGTGAAATTTATCTGACGCGGAATGCGCGATTTAGTGGGGAGTTTACTGCCGGTTTTACCGGGCTGACGCCGCTTTCGCGCCGAACCCGCCCTGAGGCGGTGCCGGAAAGCACTGTTATGGTAAATGCGGAGTTAATGCATGCTCTTTTGACGTCACTTTTAAACTAAATTGACGTCCTGACGTCTAGTTAGTATTATTATTTTATACAAAAATACTGGATTTATAAACATGTCTTTGGCTCCTGGTGTTGTTCGTGACTCGAT
>NZ_JBHYOB010000063.1:0-2339 GCF_042744565.1 Streptomyces sp. NPDC058812
GCCGTGGACAGCGTGATGGCTGATCTCCTGAAGGTGTCGGAACTGCACGGCGACACCAGCCGCCGCGCACGCTGCGCCGAGGACGCCGCGTTCGGCGAGAAGCCAATACCCGGTGATCTGAATCCACTGTCCGGCCATCAGGAGGGCGGGGGTCCAGTTGTTGGCGCGGTTGCGCTGAAGGGCTATGAGCCGGGCGGCGTCAGCGGTATGCGGTCGCATGGCGGAGAAGTGGACTCGGTCCGGCTGGCGCAGCAGGGCTCCGGTGGCGATCAGGCATAAGGCGAGCAGCATGCAGCATCCCGTGGGCACAGGGCGGGCACCTCCCCGCCATTGATTACCCAACGTATATCTAGTGACTAGATTTGGGGGATGGAGGAGCCTGCGAGCGGCTCATCGGCAGTGAGCTGCCCCACAAGAGTTTTCTGTGCCGGTAGGGTCAGACGTCCTCAGCCTGGTAGGCGGGGCCGAGGTCGTCCGGATGTGGGCTGATCGCCGCCCATCCCGGTCCACCGGGCCCGTGTAGCGGAGCCAGGCTCGTGGGGAGGCTGATAGTCCAGCCGGCTCCACCGATCTGCGGGGATCCCACGGCAACGGCCGTGATGGGTGTCGCGGAGGTGACCTCGGCTGACTGCAGCAGGCCATCGTGGATTTCGAGCAGCACTGTCGTCTCGATGTGGAAGTTCGCGGTTCGGTCCCACATGGGAGCCTCTCCGCCGTATCCGTGCAGGACCTGGAATCCCTGCCAGTTGACCTGAGCGCTCACCCATGTGCTGTCTCCGACGGTGTACGCGCTGCTGCGTTTGATTCTCTCCGGATGAAGGTGCAGGTTCCCGCCGGCCACTGGGGTGGCTGGGGTCACGTGGCGCATCAGGTGCAAGAGGAGGCCCTCGTTGGTCAGTGCGATGGTGACGGCATGGAACGCGACAGGGCTGTCGAGCAGTTTGGAGAGATCTGCGGGGGGACTGGTCGGTGTGGCCAGTTCTCTGAGTAGTTCGTCGATGCCGCCGGGCAGCAGCCGCAGCCGTGAACAGCCGTCACCGAGCCGGTCCCGTGCTTCATCACGGAGCACAGGGTGGAAGTCGGTTCTGCCGAAGTCCTGGTCGAGGGTGACGAACCAGATGTCGCCGTCCAGGCGACTCGCGGCGTCCAGGAGTGTCAGCCAGATTGCGACATCGCGGGCGCCGCGAGCCTTGACCTCCGTGTTCTGCGCGTCCATCCACCTCTGCTCCGCCGGAGGTATTCGGTTGGCCTCACGGCGCAGGGCCTCTTCCGCTGCCCCTGCCGGGGTCGGCAGCACCTCGAAGACACCCTCCAACGCTGTCCGCCGGCGATCGGCCGCCTGTTCCGGAGCAAGAGTGTCGATGGCTGAGGCCAGGTCCTGCCCGAAGCTCTTGCCCAATGCGGTGAGCGCCTTCCGCGCCGCGTTCAGGTCGGCCTCGGTGTCGTGCTGGTGATGCGCCACATGTTCGGTCACGGTCATTTCTGGGAGAGCCAGCTGGCGGCCGTGGAGTGCGGCGATTTTGCGGAGCATGCCCAGGACGGCACCGTGGGGGAAGGACGCGTGCTTGAGCTGGTTGGTGTCGAGAACGATCATGCGGTTCCCCCCAGGCGCAGGTGCGAGTTGCCGGCTCTACAGGCTGGCGACGGTGGCGTTGATGCGGGTCGCGTCCCAGGTTCCGGCATCGAGCATGGGACGGGCGGTGGCCTCGTAGGTCTGCAGGACGCGGGGAGCGGAGTCGGCGCCGTGGCCCCAGACGGATTCGAAGCGGCCGGCCCAGCGGCCGATGCCCTTGAAGTACACGCTGCTGCGACCGCGGTTGTAGTCGGCGTCGCCCTGCTCCTCCTCGACGAGGGCGGCGGCGTTGGCGAAGATGACGACGTCCACGGCCTGGTCGGCGCGCAGGCGGTCGCGGACGGCGAGGCCGCAGGTGACGCCGAGGTCGCGGTGCTGGCCGACGAGCTCCAGCAGGGAGGAGGCGAACTCCTGCCTGGCCAGATCGGCGGCGTGGACGATGAAGAGGCGGTCGATGCGGCCGCCGGCCTCGGTGAACCGGCGGTTCGCGGCGATGTACTCGCGGCGGCCGGTCAGGAGGGTGGGGTTGGTGGTCAGGTCGGCGGCGAGGATCCGCTGGGGCTCTGCCTGGGCTTCGGTGACGGTGTTGACCAGGAGGGTCGACAGGCGGGGGACCTCGGCGGCGTAGACCCGCAGGTGGCCGTCGGCGATCTCGCCGTAGTCGGAGATCAGCTCCGCCTCGAGGCGGGCGCGGACACGGTCGTAGTACGCGGCGTCATCCATGGCTTTGAGGTTATTGGCCCGGCGCAGCGGGATGTAGTTCTTG
>NZ_JBHYOB010000064.1:0-925 GCF_042744565.1 Streptomyces sp. NPDC058812
AGAGACTGGTCTCCTGCGGAGACACGACGGGGAGTGACTGCGTCACTCCAAGAGGGGCTGCGTCGCTGCGCGACGCCGGGCGGAGTGGGCCCGATGGGCCCACACCTGCGGTGACGGCGGGGTGGTCCCGGTCGGTTCGGGGACTACCGGTCCGCGGTGGCAGGCTGGCAACGGAGGGAGGGCCTGCCGCGGGGTTCTTCGGCTTAATTGTAGCAGTTCAGAAGGTTTTTGATGGGGTGTCAGGCAGTCTGTAACGGTGTCTCAGGACCGAATATCGGGGTGTGGCCCCTGCGGGGCCAAGGTCTTGCCGGTCGCGCTGCGCGCTCCCTCTCAGTGACAGTATGCACACGGGCCGGCGGAGTGTCCACCCCGTCGGCCCCTCTCCCGACACGTAACAACACGTAACACAGACGTCGGACCGTCACCCCCAAGTGGTCTACACCAGAAAGATCGCCAGCAAAAGGGAAAACACCGATTCCGACGCACACCAAACAGACCCAACGTCAAATACCAAAACCGAAACGACCCCTGACCGAATACCAAAAACACAACCCCTCAACCCCCCGCCGAAACCGCTCACTTTGCAACCCCACATACCAAAGTTGCAAGCCATCATAGAAAGTGCCTACATGCGACGGTGCGCCCCCGCACGTACGGCCGGGGCGCACCACGTTATGCATCACCGTGTAGAAGCCCAGAAAGCAGGCAGGTTATAAGGCGCCCGGTTCAGACGGCTGATCCAGAGGCTCGCCCTGCATCTCGTAGTAGCGGCGCCAGCTGCGGGCACGCTGAATCGCCTTCTGTTTGTCCTCATTGAGTCGGTGAAATCTCGCTCGGTCCGCCCTTACGAGGTCCTTCACCTCGTCCTCCAGCTCCGGGACGATCGCGTCGACGGCAGCGCTCAGCAGTCCCAGCGGAGTGACGA
>NZ_JBHYOB010000064.1:935-2326 GCF_042744565.1 Streptomyces sp. NPDC058812
GATGAGGAACAGCATCACCGCGTAGACAGCGATTCGAGCCGTTAGCTGTTCGTCTTCGGCTGGAAGGTTCCCCAGATAGGACATCACGGGTGCACCCATCGTGAAGGCAGCCATGAGGTACATCAGAACGACCAACCACCCCTTGTCCAGCACGCGCCTCCGGTTGGTGATGTCCGCCAGCACGGCTGACCAGAGCATGAGCGGAATCATCACGGAGGAAGTGATCTTCACTATCAGCTCAGTCTTGTCCGCCCAGGACAAGGCCACGGCGCCGACCGCTACAAGGGCCGTAAGGCTTCCCGCTAACCATCCCGTCTGGCGCGCCTCCTTCGGAATGGTGGTATCGAACGTGGCTTCGACGATCCGGACGTATTCCTTGGCCGATAGTTCGTCTGCGTCTTCCTGCTGGGCCTGTGTGCGGATGCGTTCGCTGCTAGCGGCTGCGTTCACCATGTGGTCGGATTCCGCGTGCAGGGCTTCAGGTTCGCGGGCGACATCGTCGTGGATCTGCTTGACCGTCGTAGGCGGGCGCTTGTTCGCGCGATGGAACCGGCGCTGCAGCACTTTGACGTGCTGCCATCGGCCGCGCCACTCCTTGAGTGTCTCGGGGTTCGCCCGGAACTTCCCCGCAGCCAGCTTGTCCAGCCCGCTCGGTGTGGTGACGACTCGGACGAACTCCAGGAGCGTCTCCAGGGAGGGCAACCGCTTCCCGGTGAGCATCTCAGTCAGGCCGGACTTCGTCAGCCGCGGTCGTACCGAGGCGGAGGCGATGGTCGCGTAGGAGGGGGAACCGCAGGCGATGTGGAACAGGCTGAGCTCCTCGGCGAAGGCGGCCAGCGCGGCCTCGAACGTCTCAGCCGTGTCGTTGTCCTGCGGATCCACCGCAGGTTGTTCGCCTGTCATCAGATCCCCCTGTGTGTCAAGGAAAAGCCACGGTAGAGGCCGGTGACGGCGTACGTATGCAGATTGCCTCGAACAGATCCGAACGCCTCGTCCCATCCGGGCTCGGGCCAATCTTCGCCGGGTGCAGTGGGGGGTTGTCCGGGTCCGTTCGGACTCGGACAGATCACTGGGAAGACGGCTTTGAAGGCGGGTCTGCTGGAGCCATGACGAACACGGACAGCACCTCCCAGACCCCCGACCCTGCCCGGTCCATCTCCCGCCAGGACCCGGACGTGATGCCGAGGACCCGCAAGGGGCCGGCCCCCGACGCGGTGGTGCTGGTGGTCCTTCTCGCGGCCTGCGCCGGCATCTACCTCGCCGTCGGCGAAGCTGGGTTCGCCGGCGTCATCAGCGCCGTCGCTGCCCTCTACGGCACCTGGCGCACGCGCCGCTGATCCCGGCTCCCACAATCGAAACGCCTGCGCACAGCTGCGCCCCCGGCCTATGGG
>NZ_JBHYOB010000065.1:0-2320 GCF_042744565.1 Streptomyces sp. NPDC058812
GCAAAAGGCTTTACGGGTTGGGCGAGTCGTGAAGCTGACCTGGCCCGTACGTCATGTACCCATCCTGCTCTGTCCGGGGTCTCCCGCCCACATTTCGGGGAGCTGCTCGAAGAACTCGCAATCAAGGTTTGTCGCCACGGAGGCATCATCGCTGCTGCCAGGTGAGGTCGGGGTGGCGTGGTTCGGGCGACCTCGGGGGATGCCGCTGCGTCTTCATTGCGCCCAGTTCAGTCCCAGGTCCGCCAGCACTTTCAGCTGTTCCCCATCGAGTTTGGTACGCCTGCTCTCGGTGTTGGTGAGCCAGATCCCGAGCTTCACCTCGGCACCGCTGGACCGCCGTCGTCGCTGATGTCGAACTGTCGCGTGAGGTCCACCGTGAACAACGGACGCCCGCTGAAGGCGTACGTGCCAATAGCCGCAGTCCCTGCAGGAGCCGCTGATCCTTGAGCTGAATCGGAGCGTGTACTTCCCGGGGGCAGCATCGCCGCTTGCCCGCGCTACCTCGACAGCGGGCCAGCGCCTTGGTGTCGGCGTACTCATGAATGAGCTCAAGGACATACGGGTGAAACGTTCATGTGTACGCCGACAGCGGCTCGTCCAGCAGTCCCTGGACCGGCTGTGCGACCGGACGCGGGCGGCGATCTACATCAGCCCCTACGCCGGCGGGCCAGTGGTGGTGCCGCACCACTCCGAAGGGCGGCTGGCCCCGGGTGTGCAGCAGCGGGTGGACTTCCGCGACACCACGCACCCCAGCGCCAACGGCAAGGCGCTGCTGTCCCAGCGGAGGCGGATTCCGCGCGTACCGCAGGCCGTGAGGCCTACGGCGCGCGGTATCTCACGTAGTCAGGGACCAGCGGCGCGGCGCACTGGCATGACCGTTGCTGAGCCAGGAGCCGTCACCGAGGGGCTGCACGTTGTACGGGCCTGTTCGGTGAGCAGCAGGGACAGCAGGGCCCGGCGGAGTGGGCCCGCAGTACCCGCGCGGCCTGCCGTAGGCGGTATTTCTCGCCGACGGGCAGGGACAGGGCGACGCAGGTGGCCCGGTCCGGGGTGCCGACGGAGTAGGCGACGCACACGTTGCGCCGGGAGTACTCGCGGTAGTCACAGCGCGGCGTGGGGTCCGCCGCCGTCGAGGGCCTGGGAGGTGGTGATGGTGTGGTCGGTGAGCTTGATCTACTGGTGGCGGGGCAGGTGGTCCACGCGCTCTTCGAAGGTGAGGCGGAGGAGTCTCTTTGCCATCGCGGCTCCGGGTGAACCCGGCACGGATGCGCATCCCGGGGTCTGGGACGCTCATCCGATGTGGAGAGAGATGATGACGAAAATCGCGGCTGAGGTCGAGTTCGGTGCTCCGGCTGACGAAGCTGCCGTGGAGGCCGCGGAGAACGCGCTGGGTCAGACCCTGCCCATGGAGCTGTCAGATCTGTTGCGCGAGTGCAATGGCGTGAGGGGACCCGATGGGCTCGACGTCATCTGGAGCGCCGAGCGAATCGCCCAGGACAACACTGCACTCCGCTCCGCCGACGACTTGGCGCAGCTGTACATGCCGTTCCAGCCACTGGTGTTCTTCGGTGACAACGGTGGTGGCGACCAGTTCGCCTTCGTTCGGTCACCGCAGCGTGACGAAATTTTCGTGTGGGACCACGAGACGGACAGCCGGTACCTGGTCGCCTACCGATTGGACCAGTACATCGAGCGGGCTCTGAGGGCGACCGAAGACTGGTACCGGTAGAAAGTGCAGCCTGCGTGGGGTCCGGAGGCGAGCCGCCTCGGGTCCGGATCAGGCCAGGACCGCGCGCAGGCACCGATGCCGGTTACGGTTGCCCCGTGAACATGTTGAACGGACCGGATGGCCCCGAGGTGCCCGCCCACTCCGTTACACTGCTGCCACTTCTGCGAGCCCACGAGACGGTCGTCGCGTTCTTTGCCGGCGTCGCGGACCTCGATGCGACAGACTCGGCCGGCCACGAGCTGGCGGAGGGCGTTCGACTTGTCTCGGGGGCCAGGCTGGAGCAGTTTGCGCGGACAGGCTCGGGAGACGCGTACTGCTTCGTCGGCGAGGGAGGGGAAGAGCGCCCCGTCCTGTGTCCAGCCCAGGGCAGGACGTGTGTGGTCCGGTCGGTGCCGTGATGAGGGCTAACTGCGCGCCGCGGACGCCGGTGAAAAGGGGCGACCGGGTGACGTCGATGCCGGCGTAGAACGAACGTCGCTGCGATGCGTGGGGTGAGGTCTTTGATCAGGTCGGCGGTTTCGTCGATGAGGACGAGCGGACCCCGATCTGGTTGTAGGTGTGGCAGACGCTCTCGGTGATCTGGATCTGGGT
>NZ_JBHYOB010000066.1:0-2299 GCF_042744565.1 Streptomyces sp. NPDC058812
CTGGAGCGGAGCGGATCGGATCCATGGGACGAGCGGAAGAGAGAAAAGCGCGACAGCGCGGTGGCCGCCGCGCGGCGCCGAAACGCCGCCGTTCGTCGGGTGCGGCCGCAGGCGCGGGCGGGAAGGGCCGGATACGCAGGCTGTTCACCTGGAAGAAGATCCTCGGCACGTTCTTCGGCCTCTGCCTGCTCGGCATGGGCGCCTTCATCGTGCTGTACCTGGTGATCGACATCCCCGAGGGGAACCCCGAGGCGGAGCTGCAGAGCAACGTCTACAAGTACAGCGACGGCAGCATCATGGCCCGCGACGGTGAGCGCAACCGCGAGATCGTCGACCTCGCCAAGGTGCCCAAGGAGGTCCAGCACACCTTCGTCGCCGCCGAGAACAAGACCTTCTACAAGGACGCCGGCGTCGACCTCAAGGGCACCGCGCGCGGTGTGCTCAACACGCTCTCCGGCAAGGGCGCGCAGGGCGGTTCGACGATCACCCAGCAGTACGTCAAGAACTACTACCTTTCCCAGGAACAGACGGTCTCGCGCAAGCTGAAGGAACTGGTCATCTCGCTGAAGCTGGACCGGGAGAAGTCCAAGGACTACATCCTCGCCGGCTACATCAACACCAGCTACTACGGCCGCGGCGCCTACGGCATCCAGGCCGCCGCCCAGGCCTACTACCGCGTCGACGCCGAGGACCTGACGGTCGAGCAGGGCGCGTACCTCGCCGCGCTGCTCCAGGCGCCCAACCAGTACGACTGGGCGATCGCCAGCGACACCGGCAAGAAGCTGGTCCAGGAGCGCTGGAACTACGTCCTGGACAACATGGTCGAGCAGAAGTGGCTGAGCCGGGCCGACCGTCAGAACATGAAGTTCCAAAAGCCCGAGGCGCCCAAGCCGGTGCAGGGGATGGAGGGCCAGACGGGGTACCTGGTGGACGCGGCCGAGTACACGCTGAAGCAGCGGCTCGTCGCGCAGGGCGCCGCCGAGGACATGGAGCAGGCCAAGGCCCTGGTGGACCTCGGCGGCTACACCATCACGCTCAACATCGACAAGAAGAAGCAGGCGGAGCTGGAGAAGGCGGTCAAGGCCAAGCTCACCAGCAAGCTGGACCCCGAGAAGCGCGCGGTCGACGCGGACGTCCAGGCCGGCGCGGTCTCCGTCGACCCGAAGACGGGCGCCGTCGTGGCGATGTACGGCGGTGTGGACTACCTGAAGCACTTCACGAACAACGCCACCCGTGACGACTACCAGCCCGCCTCCACCTTCAAGCCGGTGATCCTCGCCGCCGCCGTCGAGCAGGACGCGGAGACGCAGGACGGCGTGCCGATCACGGCCAACACGCTGTACGACGGCGACAGCGAGCGCCCCGTGATGGACGGCGACCAGAAGGTCGGCTTCGCCCCGCCCAACGAGGACGACCGGGACTACGGCGACGTCACCGTCCAGGAGGCGATGAACAAGTCCGTCAACTCCGTCTTCGCGCAGATGGGCATCGACGTCGGCATGTCCGAGGTCATGAAGGTCGCGGCCGACCTCGGCATGAACACCGAGGGCGACGACCCCGTGCCCGCGCAGACCCTGGGCAGTATGGGCGCCAGCCCGCTGGAGATGGCCGGCGTCTACGCCACCCTCGACAACCACGGCAAGAAGGTCACCCCGCAGATCGTGAAGTCGGTCGAGCACAAGGACCGCACGATCGAGATGCCCGACCCCGTCGGCGAGCAGGTCATCAGCCGGGAGGCCGCGGACACGGTGACCTCCGTGCTCACCGGCGTGGTCGACGACGGTACGGCCAGGACGTCCGTACGGGAGAACCCGCTGCGCGACGGCCAGCAGGTCGCGGGCAAGACCGGTACGTCCGACGACAACCTGTCGGCCTGGTTCACGGGCTTCACCCCCGACCTGGTCACCTCGGTCGGCCTGTTCGGCGAGGACTCCAAGACCCAGGACCACGTGCCGATGTACCGGGCGGCCGGCGTCGACTACCGCGTCAACGGTGGTGGTCCCCCGGCGGAGATCTGGGCCGCGTACACCTTCGGTGTCATGGACGAGGTCACCAAGTTCGACCTGAAGACCAAGCAGGGCGCCGCGGTGAAGCCCAGCAAGTCGCCGACCACCTCCCAGTCGCCGAGCCAGTCGCCGACCCAGGAGGAGACGACCGAGGCACCGCCCACGTCCAAGGATCCGACGACTGAGGCACCCCCGTCGAACGATCCGACGACCGAGGAGCCGTCCGAGTCGCCGACGCAGTCGCCGTCGAACAGCCCGTCCACCGAACCACCGCCGACCGGCGGTGAGTCCAC
>NZ_JBHYOB010000067.1:0-2093 GCF_042744565.1 Streptomyces sp. NPDC058812
CGCCCAGCACAGCGCTGCGGCCGGCCGGGCTCTTCCCGCCCTGCGCGGGGCCCGCCTCAGCCAGGACGATGCCGTCACCCTGCTGCTCGACGAGCCCGCCGACCCCCTCCCCCCGTTCGAGGCCGGCCCGGACACCCGAACCTGGGTCCTGGACCCGCAGGGCACCATCGCGAGCCCCGGGGAAGTGCACGACGTGCAGGCGCCCTATCCGGGGCTGGTCACCCTTGGCGCCGACGATCAAGGACTGCTGCTGGCCGACCTCACGACCTGCCGGGTCCTGCTCCTGGACGCCACCGACGACGAGGTCCTCGAAGTCGCCCGAGCCCTCGCGCTGGAACTGGGCACCTGCCGGTGGACCGACTACAGCGAGATCCTCACCACCGGTCTCGGTACCCGACTCGCCGGCCTGCTGCCGCAGGGCCGCATCCGCACGATGCCCCACCTGCCCGCCGTCGCCGCCGACCTCGGGGAACTCCTCCTCGAAGCCCATCAGAGCGGCGAGCAGGTCCTGCCCTGGCTTCTTATCGGCGCCGGCGACCACGCGGACACCGACGTCATCCAGCTCGCCGACGCCCTGTCCACCGCCCGTCACCTGCAGACTGCCGTGGTCCTGCCCGCCACCGACAGCACCCGCCGCGCGTTTCCCCACGCCGAAATCCTGGACGCGGCCCAGGGCAAGCAGACAGTCATGACTCTGCTGGAGACGCCGGTCACCCTGCAGCGAATCACCGACGAGCAGTACCGCGAGTACGTTCACGCCCTGGAGGTCTCCACCGAGGAGCCGGTCCCCGCAACCGGGCACTGGGAATTCAGCGAGGACCACGGCTCTGCTGCGGCCGCGGGCACCCCCCTCATGGTCCGCGTCACGGGCGCCGAGGCAGCACAGGACCCCGGCAATCCCTTCCCCGCCCTGTTTGCCGGGGCCGCCACCGCACCGCCGGCTGATCCCGACCTGCCGCACACCGCCGACACCAGCCCCGGCAAGGACGAGCAGGAGGACACCGAGGGAAGCGCCGGGTCTTCTCCGGCGCTCTCCCAGCAGGCTTCTGGGCCGAATGCCGAACCGGCCGGCCAGGGCGGTGGGGTGCGGATCGAGATGCTGGGGCCGCTGCGGATCACCGGCGGTACCGGCGCCACAGGCGCCCACACCCTGCGGACCACAGCCGTCGCCGCCCTGATCCACCTCCGGCCCGGCCGCACCCCCGAGTACCTGTGCCGGGCCATGGACCCCGTGAACCCGTGGAGCACCCGCACCCTGCACTCCCGGCTGTCCGAGCTCCGCAACGAGATCGGCCTGGCCGACGACGAGACCCCGCTGCTGCCCCGCCCGAAGAACGGCGCCGGATATGTCTTCCATCCCTCTGTGACGTCCGACTGGCAGCAGTTCCAGCAGCTGGCCACCGCCGGCCTGGCAGGCGGCCCGGCGCAGGGAATCGCCGACTTGGAGAGCGCGATGGCGCTGGTGCGTGGACGTCCGTTCGACGGCCGGACTCTGCCGTGGGCAGACCCAGTGATCCAGGAAATGCTGTCCCGGATCACCGACACCGCCCACACGCTCGCCCGCTGGCACACCGACGGCGACACACCCGACCTTGACGCCGCCCGCCGAACCGTACTGCACGCGCTGGACATCGAGGAAACGTCCGAAGTCCTCTACCGCGACCTACTCCACATCGAATGGGCGGCGGGAAATCCGGCAGTTGTACGCCGGACCGTCGCACGGCTTCAGCAGATGGCCCGCACCTACGACATCACCCTCGACGGCCTCACCGAGGACGCCATCGCGCTGGTTCTGTCCGACCGCCCCTCCCCCGTCACCGCGGGCTGACGCCGCCCACCGGCGAGTGGGGGCTGCCCAACGGCAGCAGCCCGACCAGGCGCCCTTTCCCGCGCCCGCAGCGGCGCGTAGGGCAAAAGAGGACCCGCCACGGGTCCGGTCAGGGCGGCGGTTCGTCACCCGTCAAGTGGTAGCCGGCGTAGGGCCGCAGGCGCAGCGCCTGCGAAAACAAGCGGGCCTTCCCCAATTGGGGAAGGCCGGCTCAATCATGGGCTTGGACACTCAGCGCGAGGTCCGAGTGGGATCCCTGCTACTG
>NZ_JBHYOB010000068.1:0-2052 GCF_042744565.1 Streptomyces sp. NPDC058812
GTACGGCGCTGTTGCTGCACGTGGTCGGGGCGCTGGCCGAGGCCGAGGACGCAGGGCGGGCGGGGCTGCACCTGGACGTGATGCTGGCTTCCGCCGTCGCGGCCGGGCTGCTGGCGGAGGGCACGGAGCAGGGGGAGTTCCGGACCTGGGTGGAGGGCTGCGGCCTGCCCACCGCGGACAAGGTCGGCATGCGGATTGGTGGCAAGCCCACGACCCGCGTGGGGCTGCGGATCGACGCCGCGACGGCGGCCCTGGGGATGTCCCCGGCGGCACTGCTGCGGGCCCGCGCCCAGTCCGCCGTCACGGGCCCGGGGGAGACCCCGGTAACGGTCGCCGCAGCCCCCGCCCAGGTGTCCGCTCAGGCGGTCGGGGAGAGGGCCACCGAGGCCCCCGTCGGCACCCCCGCCGGGGCCCCCGTACCGGCCGCCCTGCGGCTGATTCCCGGGGGTTGCTGGACCCCGCTTCGGCCCCTTCCCCGGCCCTCTCCAAGGGGCGGGCCCAAGAGGCCCGTTAGACCGGCCTATCGGCCCCGTGACCTGCGGTTCTATCGGCCGCCTTACGGGGCCTAACAGGGACCTTGACGCCCTTCCCTGACACCCCATACACCGGCCCCGAGAGGGGCCGGGAGCACCAGAAACAAGACACCCCGAGGCGGCCGGCTTTCTTGGCAGTTGGGCGGCCGCCCCGGGGCTCCATCCCTCACGAGAGACGGAGCCACATCATGGCATTCCGCAAGACGATCTCCCAGACCGAGCTGGCCCAGGGCCAGAGCGACGCCGACCGCCAGCAGCACGGCAGGGCCTACTCCGCCCAGACCGGCGGGTGGACCGAGACGTCCACCGAGCGGCCGACCGCCGGCACCGGCACCACCGACCAGGACGCTTCCGGCGCCCGGAAGTGGTGGAGCCTGTGAGCCGCCACACCGCCCCCGTCTGCCACGGCCGGCCCATGAAGCACGACCCCAAGAGCCGCCAGTACGTGTGCCGTACGTGCGGCAGCTGGACCACCCGCCTGCTGACCCTCGCTCTTGGGGGTGCGCGATGAACGCCCAGCAGCAGGCACAGGCCCAAGCCGCCGCGGAAGCGGCTGCGGCAGCCGCCCGCGCCGAGGCACAGCGGCAGCAGGCCGAGGCCGAACTCCGCCGCCACGGCCAGGCCATGTCAGGCCTCAAACCGCACTCCTGACCGACCCACCACTCCCGCCGCGGAAGGCACCCCGGCACGATGAGGCAACGCCACCGGGGCCTTTGCGACCCGGGCGGGTACCGTTTCGGCGCCCGCCCGGTTACCACCCAGCGGTTTCGACAGAGGAGAGAGATGACCACAACGATCGAGTCGGGAATGGTCCCCGCACAGGGGACCTCCCCGGCACCCGCAGCACCGGTTCCGGTACCGGGCCGCGCCGTTGCAGCGGCCGCAGACCCCATTTCGGCGACCACGCACCCGATTTCGGCGACCAGCGGTCCTCGTTCGGCGGACGGCCTGGCGGGCTGGCTGGACGAGGCGGACAACACCGCCCCCGGTACCGCGACGGAAGCGGAGGAGGGCACGCCGCAGGGCAGCAGCCGACTGCGCTTCTGGCTCGGCGCCGTGTTCCTGATCGGCGGCATCGCCCTCGGCGCCGTCGGCTTCTACCTCTCCTTCGGCAACCTGAGCACCGCCGCATACGAGCGGTTCGGATTCGACGACGGCGCGGACAGCACGCTGTTCGCGATCGGGGTGGACGTCACCATCCTGATCTGCCTGGTCGGCGACCTGCTGTTCGCCACCCGCGGCCGCTCCTACTGGGTCCTGCTCCCCATCGCGCACCTGTTCACCGCGCTGACCATCGTCCTGAACGCCATCGCCCACGGCTCGGTCATCGAGAACTGGGACAAGGCGATCTCACACGCGTTCATGCCGGTCATCTTCGTGGTCCTGGTGGGCGCCGGCCGCCACTACCTCGTGACCGAGGCCGCCCTGAAGCTGGGCGTCGGCCGGGACCCGATTCCGTGGCACCGGTGGGCATTGCACCCCATCGACACTTTCAAGATCTTCCGCACGGTGAAGCGCC
>NZ_JBHYOB010000069.1:0-1875 GCF_042744565.1 Streptomyces sp. NPDC058812
GCCTACCGCGACTACCTCGAACTGCACGGCCTGTCCGTACAGCTCGCCGAGGCCCTCGCCGAGTACTGGCACGCCCGCGTCCGCTCCGAACTCGGCATTTCCGCCGGAGATCCGAGCTCCATGGACGGCATGTTCCGCACCGAGTACCAGGGCTGCCGCTACTCCCTCGGCTACCCGGCCTGTCCCGACCTGGAGGACCGGGCGAAGGTGGCCGGGCTGCTGCGACCGGAACGGATCGGCGTCCACCTCAGCGAGGAGTTCCAGCTCCACCCCGAACAGTCCACCGACGCCCTCGTCTTCCACCACCCCGAGGCGGGATACTTCAACGCCGGAGGAGGCCGGACCCCGTGACGACCCTTCGTGACGTCCTCGCGAGCGGCCAGCCCTCGTTCTCCTTCGAGTTCTTCCCGCCCAAGACCGAGGCGGGCACTCGCACCCTGTGGGCGACGATCCGCCGGATCGAGGCCCTGTCCCCGGCCTTCGTCTCCGTGACCTACGGCGCGGGCGGCTCCTCCCGGACCCGGACCGTCGAGGTGACCAAACGGATCGCGGCGGAGACGACCCTGCGGCCCGTCGCCCACCTCACCGCCGTGGGCCACTCGGTCGCCGAACTGCGGCACATCGTCGGCCAGTACGCGGACGCTGGGGTCCGCGATGTCCTCGCCCTGCGCGGTGACCCGCCCGGCGACCCGAACGGACCCTGGACGGCGCACCCGGACGGCTACTCGCACGCCCACGAACTGGTGACCCTGGTCGGTGAGCTGGGAGACTTCAGCGTGGGCGTGGCCGCCTTCCCGGAGCGGCACCCGCGCTCACCCGACTGGGAGTCCGACATCCGGCACTTCGTCGCGAAGTGCCGGGCGGGGGCTGACTACGCCATCACGCAGATGTTCTTCGACGCCGACGACTATCTCCGGCTGCGCGACCGGGTCGCCGCGGCGGGCTGCGACACCCCGATCATCCCGGAGATCATGCCCGCCACCGACGTGCGGCAGATCCGGCGCTTCGCCGAACTGAGCGGCGCCGCCTTCCCCGAGGGCCTGGCGCACCGTCTGGAGGCCGCCCGGGACGACCCGGCGGCCGGTCACCGCATCGGCGTCGACCACGCCACCGCCATGGCCGGCCGGCTGCTCGCCGAAGGCGCCCCCGGCCTGCACTTCATCACCCTGAACCGTTCCACGGCGACGCTCGAAATCCACGCCAACATCCACGCATCCAGGAGTTCACGTGCCCTCGCAAGCCACCACTGACGCCCCGACGTCCACGGACTTCAAGGTCGCCGACCTCTCCCTGGCCGCGTTCGGCCGCAGGGAGATCACCCTCGCCGAGCACGAGATGCCGGGGCTGATGGCGATTCGCAGGGAGTTTGCCGAGGCCCAGCCCCTCGCCGGCGCCCGCGTCACCGGCTCCCTGCACATGACGGTGCAGACCGCCGTACTCATCGAGACCCTGGTCGCCCTGGGCGCCGAGGTCCGCTGGGTCTCCTGCAACATCTACTCCACCCAGGACCACGCCGCCGCCGCCATCGCCGCCGCGGGCATACCGGTCTTCGCCTGGAAGGGCGAGACCCTGGAGGAATACTGGTGGTGCACCGAGCAGGCCCTGACCTGGCCCGGGGCCGACGGCCCCAACATGATCCTGGACGACGGCGGTGACGCCACCCTCCTCGTCCACAAGGGCGTCGAGTACCGCAAGACGGGAGAACTCCCGGCCGCTGACAACGAGGAACTCGCCGTCGTACGCGCCCTGCTGGAGCGCAGCCCCCTCGACTGGACCTCGATGGCGTCCGAGATCCGCGGCGTGACCGAGGAGACGACGACCGGCGTCCACCGCCTGTACGAGATGCACCGCGACGGCACCCTCCTGTTCCCGGCG
>NZ_JBHYOB010000070.1:0-1833 GCF_042744565.1 Streptomyces sp. NPDC058812
GGTCCTCCCAGGAACGGAGAACGGCACACAGCCGGGCCACATCGTTTTCGTAGTTGACCGGCCCTGACCAGCCAATTGCCGCGGGGAGGTCCGCAGCCCGGCCCACCGGGACCAACGCCAGCCGAGGGCTCTTGAGCGAGTGCCCGACCAGAGCCTTAGCCACGTCCGCAGCAGTCGCGTCCGGATCTGCGGCTGTCAGCCCTGGCGACGCGAGCCCAGGCCAGCTACCGGTGAACGGGGCTATGGTCTCGCCCGCGTCCTCGTCGTCTTCGTTCTCCTCGGTCTCCGATGCCGCGGACTCCCAAAAGTCCTTGATCACCTCCTCGGCATGATGGTCGCCGGGGTCCGACATCATGCCGGGATCCAGCTCGCCGTCCCACCACTCTTCGATACCGGATTCGTCCTGGAGAAGGACGGGCTGCAGTCCCACGTCCCGGGCCGACACGTACTCGGCCCACGTACCGGGCGCTGCCACCCCTTCGGCCACCCAGAGCAGCGGCTCAGGCCAAGGACCATCGTTGGTCTCGCTCACCAGTGAGCCCGGCGGCAGGCTGAGACCCAGGCTTCCGCCCATGGGGTCGGTCAACAGCACCTTCAGCGGCTTGGAATGTGTCGTCATGAGGGTGAAGGTAACGGCTCCCGCTGACAGACCTCAGCTGGGCTCAGGATGACAGCTCGCTGGCGCACCTGATTGATGGCGACGCAGGCGGTCATAGGGGGCGGCGGGGCAGCGGCGTGACAGCGCGGGCATCGTGAAGGGCGGCGCGCAGGAGGCCGTTGTCGATGCTCAGGCGTTGGATGGTGGCGATGGCGAGTTCGAGCTGTTCGGCGAGGTCGCGGTTGTCCCGTCGCAGCCGGGCGTTGTCGGCCTGGACCTTGCTGTAGGCGTCAGCTGCGGTCGTGCCGCTTGGCGTGCGCACGATGGCGGCGAGCTCGGCACAGATGTCTGAGTAGTTGCGGCGGAAGGTGGTGTTGGCGAGGCCGAGGCGGGTGGCGAGGGCCAGCACGCTCGGGCGTCGGCCGGTCTCGGACGTCAGGCTGTCGATGGCGGCGTGGACGTCGGTGCGGCTCGGCAGTGGGTGGCGGTGGGCGGTCACTGGGCGGTCCCGTTGACGGTGAGAAAGGCGTGGATCGCGTCGCGGCGCCGGGCCAGACCAGCGTGCAGCAGCGGTGGGAGGACGGGGCGGGCGCGGAGTCGGTGGTCGATGCGGTCGGCTTCGGCGGCAAGGGCGGTGGTGTTGTTGGCTGTCAGCGCAACGTTGCGGCATTCCAGCGGTTGGCATTCGTGCGGGACTGGACCCGCTCGGCCTCCGGGAACGGAGCGGGGTCGGCACAGTGCCTTGTCCGGGTTGAAGACGCAGGTCACGTAGGTGCCGGGGTAGACCTCGGGGTCGTGGCGGGCCAGGACGCGGCGCAGGCGGGCAGGGTCGGTGACGACGGAGCCGGTGAACCCGGTGCGGTGGTGGAAGTCGGCCAGCCGGACGGCTGCCTCGTGGGCAGCGGGGCCGCTCAGGTCGTGCTGGTGGTCGGTGGTGAGGGCGAGGAGGTGTTCGCCGCGCTGCATGGACTGTTCGGCTTCGACTTCGGCACGGAAGCCGGAGTCGCTGGTGCCGGCGTAGCCCTCGAACATCTGGATGCCGAGGTGGCGGTACTGGACGGCTCCGGCGATGACGCCGCCGGGGCGGCGGGCGATGTACCAGGCCAGGGTGCGGCGAAACTGCCGGGCGGTGAGGTTCCAGGACTTGCCGTTGACCTCGGGGATTGCGCCTGGGAGGCCGTAGTGATGGCAGTAGGCGTTGACCCAGGTGATCACGCGGTTGATCAGCTCGTTGC
>NZ_JBHYOB010000071.1:0-1824 GCF_042744565.1 Streptomyces sp. NPDC058812
TGCTACTACCGCGGACTCCGGTCCTTCTCCCACATCGACGAGGCCCGCCGCGACGTGCGCAGCTTCGACCTGGGCTGGAGGGCGACGGACGTTCCGCAGGCCACGGCTCGTGCCGGCCAGGAACGCATCCGCAACCGGCTGTCGGAACAGGGCTGGAACCCCATCCGCGAGCACCCTGCCGACATGGGGTTCCGCTTCGAGCATCCGGGCACCGGCGACACGGTCGACGTGGGCTGGTACGAGGCAACCGGGACGCTCGCCGTCAACATCCACGCGCCCTGCGGGAAAGTCCCCGACGGTTTCGACGAGTAGGCCCCAGGCTGAGTGGAACGGCTCCCGGCAGCGCCAGCCCCGGCGGTGCTGGGATGCCAGCAGTGCTGGGGGGCCGGAGGTGCTGCTGTGCGAGTCGGTCACCTGGCCGTTGGTCCTGTGAGAGAGCAGGGAGTCGGTGTCGTCGGGGGCGAGCGCGGCCGCGGTACGCACGGTGCGCTGCAGCACCTCGCGGGCGGTCTCGGCCAGGCCCCGGCGAGCGGCTTCTCGGCCTCGCCGGTGAGCGGGGCGGCGCGCGGTCCGGTCGAGCGGCGACATCTCGGCCAGGCCCCAGCGGGCTTCGAAGACGCGGGCGGCGGTGTGCATGTTGGGGATGTCCCCGCGCACCCGGGAATGTCGGCCGTCCTGGCAGGCGAGGGTCGCCGCGATGTGGATGTGATCGCCTGCGTGCCGTACCGCGACCCACCGGCAGGCCTGTACGTCGCCGTCCTCGGCGATGCCCGCGGTGTGCACCATCGCGGCGGCGACCCCCGCCCATTCGGCGTCCGACAACGTGCGGTCGCCGACGTGGTTGCGGACCGAGACGTGCCACACGTGCCCGGCCGTGCGCGGGCCGCGCAGCGCGTCCACGGGGGCGTCCAGGAGCAGGACCAGGCCGGCGAGTGACATCTGGCCGAGGTCGCGGGGCGGGCAGGGCAGGTACGGGTCCCAGGCGGCGATCAGGTGGGGGTCGTGACGCCGTACACCAGCAGGCCGCCGCGGGTATTCGCCATCGCGGTGACGTCCTTGGCGAACTCGTTCCAGATGCCCGGTTTGGGAACGAAGGTGGGCAGCTTTCGCGGCTTCTACGAGACCTACGCACAGGCCGCCCTCTCCCCCGTCGAGCAGCTTGGGCTGGTGCTCGAAGTCGAGGGCGACAAGGCAGCCGCTCTCGGCTCCGCCTTGTTCATCCGGCAGCTGACCGAGCCGGCCACGAGGAGCTGGACTCGGCCAAGCGCCAGTTCTTCAATGCCGATCTGGTGGCTCGTGAGATCGCGCACAAGGCCGTGTCGGCAGAGGTGGCGGCGCTCAGCTCGGCCGACGCGACCCTGCACGGGTATCCACAACCTCGTCGCGGGAGCGGCAACCGCCGTCGGCACGTCCCTCATGGGATGGATCATCTGGTGGATCCAGCAGCGCTGACCGGGCGCAGCTGGCCCTGGCCGCCCCGGCCGGCTCCCACGAGGCCGGCCGGGGGCAGGACCGTGCAGGCGGCCTGTCGTCCTGTCGGATACGGGCCACCACCTTGCGCCGGACGGCTGGGAACGGCGGGCTCCAAACCCGCTACGCGGGCCCTGGCAGGAGCGCGTAGGGTGCGCGTAGCGCGGCGGGGGAGATGTAGCGCAGAGGTCGACGCGCCCTCTTGCTCAGAGGGAGGACGCCGGTTCGAGTCCGGCCTGCTCCCCCGCCGTGCGTACCCGCGAAACAGGCGGCGACGGGACGGATCCTGCTCCCCCGGCGGTAGGTTGCGGTCGGCAGGTCGGCGCGCAGCGCGCACTCCGCACGGTCGTGTGG
>NZ_JBHYOB010000072.1:0-1703 GCF_042744565.1 Streptomyces sp. NPDC058812
GCCTCATCCTGCTCCTCGGCCAGACCAGGGTGTTCTTCGCGATGAGCCGCGACGGCCTGCTCCCGCGCTTCTTCTCCGTCACGCACCCCCGCTTCCGGACGCCGTACCGGCCGACGATCCTGCTGGGTGTGATCATCGCGATCGTCGCCGGCTTCACCAGCATCAACGAGCTGGCGACCCTGGTGAACATCGGCACCCTGTTCGCCTTCGTGGTCGTCGCGCTCGGCGTGATCGTCCTGCGCAAGACCCGCCCCGACCTGCACCGCGCCTTCCGCACCCCCTGGGTGCCGCTGGTCCCCATCCTGTCGATCCTCGCCTCGCTCTGGCTGATGCTCAACCTGCCGGCCGAGACGTGGCTGCGCTTCGGCATCTGGATGGTCATCGGCGTCATCGTCTACTTCGCCTACGGACGGCAGCACAGCCGCCTCGGCAAGGTGGGCGCGGACGCCAAGTACTAGACGAGTAAGTCCGAAGTCTTCGGGCGCATGAAGCGAGGGTCTCGTTGATCCGTTTGTGACGACAGATCTCGAAACCCTCGCGACTGCACTGTACGTGAGGATTGATGACTCTCTGGCAGGAACGCGGCGATGGGGCCGTCCGCCGAGGCTGACGGATGCCGAGCTGTTGACGCTCGCGGTCATGCAGGCCGTCCTCGGCTTCGCCTCCGAGACCCGCTGGCTTCGGTTCGCCCGCCGCCACCTGAGCGCCGAGTTCCCCTACCTGCCCGAGCAGTCCGGCTACAACAAGCGCCTGCGGGCCGCCAACACGCTGATCAGCCGGTTCATCCGCACTCTGGCCCGCGACACCGACCTGTGGCACGACGACGTATGGATCGTGGACTCCACCCCCGTGGAGTGCGCCCGCTCACGGCCGACGGTCAAACGCTCGCAACTGGCGGGCTGGGCCGGTTACGGCTACTGCGCCTCGCACTCACGGTTCTTCTGGGGCTTGCGTCTGCACCTGCTCTGCACACCCGGCGGCCTGCCCATTGCCTGGGCGCTGGCCAACCCGAAAACGGACGAGCGTGAAGTCCTCGCCGGCATGCTCACCCAGGACATCGACCTGCTGGCCACCCACCCCGGGCAGACCATCGTCGGCGACAAGGGCTACGTCTCCAAGCACCTGGACGCCTTCATGGCCGGCCACGGCCTGACCCTGCTGCGGCCCAGCTACCGCAACCGCAAGCCACGGCCGGGCGAGCACCTGCTCAAACCGATCCGGCAGCTCATCGAGTCGGTGAACGACACCCTCAAAGGCCAACTCGACCTCGAACGTCACGGAGCCAGAACCCCATCTGGGGTCCTGGCCCGCGTCGGACAACGCATCCTGGCCCTGACCGCAGCCATCTGGCACAACCGGGCCAACGGAACATCCATCACCCGATCACTCGTCGCCTACGACCACTGACCAACACTTCGGACTTACTCGTCTAGGGGTGTCCGGCGGTCAGCCGGCGGCCGCCGGAGGAAGGGCCGCCGCCACCGCCGCGGCCAGCCGGTGGGGGACCCCGCCCGGCCGGTCCGGGTGCCGGGTGGTCCGCCGGGCCCACTCCTCCTCGAAGGCGTGCCAGTCGATCTCCCTCGGCTGGGCCTTGCGGACCAGCGCCTCGTCCAGCGCCGCGAAGTAGGCAGCCCACCGCCGGGCGTACAACTCCGAGACCAGACCGCTCCATTCACGGTTGGCGTAGTCGTGCAGGAAGCCGC
>NZ_JBHYOB010000073.1:0-1700 GCF_042744565.1 Streptomyces sp. NPDC058812
CTCGCCACCGCCCACTGCCACGGCCTGCCCATCACCTGGCCGCTCGCTCCCACGACTGCTGTCGCGGAACTTCCCACCTACGCCTTCCAGCACGAGCGGTTCTGGTTGCATGCGGCTTCGGGTGCCGGAGACGTGGAGAGTCTGGGGCAGGCTTCGGCGGGTCATGGTCTGCTGGGTGCGGCGGTGACGCTGGCCGAGGACGGGTTGACCGTGTTCACCGGCCGCATCTCCCTGTCCACGCATCCGTGGCTGGCGGATCACGTGGTGGGTGGTGCGGTGCTGGTGCCGGGGACG
Source organism: Streptomyces sp. NPDC058812 (assembly GCF_042744565.1). Taxonomy (NCBI): domain Bacteria; kingdom Bacillati; phylum Actinomycetota; class Actinomycetes; order Kitasatosporales; family Streptomycetaceae; genus Streptomyces; species Streptomyces sp. NPDC058812. The sequence continues at coordinate 295 of NZ_JBHYOB010000073.1, forward strand.
GCGTTTGTGGAGCTGGCGTTGCATGCCGGGGACTACGTCGGTTGTGGTCTGGTGGAGGAGCTGACGATCGAAGCCCCCCTCGTACTCGAAGAGGAGGACCACGTCAGCCTTCAGCTGGTCGTCGAGACCACGGAGGCGGCCGGACGTCACACCTTCCGGCTCTCCGCGCAGTCCCCGTCCGGCACGTGGATCCGGCACGTCACCGGCACCCTCGTCACCGGAGGAGACATCGGCCGCGAAGACACCGTCGTGCGGGGGAACTGGCCGCCCGCGGGCGCCCGGGCCGTCGACCTCGGCGACTTCTACGCGCGCGTCGCAGACCTCGGCACCGAGTACGGCCCGGTCTTCCGGGGGATGACGGCTCTCTGGCAGGACGGAGACGACCTGTACGCGGAGATCGACCTGCCGTCCGGCACAGAGGTCTCGGGCTACGGCATTCACCCGGCCCTTCTCGACGCCGCGCTGCACCCCCTGGCCACGACGCGGGACACGGCGACGGAAGGACCGATGCTCCCGTTCGTTCTCACGGGCGTCCGTCTCCACGCCACGGGCGCCGACTCACTGCGCGTCCACTGGACGCCGGCGGACAGCACTGCCGGAGCCTTCCGCTGCCGAGCCATAGACGCCTCGGGCGCCCCCGTCCTGACGGCCGACTCGCTCGTCCTGCGGGAGGCGCCGAAGAACCTCGCCTCCGCACGCGGGCGTGGTCCTGGCCTGACCCGCCTCGACTGGACGTCCACCACGCTCACGCCGGGCGGCATACCGGCCGGAGAAAAGTGGGGTGTGCTTGCCGCGCCGTCCCTCGCGGCGTCCGAGCTGATGGAGGGGAACGCGGACCTCACGCAGCTCACCGAGCACCCCGATGTCGCCGCTCTCGCGGAGGCGGGCGTCGATGCCGCGGTCCTGCCGCTGCTGTGGACGCACGACGATGCTTCGTTGCCCGAGACGGTGCACACCGGGACAGCTCGACTGCTCGCTCAGGTGCGGGAGTGGCTCGACGACCCCCGGCTGGAGGCGGCGCGTCTGCTGGTCGTGACCCGCGGAGCCGACGTGGTGACCGGCGACGTGGCGCCCACCGACTTGGCCGCATCAGCCGCATGGGGGCTGCTGCGCAGTGTGCAGTCAGAGCAGCCCGGACGGATCGTACTGGTCGACTGCGACGACGATCAGGCGTCCCTGGCTCTGCTCCCCGCGGTCCTCGCCGGCGGAGAACCCCAGTCGGCACTGCGCCACGGTCGGGCCTACGTGCCGCGTCTCACTCGCCTTCCGGAACAGCCCTCCGCGACGGCGTCCGGCTTCGCCGACGTGGGCGACGGGACGGTGTTGGTGACGGGTGGTACGGGGTCGTTGGGTGCGTTGGTGGCGCGTCATCTGGTGGTCGGGCACGGGGTGCGGCATCTGCTGCT
>NZ_JBHYOB010000074.1:0-1641 GCF_042744565.1 Streptomyces sp. NPDC058812
GCCCCAGCCCCAGTCGACCTGGGTGTGCAGCTGTCCGATACGGCCGCGGTAGTTGTCCAGCCCGATCTCCTCCAGGAACGGCTCGCGTCCGCTGGAAAAGATCACGGGCACCGTGCCGTCGTCGTCGAGGTTGGCCGAGAGGGCCAGGACGCGTTCGGCGAAGGCCTGCACGGCGAAGGATTCGTAGAGCTCTTCCATGTGCCAGTCGTGATCCAGAATGAGGTAGACAGCAGCGTGACGTCCGGTGATCCCACGCTCGGCCAGGGCCTGGCCGGCCTGTCGCGCGGGGGCCAGCAGCCCCGGAGCCTGCCGCTCCAGCTTCGTCAGGTCGACCGCGGCAGCCGCCGGCGGCGTCGTGCCCTTCTGCGCAGGCAGCGGCGCAGCGGTGGGCTCGGGGTCGACGTCGACGCCGTAGTCGATTGCCAGTCCCGCAAGGCCGGAGGCATAGCCCTGTCCCACGGCCCGGATCTTCCAGTCCGTACCGCGCCGGTACAGCTCCGCCAGGACCACGACCGTCTCGCCCGAGGTGAAGTCCGGCGCGGTGAACAACATCGCCCGGGAGCCGCTCTGGGTGATGGTCAGTTGAGGCGCCCGGGTGAAGACGGCCCCAGGTTGCAGCGGATCGGAACTCGCGACAATCACCACGCAGTGCACGTCGGCCGGCAGGCGTGGGAGTTCCGCGGTGACCGCCGCGTCCGCTACCGAGACACCGTCCTGGACCGGATGGTTGTAGAAGACCAGGTCGTGATCGCCGCGAACCCTGCCATCAGAGCCAAGCAGCAGCGCGGACACGTCCGCAGACAGTCCCTGAACGGCCACCGACAGCACTGCCCGCTCCGTCAGCAGCGCCGCGTTCTCGCCCTTGCGCAGCGACATCGTCTGCATCCCGCCCCCTGTCGATCACCAGGGAAGGAACGGTAGCCATCCACAAGCGACGATGCCGCCCCTTTGCCGTATCCGACATGCGGGCCTGCCCGCGGCACCTGCTCGCCGACGACCGGTCCCTTAGCCGAGCCAGACGATGTCCAGGACCGACAGGTGCCGGAGTGCACGGTTGGCGAAGTAGATGACGGACAGGCGTCCGGCGGACGCGATCCGGACGTCTTCGCCTTCGGGGTCGGCGGGGTCCCACTGGCGGAAGCCCCACGGGTCGGCCGCGGCAGCGTCGAGGAGGTCCCACACCGTCTCTTCTGCATGTTCGGGGAGGGCGGCGAGGACCTTCGCGGCCGGCGACGAAATGTGGACCGCGTACGGCTGCAGGCTCACCGGCGACGCTGGCCGCGGAGCTCGACCATGTCCATGAACCCGGTCTCGTCGTTGCCTGAGGCCACGAACGCGTCGACCGCGGGGGCGGAAGCGAGACGGGCCTGCCAGGCGTGGACGACCTCGTACAAGGTGTTCAAGGAGAACGTCCGCCGCGACTCCTCCAACGCCTGCGCCCACTCCTCCTCGAACGCCGGCACCCACCGCTCCGCCCGCCGGTCGGCGCGCAGCAGGGCCAGGAGTTCGGCCGGCGCCCCGGGCGCGGGCGCGTACGGGGCGGCGGGGGTGTGGTCGGGTTGGGCGCTCATTGGCTCCTCCTGCGGCGGGTGCTACTAGCCACCGTAGAACTAGGTGCCCTCGGATAGCACGGTCTTCCAC
>NZ_JBHYOB010000075.1:0-1604 GCF_042744565.1 Streptomyces sp. NPDC058812
GCCGCGAACCGCAAGAAGCGTGGCAGCGTCGGCGGTCGGCCGGGCTCGCACGACACGGCGCTCTACAAGGAGCGCAACACCGTGGAACGGTGCATCAACCGACTGCGGAACTGGCGCGGTATCGCTACCCGGTACGACAAGACCCCGAAGAGCTACGAGGCCGGACTGCACCTGTGCGGTGCGATGCTCTGGCTCCGCAGCATCGCACCACACTCATGATCCGGACTCCAGACAGGACCTAGACGCTCCCTGGGATTGCGGCCCAGGGGGCGTCGCGCGTTTTACAGAAGGCTGGCGACGAAGTCGATAGCCTGCTGACCAGCCCAGATGAGCCCGTCAGCGACGTTGTCCGCGAAGCCGCTCACAACGAGCAGAAGCCCCTTGGCCACGACGTTCTTCCAACGCTGCGAGTGGTCCGCCCCGAAACCCTCCTCCGGCTGCTCCCCTTCAGGCCCTTGCGGGTCCCCCGGATCGGCAGGTGCGGAATCGGCGGTGTCTCGGGACATGTGATCCCCTATCCGGACCGCTTGCGACTGGACTGGCCTGGTCGAGGCCAACGGTCCACAGACCCCGGCCGACCCAGCGCGCTCGCGGTGCCGAACGGGTCGAATCTTACGCAGGACCGAGGTCTGAGTAGCCAAGAACGAACGTCCGAGACGTCGTCAAATCCCAGGTGAGATGCGGTACTTCACGGGAAGCAAGGCTTCGGAACCGAGCCGACTTGACATCACCCCACGTTCTCGCGTGATCCCCCACCAGCCGATTCCTATCGAGTCTGAGACAAGTGATGGTGCCGGGTAGACAGACGAACTTCACCCGAATGGTCTACATCGAGAGTGACACACATCACACGGCGGTCAAGGGCGGCGAATAGCGGTGATGGGGAGGGCGGCTCAGGTCGCAACGCCCCTAGGCGGTCGGCCAATCGAGCAAGAGCACGCAGGCCCACCTCGCCCTTCCGGGGGCCGCCGGTGCTTGTCGTATGCCGCCTCCCCACCTGCACGCGGGGGCCGCGCAGTATCGTGCGGTCATGTTCATTGCTGCTGTTTCCCCCCGCTCCACGGGCAAGACGACGGCCATTTGGTGGCTTCTCCATGCCCTCCGCGAGCGCGGGTACGACGTCAAGGGGTTCGACGCGGACGAGTCCAAGCAGCTCTACCGGTGGTGGCAGGCGTCGGACCAGCAGTTCGACGTGACACGTCTCGCGGACACCCGGTTTCACGAAGAGGCACCAGGTGAACTCCCGGACGGCCACATCGGCGCAGTCGACTGCGGTCACCTGGAGAATCACGCCGGCATCGGGTACTCGGTGCTGCGCGTCGCGGACCTGGTCATCGTCGTGTGCGCAGCGACCAACGGCGACGTCGAACGCATGGAAGAGCTGCCCATGGACGGGTTCCTGGACTTGGCGTGGGCCAAGAAGAAGGACCCGAGCGCGCCCCGGCCGAAGGAGTGGGTGCTCCTGGTCCGGGTCCAGCCGGGCACCCGGACGGCGCCGGAGGGCATCCGCAAGGGTCTGGTGGAAGAGGGCTGGAACGTCTTCACCACGATGATCCCGTCCGTCCAGAAGTACGCGCCCACCGGTGAGGGCCTGCCTATCCACG
>NZ_JBHYOB010000076.1:0-1524 GCF_042744565.1 Streptomyces sp. NPDC058812
AGGCCGTTGCTGGCGCCGTCCTGGTTGACGGCGGTGCCGCGGACGACGGCCAGGACCTCGTGTCCGTTGCGCCGCGCGTCGGACAGCCGCTCCAGGATCAGGACACCCACACCCTCGCCCCACACCGTGCCGTCGGCACCGTCGGCGAACGCCTTCACCCGGCCGTCGACGGCCAGTCCCCGCTGGCGGCTGAAGTCGATGAAGTGACCCGGACTCGCCATGACCGTGGCGCCGCCGGTGATGGCGATGCCGCATTCGCCGTTGCGCAGGGCCTGAGCGGCGAGGTGCAGTGCCACCAGCGACGACGAGCACGCCGTGTCCACCGTCATCGCCGGGCCCTCGAGGCCCAGCGTGTAGGCCAGCCGGCCCGAGGCCACACTCATGGTGGTACCCGTGATGCGGTACCCCTCCGTCTCCGCCGGGGCGTTGACGGAGCTGGGGCCGTACTCCTGGGCTATCGCGCCGATGAACACGCCCGTGTCGGTGCCCTTGAGGGTGTCCGGAGCGATGTGCGCGTTCTCCAGCGCGGTCCAGGCGGTTTCGAGCAGGACACGCTGCTGGGGCTCGGTGGCCAGCGCCTCTCGGGGACTGATGCCGAAGAACTGCGGATCGAACAGGTCGGCCTCGTGGAGGAAGCCGCCCTTGTTCGTGTACGAGCGACCGGGGACTTCGGGGTCGGGGTCGTAGAGGTTGGCGATGTCCCAGTCACGGTTCGTCGGGAACTCGGAGATCGCGTCCCGCTCCTCGGACAGAAGCTGCCAGAGCTCCTGAGGCGACGACACCCCGCCGGGAAGGTGGCAGCTCATCCCTACGATCACGATGGGGTCGTCGGTGCCGTGCGGCCTCCGGACGGCCGTGTCGAGCTGTTGTGACGTGGTCGCATCCTCGTCGGGGGACACCTGGCCGAGGACGTAGGCCACCAGGGCGGCGGGGGTGGGGTGGTCGAAGACGAGGGTCGTCGGTAGCCGCAGTCCCGTCACGCGGCTCAGGTGGTTGCGAAGCTCCACCCCGTTGAGTGAGCTGAATCCCTGTTCCTTGAATGAACGGTCGATCGGGACGACCGTCGTCTTGGCGTGTCCCAACACCGTTGCCACGGCGGCCCGGACCGTCTTCTCGACCGCCTCGCGACGCTGAGCCGGCAGCAGCTGGGCCGTCAGCTCCGCCCAACTCAGCTCGCTGGAGGAGGACGGCGTCCCGGTGACGGTCCGGCGCACCTTCGTGCGGACGAGAGAGCTGAACATCGGGGGCAGCAGTCCCGAGGCGGCGCGTTCGCTCAGCGCCGCCTTGTCGACCCGGGCGGCGAGGACCACCGGTGCGTCCCCGGCGATGGCGGCATCGAAGAGGGCGAGCCCCTGTTCGGGTGTCATTGCGGGCAGGCCATGGCGTGCCCAGCGCTCCACGTCCTCCGCGGCCAGACTGTCGATCATGCCGCTGGTGGTGTGCCAGAGGCCCCAGGCGAGGCTGGTGGCGGGTTGGTGGTGGGTGTGGCGGTGGGTGGCGAGGGCGTCGAGGAAGGTGTTGGCG
>NZ_JBHYOB010000077.1:0-1511 GCF_042744565.1 Streptomyces sp. NPDC058812
GCTGCCGGAGGCGGCCGGGGACCTGGCGGAGCAGGACGCGCGAATGGCGCGGACCTCGGTCGAGGTCGAGGTGCAGTCCGTGACGGTCCTCAGTGTGTGGGGATCGGACGCGGCGACCTGTGATGCGCGGGCGCGGGAGCTGTCCGCGGCTCTGTCGGGCGGTGACTACCGGGTGGAGCGCCCCTACGGGATGCAGGAGGAACTCTTCGCCCTGGGGCTGCCGGGCGCAGTGCGGGCGCCGAAGCTGGGCCAGTTCACCCAGCACCAGCTGTCGGAGGACTGGGCTGCCAGTGGCGCGCTGACCCTGTCGCGGGTGGGTGATCCGGCCGGGATGCTCATCGGGCACGACCTGGACAGCGGAACGATCCGGCCCGTTCTGCTCAACCCGGCCGACGCCCCGCAGGTCAACGCGTCCGCTTCCAGCGCCGTGATCGGTGACCTGGGCAGCGGCAAGAGCGTGCTGGAGAAGCTGGTCACCTCCGCGGTCGTGGACCGGGGCGGCAGGGCGATCGTGATCGACCGGACCCCGATCCGCGAGTGGGCGAGCTTCGCCCGGGCCGCGGTGGGCGAGCGCTGCCAGATCATCGACGCTGCCCAGGCCCGGATCTCCATCGACCCGCTGCGGGTGTTCGGCGGCCCGGTCGGTTCCCACTACGCCCTCTCCTATCTGACCCTCCAGCTGGGGGTCGGGGCGATGAACGCGGCCGGCGCGGTCCTGCATCACGCGGTGGAGGAGGTGTCCGGCGGGCCGGAGCCGTCCATGGGCAAGGTCTTGGGCGTCCTGACGTCGCTGGCCGCGACCGGCAGCAGCAGTCGTGCGGACGCGGCGGCGACCATGGCCGACCTGCTGCGGATCGTCGCCAGCAACCCCCTCGCGGCCATGGTGTTCGACCCCGACCTGCCCGCGGTCAGCCTGGACGGCGACATGGGCGCCGACATGGTGGTGGTCACCACCACCGGCCTCACCCTGCCCCCGCGGGAGGCGTTCGCCGACGTCGAGGTCCTGCGCCAGCAGCCGCTGGAGGCCCTGATCGGACGCGCCGTGCTGTATCTGATCGCGGCCATCGCCCGGCAGGCCGCGTTCACCGACCCGGGACGGTTCTGCCTGGTCGAGCTGGACGAGTGCTACTGGCTCACCTCCTCCGCCGAAGGCGCGGCCCTGGTCCACGAGATCCTCCACGACGGCCGCAAGCACGGCGCCGGGGTCTTCCTCGGCGCCCACGACGAGAGCGAGCTGGGCAAGGACGCAGGGCTGATCGCCTACCGGTTCCTGGCCCGCACCGCCGACAGCGCCCGCGCGGCCCGGGGCTTGAGGTTCCTTGGTCTGGACGACGAGGACGAGGACCTGATCCGGCTGGTGACCACCGGACTGTCCCCCGTCGGACAGGTCGGCCGCGAGGGCGAGATGCTGCTGCGCGACCCGCGAATGCAGGTCGGCCGGATCAAGGTCGTCGTCCCACCCGTTGCCCGCCTGAAGGAGAACATCTTCACCACCCCGGGCCGCTCCCCGG
>NZ_JBHYOB010000078.1:0-1456 GCF_042744565.1 Streptomyces sp. NPDC058812
CTAGGGCCTGTTGTGAAAGCGGATCGCCTGTCAGACCTGCCTGGGATGCTCCGAGCATGGAAATGACAGTGCAGCTGACGATCGACTGCTCCGATCCGCAGAGAATGGTGACGTTCTGGGCCGAGGCCCTGGGCTACGTGCCTGAGCCTGCCCCGGGCGGGCACGCCACGTGGCGTGCTTACTGGGCGGCGGTGGGCGTGCCCGAGGCAGAGTTGCCGGCCGGAGCCGGGGACATACCGGAGTCGATCATCGATCCCGCGGGACGTGGACCGAGGGTGTGGTTCCAGCAGGTCCCGGAGCTGAAGGTCGCCAAGAACCGGTGGCACTTCGACCTGAAGGTCGGTGGGGGCCGTGACGTCCCGCTGGACGTCCGCACGCAGCGGGTCAAGGCCACGGTGGAAAGGTTGGTCAAAGCTGGTGCCACCGTACTGCGGATCAAGGATGAGCCGGACATCGGGTTCTACGCCGCCGCCATGCAGGACCCCGAGGGAAACGAATTCGACGTCGTCTGAGGGCCGGTGCAACGGTGCTGGTCACAACCATTCGTTGATGGCTGCGACCAGCACCGTCGCTTCGTAGCGGACAGCGAGTTTGTCGTACCGGGTGGCCACGGCCCGGTGGCGCTTGAGCCGGTTGATCCCGCACTCGACCACGTGCCGCTGCTTGTAATCGGTCTTGTCGAACTTCGGTGGCCGACCACCACGCGAGCCGCGCTTGACGCGGTTGCGGACCCGGTCCGCTGGGACCGGGATCGTGGCCTTGATCCCGCGTCGGCGCAGGTAAAAGCGGTTGCTGCGAGAGTCGTACGCCTTGTCGGCCCGCACCCGGTCCGGGCGCTTGCGCGGCCTGCCGAGTCCCAGCCTCGGAACCCGGATGGCTTCCAGGACCGCTTCGAACTGCGGGGAGTCGCCCCGCTGCCCGGCCGTGATCAGGACCGACAAGGGCTTCTGCCCCTGTTCGACCGCGAGATGGATCTTGCTGGTCAGTCCGCCGCGGGAGCGTCCGAGGCCGTGGTCGGTCGGCTCGACGCAGATCCCGCCGGGCGGTTCCTTCTGGAGGCCCCCCTTTTCACCGCTCCCGCGGCGTGCTGGTGGGCCCGGCAGACGGTGGAGTCGACGTTGACCTCCCAGGTGATCAGGCCCTTCGCGTCCGCCTCGGCCTGGAGCTGGGTGAGGATCCTCGCCCAGGTGCCGTCCCGCTGCCAGCGCCGGAACAGGTCATAGACCCGGTCCCACGGCCCATAACGTTCGGGCACGTCCCGCCAGGGAGCACCGGTCCGGGTCCGCCACCGTATGCCGTCTATCAGCTGCCGCCGCGTCCACACTTGCGGCCGACCCGGCTTGATGCCCGTCGGCAGCAAGGGCTCAAGCCGGGCCCACTGGCCGTTCGTCAGATCACCACGTCCCACAAGACGTGATCATCAACGAACAAGATCCACTTTCGCAACAGACCCTAG
>NZ_JBHYOB010000079.1:0-532 GCF_042744565.1 Streptomyces sp. NPDC058812
ACCTTTAGGCATGCTGATCGCTGCCGGTGAGGTCCGGCCTCTGCCTAGGCGGCCACGGTGCCCGCTTCATCGGGCGGAGCTGGGAAAGCAAGTGCCTCGTCAAAGCGCTCGTCCTGCTGGAGGCAATGGTAGAGCTGGCCGATCATGCGGTTGAAGAGGTTGCGCTGAGCGGAGGCGTGCCAATCTGCGTGGTTGTCGCGTCGTCGCCGGTAGTGGGCCTTGGCACCTGGCGAGGCTGTGATCGCGGAGAACGCCCAGAGGTATCCGGCATGGTTGAGGCGGTCGTTCTTCACCCATCGTCGGGTGACGCTGGACTTCTTGCCAGACGCCCGGGTGATAGGAGATGCGCCGGCGTAGGCCTTCAAGCCGCGGGCGTCGGCGAACCGCTGTCGGTCGTCCCCAATCTCGGCAAGTACCCGGGCGCCAAGCTGGGTGCCGAGGCCGGGGAAGCTGAGGATGATCTCAGCGTCCGGGTGCTGCGGGAATGGCTCTTCAACCGCCTCAGCGAGGCTGTCAGCGGCGGTGCAGGCGG
>NZ_JBHYOB010000079.1:542-1374 GCF_042744565.1 Streptomyces sp. NPDC058812
AGCTGAATCAGGAGAGCAAGCATCTGCTTACCGAGCGCGTCCTCGACCAGCTGCGGCTGGCGGGCCCATTCGGCTCGGAAGGCCTCGCGGAACCGTTCGGTGTCGGCGGCGATGCCTCGCTGACGACCGGCCCGCTTGAGCGCGGTCTGTAACTGTGTGCGCGTGAGGCGAGCGGCCTTGGCCGGCGTCGGGGCCAGCTTGAGGAGCTGGTAAGCCTCGGGTCGGCAGAGCCCGTTCTTCCAGGGTTCGACGGCCACGAGAGCGGCCGGGTAGTACTCGCGCAGCAGGGAGCGGAGCTGGTTGGCGATCTGCTGGCGGTTCCAGGTCGCGTCCTGCTGAGCGCGGGCGAGGACGGCGACGGCGCGGGCCAGATCGCTGTCCTGCGGAAGCGGCCGATGAGCGTGCATGTCGGTCCGCAGCACGTTGGCCAGGACCAGAGCGTCGCCCGGGTCGGACTTCTTGCGTGAGACGGAATGCCGGTCTCGGTAGCGGGCCGCGGCCATCGGGTTGATCGCGAACACCGGTCGTTTGCCGGTCCGCAGCACCGAGACCAGCAGGCCCCGGGATGTCTCGATCGCGACCGGGATCGGGGCCTCCTCCGTGTCGCCGTACTCAGCGAGCAGATCCAGCAGGATTTTGTAGCCAGCGGCGTCATCGGTGATGTGCCGCTTGGCCACCAACTGCCCGCTGTCGTCGACCAGGGCGACGTCGTGCGTCTTCTCCGCCCAGTCGATGCCGCAGTAGATCAAAATCTTCGGGTGTTCGTACTGGTCACGAGCTCATGCGGAACCACGCAGCGACCTAATCCAAGGACTCGACACGAGGTCGGTCC
>NZ_JBHYOB010000080.1:0-1257 GCF_042744565.1 Streptomyces sp. NPDC058812
TCTTCGACCTGGTGGTAGTCGACGAGGCACACCGCACCTCGGGGTCGGCGGGGAAGGCCTGGGCGGACGTCCACCGCCAGGATGTGATCCCCGCGATGCGCCGGCTCTACATGAGCGCCACCCCCAGGATCTGGATGGAACGACCCCCGCGGTCCCGGGCGCAGGATCGTGAGATGGAGGAGGCGCGCTGGCTCGCCGAGGAGGAGGAGCGCGGGAAGGCGGAGGGGCGGGTCTATGTCAGCAGGCCGCGCTGGGACCGGCTGCCGAAGGAGCTGGCGTGCTCGATGGACGACGAGAAGGTGTTCGGACCCGTCGTGTACGAGCTGTCCCTCGCATCCGCCATCTCCCGCGGACTGCTCGCGAAGTACCAGATCGTCGTCGCCGAGCTCACCGACCCCGTCGTCACCCCGGACCGGCTGAACGGGGAGGAGCGGTACGAGGAGCAGCTGCGCGGTGAGCGGCTCGCCGCGCTGCAGACCGCGCTGCTGGAGACCATGTCCGCCCACGGGCTGCAGACCACGATCACCTTCCACCACCGGACGATCGAGGCGGAGGCCTTCGCCGCCGGCCTGCACCGCGTCGCCGCCCGCCTGCACCAAGTGGACCCGGCCCGGCATCCCGAGAAGGTGTGGTCGGGATGGCTGTGCGGGGAACACGACGGCTCCCACCGGCAGACGGTCCTCGCCGACTTCGGACGCCGGGCCGGGCGCGCCGTGCTCTCGAATTGCCGGGTACTGGGCGAGGGCGTCGACATCAGAAGTGTGGACTCGGTAGCCCTGGTCGACCCCAAAGGGTCGGCCGTCGACATCGTCCAGGCCATCGGCCGAGCCCTGCGCCAGCACCCCGGCCAGGGCAAGATGGCCACCCTGATCGTGCCCATCTTTCTGGGTGTGGATGAAAAACCAGAGGACATGCTTTCCTCTAATTCCTACCGCCCACTTATCCGGATTTTGGAAGGAATCCGGGCGCATCATGAAAAAGCTGTGGAAATGCTCGCGATTCCGCAGGAGCCCAGGAAACGCGTCGTCGACCCGTCGTTGCCGGTCGGTCCGGTACCCGCCGAGGGCGAAGAGGAGGGCCGGCTCCTGCTCCGGTTCGCAGCCCCCCGCGACCCCGCGCTCATCGCGAAGTGGATCAGCTACACCGTCATCAACACCGAACGGCAGGACTGGCGCCGGGGCGCGGAAGCCGCGTACCGGTACCGGCAACGCGCGGGGGATCTGGAGGTCCCGTACGAGCACGTCGAGACCTCGGGGC
>NZ_JBHYOB010000081.1:0-1188 GCF_042744565.1 Streptomyces sp. NPDC058812
CTGGAAGGACAGTATTTGGTATCTGCGCTCCACCAAGCCAGTTACCTGGTTAAGCAGTTCCCCAACTGACTTAACCTTCGATTAAACCGCCTCCCCAGGCGGTTTTTTCGTTTCAAGAGGCTACGCCCAAACGACAATGATCGTCAAGGATCTTCTTGGTAAGATATGACAAAGAGCTTTCGAACTTTTATATCTTATTCAAGGAACTAAGATGCAAGACAGGTCAGTAGTTAATCGACAGGGGTTTAACCCAGAGCTCGATCTGCCGTATTCGCTAAGGATTAGTGATTTTGAGCACGCAATGGAAGATATTTATGACTTCTTCCATGATGTGAACAATTTACTATCAAACAAAGGATTGCATAGGCTTGATGACATGATGAGACCAGCAGCTATGTCTGGCCTCATTTCAGATATGATCACAGCTTCCCTCGCTAAATTTTCAAGATCACTTGTTGAAAACAAGCATTTCAATGGACATCCAGACCTAGTTGTTAGAGGCAAGTATCCGAATGACAGTATCTCCTCAGGGGAAGACGGCATTGAAATAAAAACCACCAGGAAAAATGGGGGTGCCGTCGATACTCATGGGGCAAGATCTCAATGGATGTGCGTATTTGTCTACAATGTAGATAATGAGACTGAACCGGCCTCAGACAGAAAGTCGATGAAATTTACCGAGGTATATCTTTGCCACGTTGATGAAAATGACTTCCGTCGTAATGATCGTGGTGCATTAGGAACCAGAACAGCAACCCTTCACAAAGAAGGGTTGAAGAAGCTCAGAGAAAGCTGGGTTTACAAGGATTTAGTTTAGTTATTTTCCTTGCTTGGAAGGGCTGATAGCGCGGGGATAGCTTTCTCCGCCAAATCAAAGAACTCCCGGTCTATTTCAACTCCAATGCTCTCATAACCTATATGGTTTGCAGCTGCTAATGTGGAGCCGCCCCCCATAAATGGATCGAGAATAATCCCCTCTCCTAAAGGAAGCACTGCCCTCACTAATTGCCTCATGAAATTTTGCGGCTTTAATGACGGATGTGGCGCTATCTTTTTTTCATGTGCTGGCGTCGGATGAGATTTAATGACATCGCCAAATGGCCTGTCAGCTGAAATTCTCCTGAATCCACCTGTTTTCCACTTTCGTAGATTATCCTGAACCCTTCCATCTAGAGGCTTTCTCAGCAC
>NZ_JBHYOB010000082.1:0-1150 GCF_042744565.1 Streptomyces sp. NPDC058812
CCTCATACAAGTCCCGCCCCATCCCGGGACGCTGCGCACCCTGACCGGTGAACAGGAACACCGTCCTGCCCCCCGCAACCGTCCCGCTCACCAGGGACGGGTGGGCCTCACCCGCGGCCAGTGCCTCCACCGCCGCGAGGAGATCCGCCCGCGACTCACCCAGCACCGCAGCCCGCAGATCGAAACGGGCCCGCCCATGCGTGAGGGTGTGCGCGACAGCCGCCGCGTCCAGATCCTCACCGGCGCCGCGCACATACGCGGCCAGCCGCACCGCCTGCTCCCGCAACGCCCCGGGCGTCTTCGCCGACACCGGCCACACCACAAGCCCGTCCAGCCCGTCCGCATCCTGCTCGGGCTCCTGCCCGGAGGACTCGTCAACGGGCGCCTGCTCCAGAATCACGTGCGCGTTGGTGCCGCTGATCCCGAACGAGGACACCCCCGCCCGGCGGGGACGACCCGCGTCCGGCCACTGCCTCGCCTCGTCCAGCAGCCGGACCTGGCCCGATTCCCAGTCCACGTGCGGGGTCGGCTCGTCCACATGCAGGGTCCGGGGCAGCACCCCGTGCCGCAACGCCTCGACCATCTTGATCACACCCGCCACACCCGCAGCAGCCTGCGCATGCCCGATGTTCGACTTCACCGAGCCCAGCCAGAGCGGCTCCGCGTCCTCGGCGCGTCCCTGACCGTAGGTCGCCAGCAGCGCCTGCGCCTCGATCGGGTCGCCCAGCTTGGTGCCGGTCCCGTGCGCCTCCACCACGTCCACCTCGGCCGGGGCCAGCCGGGCGGCCGACAGGGCCTGCCGGATCATGCGCTCCTGCGACGGACCGTTCGGCGCCGTCAGACCATTGCTCGCACCGTCCTGATTGACCGCGGAACCGCGGATCACCGCCAGCACGCGGTGTCCGTTGCGCCGGGCGTCGGACAGCCGCTCCAGGACCAGGACACCCACACCCTCGCCCCACACCGTGCCGTCGGCACCGTCGGCGAACGCCTTCACCCGGCCGTCCGGGGCGAGCCCACGCTGGCGGCTGAACTCCACGAACATCCCGGGGGTGGCCATGACGGTGACGCCTCCGGCCAGCGCGAGCCGGCACTCCCCGCCCCGCAGCGCCTGGGCGGCCAGGTGCAGGGCGACCAGCGACGACGAGCA
>NZ_JBHYOB010000083.1:0-1144 GCF_042744565.1 Streptomyces sp. NPDC058812
CCTCTGAGCTGCTCGGGAGCCATGTAGTGAGGGCTGCCGAGCAGCGCTCCGGTCATGGTCAGGCCGATCGTGCCGTCCTGGACCTGGGCGATCCCGAAGTCGCAGATCTTGACGGTGCCGTCGTCGAGCAGCATGAGGTTGGCCGGCTTGATGTCGCGGTGGACGATGTTTTGCGTGTGGGCGGCGGCCAGCCCGTCGCACACCTGGGCGCCGTACTCCACCACCTGCTCCAGCGGGAGCCCGCCGGGGTGGTCCTCGCGCAGGACCGTCGCGAGATCACGACCTTCCAGGAACTCCATGACGAGAAACGGAGAGACTTCCACCTGCCCGTCGGCGCTCGTCTCCCGGTGCTCGCCCAGGTCGTGGACGACGGCGATGTTGCGGTGGTTCAGCCGGGCGGCTGCTTCGCCCTCACGGCGGAAACGGGCCAGGACCTGGGCAGCGAGCCGTTCGTCACGCAGATGGGAGGTGAGTACCGTCTTGACCGCGACGGTACGGCGCAGCCTCAGATCGGACGCCGCCCATACCTCGCCCATGCCGCCGTGCCCCAACCGGCTCTCGAGCCGGTAGCGGCCCGCTAGCTCCATCCCCCTATACATGCAGGTCAACGTATGCGACTCGCCCGCGATACGACAAGAATCCTCCGAACCTGGGCGGGGTTTTCCGGCCGCATCCGCCGGCCCGCTGCCAGGAGTACGAGCACCGCCGCGACACCGAGACCCCGCATGCAGCAGCTCGGCGAACATCACGGCACCGACACCGACGCCCAGCACCTGAACCGCCTCACCACCGCCACCTCCTGGCAGGAAGCCACCGGCAGCGCCCTGGTCGGCCGCCTCGTCGACGCCACCCTCACCTCCCTGACCACCCCGCCCGGCGCACCGGCCCCCTCCCGGCCCCGGGCGTCCGCGGCCGCCGCCCGCTCCCGCTCCACCACCACCCCCACTGCCGCCGCGGCCCCCGGCCGGCCGGCCCCGGCGGAGGCCGCGGTCCCCGCCCACCGGCAGCAGGCCGCACCCGTCAGGGGCGCGGGGCGTAGGCGGTGATGGTGATGACGGGCAGGCAGCGCCGGGCCGGTGGCAGCGCGCTGGCGCGTCTCGTGCTGGCCACGGCCGGCTGGTGGGCGCAGTGGTCCGGGTACGAG
>NZ_JBHYOB010000084.1:0-1110 GCF_042744565.1 Streptomyces sp. NPDC058812
GTGTGTCGTCGGGGAGTCCGGGCAACGCCTCACCGATGACGGCACGGGTTGGGGGTGTTGAGGGCTCGGCTTCCTCAGCCACCTCAACCCACTCGCAGGCCAGCAACGGGGCACGGTGCGCGTTGCGCGCCAGGGCGGCCAGTTGGGCGGCATCGGCCTCACGCGTGACCAGCGCCTCGATGTCCATGAGGGCGCTTCCGGACTCGTCGGTGAGCGTGATACGAGCCGTTCCGTCCGCACCCAGGATCGCCTGTACCCGCGCGGCGTCGGCGCCCGTGCCGTACACCCGCACTCCCGTGAATTCGTAGGGCAGACGCAGCTCTTCGCCGTCGCTTCCCACCAGCAGGGAGTGTAGTGCGGTGTCGAGGAGGGCGGGGTGGAGGGTGTGGCCGGTGGTGGGGGTGTTGGGGGGGAGGGTGGTTTCGGCGTAGATGGTGTTGTGGTGGCGCCAGGCGTGGTGGAGGCCTTGGAAGGTGGGGCCGTAGTCGTATCCGAGGGTGGTGAGGTGGTGGTAGAGGTGGGTGGTGTTGAGGGGTTGGGCGTGGGTGGGGGGCCAGGTGGTGGGGGGTTGGGGTGTGGGGGTGGTGGGTGGTTGGGGGGTGAGGGTGGCGGTGGCGTGGCGGGTCCAGGTGGCGGGTTGGTCGGGGTTGTTGGTGTGGGGGTGGGTGTGGATGGTGATGGTGTGGGTGCCGTGTTGGTCGGGGGGTGTGAGGGTGAGTTGGAGGGTGAGGGTTTGGTCGGGGGTGAGGGTGAGGGGGGTTTCGAGGGTGAGGGTGTCGAGGTGGTGGTGGCCGAGGTGGGTGGCGGCGTGGAGGGCGAGGTCGAGGTGGGCGGTGCCGGGGAGGATGACGGTGCCGTGGACGGCGTGGTCGGTGAGCCAGGGGTGGGTGGTGAGGTTGAGGCGTCCGGTGAAGAGGGTGGTGTGGTCGGGGAGGTTGATGGCGGCGCCGAGGAGGGGGTGGTGGGTGGGTTGTTGGCCGAGGGTGGTGGCGTCGGTGGGGGTGGTGGTGGGGGTGTCGAGCCAGTAGGGGTGGTGTTGGAAGGGGTAGGTGGGGAGGTGGGTCCAGGTGGGGGTGGTGGGCCAGGTGGTGGGGTGGCCGTGGGTGTGGG
>NZ_JBHYOB010000085.1:0-1044 GCF_042744565.1 Streptomyces sp. NPDC058812
CCCGTCAAGGCCTCGCAGACGCCCCGACCATTCACCGCTCACTCGTCTCCGGAGCGACCGAGGGCCTGCTGGAAAAACTGCGCCGCGCGCTGGCGGAAACGCGGAAAACCGCAATTGCCGAGGGCGACGAACTGACCGTGAACTACGTGAAAGCCATGTATTCTAAATTGGTATCCACGGTGGGCGAATCGACCGCGAACCGTGAACTCCGCCGGCCGGACTGGATGCACATCATCCGCGCGAAAGCATTCGCGAATCTGTGGATGAAGGCAAATAAGGCCCACAAGGCGGGGCTTCAGGTCGTGGAGATTTCTGGAACGGATGAACTGCACGTCGTGGGTGACTGGCGTTCGGTGTTCTCCGAGGGCCGGGACCTGAACCAGGTGAAGGAAAAGAACACCTACATTCTTGGGGGTAAGCGCTGATGGCCGGATCCGAGGACCTGTGGGCCCGCTGGGGCGACTGGCGCAAGCACGACGCGCGGGGCATGAAGGGCGGCGAGGCCCTGATCCTGGAGCTCAACCGGATCGTCCACTCCTCCGGCATCGCCTCGCCCGTCACGTCCCGCCGCGGCCTGGCCGCCCGCCTGCGGTACCTCGACAGCCCAGCCGGCCGCGAGGCGCTGGCCCAACAGGGCGTCACGGCCCGTACGCTGCGTTCCTGGACGCGTGGCAAGGGCAGCCCCTCCCCGGCGAGCCGGGAGCGGATTGACGCTGCCTACTGGGAGCGTCGGCGCGAAAACCTGATCCGTTCCGGCTGGCTGGCCCGCCACCTCGACAACAACGGCCAGGGCCGCCGCATGGAGATCTACCCCGTCGACCAAAGCCAGGTCGACTCCAAGTACAGCCGCCCCCTGAGCGACCGATCTATCACCGTCCGGTACATCTGGACCGACCTGGTAACTGCGTGGGGCGCTCGGGATGAAGCCCTGGTGGACGAAATCTGGGACGACGTCATTTCCGACCTCGATTCCGAATATGCAGCCTATGCATACGTCTCTTCTGTCGGTATCGGAGCCTGACCCCTCCCGCTACTCCTAGCTGC
>NZ_JBHYOB010000086.1:0-1013 GCF_042744565.1 Streptomyces sp. NPDC058812
GTCGACCACCACCGTCAGATGGTCCCGCAGCCGGACCGCGAGGCGCTTCGCCTCCACGGGGTCCGCCTCGGCGGCCGCAGCGTACGCGGCCGCCAACCCGTCCGTCTTGCCCGCGAACGCCGCGGCGGTGGCCACGTATGCCGCGAACGCCGCAACCGGTCCCACCGGGGCCGACTGCGCCTTGGCGGCCGCCTCGGCGGCGGCCTGCCGCACCGCGAGTGCGTGGATGCGCTCCCGACGCTGCTCGGCATCCAGCTCTTCCACGGCCTTGCGGGGGAACTGGTTGACGATGCCGACAATGGTCTTCTGGCTGACCTTGTCGCGACCGGTCGCGTCGGCCACCGTCCGGTACGCCTCGGCGGCCGCGTCCTCCCCGTAGTCCTCACGGATGGGGGTCAGACTCTCGGCCGCGCGCTGGCTGATCACGTAGGCCCGCACGTTCTCCGAGTCCCGCATGCGGGACAGATCGTTCGATTCGAGTTCGAGACGCGGGGGCTCGGCCAGGAGCGCCGCGATCCGCGCCCCAGCGATCTGCCGGTAGGCGTTCGACGTTGACATGTCCGCCACGTTCCGGATGAACGCCTCGGCGGTGTCGTAGTCCCGCCGCCACAGCCGCCCCCGCAGCGAGATGTCCAGCGCGCCGGCCGCGACGAACCACGCGTCCTTGTACTGGGCGAAGGAGCGCTGGCACAGCTCCCACGTCTCTTCTTCCTCGGCGGTGAGCGGCCCTTGGGCGTCGGGCGCGTCCACCGCGGCTGGCAGCTGCTCGAACCGGATCATCGGCTGCGGCCGGCCCTGGGCAACGTCGCCCTCGGTCAGGGTCGCCACAGCGCCCCCTGACGCTTCCTGTTCCTGCTGCCTGCGGAGCTTCCGGCGCGCGCGCAGTTCCTCGGGAGTGGGACCCTTACTCACTTGCTGATCAGCCCCCGCTGCTCCATCTCCGTCACCAGCTCATCGAAGTGGGACCCAGCCGCGTGGATCGGCAGGCCCTCACCGGTGGCCGCGTACTTCTG
>NZ_JBHYOB010000087.1:0-1012 GCF_042744565.1 Streptomyces sp. NPDC058812
GCCGGGGGCCCCGCGTACGGGCGCGGAGTGGGCGTGCGTACGGGCCGCTGGCCTGCGTACGGGCCGGGGCCCCTGCCCTGCCGCGGCTGCGGTCAGCTCAGCTCCGTGCCGCCGCCTCGCCGCGCACGGCGGTGACCAGCCAGGAACTGCTCCGCAGCCACACCCCGCCGTCCGCTTCATGACGCTCCAGAGCGGCCGTCAGCCCCCGGCGCGCCGCGTCCTGCCGGGCCTCGCTCACCTGGTCGAGCACATGCCGTCCGGGACCGGAGTCCAGCAGGAACGCCGCGGCGTCCGCCGCGTCCGCGCCCCACTTCCCCGCCGCCTCGACGCGCCGCACCCCGATCCCGTCGAACCCGCCCGCGGTGAGCAGGCCGCGGATGCGGCCGGGATCGGTGAGGGAGAACATGCCGGGGGCGCCGGCCTTTCCGAAGCCGCCGAGCGGCAGGACGTCGCCGAGGGAGGCCAGCGCGGCGAGCCACTCGTTGGCCTCGGCCTCGGCCGCGCAGACGAAGGCCAGCCGGCCGCCGGGGCGCAGCGCCCGGTGGAGGTTGGCGAACGCGGCGACCGGATCGGTGAAGAAGGTCATGCCGTACCGGCTGATGACCGCATCGAACCCCTCGGCTTCCAGCGGGTGGACCTGGGCGTCGCCCTGGACGAAGGCGGCGTTCGCGACCCCTTCGCGCTCGGCGCTCTCGCGGGCCCTGGCGAGCATCGGATCCGACAGGTCCAGGCCGAGCGCCCGGCCGCGTACGGCGCGCCGGGCGGCGAGGCGGGTGGTGCGGCCGGCTCCGCAGCCGACGTCCAGGACGGTGTCGGTCCCGCGGATGGCCGCGGCGTCCAGGAGGGGCTGGTTGAAGCCGTCGTTGACGGCGTCCCAGCGCTCCTGGCTGCGGGCCCACTGCGCGCCCTCGTATCCGTTCCAGGCCTCGGCCTGCGCGGTGTTGGCGAAGTGCCCCATGGGTGAACTCCCTCCCGCCGGGGCGCGGAAAGACGCCCCGACCCCTAGTATGGG
>NZ_JBHYOB010000088.1:0-1004 GCF_042744565.1 Streptomyces sp. NPDC058812
CTCCCGCACCGTCCTGGGCCAGAAGTACGGCGTCGGCGAGAACGTCGTCCGCCGCGCCCAGGAGCTGCTCATCACCGAAGGGCTGCTGGAGGGCCGTGCCGGCTCGGGGACATACGTCCGGGCTCTGGAGGAGCAGGTGCCCATGGGCCGCTGCCCCGCTCCCGGGTACCCCAGCGCCCCGCTCGCCCCGGAGGGCGTCGCCTCCTGGGAGGCGCAGAGCACCGCCAAGTTCCCCGCCCCCGCCGGCATCGCCGAGCGCCTGGACATCGCGGCGGGCGAACACTGCGTGCGCACGGCGTACGAGTTCCTCGACGCCGCCCGCCGGCCCGTCATGCTCTCCACCAGCTGGGAGCCGATGGCCATCACAGGCAAGAGCGCCGTCGTCCTGCCCGACGGCGGCCCCTTCGCCGGGCGCAGCGTCGTGGACCGCATGGCCCACCTCGGCATCCGCGTGGTGCGCACGGTGGAGCGACCCCGGCCTGTGCAGGTCGACCGCGACCAGGCGCAGCAGCTCGGCATCCCGGCCGGCACGCTCGCGACGCTGATCGAGCGGACCTACTACGACGACGCCGGCCGCCCCGTGGAAACCGCGAACCTCCTGATCCCCGCCCACCGGTGGGCCGTCGCCTACGACATCACCCTGCAGCAGGCCGACGACCAGGCCTGACCTCCCGGCCGCCAGCCCCGATCCGGCCACCCGGTCATGCGGGTCCCGGCCAACCAGCCTGCGAGTTGCCGGATTTCTTGAGGCGGGCCACCCGGTCGGGAATCATGAACCCTTCCGGCCCCCACCAGGCCGGATCCGGGGGAGGAACCAATCTCAGACGTACGCCGCGACCCGCTCAGCCGTGCCACCGCAGCGCTGGGCTCCCCCGCCCTCGGGACCGCCATCGGCATCGTCGGCCTGGTCGTCCCCGTCGTCGGCTGGGCCGTCGACCGCGTCAGCCTCAAAGCGCTGCTGCTCGTCCAGGCCGCGCTCATCCTGATCCTGACCGCCGGGCACC